>NC_008278.1:6873106-7497934 GCF_000058485.1 Frankia alni ACN14a
GACACCCGGCGCAGCGGCAGCATCCGGTGCACCGCGCCGGTGTCGGCGACGCCGCTGCCGCCGCAGCGGGGGCAGGTGGAGACGGCCGCGTCGGCGTCCGAGGTGCCCCACCCGCAGTTCGGGCACAGCCGCCACGCCTGCCACAGCGGCTCGTCGAGCGGTCCGATGTCGACGGCGTCGATGCGGATCCGCTGGCCACGGGCGTAGAAGGCTGCGCCGGGCGCGAGCTCCCCGACGGCGGTCATGCTGCCGCGCTCGTACTGGTATTCGGCGGTCTGGTACTCCTTCTCGCCGTCGTCGGTGGTCCACCACAGCGAGACGTCGAGGACGGTCCGGTCGTCGATCAGGGTGTAGTTGGGCAGCAGGCCCATCTGTTCCAGGCCGGTGAGCAGCGGGGTGTCGCGCATCCGGTCGAGCATGAACCGGACGGCCTTGCGCTCCCCGATCCAGCGGCGGCGGTCGGCCTTCTGCTCGTCGTCGAGGTGACCCAGCCGCTCCAGATCGTTGATCGCCTGCTGCAGGGTGACCAGACGGTCACCGAGTTCGCGTTCGCGCCGGAGCCAGTCGCCGAACGCCCGGGAGACCATCCCTTCCACCCCGCCGGCGGCGAACTGGTGGACGCTGTCCCGGCTGGCGGCATCCAGGTGCGGGCCGAACAGGTCGAGGAAGCCGTCCGCCAGGTCCGCGGCCGAGGCGGCGATCGCGTCGAGCAGCCGGCGCATCCATCCGCCGGGGTCGAGGCCGTGCCGGACGAGCTGGCCGGTCAGGTTCGGCGGCGGGCTCGGCAGCACCAGGTCGCCGGCGGCGACGCGGTCCAGGCAGTAGGCGAAGAACTGCCGGTAGAGCAGCTCGGTGGCGTTCAGGTAGGCGCCGGGCGGGGTCACCTCACCGTCGAGCAGATGCGACGGCTCGGCGAAATAGTAGAGATCCCGGGGCCCGCTGGGCACCCCGGCGAGGACGAGCGCGTTGCCGGTCGCCCGCCCGGCCCGGCCGACCCGCTGCAGGTAGCTCGCGGTCGTCCGCGGCAGCGACGCCAGCGTGACCGCGCCCAGGTCGCCGATGTCGATACCGAGTTCCAGCGTCGGCGTGCAGGCGAGGATGTTCGGGTCGATGGGTGAGCTGTTCGCCTTGAACCGCCGCTCGACGTCCTCCCGCAGGGCCCGGTCGAGCAGGCCGGTGTGCTCGTGGGTGACGATGCGCCGCACCCGGCCCGAGCGGTACATGCCGCGGTAGAAGTTGGCCGGCTCGCCGGCCTCGGCCGCCAGCACCCCCGGGCAGCGGAACCGCGGGCAGGGCGCGCCGTCCACCACCGCCCGGCGATGCGGCGCGATGGGCTGGACGTAGCGGCACACGCCGCAGCGCATCCGCGCCCGCCCGCCGGCCAGCGCGTCGTCCTCGACGGGCAGCAGCAGGATCCGCTCCGGATCCCAGCCGTACACGACGGCTCCGCTGCCCGTCGTCCGCCGTGCCCAGACGCCGACCTCGTCGCCGGCCAGCATCGCGGCGACCCGCAGCAGCAGGGCCTTTCCCTCCCGGGCCGGCACGCCGAGGCAGCGCACGGTCCAGTCGGTGAGCCAGGTCGCGGTGTCCCCGGACGGGTTGAGGGCGGCGAACTGCCGCCACCGTCCGCCCGAGCCGGAGGTGAAGAACGTCGGCGCCGCCATGCCCCGGGGGAACTTCGGCATCCCCTTGCGGCTGCCGCCCCAGATCGGATAACGGTCACCGTCGCGGTTGACGTAGGTGACGAGCGAGTCGTGCATGATCCCGCCGCCCGTCCGCAGCCGGTCGAGGAGGCCCCACAGCCACGGCACGTAACCGGCGGGCTCGGGCAGCAGGCCGTCCAGGCCCCGCTCCGGCAGCTGCTCGTGGACGGCCCGGGTGAGCAGGGCCAGCCTGTCGAGGTCGACGTCGTAGTCGACGGCGACCGCGCCGGTCAGCTCCAGGGTGCGGCCCAACCGGCTGCGCAGTCCGAACTCGAGTTGGGCCTGGAAGGCCAGCCGGCTGTTCAGGATGCGGCGCAGGGTGGCGGTCGGCCGGTGCAACCACTCCCCCTCCAGGCCGAGCCGGCGGGGGAAGTCCGGCGGGGTGACCGCGTACAGGTCGGCGGCGGGGGCCCCGGCCAGCCCGCGGGCGACCGCGTGCAGGCTCGTCGGTCCTTCCCCGATCGCCCCCAGCAGCACCGACCGCAGGTTGAACTGGAACGCCCGGCCCTCGATGAAGGCGGCCCGGTGCGCGGCGTCCTGCACCGAGTCGGTGAAGACCAGCGTCTTCTTCTCGGCGTTGGCAGCCAGATCCGAGCCGAAGAGCTGGGTCAACGCGACGCTGACGAGGGTGGCGACGCTGGAGCCGAGGAACCGGACGGCGTCGTCGGCCCCGCAGGCCGGGCAGCGCTGATCGGCGGCGGCCTCCGCGTCCGGGGTCGCGAGCACCGGGATCGTGCCCTCGTCCGGGGTGTCCAGCAGCTCCAGCGTGCTCGTCACCAGGTGGCGGACGTCGGCCTCGCCGTCGCGGGCGAGCAGCAGGGTTCGCACCCGGGCCCGGTCGCGCACGCTGGCCTGCCACACCTCCAGCGGCGAGCGGCGCAGCACGTTGCCGACCTCGGGCGCCACCGCCTGCCAGCCCGACCGGCCGCAGTGCCGGCAGTAGGCGGCCGGCAGCCAGGTCCGCTCGATCTCCAGTGCGCCGTCGTGCCACCAGGTGAACTCGGGGCGGGTGTCGACGGCCCGCAGCATCCGCCGGATCTCCCGGATCCACAGCTGCACCTCGACCTGCAGCAACGGCCGCGGGTTGCCGGCGCTGTCGCGCACCCGGGCGTAGGAGAGCAACGCGAGGAAACGCAGCAGCGCGCTCGCGACCTCGTCCGGCCGCTCGGCCTTGCGCACCCCCCAGGACAGCACGCCCGCCTCGGCGACCCGGTCGACGGCGTCCCGCAGGGTCAGCGGGGTGGCGGACAGCGCCTGCAGGGCGGCCCGGGTGATGAAGTGGGTCCGGAGCCGCTCGCCGAGCACCACCGGGTCGGTGAGGTCGAGTCCGCCCCCGTCGGCAGGGCCGGAGGGGCCGGGGGCGCCGGGGGCGCCGGGGGCACCGGGGGCACCGGCGCCGCTGTCCTCGTGGCCGGCGAACACCGCGGCCAGCTCCGCCCAGCTCGCCGGCTCGTCGGCGGCCGGTTCGGTGACGGCGACGACCTCGTCGGGCTTCGGCACCGGCAGGGTGAAGTCGATGCGGTCGACGACCTCGGCGGGGTCGAGGCGATCCTCGCCGATCAGCGCGTCGGCGTCGAACGGGGTGCCGAACACCCGCTCGGCGAAGACACGCATGTCATCGCGCCGGGTGCCGCTGCCGAGCGTCGCCGACGTCGCCACCGGGATGACCCGACCCAGCGGCCGCCCGGGCTCCGCGACCCGCAGCGTCGCGCCGAGCCGGCGGAACAGCATCGCCACATCGGTACCCTGGGCGCCGTCGTAGGTGTGGAACTCGTCGAGGACGACGAACCGCAGCGACGCCGCCGACCGCTGCCACAGCGTCGCGTCCTCGCGGCGCAGCAGGAGGAAGTCGAGCATCTTGTAGTTCGTGAGCAGGATGTCCGGCGGGTGTTCCCGCAGCACGTCCCGCCGGTCGACGAGATGCTCCGGTGAGCTGGCGGCGTGCGTTCCCGTGCCGCCGATGTAAACGCCGGCGGTCACCCGGGTGAGTGCCGGCTCGTCGTGCAGTAGGCGGGCGATGCGGCGGGCCTGGTCGGTGACCAGGGCGTTCATCGGGTACAGCAGGATCGCCTTGATGCCGTCCTCGCCGCGTTCCCGGGCCCGGCGGCAGTGGTCGAGGATCGGGATCAGGAACGACTCCGTCTTCCCCGAGCCGGTCCCGGTGGTGACGATCGTCGGCTGGGCGTTGTGACCGTCGGTGGACAGCCGCTCGAACGCCCGGGCCTGGTGGATGTGCGGCCGGAAGTCCCGCGGCAGCCAACCCAGCGGTGAGCGCCAGTTCTCATCCACCGACCGGAACGGCGTGCGCAGCCGCAGGTACGGGCCGCGGAAGATGCCGTGCTCGCGGTCCTCCAGGAACTGCCGCAGCGCCGCCCTGGCCTCGTCATCCGCGAGCGCGAACGTCGTCGTCAGGTATTCGAGGACCCCGGCCCGCGTCTCCCCCGCCAGCAACGACGGAATCACGCGCCGGCCCGCTCGACCGCCCCGCTCGGCGTCCCCGCCAACTTCACCCCACCCGGTGGTTCCGCCAGCTCCGCCCCGGTCTCCGGGTCGAGCCCGAGCCGCCGCGCGAACTCGGCGTAGGCGGCCCGCATCTCCGCCTCCCGATCCGGCTTCCGGAACGGCCCCCGATACCGATCCGCCAACTCCGGCGGCGCATCACAGTCCAACCCACGATCCGCAACCCAGGCATGCAGGATCTTGTAGTCGTCCTTCTGCTGCTTGACCCCCATCGCGTGGTGATCCTTCGCGATCTTGCGACCCTGGGCGTCGAAGTACATCGCGTACTCGTACTTGCGCAGCACCGCGAACTGCGCCCGGTACATGAGGCACAACTGCTCCGCGGTCAGCCCGAGCATCAGCGCCGCCAACGCGTCGATCTCCACCAGCGCCGCCCGCCGATCAAAGTCGAACCGCAACGGCGTCGCCATCGTCCACTCTCGCTCGGCCACCCCAAGCGCCGGCCGGTCCGTAAACGGCGGCGTCCACCCGTCCTCGGCAAAACCCGTCTCATAAAGTTCTTCCCACAACGGCGCGTAGTCTGCCGTCAGGCAATTCAATCGCAGAGCCCGCGAGGCAAGCCATGGCCTCGCGGGGTGGCCGATCGGTAGCGGAAAGCGATCAACCGTCTCTTTGGCGACTTTGCTCATACCGCTCACCTTGACGAGATAGTCATACGGCAATGAAGACCATAGACCTGCATTGATCACCGTATTGTGTTTGCTTTCAAGGGCCAGAGAGTGGACAGCGTGAACATGAGTCGGCCCTGGCGGAATGATTGCCGCATGAAGCGACCGCTCATTGTCGGCGCTGACCATATTCCGCCAGGCTAGACGCCAAACATCGGTGAAGGGTCGGCCATCCCAAAGACTTATCGCTTGACGGAAGGTTGCAATGTCACATGCGCGCCGATAGTTCGTGCGGGGTAGAACTTCCCGATCCAGGGCCTCAAAATCAAATGGAGAATAGTCTTTGTTGCTTCTACAATTCAAGTTGGGTTGCCGTGCGAGTGGCGTCGCGGAAGTGAAGTGAGGCCCTTGTAGTATTACGCCATCCCACGATCCCGGTAGATGGGTGTCCCAAACTATATAGCCATCCTTCTTTGCTTGACCTTCATCCCAGCAAAGAGACCAGTTAAATCCGATGTCCGCAAGCCGCACTCGTTGTCGTGAGATAGCCTCCAATATTTCCTGATGCTCGGCCACGAGAGGCCGCATGAGTCGGGCCTCGGTCCAAGGTGACCCTGGTGGGTCAAAAAGTCTTCCCCAGATCTGCAGAGTCTTCTCGTCGACACGAACGATACGCGAAGAGTGAGGTCGAAGGTCCCAGCCGCCTTGCGGAAACTGTATTCCCGGTATTTCCCCAAAGCCGTCGTGAACTAGAGATTCGTCAAGGATTTCGGGCCGGACAATTCGCGCAATATTTCGGAACTCGACAACTCTTGGTTGACCATAGATATTTACTCCAAATGATTCCTTATTGTCCACTTCCGCAAAAAGAAGAAGATTGTTGCCGAATTGCGCGTGGAGGCGGAGGCGCCGATACGCCTCCATGCGCAATGTGCCCGCTCGAGGATCCGAGTAATGCCCTTCAGGATGCAATAGACCAGAGATGCCAATCGCACTACTGGAGCGCCAAACTCGCTCAACGAAATTCGTATAAAGATTTATCTTAAGACCGGCGAGGACTGGATGGTCAACCGTCGAGCCGACATGCTCCGTTAGGCCCACCCAAGATGTCACATCGTTCAGATAGCGGGCCGTGCGGCGCTGCGAGGCTAGCGCTACCTTTCGATGGTCCCGGAAGACGGCGTCCGGAATCCTATCCTCAAGTTTGAAGAAGGGGTCGAACTCGGCTAGAGCCGTATCGTCTTCCCAGGTGGGGCGGACCCAGGGGGGGTTGCCTACCTGGAGGTCGAAGCCGCCTTGCTTGAAGATGTGGGCGTAGTCGAGTTCCCAGTGGAAGAAGCCTTCGCGGTCGGCGATCTCGCGGACGATTCCGAGCCAGGGGCGGGCGAGCATCGTCTGGAGCACCGGCTTCATCTGGTGCATGATTCGCTCGTTGTCGTCCGCGTCCTGAAGGTCGGCGAAGGACTCGATCTCGCCGAACAGGCCGAGGCGGTCGCCCTGGGCCTTCCGGGCCGCCTTCGGCTCGGTGCCGAGCAGGTCCTCGAGGGTTGCGATCCATTCGTCGAGGCTCGGCGGCGGTGCGTCCGAGTTCAGCGGCCAGAACCACAGGGCGCACCAGGCGTCCATTACCAGGCGCAGCCGCCGATAGGGCCGTTCCGGATCGTTGAGGGCGCTCTCGACCTCCTGGCGGGAGACGGCACCGGCGGTCTCGGGCAGCCGCTCCGCCTGCCAGACGTCGATGTGCCGGGCGACCTCGCGTTCGCTGATCTCGAGCCGGCGGATCGTCAGCTCCCACAGCCGCTCGACCCGGCGGGCCAGGGCTCGCAGCCGGCCGAGCTGACCGATGGCCGGCTTCTTCTTGATTTCCTTCGACCACAGCTTCAGGGCGTCGGCGGCGTCCTTGGCGAGTTCCTTGGCCTGCTTGGTCTCGGCGACCGCCCCCCAGCCGTGCGCCGGCAGCAGGAAATGGTGGATCTCGCCGAACTCGATGTCGCCCTCGGCGAGATGCCGCTCCGTCGGCGGCGTCTTCAACCAGCTCTGCTTCGCCTTGTTCAGAGCGGTGAAGTCGTAGGTGGCGCGCCGCGCGCCGACGAGGGAGTTGCCGCGCCGCAGGTGCAGGCCGAACCACGGGCCCTGCAGACCCGGATGCATCACGTTCAGCCACAGCGAGACCTCGGCGAGCTCGACCGCGGTGCGGTTCAGGTCGACGCCGTAGCAGCGGTGCAGCGCGAGGTGGGCCTTGACCTTCTGCAGCTCGTCGGCGTACTGGTCCGGCGGGATGGAGGTCTTCAGCTCCTCCTGACGCCGCTCCAGGTACTTACGGGCGAGCTGGTTGATCGCCTCGTTGAGGAAGGCACCGCTGCCCAGTGCCGGTTCGCAGATGGTCAGGTCGAGGATTCGCTGCGCCTTCCATTCCTCGTCGTCGGGCAGCAGCTCGGCCAGGGAGTGCTTCACGACGCAGCGGGTCAGCACCTCGGGGGTGTAGTAGGAGGCGCTGCGCTGGCGGTCGCGGCCGGAGAGCCGGAAGACGAAGCTGCCCTTTCGGTGCGTGATCTTCCGTCGGTGGCCGGTCACCGGGTCGACCCGCATCACGAGATGCTTCTCGTCGTACTCGCCGGCGCGTTCCGCCGGGACGAACCAGGAGCCCTTGTCCGGCTCCCCGTCCTTGGCCAGCTCGATCATGTCCCGCTCAGCGAAGAAACCGCTGTAGGACATCAGGCCCTCGTAGACGGCGCCGAGCTGGTTGATCCCGAGCTGCGCGTAGGAGACGAAGCCGCGGTCGCGGCCCTTGCGTTCCTTGGACAGCAGCAGCAGGGCGAGGATCTGCTGCAACGCCTCGTTGCGCAGCGGCAGCGTGTCGACGAGGGGTGCGTGCCCGGGGTCGAACAGGTCGGACTTCAGCGGCTCGAAGCGCAGCCCGTCGTCGGCCCGGTCGTCACCGGCGCCGTTGCGGTAGCGGTGGCCGTTGTTCACCAGGCCGAACAGGAGTTTCAGCGACTCGTGCAGGTGGCGGCCGTCGCGCATGGCCGGGGAGGTCAGCTTGACCTGGAGGAGGTCCCGCAGCCGGTCCAGGCCGTAGCCGGCGCCGTACTCCGGCGCGCCGACCGGCAGCACCCCCAGCTCGGGCCGGGCCTCGGCATACAGCAGGAACAGGATCCGGTAGAGGAAGCGCAGGCTCTGGGCGACCAGTTCCCGCGGCAGCTCCGGGAGGTCCTCCACCGGCAGGCCCTGGGCGCGCCGCTGGGCGACGACCTCGTTCGCCAGGATCTCGACGGACTCGCGCAGGCCCTCCCGCAGGTCCTTGCTGACGCCGACCGCGTGCTTCACCGACTCGTCGAGGTAGCCGTCGAGGCGGGAGGCCGGCTCGTCCCCGGCGGGGAGCAGGACGTCCGCCGACCACAGCCCGGCGTGCCAGGCCAGCTCGCCACTGGCCGTGTCCTGCCGGCGGGCCAGCGCCGTGTCGGCGTCGAAGACCAGGTAGCGGCCCTCACTCCAGCGTGCGGCATCGGTCAGCAGGAGCCACCCGCCGGCGACGACCATCGCGTACCGCGGCGGGCTCGCCGACAGGAACAGCGTGGAGAGCGCCTCGGTGACCGCGGCGATCTCCTGGACGTTCTCCGCGCTGCGGATCACCCGTAGGGGCCGCAGCAGCCGTCCAGCGCCGTCGCGGTCGAACAGGTCGTCCTCGCCGGCCGCCGGAAGGGCCTCCAGGATGTGCAGCGCCTCGCCGCTGTGGCTCTGGGCGCGGACGGTGAGGGGGACGGCCAGTTCCAGGCCGCCGTGCTCGGTCGTCAGCTCCTGGCGCTTCACATCGAAGCCGGCCGCCGTCAGCAGCAGGTCGTGCAGCGCCCCGGCCGCCTCGACCAGCTCGGCCGCGCCCGCCACCGCCCGCGCCCGCGAGACGCGGGCCTCGGCGTCCTGGCGCGGTTCGGGGAGCCGACCCTTCGCCTTGGCGAACGGGCCGGACGCGGCAACCAGCCCCCGCAGCGGGCTGGGCTTGCCGTGCGCGTCCCGCTCGGACCATTCCTTCGTGAGGGTGCGCAGCTGTCCCGGGAAGACCGAAGCCAGCCAGTGGTCCGACAGGAACTCGCCGACGTTGTGGATCGAGTCGAACACGGCTTCAGCGCTCCAGGGGGACGATCACGGCGACGACGCGAACCAACGGGTCGCCGCTCGGGGTCAGGGAATCGATCAGGCGCTCGGCCTCGGAACGCTCACCTGCGATGCGCTCGCGGGCGAGCCGCTGGCGTCCGGTGGAGGTCAGCTCCAACGTGAGCTGCTCGGCCTGGTCCGCCCACTGGCCGAGACGTGCCTTCTGCTGCGCGATCCGGTCCGCGATCCGCCCGTCCCGCTCGGCCCGCAGCGCCTCGAGATGCCTCCGTCCGGCGTCCAAAGCGGCGGGTACCAGGGGTTGCAGCTGGGCTATCCAGGCTCTCGCCCGACCGGAGTTGGTCGTGCCCGCCCGGATGCCGGCGGCCTCCAGCACGCCGGTCGCGTCGCCCACGACGGGGGCGTCCGGCAGCCCGGAGACCGCACCCCAGTGCACGATCACCGGCTGGCCGCGCTCGTTGCACCAGACGCCCTGGGTCAGGAACACCGGGGTCTCGACAGTGCCGGCGAGCACCGGCGTCTCGTTGCGGCCGAGCTGCGCCAGCGCCCGGTCGGTGACCCATTCCAGCACCGGATGCTGCGGGGCGAGGTACTGCACCTCGGGCCATTCGATCCGGTCGTCGTCCCGGGCGGCGGCGAGGCTGGCATCGGCGAAGCGGCGGCTGGTCGTCACCTTCAGCCGGGTGGTCACCGCCCGGTCCGCCAGGTAGTCCGCGGGCAGATCGTCGAGTCGACGCTTGAGGTCCTCCGGTGGCGCGAACGCCAGCAGGCCGGTGTCCGCCTCGTGGCGCAGGTCGTAGACCTGTTCGGGCGGTCCGTCGGACACCTCGGCGAGCGCCTCGGTGAGGTAAGCAGCGTCCGAGTCGAACAGCGTCCGCTCGGTGACAAGCGGCGGCGGCGCCTCGGCCGCGTGCGTCCCGCCGAAGGCGAGAAGCTGCTCGAACGGGTCGAGCGCCGCCGGCTCGGGATCCGGGACCACCGTGTCGATGTCCGCCCGGCTGCGCAGCACGTCCCGGACCCGGTCCTCCTCGATGTCCTCGTCGTGCACCCCGAGCAGGGAGCCGGCATCGCCGAGCACCGTGTACGCGGCGTGTTCCTTCGCCAGCAGCTTGGTCAGCACCCGGATGTCGCTGAGCACGTCGGGGTTGTCCGAGGCCATCGCCAGCGCTGCGATCCGCGGGGTGCTCAGCTGCATGTACCGGTCGATGCGACCGTTGCGCTGCTGGATCCTGATCAGACTCCAGGGAAGATCAAAATGGATCAGGTCGTGACACTGGCGGTGCAGGTTGATGCCCTCCGAGGCCAGGTCGCCGGCGAGCAGCAGCCGCGTCGTGCCGCCGGCCAGGGCGAAGTCCTCGATGGCGTCCTGCAGGAGGTTGTCCGGCACCTTGCTGTGCATGATCGCGACCGCGCTCGGCGGGATCCCCAGCCGGCCCGGCACCTCGTCCCGCAGCCACTCGAGGGTGTCCACCCGCTCGGAGAACACCACCGCGCGGGTCGGTGAACCGGCCCCGACCCCGATCTTGCGCAGGTGGGCGACCAGGGCCGCGAGCTTCGACGAGCCGTCCTCCTCCGCCTTCGCGGCCAGCTCGTCGAGCCGGTCGAGGGCGTCTCGCTCGCGACTCACCGCCGGGTCGGTCGCGGTGGCGCTGCGCAGCGTGCGCCGGCGGGCGTCGATGCTCGCCCGCAGTGCCGGGGTCGAAGAGAGAAACGCCTTGAACAGGTTCCAGGGCACCAGCGACCGGCCCGCGCCCGACACGGGCGACCGTCCGCCCTCGGGCCGCAGCCACACCGCGGCCAACTCGTCGAGCACCGCCTCCTCGGCGGCCGTCGGCGGCACCGCCTGCACGTCTGTCGGCTCGCGCTTCTTCCAGTTGTGCGCGACCTCCAGGCGGAC
The DNA here is from genome assembly GCF_000058485.1 of Frankia alni ACN14a. Taxonomy (NCBI): domain Bacteria; kingdom Bacillati; phylum Actinomycetota; class Actinomycetes; order Frankiales; family Frankiaceae; genus Frankia; species Frankia alni. The sequence continues at coordinate 6,883,945 of NC_008278.1, forward strand.
GTCGTCCGAGCCGCGGTGGCGGTGGACGTAGAGATGCGCGATGTCCTGCTCGGTGTAGGCCGTCGGATCGGCTACGGCTGTCGGGTCCAGCAGGTTGATCAGCTCGGCGAATGACTCCGGCTTGCCGTTGTGCGGGGTGGCGCTGGCGAGGATCAGCGCGTCGGCCTGCTTCGCGAGCAGGCGGGCGACCTCGTTGTTCTGGGTACCCCGGTTGATCAGATTGTGGCACTCGTCGATGACGACCACGTCCCAGCGCTGACCGGCCAGGTGATGCTTGTAGCGGTCCGGGTTCTTCAATGTGTCGATCGAGATGATCGCCCGACGGTAGTAGCTGAACGGGTTGCGCGACGCCGGCAGCTTCTGCCGAACCTGCTGGATACCCGGGGTGTCGAGCCGGACCAGCGGGATCGAGAAGCGGGTCCACAGCTCCCGCTGGAACTGCTCCAGGATGGCCCGCGGCGTGACGACCAGGATGCGTTCACCCCGGCCGCGCTTGATCAGCTCGGCGAGGATGATGCCGATCTCCAGCGTCTTGCCGAGCCCGACCGCGTCCGCGACCAGGATGCGTGGACGCAGGTTCGACAGGGCCCGCTCGGCGGGACGCCGCTGGTAGCTCAGGTCGTCCAGCAGGGCCCGGTGCCCGACCGCGATCCGCGCGTCGTCCAGCGGAAGCGGCGTCCGCCGCAGCAGCGCCTCCAGCCACAGCCGCGAGCGACGGAAGCCCGGACTGTCGTCCGCGACCAGCTCGGTCTGCGCGGGATCCAGCGGGACGACGTCGTCGATCCCGGTGAAGAAGACCGCCTCGGTCTCCCGCACGAACTCCGAGACGCCGATCGCCTCGATTCGCTGGCCGTCCGCGGAGGTATCCACGACCGCCTTGACCAGCCATTCCTCGTCACGAACGACGACCTGCGTGCCCGGCGTGATCAACGACGGCATCTGCTGCCCCCCGGCTGAGCGACTATCCGCGAGCAACGACCATATTCGCCTGCCTAATCCCTTCTGTACGCGGATCGCTCCATCCGGTCCGCGCACGAGCCCGAACCCGCGATCCGCGAGACGCCAGGGGTTCCCGCCGCCGCGCGACCCCTCCGGCGGGCATGGCGGCGCCCGCTTGGGGCCAGCACGCCCGAAAAGATGGCCTGAACTGCGCATTTTTCAAATAGCGGGTGTCAGTAGAGAATTCAGAATCGTTCAAGGCGGGAACGTTTGTTCGACCTCGAAATCACGATGCGTCGTGTGGCGCGGCAACGGGCGCTACCCTGTCCAACTTCGACTAAGCCCAGCTCAAGGCGGGTGAATCGGTGAGTCAGAGCTCGAAGTGCGTAGCTGCGCCCGCGTGGCCGGACGGGTCGGTGGGCGGTCCGAGCTCGGCGTGGAGGGTCGCGGCGTCAGCTTGCAGGCCGAGGGCGGCGCCGAGGAGCCGTGCTCGTCTGCCCTGAGCCCAGTCCGGCTCTGTGGACGCGGGTAGTCCGCCCGCCGCCCGGAGCGTGCGTAGCTCGAAGGCCAGCTCAGCGTTCGGTCGGCTGGCCAGGTGGTGGATCTCGGCGCGGTCGAGGAGGTGCACGGTGCGCTGCCAGTCGTGGCGGGCTCCGGGCGACGGCGGATCGGCGTAGGCAGCCGGGTCAACGTCGGCGGTCTCGCAGAGCCGGGCGAGCCGATGGTCGACGATGGCGAGACCGTCGCGGATGGCACCATGGTCGATCGCCGCCAGGGCCCGGCTGAGGGCGGCGGGGGTCGATCCGGCGTCGAGGAAGGCGTGGATTGCTGCGGTTGCGCGTTCGGCCGCCGGACCACGGATGTCCGGCCGGCCGGTGGGGTGCAGCGCCGATGCCCATGCCTCGACGAGAGCGGCGGCGAGGTCGTGCTGTTCCTCCCAGCGGTGGCGAACGTCGCCGTCGTGGTCGTCGGGCGGTGGCGGTCCGGGATCTCCCGGTTCGAGGTGAGCAGCGTGGCGCACCTGGTAGATCGCGAGACTCGCCACGGCGTCGTCCCAGGCCCGGCGGACCGGTCCACCCGCGGGACGAGGTCCGATGCGTTCGAGCAGGATGGCCGGTGGATCGGCGAGCGACGCGGCGGCCACGGCGGCCTCCGCGGACCGCTCCGCCCGCGCGAGCACCACCGGATCGATCTCTTTGCCGTCCCCGTCAAGCGCCCTCGAGGGCCAGTCACCCGCGCTGTTCGCGCCGGGTCTCGCGCCGTTCGCGCCACGATCCACCTCCACCGCGCCGCGCCCTGCACTGACCGCGCCGATGATCGGATCGCCATCCGCGCCGAGGAGACCGCTGTTGTGCGCGCCGGGGCGCGACCTGAACGACGGGGTCCTGCTGGATTGCCCACCGCCGGTGGCAGGGCGGAGTTGGCGGCGCAGGGCGGTCAGCTCGGCCAGGGTGTACTCACGGCGCAGCTGGGCGACGGCCGCCGCGGCCGGGTCGAGGGCCTGGACGAGCCGGTCGGTCCGGGAGGCGGCCAGGCGGCCGGCGAGCCGGTCGAGCGGGTCACCGCGGGTGGGTACGACGGGCAGCAGATCCTCGGTGTCGCCCGGCGCAGCAAGCTCGTCACTGTCGATGAGGTAGGCGGCCAGGTCGGTGCGGGCGCGCGAAAGCATGACGTACAGGCCGGGTCGGCTCGTGCGGTCAGTGACGACCGGTCGGGCGGTGGCCATCGTGCTGCCCTGCGCCTTGTGCGCCGTGATCGCGTAGGCGTGCGTCAGCCCGCCGTCGCGACCGTCGGGGAAGACGTGGGTGAGGTAGTCCCAGCCGATGCTCACGACGCCCTTGCCGGGGAAGTCGACAGTCAGCGTCCGGCCCTCCGGCCGGTCGTCCGTAGCCGGCCCGGAGTCGATGGCGAGGACCGTCCCGATCGTGCCGGTGCGGATGTAGGCCGACGCCGGTCTGCCGGCGGGGATGAGCGTGTGGCCGGCCTGGGTGAGGGTGATGACCTCGTCGCCGACGTGGAACCGGCGGCCGGCGACCTCCAGGAACAGGTCCGGGTCGAGCTCACCGGCCTGCATCCGGCGAAGCTGCGCGGCCCGGTTGAGCCACTCGACCGTCCCGTGATCGCCCGCCATCATCCGCGGCAGATCGACGTGCCGCGAGTGGTCAGCGCCGCGCCGGCTCCTCCCCGGCGCGTGGTCCGCGCCGGATGCCGCGCCGACTCTGGCGCGGTTCGCGTCGACTCTGGCGCGGTTCGCGCCGGTGGCCGCGCTGCGGACGGTGCTTCGTTCGTCGTGCCAGTCCTCGACGATGGCGGCGAGCAGGCTCGGCCGGTCGTGGAAGCGGTGGAGCCGGCCGTCGGCGGCCAGCCGCGCCATGGCGCGGCGCACCTGGTCGGGTGCTCCAGCGCGCAGGCCGGCCAGGGCGGCGCGCACCCCGTTCATGCCCGCTCCGGCCTGGCGATGCACGGTGGTCAGGGTCGCGACGTCGGGCAGGGTGGCGGCGAGATGGGCGAACCAGCCGCCCGGGCCGATCGCGCCGAGCTGGGCGGGGTCGCCCAGGGCGAGGATGACCGTGCCGGTGTCGGTCGCGTAGCGCAGGAGGCGCGCGGCATTGCGGGTGGTGACGTGGGTGGCCTCGTCGAGGATGAGCATCGTGCCGGGCGGCCAGATGTCTGCCGGCCGGTCGGCGTGGTCGAGGAGGGTGAGCCAGCCGGCGACCACCCGACCGTCGATGCCAAGCCGGCCGGTGAGTTCCTCGGTCTGCCGGCCGCCGTGCGCCGCTCCCAGCACGGTCCGCCCAGCGTCCCGTAGTACGGCGACCAGGAGCCGCATCGCCTCGGTCTTGCCCGAGCCCGCCGGTCCGACGAGCACCCGAACCAGATCGGTGGAGGTCAGCAGCGCCCGGACCGCGTCCACCTGCTCAACAGCCAGCACCGCCGGCTCGACGTGCCCCGCGCCGTACTCGCGGCGCGGGTCGAGGTGCCCCGCCAGGGCGGCTTCCAGCTCGTCCGGTCCGATGAGCCGATGCTCCCGGCCGGCGTAGGCGGTGCGCCCGGCCTCGCAGAGGGCGAGCACGTTGTCCTCGGCGTCGAGGAGATCGAGCGTGGTGTAGATGGGTTCGGGATCGCGGCGCCGACGGGGGGTGTCCTCGTCGACCATGGCCAGCCGGGCATCGGCGAGGATGTGGGCGGTGAGCCGGTCGATGTCGGTGGCGTCGAGCCGGTCCACGCCCCAGGCGGCCACAGCCTGGGCAACATCACGGGCGGTGAAGGTCGCGGACCGCGCGGTGAGTCCGTCCGGTCCGGTGAGCAGCTCGGCGAGTTCGGCCAGATCGTCGGGGCCGATGGCCGTCGGCCGGTAGTCGGTCCGCGCGCCGGCTGCCAGGACGTCCGCCGCCGTCCATCCCGCGGCTTCGAGCCGGGCGTGCTGGGCGGTGCGGATCTCCGCGTCGGCCTGCGCCCGTTTCGGCGCCCGGGTCCCCCTCTGGACCGCCTCGCGTAGAGCCGGGCCGTCGGTTGCGCCGCTGGCGACCAGCTCGGCGAGTTCCGCGTCGATCTGCGCCCGCCGCGAGGAGAACACCGCCAGCAGGTCCGCCGGCAGCCCGGCCAGTTCGGCGACTCCGTTCCGGACCGGTCCCCACTGCAGCCCCCGACGGGCCGACAGTTCGTGGCGCAGCACCGCCGCCGCCACATAGCCGGCGGTCTTCACGTGTGCGTGCAGCAGCTCGCTGTCGACCGTCCGCCACACCATCCGAGGTCGTCCGGCGCCATCTCGCAGCGGCTCGCCGTCCTCGTCGAGGAGCGGGATGGGAACCGCGTTCGCCAGCACGGTGTGGATGTGCAGATGGGGTTCCTCGGCCCGGGAAATGTCGTGCAGGAAAGACACCCCGGCCAGGCCCACCCCAGGCCGGTTATGGCCGTCGACCAGCCCGACTCCGGCCTGCCGCTCCAGATAGCCGATCGCCGCATCCACCGCGACATTCATCGCCTCGGCGAGGTCACGCCGCAGGTCATCGTCACCGAATGCCCAGAGCAGGCTCACTGATTTCGGCGCCGAGGCGGTCACGTCGAATCCAAGCACCACCGTGGGCGGCTCGCGTTCCTCGAGGAAGCGGGCGAGTTCGTCGCGGTGCACCCGCCACCGGCCGGCGGAGTCCTTCGCCGCCGCCAGCCGATCCCGGTCCGACCCAGCGTCGGTCCCGTCGTCGTCGGCCGCCGGACGGCCCGCCGTGTCCGATGCTCCGGCGTCGACGGTCCCAGCGTCATCGCGGCTGGTCCGCGCCGCGAGCCGCCGCAGGTAACGTGCGCTGACACCGGCGATCCGGGCAGCCTCCGCCAGCGACAACCACTCGCCGGATCCCCGGCCGCCGTCAAGGCGCCTGCTGTGAGCGGCGCGGCCGGCCGATCCGGTCGCCGGCACGAGCGGTCTCCCGCTCGTGGCGTGCTGACCAGCGAGCAACCGGGCGAGGCGCTCGCGCGGCACAGCGGCTCCCGGCCGCAGGCCGACCAGCGCAGCCGCCGAACCCCGCGCGACCCCGCCCGTGTAGTAGCGCGCCAGGCCGGAACTCTTGGCCGACTGCGTACCGCCCACCGCGGCGAACCGGGCGGCCTCACCGGGCGTGCCGCCGTGCAGGTAGTCGACGATTCGCCACACCGCGCCCGCCACCGTCGTCCCGGCGGCGGCGCGCAAACCCAGCACCTTCACCGTGACAATCACCGGACGCGGCCTCCAACCCAAACCCGGGATGCACCCGACTCCGTTTATCCGCTCAACCAAGAAGGAAAGCAACGGGCTACTTCCAGGCCACCGGGTATCATTTCCGGCCGGCCCGTCCGTCTCGGTGATTGGAAATTCCGCTGAATGTCGTCGGCTGCTTTTCCGTCCGGCTCACCAAAGACATGAAGCTCACGCACCCTGCGTCGGCTCGACCCCGCCGTCGACAGCCGCCGATCCGTGCGGCCGGGTAGCGGAACCCAGACCGAGCAAGGCGTGCACGCCGGCGGTGGGCACCACGTACCGCCGGCCCACGCGCAGCACTGGGCAGGGAAACTCGCCCCGCCGAGCGAGCTCGTAGCCCAGAGTCCGACCCAGGCCCAGCGCACGGCAGGCAGTCGGCACATCGATCGTCGCCGGCAGCGCCAGCACCTCATCCCGCGACATGCTTGATCCCATGGGGCAACCCCTCCGGAGAGCCGGACGTGCCGTCACCTCGCTGGAGTGCCGCGGAGCACGCCAGCGGAAGCGGACACCACCGCTGACCTGGCGGGATCCGTCACGCTCCAACCCGTCGCCTCGTCGAGACCGCCTTTTCGGTCCCGGATAGCCCCGGCCGGCGGCGCGTCCCGCACATCTGACAGGTCATCGTCGAGGCCATCGCGGACGCCATCCGCCCTGCGCAGAGTCTCTCGGTAGCGGGTCCGATCCGTCGTTCCACTCCAAGAAGGCGGCGGCTCGGGATGTCACCGGCGATCAGCGGCTGACCAGCCATGGGGAACCTTGTCGGGAAGAACTCCGGGAAGGTCGACCGGAGAGCCGGGAAACGTTCCCCGCACCGCCACGTCGCCGAAAACGGCGTCGGCCGTGCCCACCGGACAGGTGAGAACGCGGGACGCGCCGCCGGCTCAACCCGCCGTCCGGCACTGCGGCCCAGCCGGTCGGCTTCGGCCGATCCCCGCCGCGGGGGTCACGACGAGCGTCCTCGATACGCGGCAGAAATTTGGCACGAGCACGTCGCCTGGTTCCGGCGTCCATGAGCTGCCATTCGGCTACGCAGCGAGCCCAACCTCATCGCTACATAGACGTAGAATCTACGTAGACATAGACTACGTAAGCGATGCACTGTGGGACGGAGGTTGTGGTGGAGAAGCAGTCAGAGGACCCGTGTGTCTGTGGGTGCGGCCAGCCAGCCGGTCAGGGGAGTCGTTACGCCGGGGCCGGGGAGACGGAGCGCATGCGGCATCGGGCCCGCGCCCAATACTCCCGCCGCCGGGCGAACGCCGACGGCGAACGCGAGGACGGCGCCGCCGAGGACCTGCTTGCGCGCCTCGGGCTGGCCGACGCCCCGGTCATCGGACTCGCGGAACGGCTTGCCGTCCTGGCCGGGGACGTTGGGGGGCTGGCGGCCCTCGTCGGGCGCCGCGCTGCCGCGCTCGACGAGGACACCGTTCTCCGGCGGATCGAGGCAGTGACCGCCGAGGCCACCGGTCGCGCCGAAGCCGCCGAGAACCAGGCCCGCCAGGCTCGCGAAACCTTGCGGCACACCGAGGACGAGCTGCGCGCCGCGCTGCGTGCCCGCGATGAAGCCGACACCGACGCGGCCTCCGCCGCCGAGGCTGCGGAAGCCGCGGAGCACCGCGCCGTCGAGGCGACCAACCGCGCCGACGATGCCGACCGCGCGGCCACCGAAGCGCAGGCCGACCGCGACCGTGTCCAGGCCGAGACATCGGGTCGGGTCAGTTCCCTCGAACGCGACCACGCACACGCCTTGGCCGAGTTGCGCGCCGAGCACGCCGCGCAACTGCACGACCTGTACCGCGACCACGCGCAGGCCCTCGCTGACCTCCGAGTCGATCACGCAGCCGTGCTGGCAACGGAACGCCAGGCAGCCGCCGAGGCGCGGGCGGATGCTCGTGGCCGCGCCGAACGGGCCGAAGCCCACGCCGACTCGTTGGCGGCCGACAACACCCGCCTGCATACCGAGGTTGATCGGCTCCGGGCCCAGCTCGATACGCTGCGGGCCGAGCAGGCGCGGCCCCAGGATGGCAGCCTCTCCGGCGACGACAATGGCGCTCCCGGTGCCCCCAGCAGCGACTCCGTGCCCGATTCCTCAGCTGATGCGCATGCGGCCATCTCTTCACCAGCGCCCCGGGAGGGCTGACGTCCAGCACGCGACGGAACGGCATCGTGATCACTCCGACCCGTCGAGCGCCACCGATCGTGTAGATGATTCGTGTAGGCACATGGGAAGGTTCCCGCCGCTGACGCGGCCGAGAACCTTCAGGGAAGATCGGAAACGCGGGGGCCACGTGGCCCCCGCGTCTGAGCTGGGCCAGCCTCACCGCCCCCGCCTGCTGCTGTGGCTACTCGACCGGGAGGACTGGGGCGGCGCCAAAGCAAGACTGTGATGGATGTCGGACAGATGAATCACTGTCGGACGACACCGGCTTCCCGGGCGCGACCTCGCGCCTGTCCGGCTGGGAGAGTCCGTCAGTGAACCTCTTCGGCGGCGCCGGTCACCCACCCCGTTGATCGCTGTCAACGGCCACGCGAGCCCCGCCGGTTACCCTGACAGGAGCGCCGCGAGCGTTCCCGCGGCTTTTGGGCCGAGACTCTCCGGCCGAGGTAGCTGCCCGACCGGCGCCGGGCGATAGAACTTGAACCCTAACTTGGCGATCCTCCGATCAGCTGATATGGAGAACGTCCAGGTCAGAGAGTTAGTTTTAGTGTTTCCCCGTGGACTCTTGGCGAGCTACACCGGCCTGTGTTGCCGCCGATATAGCAATCCGATCATGACCCAGACGATCTCTACCGCATCTCGAGACGGCGGCGTTTTTCGAGGCGAACAGTACCACTCGGCGATCACCGGACCGCAGGAGACTCTTCAACGGCCAGTGAGGCCTGGTGTTGTTGGCTTCCGCAAGCGTGCGGGAGATCGGTGGGTTCGTGTGAGGGGTTACGATCGTAGCCGTCAGCGTGTGTGCCTGATAGTTATACGGGGGCGGGAATGTCACGTCGGCAGGTCGCGGCGGTCGGTGGTGGCATCACATTCGCGATGGCGGGCGCGGCGGGGGCCGCGGGCGGCCAGCTCGGCGGCCATGCACTGTGGGCGTGGGTGTGCCTGCTAGTCGCCGTGCTCGTCGGTGGCGTGGTCACAGGGTGGGTGGCGTGGCGGACGACGGATCCGGATCCTGTCCCGCCGCCGGACGATCCTCCGTCTCCGCCGCCGTCAGGTAGCCCGCGCGTCGGGGACGTCCGGATCGGTGGCGTGTCGGCGTCAGATGGCGGTCAGGTTGCGGGAGTGAACTTCGGGCAAATGATCCAACATCGAGATGGTGCTGGCTCGTGACGCAGACGCCGCAGCATTTCTCGACGGCTTCGGGCGATGACCGGGCGTCGCAGTACGATGCTCAGATCAAGGTAGGTGACCTGTCGGCACCAGGTGGCGGGCAGGCTGTCGGCATCAACTACGGCACGGCGGTTCAGCAATATTTCCAGGGGCCATTCCGGTTGTTACGACAGGCCGTGATCGACCTTGATCCGCTACCAGGTGATCTACGGCTCGTCGATCCCGAGGAGCCGACTAACCCAGTAGGCTTGTTCCGGGGTCGGGAAAAGCTGATCGGGAAGATCGACGCCTTCCTGGCCTTGTGTGTACAGCGGCGGCGGGGTGGATTCCTATTAGTCGAGGCCGAGGCGGGGATGGGGAAGTCAGCCCTGGCGGCCTATCTGGCATTCACTCGAGCGTGGCCGGCGCATTTCACCCGGCTGGCAGAGGGGCGAGATTCGGCGACGGCGCGGCGGAACCTGGCCGCACAGCTCATCGCGCGGTGGAAGCTGACAGATGCGGCGCCGGGCGGGGTTCTTCCCGAGGGCGCGGGGACTACGGGGTGGTTGCACGGCCGGTTGTGCGACTCGGCCACAGCGCGGGACCGAGACGATCCCGGCGTACCGGTGGTACTGCTTATCGACGGCTTGGACGAGGCACCGGTCTCGGTGGGTGGTGAGCTCCCGTTGGGGTTGCCGCCGAACTTGCCGGCGGGCACGGTGATCGTGGCGACGACCCGACCGAAGTCGATACGGATACCGGCCGGATCCCGGGTGGTGGAACGCATCGATGTGGAAAGTGAGGCGAACCGGACGGATCTACTAGACTATCTGACTGTGGTGACCGCACGGGATCCGCTGCTCTCCGAGCCACTGAATCGTGCCCAGATGGATTCTCACCGGTTCTGCCGGACCTTGGTGGAGAGGTCCGGCGGAGTGTGGATCTACGCTCTATCGATCCTCGATCAGATCCGGGACCACGGCCGGTCGCCTAAGGGAGTGGACCGGCTGCCAGCGAGCCTAGCGGGGTATTATGCAGAAAACGTGCGACGCTGGCAAGATGAACTTGGTGACCATCTGTGGGAAACTGCCGGATTACCGGTACTGACAACGGTCACGGCAATCCGAGAGCCTATGTCCGTGGCGCGGATCGCCGCATGGGCCGATGTTCCTCCGGCAATGACGCGCACGATCCTTCGAGGAATGTTGAAACCTTTTCTAGCGGTCCGTCGCGGCGGTGACCCAGACCTGTACGTACCGCGGCATCAAAGCCTCCGAGACTTCTGCGACGGCACGTCCCTGCTCGACAGCGACGACGATGGATTGCGGGAGCTGGCCTACGATCTGGCTGCAGCGACTCGTGCGGCCCATCGTCGTATCGCCGTGGCGGTGGAACCGTCGGGTCCGGTGGGGCGACGGGACTGGGCTGTCGCGGGCCGGTACGCCCGGACGTATCTCGCCGAACATGCCGCGCTCGGCGGCCAACTCGACGAGCTCATCACCGACCCGCAGTTCGGACTTTTTGTTGGTGTGGCATGCCTGCTGCGTCAGCGCCGGCACCTGACCACAGCCGAGGCCAAGAAGGCACTTGCCGCACTGGAACTGGCAGCCGGCCATAACAACGATGACGCATTGTGGCTGCGATGGATAGAGGTGTCTGCCCGCAAGATGCGCGCCGACACGTTTGCTGACCGCGCCGCGTCCCTCGTCGACGAGACCTGGCATCCAATCCGGGCCATGTGGACAGGTAACAGCCACCGCACCCTCATCGGCCACACCAAAACGGTGCGCGCGGTGACGGCAGTGCCGCTGCGTGACGGCAGGACGCTACTCGCCTCCGCTGGCGACGACGGATCCATACGGTTGTGGGATCCGATCGAGGGCACCCCCGCGGGCACCCTCACCGGCCACACCGCCAGGGTGTTCGCGCTGGCCGTGGTACCGCTGCGTGACGGCAGGACGCTGCTCGCCTCCGCTGGCGACGACGGATCCATACGGTTGTGGGATCCGATCGAGGGCACCCCCGCCGGCACCCTCACCGGCCACACCGTCGGAGGATTCTCGCTGGCCGTGGTACCGCTGACTGACGGCAGAACACTGCTCGCCTCCGCCGGGGCCGACAAGGCGGTGCGGCTGTGGGATCCGGTCGCCGGCACCCTTGCCGGCACTCTTACCGGCCACACCGACTGGGTGCGCGCGGTGACAGCAGTGCCGCTACCCGACGGCGGGACGCTGCTCGCTACCGCCGGGGACGACAGAGCGGTGCGGTTGTGGGATCCGATTGAGGGCACCCCCGCCGGCACCCTCACCGGCCACACCGACTGGGTGAACGCCCTGACGGCCGTGCCGCTGCCCGACGGCGGGACGCTGCTCGCCTCCGCCGGGTCCGACGGGTCGGTTCGGCTGTGGGATCCGATCACCGCCACCCTCACCGGCCATACCGGCCGGGTGAACGCCCTGGCGGTGGTGCCGCTGCCCGACGACGGGGCGCTGCTCGCCTCCGCAGGTAACGATGGCTCGGTGCGGTTGTGGGATCCGATCGCCGCCACCGCTGTCGGTACCCTCACCGGCCACACCGCCGGTGTCCGCGCGGTGACAGCAGTGCCGCTACCCGACGGCGGGACGCTGCTCGCTACCGCCGGGGACGACAGAGCGGTGCGGTTGTGGGATCCGATTGAGGGCACCCCCGCCGGCACCCTCACCGGCCACACCGACTGGGTGAACGCCCTGACGGCCGTGCCGCTGCCCGACGGCGGGACGCTGCTCGCCTCCGCCGGGTCCGACGGGTCGGTTCGGCTGTGGGATCCGATCACCGCCACCCTCACCGGTACTCTGAGCAGCCACACCGACTGGGTGCGCACGCTGGCCGCGGTGCCGCTACCTGGCGGCGGGATACTGCTCGCCTCCGCTGGAGCCGAGGGGTCTCTGCGGTTGTGGGATCCGACCGAGGGCACTCCTGCCGGTATTCTCACCGGCCACACCGGTTGGGTACGCACGCTGGCCGCGGTGCCGCTACCTGGCGGCGGGACGCTGCTCGCCTCCGCAGGTAACGATGGCTCGGTGCGGTTGTGGGATCCGATCGCCGCCACCGCTGTCGGTGCCCTCACTGGCCACACGGCCGGGGTGAATGCGTTGACCGCAGTACCGCTGCCTGACAGCCGGATACTCCTCGCCTCCGCCGGGGACGACGGATCAGTGCGCTTGTGGAACCCAGTCACCGCCGTCGCAGTCGGTGCCCTCACCGGCCACACCGAGCCAGTCAACGCGGTGGCAACGCTGGCGCTGCCCGACGGCCGGGTACTGCTCGCTTCCGCCGGATACGACGGGTCGGTGCGGTTGTGGGATCCGATCGCCGGCACCCTGGCCGGTATCCTCACTGGCCACACGGCCGGGGTGAATGCGTTGACCGCAGTACCGCTGCCTGACAGCCGGATACTCCTCGCCTCCGCCGGGGACGACGGATCAGTGCGCTTGTGGAACCCAGTCACCGCCGTCGCAGTCGGTGCCCTCACCGGCCACACCGAGCCAGTCAACGCGGTGGCAACGCTGGCGCTGCCCGACGGCCGGGTACTGCTCGCTTCCGCCGGGGATGATCGAGCGATCATCCTCTGGCAGGCGTTGGCCGGCACTGTCCTATGACGGTGACTCGCCCTCGATTCACCTTCGGCGACCTTCACCGAGGGGATCGGAGAGGGGCTCGTGAGGGTATCGACCGCTTGCTGGATCGATCCAAGGTCAGTCGGCAGCAACATCCATATCGGGGCTCGTAGAACGTTGACACATCGGTTGATCATGGATTTCTTTTGGCGCTGTGGCGGGTGCCGAGGAGCTGACAGGAGCGTACGTGCGTGTAGACGCAGGGCCGTGCAGAGCTCAGGGATGCGCTTGGCCTTCTCGATCGTCTGCTATTTGTCGGTGCCTGTGGTCTTGCTGAGAAGGTCGAGATCGCCGCGCGCGACATGGGGGTAATCAGGTTTCCGCCGCTGACGCGGCCAGGAACCTTCAGGGAAGATCGGCAAGTCGATGGCCACGTGATCCTCGAGGCCGGACTGGGTCAGTCTCGCCGCCCTCGACTCCTGGCTGCTCGGCGGGGAGGCCTGGAGCACAGTTCCGCGCGTTGAGGTGGACACCCGGCCTGGGACTGGCCTCCACGGCGACGAGATGGTCGCGCAGCGGTATCGACGAGTTCAAAGCCTCGGCCGCAGTTCGGGCGGAGCTGAGCAGGGAACGCAGCAGGGGCTCCGGCAACCTTCCTGCCTCCAGGCCCGAGGAGGTCAGCACGTCGACAAGTGCACTGCCCTGCTCACTGGTCAAGTCCGCCGCCCGCGTGTCTGGATGTCGGAGCACGTCGCGGGCGGCGTAGCCGTCTCCGGCTTTGATCACTTCGTCGGCCACCTGAGCGAGGACGCCGTTGGCTGCCGCCCGGTCGGTCGTCCTGGCGAGCGTGGCGACGGTGAGTCCGAGCTGGGCACGGAAGACCACATAGCCGGGCATCGGTTCCTGTCCGACGAAGTGCTCGATCATCTCGTCGATGTTCCGGCTGGCCGGAGTCCCGTCGGTGCACATCACGTTCAGGCAGGAGGCGACCTGGAGCTCCCATGGTTGTTCCGGGGTGCTGCCGGCCAGTGCCGTAATCGCCGCCGCTGGGCGTCCGTTCAGGCAGTGAGCCAGGATCTTCGCCTGCCGACCTTCCATGAGGTGTAGGCCGATCCCTCGGTGAGCGCGCGCATGGGCGACGGCGTCGTCCCACCGTCCGGCGAGAGCCAGTGCGCGGATTCCGTCCCCGACGAGATGCAGCCACACCCATTCGCGCAGCTTGTGATGGTCGTGTCGCGTGCCGGTGAGACCGGTCGACGGCAGGGCGTGGCCGTCGACGACCAGGTCGGTGTGAGACGTGACGGCCCGGTACATCGACGTCAGCAGCCGCAGCGCCCGGTCGTCGGCGCCGGCGCGGAAGTGGAGCCGGGCGAGGTTGAGGACGGGTTCGAGCATGTACCTGGTCTGGAGCACGGTGAGCGGACGGTCGGCGGAGCGGTAGATGTTGATGTGCTGCCAGCACAGGTCGCGGGCCAGAGTCGGCATGCCGCAGTCGCTCGCCACCAGCGCGGCTTTGTTCAGGGCGTGCGCCCCTTCGGCCAGCCCGTCCGCGCCTTCCTGCACCGCGCCCTGTGCGATGTCCGCGATCTCGTTGACGCGATCGGGGAGAGCGGGGCAGGCGGGCCGGGGACGGCCGACGAGGGGGAAGCGGCGGGAGGCGGCCAGCGTCGCGGGATTCATGGTCAGCTCCGGGGCAGGAGGGCTGTGGTCGCGGCGCGGGCGAGGATGCCCTGGCTGGCGGCGGACAGGCCGAACCGGTTCCAGTGAAAGATCAGCACATGGGTCATGATCGCCCGGACCCCACGGTCCAGGCCACCTCGCGCGGCGGCGTCGTCGAGCCGGCGGCCGGCGGTCTGGAACGCGGCAAGCCAGGGCGCGGCGTGCTCGACCGGCCCACCGGAGGTGAACAGTTCACTGGTGGACAGGTCAGGGATCGACAGGAGAGCGCGCACGTTCTGCGCCAGGCGTTCGATCCGGGCGGCGTCGGCCTCGGCTGGTGTAGGTCGCAGCCGGGCAACCCGGTCGAAGACGTCGCCGCACTCGAACACGTCGAGTCCTGCGGCGCGGAGGAGGCCGCCGAGCAGCAGGATCGACAGTTCGCGACGGCCGAGGCCGGGAGCATCATGGCGCACGTAGTCGAGCACGCCGCGGGAATCGGCGCAGAACAGGTCGTGGGCGACGTCCATCCCGGCCGTCCCGCCGAAAGCGGCGGTCTCAGGCTCGTACACCGTCGGCCACCAGCGTGCGACGACCCCGGTGTCGGTCAGCTCGTCGAGCACCCGATCGACGGCGCCGCGGTCCGCACCGGGCAGGCGCAGTCGCCAACAGGGATACTTGCGCAGGAACCACCATCCCTCGATCTCGCCGCCGGCCTGGAGTCGGTCCAGCCGCGGCCCGAGCCCGGTAGCACCGACCGCCTCGGCAGCCGACCAGTCGGGAAACTGGACACACACCTGGTAGCAGGCGTGCTCGGCGGATCGTTCCAGCGCTGCGAGCCCGGCGGCCTGGAAGACCTCGACGGCTTCGTCAAGGTCAATCGGGTCCAGAGCGCTGTTGGCCGCGGTGACCTCCAGATCGGCGCCCGCGAGCACCGCGAGGACACCGGCGGCGAGGCCGTACGGGGACGTGACGATCAGGTGATCAGCAGGCATGCGTCCCATCCCGTACGTGGCGGCCCGGTGTGCCGGGCGGTTTCCAGCGCCAGGGCCACCCCTGCGCTTCCGGTCAGCAACCCGCCCTTGTCGTCCTGATCCCCGAACGGACCTGCGTGCTGGGCCAGCCGGGCGGCCAGCGCGGGAAGCCGGCGGCCGAGGGCGGGGGTCTGCGCGTCGCGGGCGGCCCGGTAGGCGGTCTGGTAGATCCCGGCCATGCCGTGGCACAGGCCCGGCTCGGTGATCCGATCGAGCTGGATGTCGGTCAGGCTCGCGGCCAGGGCATCCTCTGCCGCTTCGACGCGTCGGGGGTCGCCAGTGGCGATCGCGGCGAGCTGCTGGGCGCGGGCGATGCCGGCCGTCCCGTAACACCACGACCCTCGGTCGGGACGAGGCTGGGCGGGACGGCCGGTCCCCAGCTCCTCCCGGGTGATCCACTGCGGCCACCACGGCCCGTCCGCGCCGTCTTGGCGCCATCGGTCGAACCAGCCGGTCAGAACGGCGATCGCCTCGGGTTGGCCGTCGACCAGGCAGCCGCGGGCGGCGGCGAGAGCGAGGAAGGCGAGCAGCCCGGCCGCGCCGTGCGCCATACCGAAGTTCGCGTGGCCGCCGGGAGTCGGCAGGATCTCATCCGGGTCGTGCGCGACCCACCATCCCGGCAGCTCGATGCTGTCCTGGCGGTGTGGCCTGGTCAGGCTGATCACGTACCGCAGGATCTCGGCGAGGACGTCGCTACCGGGACTACACCGCAACAGCAGCGCACCGATCCCCGTCAGCCCATAGAAGACGTCGAACTCGGCGAACGTGGCAGCCTCACCGCGCTCGATCCTGCCGGCCGCGGTCGCCAGACGCCGACGGGCCAGGGATAGCACGTGCTCGATCAGCGCCTCGGAGGCCGCGCGGTATCGCGGATGTTGATCGGAGACGGTGTGCAGCAGGAAGGCGAGGGCGGGCGCCCCGTAATACAGGCCGGTGTGCTCGGCGGCATCGACCGGCCCGGCCACCGCCCGCCGGATCGTCGTCCGAGCCGTCTCCCAGTCCCCGGAGCCGGCCAGGGCCCGCTCGACCTGCAGCAGCGCTGTCCCCACCGCGCCCCGGGCCAGGGATTGCCTGGTCGCCTCGGCAGCGGTGAGCGTCACCAGGCCGGTGCCCTCGGCGGGGTTCACCGGGCACCAGCCCGAGCAAGGCGGCGCAGCGCGGCGGCGCGGGCGAGTCGGCCGGTCTCCCGCTCGTGCGTCGGATCGACGCCGATGGCGCGTACGTGGTGCTCGTGCAGCAGGGTGCGAAGCACGGCTGCCGGATCGCGCTGCTCGGCGAGGGCGCGATGGTAGGCGGTCAGCGCGGTGTCCCTGGCGGCCCAGGCCGCCGCGACCGCATCCCCGCCCGGCAGGGTGCGAATGGCTCGATATCGTCCGTCGGCCTCGGCCAGGCCAAGCGCGTGGTCGCGCAGCGTCCGGTCCAGCGGCCCGTGTTCCTGACGCAGGCAGGCGACGAGCGCCCGACATCCGGATTCCGGTTCGGGGGCGAAGGCAGCGGCCAGGTGCGCCATCGACGCCGCGGCCAGCGCCTGCGCGGGAACCCCGGAGGCCTGCGCCGTCGCGATCTGCGCGATGGCGGCTGCGGTGTCGGTGGCGAACACGCGCTCGGCCGCAGCGAGCGCCGGGCCGTCGCCGTAACGGGCGGGATGCTGCGGGTGGGAGGCGAGGGTGAGCTGGCAGGGGAGCCCGCGCGCTTCCAGCTCGGACGCGAAGGCGGCCACCTTCGCGGCGGCCGGTCCGTACTGTTCGGGGCTGCCCAGGTGCAGGAACACGGCGAGATGCTGATCGGACTCGGGAAGGATCAGGTTGCGGTGCCGACGCACCCACCAGAACCGGACCAGACCATCGAGGTCGTCGAGGAACCTGGGCAGGTGAGCGGTGAGGATCTCGTCGAACCGCGCGGGGTTGCCCACCACCTGCGCGTGCAGCACCGCGGAGTCACCTGGTCGAAGGACGGCGCCTGGCGCTGCGGTCGCTGGTAGCGGCCGGGCGGGCGAGGTGATCGCGGTCAGTGGGATCAGCAGCTCTGCCGGGCGCCCGATCCATCCCTCGCAGCCGGCCGGACCGGCTTCCTGTAGCTCGACTCGCCCGGCTCGCTCCGCCTGAGCCCGTAACAGGGCCCGGTCCAGCTCCTGATCGAGGTCGAGGGGCAGGCGCAGCTCACCGTGGCACAGCACGATCCGGGCCGGCACCCGCCACCGTTGTCGCCAGGAACCCAGAGCATCCTGCGCGCCGCCGCCGGCCGGAGGGCCGGGCAGGTCCGCGGCGGTGAGAATCCAGCGGGCGGCGGCCAGCACCGTACGCCGGTACCGGATACGCGGCACGTAGGGCAGGACGCGGGCCGCGCCAAGGTCGAACCCTCCGAACCGCGCGCTGCGCGCATCGGCGACCTCGGCGAGGAACCGGGCCAGCGGTGGGCTCTGCACAACCGTGTCCAGAGCATGGGGAACCCGCGGGATCACCCGCCGACCGGTGGAGCGCTGAACCAGGTACATCTGGTCGGCATCGGCCGTTACAGCCAGGTCGTCGACCTCGATCACCCTGACATCAGGGTGGGTGGATTCAGGATGCTCCGACAGCGAGACGACGTCCGGGAGCAGCGGCGCGACGCGCACCACGTTCTCGTTGTGCGGCCGACGTGGCGGGAAGGACATCTGCACCGCCACCGCCCCGTCCGGCGCTCCCGCCTCGGGTTCCGCGGTGAACGTGGCGGCCAGCCGGGCGCGGTCGGCGTCGTCGAGCAGGTGGGCGAACCGTCCGGCCATGCTGGTGGGGGCGCGCGGCGCGGCGGTGACGCGCAGCTGGAAATCGCCGCGGTCGATCGCCTCGGTCGAGACGGCGTGCACCTCGACCCCGAGTTCGATCCGCTGTGGCGGGACGATGTCGGCGTGCTCCCCGATGGTCAACGCCTCGATGTCTGCGTCGGTCAGCTCGATCTCCTCGGCCCCGTCCACGGTGGCCTGCTGGATCAACGCCAACAGGGCGGCGTCGCGCTCGGTCAGCATCCGCCAGGCGGGCCTGGCCCGGGGCGCACCGAGATAGCCGGTGGGATATCCGAGCCCGGAGTCGGCGACCATCTCCCGGACCGGCACCAGCGCGCCGGGACCGTAACGGGCGCGGAACCGGGCGTGGTAGTCCAGCCAGGCCGCCGAGCCGAACGGCTGCGTCGTCACCCGCAGCAGCACGCTGGCCGCGAGCGCAGCCTCGGTCAACACCCGCTCGGGGACAGCGATCCGCGCGTCGAGCCGCACGTCGGCGGCCAGCGCGTGCCCGGCGACGGGGACGAGCGCGGTCATCTGCCCGATGACCGCGTTCCGGATCTTCGCCGCCTGCTCCAGGTTGGAGGTGCTGTTGTGGCAAGCCAGCTGCGCGCTGATGTCGTCGAGTTCGTGCAGCAGCGCGCCGAGGTCGGCCAGGTCCTCTCCCCCGGCCGAACGTAACGCGCAGATCAGATAGGCCAAGGCGTCGACGGCCGTCATCGGTGGCCACAGGCTCGTGATCAGGAAGCCCCCGTCGACCAGACCGTCCAGCACCATGCGGATCTTGCCTGGGGAGGCGGACGGGAACCTGGTGGTCATCCGGGCGGCGAGGGCGTCGAGCCGGATCGGCGAGCCGGCCGCAGCCAGCGCGACCTGGACGGGCCGGGTGAGCCGTACCGACGACTCCCGCAGCGGCCCCGGAGATGATGCGCCCACCTCGGCCCGGCTGTGCACGATGACCCGGCCATCCCGCACGGTCCGGGTGTTGTCGGCCACCACCGTCAGCCGGGGGCGCAGCTCCGGGCGTCGTTCGAGCTGGTCGATCAGCGTCGTGACCCATTCCGCGTCCGCCCGCACCACCGCCCGGTGCCCCGCCCCCACCTCGGCCATCGCGGGGCCGAGGGCGGCGGCGCCGACCCCGGCGAACAGGCCGAACGGGGTCGCGCGCCGCTGCCACCGCAGCAGATAGGACGCCACCGAGACGATGGCGCGACGCATCTCCTTCGCCGTGTGGGGCCTGGCGCCCTCGTCGAGGAGCTGGTCGATACGCGCGGCGAGAGCCGTGCTGGCCAGCTGTAGCGCCTCGCGTACCTCCGGGCGCACCCAGATCTTCGCCAACCATGCCCGGCCTTCCTGCTCGACCGCGGCAGGGTCGGACAGGTTCAGCCAGGTCGGCAGCTCGAGGTCGCCGGGGTCCGTGGTCGCACGAACCAGGACGGCGCCGGTGTGCTGGAAGCGCAGGGACACGGTCATGGCGATCCCATCTCGTCGCACCGGACCGCAGCCGCCGCCGGCGCCGGCGCCCAGCGACTCAGGCGGCGGCGCGCCGCGTCAGGACGGGTCGTTGGACGCGGTGCTGCAGGCGCTGGTGCTGCAGCTGCTGCCGCAGCCATCGCTCGTGTCACACATCATGATCACGAGTCGCGTGGTGGACTCCACCACGCGCATGTCGAGCTCGAACTCCGCGTCGTCGATCGCGGAGTCCGTGGACTCGGGGCGATCGACCGCAAGCACTGGCGACATTGAGGCGACTCCTCACGTTGCTGGGGTTGGGGTGGTGCTTCCTGGCCTGCGGTGATGGTCAGCGGGCGGTCGGCCAGGAGATCGTGACCAGGCCGTGGGTCTTCTCCAACGCCGCCGTGCCCTCGCCGATCGGGGTGCGGTCGGCGCCGGTCGGCCAGTAGGCGAAGGTGGGGGCCGGGCCGCTTCGGGCCCAGCGGTCCCAGGCCTGGATCTGTTCGACCATGGCGGTGGCGGCGGTCTCGCCGCGTGCCCCATAGGCGCGCGCGCCGAACTCGACTCCGGCGCCTTCCAGGGCCGGGCGCACCGCCAGGTAGGCGAAGGAGTCATCGCGCACGACCCCGAAGGGGAACCAGCTCCGGCGTTCCGCGGCCAGATCAGTTCCCTCATCCACCGCCAGCTTGCAGAATCCGCGCAGGAAGCTGGCGAACCACAGGTGCAGGTCGGCGAACGAGACGCCATGCCTGATCGTGACCCCGGACCACCTCTCGTCGCGCTCGGTCGCCAGGACTCCGTCCAGCAGACTCATGTCCTGCGGCACGTCGCCGTCGAATCGCAGCTTGACGTTGCGGCCCTGCGCGTCGGGAAGCAGGAAGACCCGCTCGTCATGTGCGCCCGATCCCTGCATCGGGACGAACCCGCACACCTGCGCCGAGGTGCTCACCAGATGGTCACCCTCGCGGCGGAAGCCGATCGAGCGAGTGATTCCGTTCATCCGCAGCGGAACGACGATCCTGCCGTCCTCGGACAACTGCGCAAGCCAGGTCGGCGCGATGTCCCACGCTCCGACCGTCACAAGAATTGCGTCGACCCTCTCGTCGAGGTCGGGCACGCCGTCCTCGGCGTCGGCCCGCACAACCGTGACCCGGCCGCCGTACCCGGTCGCCTCCAGCAGAGCGCTGGCCCGGTCGGTCACCTCCGAGTCGATGTCCACGCTGACCACGCGGCCACTCGGACCGACGACCTCGGCCAGGAGAGCGGCATTGAAGCCACCGCCGCCGATCTCCAGCACGCTCATGCCGGGCCCGAGCCCGGCCTGCTCGATCATCTGGGCCTGGATGAACGGAGCGCTGACCGAGGAGATGATCACGCCGTCCTGGTCGCGTTTGACCGCCACCGAGTCGTCGGCGTTGTAGGAGACCTCCAGCGGCGTGCCCTCGGGGACGAACAGGTGCCGCGGCACCGTGCGGAAGGCCCGCTCGACGACGGGCGAGGTAATCACGCCGTCCGCGCGAAGCTTGTCCGTCAGGGCATTACGGATCTCCGTCGCCCGGTCGCGACCGGTGGACGTGTCAACCATCTGAGTCATCCAGCTGCTCTCTGCCAGTCGGTGGTGAGGATCGGCCAGTCGTGGTGCGGATCGCCTGCCTCCGTCGCCAGGGACAGCGACTATTCAATATTGGAGTGAATATCAGGCAGCATGCCACAGCCTGGCAGCCCGGGGAAGGAGGTTACGGCTGAAAGTCGCGGGCGATGGTGCCCAGCCGGGCCCGCGCCGACTCGCCGAACTCGGCGGCGTTCGCCATCACCTCGAACAGCTGCAGGTAGGTGGCGATGTCGCGGGGGTCGGTGACCGCGACGGTGGCGTGCTCCAGGCCGATGGTGACCAGGCGTTCGTCGAAGATCTCGTACCCGTGCAGCGGGATGTCGCCGGGACGGGCGGTCAGCGGGATCACGCCGATCCGGACGTTGCTCAGGGTCGACAGCGAGGCGATGTGAGCGGCCTGGGCGGCCATGACGTCGTCCGGGCAGAACCGCCAGCGCAGAGCCGCCTCGGTCAGGATGAAGGTGAACTGCTTGCCCGGCGCGTGCAGCGCCTGCTGACGCTGCTGGCGGGCGGCGACCGTCCGAGCCAGTTCCGCGCCGGTCAGCGCAAGCGTGAACACCCGCCGCATGTACTCGGCGGTCTGCAGCAGGCCGGAGATCCCGCCCGGGGTGAAGTACCGCAGGACGGTCGCGTCCGCCTCGACCTCGCCGATCTCGGCCTGCTTGCGGGCGGCGCCGCGATGCAGAATCGTCCGGTTGCTTTCCAGCGTGGCATGCAGGCGGGCGGCCAGGGCGAGCAGCGCGGAGCGTTCCTGCCCGTTGGCCCGGTAGAGGTCGAGCAGGATCTCGACATCGTGTTCGGACGGCAGCAGCCGGCCGTTCTCCAACTTCGAGATCTTGGGCTGGGACATGCCGGTGCTCGCCGCCGCCTGCACGCCCGTCAGCCCGGTCGCCCGACGGAGCTCACGCAGGCGGGCAGCGAGGGTCTCGCGGTCGGCGACGTAGCGTTCCGGGTCCATTCAGCCGCGGTTCCTCGGATCTGTGACCGTCACGCAGGCCAATCCTGCCAGTTCCGCCGCCAGTACTGCGGATGCCCGGCCCAGTAGGCGGGGAAGGGGACCGCCGCCGCCAAGGCCGCGTCCCGGAACGAGACGTGTGCGGCTGCGGCGATCGGATCGTCGAGGAGCTCACCGCCGACGAAGTTGCCCGCCGCGTCGTAGTGCATCCGCAGGACGAGCCGCTCGTCGAACATCCACCAGTCGTAGTCGGGCAGGGCCGGCGGGTCGGGAGTCTCCGCCAGGTCGAGCACGAAGGTGCGCTGCCCGGCCCGCTCGGTCGCCGGGTAGGACCACTCGCATTCCCAGCGCTCGTAGGCGCTCAGCGGACCCTGCAGCACCCGCACCTTGCGGAACCTCAGCCCGCCGGCGACCCGGTCATGGATCTCCGCCAGCCACGCCGTCGGCTCGCTGGCCTGGTCGTAAGGCTCACCAGCCAGGTAGGCGTGTAGCCGTGGCTGCTCGACCGTCGTGCTGTACGTGTGGTGGCCCTCCAGCCGGAACCACTCCGACCGCGCGTCGTTGAACAGCGGGTCGAGCTCGGACTCACTCAACACGCCCGAGCACCTCGGCTACCAGCTCGGCCGGGATCTCCACCACCGACTCGCCCGAGGGAAGCGCGCCGAGCTGCCCCAGCGCTTCCTCGTCGGTGACGTTCCAGCCCTGGACGATCACGGTGCCGCGATCGGTCCGGTACAGGGTGGGGCAGGTCTTGACGTCGTTGCAGGTGCCGCGGACACGGTCGATCTTCACAGGATCTCCTTCGGGAGCCGGGCCGACTCCAGAATCATGCACGACCAAAGTGAATATGCCAAGCGGCCCAGGTATAGACTGCGCCAGGCCGGGGTGGCTCTCGGTCGATCGGTCTACCTCGGCGAGGGGCCGGACCGCCCAGCCGACCGGGACCCGGGACTGGAGCAGAGCAACGTCGCCGCGCCGAGCACGGATACCGCAAAGAGCCGAAGGGATGGATACCGACGGCGAAGGAGGTCGCCTTTCGTTCTCACCACGGTGGCGCGGTCCCGCCGCCGCGGTCAGCCCGCTACAGGTTGAACTCCCGCTACAGGTTGAACTCGCCGTCGCGGGCACCAGCCAGGAAGGCGGCCCACTCGCTCGGGGTGAAGACGAGTACCGGGCCGTCGGGGTCCTTCGAGTCACGGACGGCCACGACGTCCGCGACACGGGCGATCTCCACGCAGTTGGTCTGGGTGGCACTGTGGCTCGACTTGCGCCACTCGGCTCCGGAGAGGTCCACCGCGGCTCACCTCCGTTCGTAGCCGTCGGCCGCGGACGTCAGGAACTCCGCGGACCTGATGGGGTCGAGTGCTTGTCCTGCCAGCGTATCGGCGGCTTGTAGGAAGGGCCGGACGTCGGCGGGTTCGTCGACGAAGAGGCTGGATCGCAGGTGCTCGAGGTGGACGATGCTCGGCGCCTTGTCGAAGTCGAAGGCGACATAGGAGCCGTGCACGCCGAGGTGCGCGCCGACCCCGAACGGGATGACCTGCACGGTGATCGAGGGGCGACGACCGGCGGCGATGAGTTGGCGGAGTTGGCTGGCCATGACGTCCGCGCTGCTCACGGGCCTGCGGATCACCGCCTCGTCGAGGAGCACGTGCAGTTCGGGTGGGTCGGATCGGCTGAGCACGGTCTGTCGGCCGAGGCGGGTGACCACGCGGGCTTCGACCTCGTGCGCAGCGACCCCGCCGTCGACCATGACCGCACGGGCGTAGTCGGCCGTCTGAAGCAGGCCCGGAACCAGCAGCATCGAGACATCCACGATCCGCCTGGCCTGCGACTCGAATCCGATCAAAGCGGGGAGCTGGCTCGGTAGTCCGGGCAGGCCGGTCTCCCACCAGCCGGGGCGGTCAACTTCGCGGGCGAGGGACAGCAGCCGCTCGCGCTCTGGGCCCGTGACCTTGTAGACGACGAGAAGCGCGGCCACATCCTCGGCGCTGATGCCCCGCAGGCCGTTCTCCAGTCGGCTCAGGGTGCTCGGGGACCAGCCAAGCTGCGCGGCGACGGAGCGGCTGGTGAGTCCATGACCTGCCCGCAGGTCCCGCAACTCGGCGCCGAGGCCACGAGCACGCGCGGACGGTGGTCGCCGGGGCATCACCACTCCCCTTTCGATCATGATCTCGGTCAGATCGGACGCTACACGGGCCAGGCCCGCGGGACCTTTTCGACCCTTGCGCGCCGTTGCAGCAACGTTCATAGTTGCTGCAACATCCGCATCGTAGCGAGTCGATCGCCTCATGGGGTCGCGCGCGGCACCGGAGGCATCCGGTCGGGAAGGGACGGGGTGAAGATCCTTGGAGACGAACTCATCCACCACCTGGAGAGCCGGCGAGGTCAGCCAGTCCCCGCCACCAGATCCTGCGGCCGCCGGGTTGCCGCGTGTTCACCAGCGTTGCGTGTACGTCCGAGTGCTGTGGGACGACCAGCAGGGTTCCGCTGCGGACCTCGGCCGGGCTGCCGCATGACGCCGACCGGGTCCGCGCACATCCGCCTCTTCCATTTTCCGGTGTCCGACACGGCCGCTCGGGCCGCCCGCAGCCGTGCCCGAGAGACGATTGAGAGCTGGCACATCGACCCCGAGACCACGGACAATGCGGTCCTGCTCGTCTCCGAGTTGATCACCAATGCGGTCAGAGCGTCGACGACCGTCGCCGCGTCGCTCGACCCGTCAGAGGTGCCGAGGCAGGAGAGGGCCATGGCGTCCGTCTCGCTGCGGATCAGCAGGATGGGCTCACGGCTCCTCCTCGAGGTCTGGGACCGCGACGTCCGCCCTCCGGCGTTGCAGGATCAGACGCCTACCGCCGAAAGCGGCCGTGGGCTGTTTCTGGTCGACGCGTTGAGCGCACAGTGGTCCTGGTACCGGCCCGTGACCGGTGGAAAGGTCGTCTGGGTCGAGCTGCGGACCGCGCCTTCCCCAACACCCCACGAACAGTTCGTGCAGGCGGACCCCGGGCCGCCGGAATCACTGGCGAGGCGCACGCGGACCGCTGTGCCGGACGCGCCGTTTCCAGTGACCTTCATCGACGATCCGATGCTGCTGAGACGGGCCGTCGAGGGACTACGCAAACTCGATGATCGGCAACGTGTCCATGTCGGCGGTCTGCCGATCAGACCGAACCGTCGTGACGATCCCGGATGCGATCATGAAGGGCTCGGTGTCTCGGTGATCTCCTCGTCAGGTTCGAGGCGGGCGGTGCCACTCGGATGAGCACGCCACGACCGCGGCTGCGAATGACCGCGCATGCCTTACTGATCGACTCGTCGGGGCGGGTGCTGCTCATCCGCACCGAGACGGGGACGTGGGCGTTGCCGTCGACTGTCCTGACATTCGAGGTGCAGCCCTATCGGCAAACCGTCGCGTTTGTTCGCCAGGTCCTCGGGATCGAGGTGGCCGAGCGCGACCTTCTCCTCGCCCACATCAGCGCCCACCGGTCCGTCACTGGTCTGGCCGGTCTCGGCCTCGTCATCAGCGTCGGACACTGGATCGGCCAGCCTGTGCCCACCCGCGCCAGCGTCACTGACACACCGACCCGGCAGCCGACCAGGCAATGGTGCTCGCCGGGACAGCCACCGGCGCCGCTGGCCGCCTGGGACGCGGCCGTCCTCCCCGCGCTGCTGACCAACACCCCCTATGCCGAGATCGGTTGGAACCCCTGTCCGACTCCGGACTCTGCCCGAGCCCCCTCATGAAGCCGATGAACGCCCTCACGGACCGAGTCGGTCCTGCAGGTGCCTGGCCAGCGGAACCCTGGACGACAGGAGCACGGGTATGACGGCCGACGACCAGTCACTGGGCCGCCCCGGCCTCATCGCACCGACGACGCCGGCCCGGATCGTGGTCGGGCAGGACCTCGCGGGAATGTTGGAGGCGTTCGTCTCCCGGCTGGCACCCCGCCTCTTCGCCCTCGTCGAGATCACCCCCGAGCGACGTAAAGATCCGGTCGTCGCCTGGGGACTCCAGTTCGACGACCAGGTCCACGTCGTTTCCTGCGACGGGCAACTCCGCGGGTCGTTCTCCTCCCCTGACCGCGCCCTGTGGCTGTTCTCCTACCGGGGAACGGAAGTTCGCCTGGTGTGGTGCACCCCGGCCGACCGCCGTCATCACCACCCGCCACGGCGACGCACCATCCGACGTTCCCGCTGACCGTGTCCGGGATGGCCCCCGAGCTGTTGACCAGCACAAGGAACATTCTGGGGACCATCGCCCGGACGAGACGACCGGAACCGCCTCGCCAGCCTCGACCTGCTCGGCAACCACCGGGACCGGCCCCGGCCGGACACCCGGACGTGGGTCGCGCTACGCGGTACTCCGGCCGCGGATGCGATCAAGCGCGTTGAGGGCCGTCTCGTCGGCGGTCGGCAGGGTGTGCAGGTAGCGCTGGGTGGTGGCGATCGAGCCGTGGCCGAGGCGCTCCTTCACGACTTGGAGGTCCGCTCCGCCGGCGAGGAGCCAGGAAGCGTGCGCGTGCCGGAGATCGTGAACGCGGACGCGTCGGCCGATCCCGGCCGCCTCGACCGCCGGATGCCAGACCTGCTTGCGGAACCAGTCGCCGGGGATGTGACCGTCGGTGTCGCGGCGGCGCCGCTTGCGTGGGTTGTCCTTGCCTGCTGCCCGTCGCTTCGCTCGATAGGCCGCGTATGCACCCTTGCAGGGCTGGCATCGGCAGGGGGCCATCGAATACGCGGTGATCGTGCCGTGCCGGTACTGCCTGCCCTTCGCGTTCGGCTCGGTCAGGGCAGGCTCGTCCGGCTCCGTCGGCAGCCCGATCTGGACCGCGGGCAGGTCCTGGTCCGGCATGGGGAACAGCAGGTCGTCTGTTCCGAGTCCCGTCGACTGGATGTACGTCTGGAGCTTGTCGACCACCTGCCGGCTGATCTTGAAGCGGCGGTACTTCTTGTTCTTCGGGTACTCCTGCACGAGGAACCGGCCGCCGGTCGGGTGATCCTTCGGGCTCAGCTCCACCACGGCCCGGCTAACGGTGACGATTCCGGTGGTGAGGTTGAGGTCCCGGGGACGCAGCTCCGTCAGCTCGCCCCAGCGCATCCCACTCTCGATGTCGACCTCGACGAGGAGTTGGAGGACCGCGTCGCTCAGCTTTCCGTAGATCAGGTCGAACTGCTCGGGAGTGATGATCTGTAGCGGCTTCTTCGGAACTTCGGGGATCTTCACGCCACGGCATGCGTGCAGGAACGTCATCTGATCGTTCAGCGCGGTGGTGAAGATCGCGCTGAGAATCGTCATGTTCTTGTCGATCACGTTCGGGCCAAGACCCCGGTTGCTCTGGTCGGTCACCCACTCGCGGACGTCCGCCGGCATAATCTCGGCCATCCGCATCCCGGTGAACCAGGGCAGGATGTGCGCGTCGAGGTTGTACCGGTAGGTCTCGCGGGTGCGCGGCTCCATCACATGGTTGGGAAACCAGGTCTCCTGGACGTACTCACCGAACGTCCGCCGGCCACGCCGCGGGTCGCCGACCCGGCCCTCGCGCTGCTTGACCTCCGCCTGCTGCCAGGCCCGGTCCGCGTCCCGCTTCCCGGTGAACGTCCCTGCCGACCGCACCCGGCCACGCAGATCCAGGTAGCACGCCGTGTACCGAGGCTTGCCGTCCTTACCAATCCGCTTCTTCGCGTAGCCCATCCCGACCACCGTCCCACTGATCATCCGTCCGTGATTTGTCCGTGGACGCGGACGAACCCGCCGGTAACATCCGACAGGAGGCGACACGAAAAGTACCGTCTGACCAGCAGTTTATGGCTTGCCCGAGATCGATTGAACAGGCGTACTTGGACGCAAATGCTCCCTCGCACGGAGGAGGCCAGGGGTTCGAGTCCCCTCACCTCCACCCCGCAGCGTGACGAACCGCCTGACCTGCAGAAACAGGTTGGTTCGCACGTTGTGGACGTGCTCGTGCCCGCCGAAACTGCAGGTCGGCGGGCCGGGCAGGTGGTTCGAGTCTCCTTTGGCTCTGGAGCAGTCGAGTCCTGTCGGTAGCCACCGCTGCTGGGACTGGGTCAGCATGCGGTCGTTCGCGGCCTTTGATCCGGGCTGGAGACCGCTGGAGCCGGACACACCACCCGCGCCCCGCGTCTCCCTCGTCCACGAAGGCCGGTACCAGCAGGCGCTGGCCGACTACGCCGCCAGGTCGACGAATGGCACCGGCGTGCCGGTGGCACGGCTTCCGATCCGGTGACCGTCGAGCGGGCCAGGCTCGTCACGTGCCCGAAGTGCGGCGCCCCCGCATCAAGCCCGTGCACGGACGCTGCGAAGCCCCGGAAGGCGAATCTATCCGTGCTCGCGTTGCAACGTTCGCAAGAACATCAAGCTTGTCCCTCGCCATGCGAACCAGCGGCCGTGGCCAAGCAGCACAACAAGCCGGCTGCCACGCCTCTGTCTGGACAGGGTGTGGCAGCCGGCTTGACGACCATCCACCGTGCGGCTCGTCAGCCGCCCAAGGACGTAGACAGCGTGGTCAACACCTGCTTCTCGGTCGCGGGGTCAGGGTGGGATGCCCGCAGTGCGCTCAGGACGTCGTCGATCCGACCGTCGAGGAACGTCCAGGCATTGCCGTCCATGGGCTTGAGCTTGGACTGATCGTCGTCCCAGGCCGTCTCGAGATCCTTGATCCGAGCCGTGGCACCGCTCTGGTCGCCCGAGTCCAACCTGGTGAGCGTGTCGTCGACGATCGTCTTGAAGCTGGCGACGTCGGCCTTTGGGAAGTTGGCGACTGCCTGAGCGGGCGTGAGCTGGATGTTGTTGGAGGCCGATCCGCCGCCCTCCTCCGCGGCGAGCGGAGACGTGTGCGGGATCTGCGAGGTGTGGTGGAGCAGGAGCCCGGCCGCGACCGCAGCCACGACGTAGAGGCCGAGGGCGAGTGGCTCTCGGCTGGGACCTGAGCCGTGGACGCGGGTGTCCGGGGCCTCCGACTCGGGGATGACGTCCGCCTTCGACCAGGTGAGGTAGAGGACGGTGGCCCCGATGGCGACAAGGAAGATCACACTGGTGAGAGCGGTGCCGAGGCCCAGTCCCTGCTCGGACTTCGGGGTCGCGAACCAGTCGCCGATGTTGGCGCCCAGCGGCCGGGTGAGGATATAGGCCAACCAGAAGGCGAGCACCGGCTGCCCGCCGAGCCGCCAGGCGACGACGACGGTGGCGATGAGGGCGGCCGGGAGCAGGACCGACTTGCCAGGGCCCCAGCCGCTGAGCTCGAGGGTCCAGTCGCCGGCCGCCGTACCGAGTGCGAAGGTCACCAGGACCGCGAGCCAGTAGAACGCCTCGCGGGGCGTCGAGGCGATGCTGTGGATCGACAGGGTGCGCTCGCGCGCGTACCAGATGCCGAAGACGATCGCCAGGAGGACAGCGAAGACCGTGGTGCTCACCTTCAGCGGAACGCCCCGGCTATCCGTGAGGATGTCGGTGTAGAGCGTGCCGGTGATACTCACGACCACGACGGTGAGCCAGTAGGCCAACGGCACGTATCGGCGGAGTCGCATCTGCACGTAGAGCACCGCGGCCAGGACGGCGGTGAAGATGAGCGCCGTGTTGGTGAGGCCGACGCCGAGCGTCGTGTTGATCCAGTCGGCGAAGCTCTCGCCGACGGTCGTACAAAGGATCTTGATTACCCAGAACCAGATCGTGATCTCGGGAACCTTGTTCAGCATCTCGCGCGCCCGGGAGGATGGTGGGCCCAGGGGCAGTTCGGTAGTCATGTCCGGCAGCATCGCGAAGGGATCCTGCAATCAACCTGTGCGAATGTCGGCCCGGGTTCGTGGGTCAGGGTGGCGATGACGGCACTCGCAGCCGCAGGCGTGGCCGCCAGGCTCGCCGATGAGTTCGAGGTGCCCGCGTTTTTCTCGGCCAGGCATCGGCTGATCGCAAGGCGCTGCTGCTGGACGGCCCGCGACGCTGGCGACGAGGCAAGAACCCTCCCACCTCATCGTGAGGGCCCGGCTCGGCCGCTGGCAGCGGCCGGGGAGGTCCCTCATGGGCGGACCTCCCGAGCTGGGTGAGCTAGTGTGCTGGGAGAAGTGGAAGGAACATCTCGGCGAGGACGTCCCGGACGTCGCCGCGGGCCTGCAACCATCCTGAACAAACCTCCGTCCGAGATGCGGCTCCCGCTGGCCGATGACCCCATCAGACGATCAGTGCGTGCGCTCCGGGGCTGCGGCTACTGGGCTCACGCCACGGACAGATCGTGAGCCCGACGTTCAGCTACGCAGGTCTCGCGTGTGGGGCTCTCTACCGGGCCGAGGCTCGCACCCTGTACCGACCTTCAGCCCGCCCGACGCCGCCGTAGCGCGGCACATCTCCGCCTGGCGCTCGCCGTCAAGGTTGCGTGCAGGTTCTGCTTGTCACCATGCGGGGACATGAAGGGTCGCGCAGTACTGACGGAGGAAGCGATGATCGCGATCGGGGTATGCGAGGACCAGGAATCCATCCGGACCATCCTTGTCCGGGGGCTGCGCCAGGCTGGCTACGAGGTGGTCGTCGCCCATGATGGCCGTGAGGCGCTCCGCCAGTTCAGTCCGGACAACAACATCAGCGTGATCATAATGGACATCGGCCTGCCGGACGCTGACGGCCGAGATGTCGTCCAGGCGCTTAAGTCAGCCGGGCAGCACGCTCCCGTCCTCTTCCTGACTGCGCTCGATGCGACGCACGACCATCTTGCTGGTTTCGCCGCTGGCGCGGACGACTACGTCACCAAGCCGTTCGACCTCAAGGTGCTTCTGGCACGCCTCGAGGTTCTGGCGCGCCGTGGACCTGCCGGCGGCATCAGCGCCGACGGGCTTGTTCTCGACCCAATCACGCACTCGGCCCGGACCGCGGCGGGACAAGTGCGCCTCAGCCCCACGGAGTTTCGCATGCTGGCGGCGATCATCGCTCGGCCGCACGAGGTGGTGCGCAGAAGGAGCGTCATCGCCGCGGCATGGCCCGACGGAGCGATCATCAGCGACAATACCGTCGACTCCTTCATCCACCGCCTGCGGACCAAACTCGAGTCGATCGACTCACCGACTGGAATCGAGACGGTTCGAGCAGTCGGATTCACGATGACGCGGATGGATGGCTAGGCGAACGGTGGCGAACTGGGCTTCACGGGTTGTGACCTGGTGGCGGGAGTGGCGCGACCGACTCAGTCTGCGGGCACAGCTCGTCACGATCACGGCCGTCCTCGCCAGCGCCATCGCCGCCGGTCTGGTGATCGTCGTCCAGATCTCCCTCGCAGGCGCCGCGAGCAGCACCACGGAGCGGATACTGAACGATCACGCCAGGGCCCTGGTGACCGGCATCAGTGCGGCATCGCCCGACGGCGTCCTGAACGTGCCGCGGTCCCAGCTCGACCCGGGCGTCGCGGTCTACGACAAGTCGGGGTCACAGGTCGCCGGAACCGTTCCGCCCTCGATGCAGGAGGAGTTCAAAGGACTGTCCGTAGCTACCAAAAAGCGCATTGTCGAAGGCGGTGACCGCTTCGCCATCATGGCCCTGCCATTCATGACCTCTCCAAAGCTACAGGGGGTGGTGATCATCACCGAGCCCTTAGCTCCATACGAGCGGAACGAACAGGTAGCGATGGTGGTCTCTATCATCGCTGGTGCGCTGCTCGTCCTCATGGCCGCCGGCTCGGCGGCGTGGATCAGCAAGCGGGTGCTGAGCCCGGTGGCGCAGATGGCGCGTACAGCCGACGAGTGGAGCGAGCACGACCTCGAGCGCCGGTTTGCACTCGGAGCCCCGACCAACGAGATCCGAGCTCTCGGCAACACCCTAGACGGGCTGCTGGACAAGGCGGTCACTGTCATCAGGGCCGAGCAGCGTCTCACTTCGGAGCTCGCCCACGAGCTTCGGACGCCGTTGACCACCATCCACGGAGCCGCGTACCTGCTTGCGCTGCGAACCGATCTGGACGACCAAGCGCGCGAGGACGTCGCGCTCATCAAGAACTCCAGCGCGTCGATGTCCAACACGATCAGTGTGCTGCTGGACCTTGCGCGCCGCCACAGCCAGGCGCTTCACAGCGACCGTACGCAGCTAGACGACCTGGCGGTCGAGCTCGAGGGCCTGCCTATGCCCGGCGGCCACCTGAACGTCGACCTGTCCCCGGCACTTTCGATCAACGTTCCCGCGGCACTCGCAATCCGCGCGGTCTCTCCGATCCTGAACAACGCACTCCAGGTCTCAGACCGCGCCTGGGTCAGTGCGCGGGCCGACGGCCGAAGCGTGGCTCTGCTCGTGGCCGACAGCGGCCCCGGGGTGCCAGACCAGTGGGTGGAGACGTTGTTCGAACCTGGCTGGAGCGGGAACGGGGGCTCTGGCCTCGGCCTCTCGCTTGCGAGGCGTGTGGCGCGCAGCGGCGGAGGCGACGTCTCGCTCGTCGAGCAGCGCAACCAGCATGGCGGCGCCACGTTCGCCGTCACGTTTCCGGGCGGCCGCGCCGCCCGAACAAGCCCAGCCCGAGGCGGGTGAATCGGTGAGTCAGAGCTCGAAGTGCGTAGCTCGCCGAGGAGGGCCGAGTCCGGCCCGGTAGGTGCTCTGGCAGTCCAACCGCAGCCCGGAGCGTGCGCAGCTCCAATGCCAGATCAGCGTTCGGTCGGCCGGCCAGGTGGTGGATATCGGCGCGGTCAAAGGAGGTGCCTGGTGCGCTGTCAGTCGTGGCGGGCTCCGGGCGGCGGATCGGGTAGGCGACCGGATCGACGCCAGCGGTCTCGCAGAGCCGAGTGAGCCAGTGGTCGACAATGGCGAGACCGTCGCGGATCGCACCACGGTCGATCGCAGCCAGGGTCGGGTTGAGGGCAGCGGGGAGCGATCCGGCGTCGAGGAAGGCGTGGATCGCCGCGGTCGCGCGGTCGGCCGGCCGGACCACGGATGTCCGGCCGGCCGTGCGCTCCGGGGCGCGACATGAACGATGGGGTCCTGCTGGATTGCCCAGCGCCGGTGGCAGGGCGGAGTTGGCGGCGCAGGGCGGTCAGCTCGGCCAGGGTTGTACTCACGGCGCAGCCGGACGACGGCCGCGTCCGGGGCGAGGGCCTGGACGAGCCGGTCAGTCCGGGAGGCGGCCAAGTGGCCGGCCAGCCGGTCGAGCGGGTCACCGCGGGATCATCTTGACAGGCAGGGCAGCGGGAAAGCCGGTCCCTGCCACTGTGCCGCTGCCGGACCTCGGCAGTTTGCGACATCCATCACCGCATCTCGGCAGCAATCCGAAACTCGGCCAGAGGGTACACATGGGCGGCGGTGGCGGGCACCCGTCGCGCGTCAGACCGAACGCATCAGACTCCAAGCCCAAAATACTGGCCGGGG
Source organism: Frankia alni ACN14a (assembly GCF_000058485.1). Classification (NCBI taxonomy): domain Bacteria; kingdom Bacillati; phylum Actinomycetota; class Actinomycetes; order Frankiales; family Frankiaceae; genus Frankia; species Frankia alni. Next base: position 6,917,339 of record NC_008278.1, read on the forward strand.
TTACCCCCTTCATCGATCCCGTACACGTCGGATGGCTACGTCCTGTCGGACTACGACCAAGACCACCGGGTAAACCAGGCTAGGTCGTGCCGAGGATACACACCGAGCTGTGCCCGGTGTTCGCTGTAAGAACGCATGTGTCCGGAATGTCGAGAAGGGAACAGCCCATGCCTACGTCTACCGCCGTCCGGCATAGTCCAATCGCCAGCATCAACCCATATAACAACGAAATACTTCGCGAATTCCCTCCCATGGGCGAGCAGGACGTCGACCGCGCGATCCGAGAGGCACATCAGGCATTCCAGTCCTGGCGCGGTACCAGCGTTGACGATCGGGCCGCGCTGGTCGGTCGAGCCGCGCAGCTGGTGCGTGATCGCTCCGAGCACCTGGCCCGCCTGGTGACCCTTGAGATGGGCAAGCTCATCCGGCACAGCCGCGCCGAGATTGACCTTTCCGCGCGGATTCTGCAGTACTACGCCGACAAGGCCCCCGTGCTGCTCGCCGACGAGCCGCTGGATTTCAGAGACGGTTCGGCCACTGTCATCAATGATCCACTGGGGGTGATCCTTGGCGTCCAGCCCTGGAACTTCCCGGTTTACCAGACCGTCCGGTTCGCGGCGCCCAACCTGGTGTTGGGGAACACCATTCTACTCAAGCCCGCAAGCAATACGCCACAGTCGGCGCTGGCCGTGGAGCAGCTGTTCGCCGACGCGGGCGCACCGCGAGGCGTGTACACCAACCTCCTGATTCCCGGCCGCGAGGTCTACCGGGTGATTGAGTCTGATGTCGTTCGGGGCGCATCGCTGACCGGAAGCGACCGGGCCGGCGTCAGCGTCGGTGAGACCGCCGGCCGAAACGTGAAGAAGAGCGTCCTCGAGCTGGGCGGCAGCGACCCGTTCATCGTGCTCGACGACAACAACCTCGACCGCACCGTCGAAGCGGCCCTGATCGGCCGCCTGCACAACATGGGGCAAAGCTGTGTGAGCGCCAAGCGGGTGATCGTGATATCCGAGGTATTCGACCGGTTCGTGACCGCGCTGGCCGAACGGATGCTCGAACTGGTTCCGGGCGACCCCGTTGACGAGGCCACCACACTGGCACCGGTGTGCTCCGAGCCGGCCGCCCAGACGCTGGTGGACCAGGTCCGCGACGCGCTGGACAAGGGAGCGACCGCGGTCGTCGGCGGCGGGCACGTCGACCACCCCGGAGCGTTCGTGCAACCGACGGTCCTCGTCGGCGTGACGCCGAAGATGCGCGCCTATCACGAAGAGCTGTTCGGGCCGATCGCAGTCGTCTATCGGGTACAGGACGATGACCAGGCGGTCTCCTTGGCGAACGACTCGCCTTACGGTCTCGGCGGTGCGGTGTTCAGCAGCGACATCTCCCGGGCGCGTGCAGTCGCCAGCCGGATCGAGAGCGGGATGGTGTGGATTAACCATCCGACGTCATCCGAGCCGGAACTGCCCTTCGGCGGCATCAAGCGGTCCGGCTACGGCCGGGAGCTGTCCCACCTCGGCATCAAGGAGTTCGCCAACCGGAAGCTGATCGTGACGATGGGGACGGACGCGCCGATCACCGACGCTCTGGGCTGATGCCCGCTCGGGCGGTGTGCCCCTGCTCACTGCGGCGCCCATGTCCCTTGCGCCTGACGCGGGTTGTCAGGACAGCAGACCCAGGCCCTCCGCGAGGGCACGCCACTGTGCCGTAGGCAGCGGCGCGTCTGCCTGTGCGGTGAGTACCTGGATGGCGACGTGGTCGGCACCCGCGTTGTGATGCTGCTCGATCCGGCCGCGGATCGTAGCGACGCTCCCCCACGCAACCAGGCTGTCGACCAGGTGGTCGCTGCCCGAGCCGACGAAGTCGTCCTCGACAAATCCGAGCCTGAGCAGGTTTTCCGTGTAGTTCGGCAGTGCTAGGGAGACGGCGAGCGCGCGGCGGGCGATCGTCCGCGCCTGGGTCGCGTCGGTCGTGAGGACGACCTTCTGTTCCGGCGCGAGCAGCGGGCCGAGGCCGAGAATGTCGCGGGCCCGCCAGGTGTGCTCCGGGGTCACCAGGTACGGGTGCGCTCCGGCGGTGCGCTCGCCGGCGAGCCTGAGCATCCGCGGTCCCAGCGCGGCGAGCAGCCGCGCATCCCGCGGGACCCGCGACTGCGGGAGGTCCAACCGGTCGAGATAGCTTTCCACGGCCCGGAAGGGATGCCAGTAGCGCTCGCCGACGAAGGCCGCGTGGCCGGCGCCGACACCGATCAGCAACCGGTCAGGGTGGGACTTCGACACGCGGGCATAGCTGTCCGCCACCACCTTCGCCGGTTCGGTCCAGACGTTGAGGATGCCGGTTGCCGCGACCAGCCGGCGGCTGGCATCCAGCAGAGCCTCCGGAAGCTCGAGGCTCGCCGTCGCGCCGCCGAGCCAGATTGCGCCGTATCCGAGTTCGTCGAGTTCGGCGACAGCGTCCGCCCTTGCCTGCCGGTCGTCCGGCCATCGCGCGATGGAGGTCCAGACACCGAACTTGCCGACGTTTACCGGCACGATTTCCCCCTCGCCGAAAGAGCCGGCGGGATCACCGCCTGATCACCGCCTCCACCGTCAGGAGCGGTGGGCGTGATCCTCGCCGACCTCGACATCCTTCTGGCTTCTGGCCAAGATCGGCGGATCGCCACCCAGCGGACGGTTCGTGGGGTCAGGGTTGGTGGCAGGCCGAATCCTGCGGGGCATGGTTGGGGACGAACCGTCCCAGTAGCCAGGGTGAAACCGCCGCCCGGGTTGCGCAACAGGTGGATGTTCCTGAGCCAGGGCCGCGGCGGGAGTGTGGTTTCCCCCGCACCTCCGGCGGTGCCCTGCTGGACGGCCAGGGCCGCGGCCGAGCTGACTGTCCGGGCCGGCCTGTGTTCGCCGACGCCGGACGGGGCACACCCGCAGGGGAAGCATCCGACCACCCACTGTGAAGGGGAGAATCATGGCTGCCGCCACAAACACCCTCGAGGACGAACGTCAGTTGCTGGTCGGCTGCATCGAGGACGCCTTCGAGGCGATCCGGCTGCTACCGGGGCTGGACGCAAACGGCCCCGCTCTGGTCTGGCTCGCCGACCATCTCCTGGACGCCCGCCGCCAGACCGCCAAGGAAAGTTAGACGGTCAGCAGGCGGGCGCCGGGTAGTGATCCCTGATGGCACTCAGCGACAACCTCGCCGACTACCGAGCGCGGCGTGACGAGCGCCGCGGCCCCGAACCGTTCTCTCGCCAGGGCCAGGAAGAGCCAGCCCAGGCACATCGAGGTCACCTCCACCGGCGGAGGTGGACGCCGCTGACGTGCCGCAGGAGGCCCGATCCGCGCTTTCTCGGAAACCGGCCCGCGGCAGTCCGGGTCTGCCGTGTCCACCGGCGCGGGATTGGGCGGCGGTGCCGCGAAGCGCCGCGACACGCCGCGACGTCGTATCGGCCGCCCGGGGGAGGTCCTCACCGTGGAGATGCAGATGGATTACGACCAGTTCATTGCGAACCTGGAGCGAATAGCCGGCCTTGACCCGGACGCGGCCGTACAGGCGGCGCGCGCGACCTTGGAGACGCTCGCCGAGCGGCTGTCCAAGGAAGAGGCTCGCGATCTGGTGAATGACCTGCCGCCGGAACTGGGTCCGATGCTCTTCACGGACAGCCCGGCCGAGCGGTTCGATGTCGACGAGTTTCTCCGCCGGGTATCAGAGCGGGAACGGGTGGATATCGCGGCCGCCCGGCGGCACTCCGAAGCGGTGTTCACCATGCTGGCCCGGACGATCAGTGCCAAACGGTTGGCCCACCTGATGGCCCAGCTGCCCAAGGACTTCACCCCACTTCTCCCGGTCGGCCCGGATACCGAGGTTCTGTCGATGGAGACGTTCCTTGACCGGGTGAGCAGGCGCGCCGGCCTCGACTCGGCCGCATCCCGCCGGGCGACGGAGGCCGTGCTCGAGACGCTGGTCGAACGCGTCGCCGAGGGGTCCGTCGACCACATGAGCGTGCGGCTGCCCGCCGACCTGCGTCTCGTGCTTAAACGCGCGAAGGCGGCCAGCCCCGGTCCGGCGAGCCGCATGCCGGTGGACGAATTCCTCCGCCGGGTCGCGGAACGAGCAAAGATCCCGACGTACCTGGCGCCCGTCCAGGCCCGTGCGGTCTTCCACACCCTCCGCGAGGCCCTCGGCGACAAGGAGTTCTTCGACCTGGTGGTCCAACTGTCCGGTGACTATGAATGGCTGTGGATCCGGCGACGGTCCGCCGCCTAGTGTCCCGTGATCCAGATTCCTCTACTGGCTGACGCAACATTGGGCGGAACTGCCGGAGAGAAGAACGCCAATGAGTACTTTCCGACTGGATACGACGCTGGTCGACAGGTTGGTTGACGGCAGCCTGGACCCGCCGGGAGAGGCGGCCCTCGCGGAGCAGGTGGCAAACATCCTGCCATTCCACTGGGCGCTTCCCCACCCGATCGAGGCCGCGTTGTCGAGGATCATCGTTCACCTCGGTGGGCAACGCGCCCTGCTGGCATGGCTGGACCGTTACCCCGGTCGGCCACGGCTGGTAGCCCGGCTGAATGTGCTCATGGGGCTCCTCGAACGCCTCAGCGACGAACCGGCCATCGTGACCGCATTGCAGGAGCTGCGAACACAAACGCCCTACCCGCCGGGCCTGTCCGGCTACCTCCCGCCGAGCACCGACGAAGCGACGCTCGCCAGTCTCGCTGGCCAGATTGAATCGCTCCTGGCGGCTGACCGCGCGGACGAAGCGGTACGGCTTTCTCTCGCCGTCATAGCCATGCTTCAGCAGGCTGCCCCGCAGATCGGGACACTCGACCTGGGCGGACGCGACATCGCCGATCTTCTGGAGCAGGTTCGGCAGGATATCGTCGCGGTCGGCCCTGCCCGGCAGCCACGATGAACGACGACACCTACAACCAGACTACTTGTCGGCGAGCTCGCCCAGGAACCCGGTGGGCACTTGGCCGAGAAGCTCGGTGACGCGGGTAATCTTCGGATCCCGGAAGTAGGAGCCGAGTACGGCTTCGCCCTCGCTCCGGGTGTTCCAGCGAGTGACGATGACAACGTGGCCGGGGTCCGCCAGGTCGCGGATGACGTCGTACCCGGTGCAGCCCGTGGTTGCTGGCATGTCAGCCCCGATGGCAAGCGCGAGGTCCATGCCCTCCTCCGCAGACTCGGGCGAGAAGCGCATGTCGAACACCGATGAAATGGTCATGAACCGACTCCGGGGACTAGTACGACCATACTAGAAGACCATAACTAGGATGACCGTACTAGTCAAGGTTGTTCGGCGAGGGCTCGCAGCAGGGCCGACGCGCTCTGCTCGAAGACAGCGACCGTGCCGGCGGCGCGGGCCAGGACGAGGCTCCCCTCCAGGAACGTGACCATCAACTGCGCGGTCGCGCTGGCTTGCGATGAGGCGACTCCGACGTGGCAGAGTCGCGCTTCGAGGACGTCGATCCATGATCGGAACGCCGTATCCGCCGCAGCGCTCAGTGCGGGCTGGTCCGGTGACGCTTCTACCGTCACAGCAGCCACCGCGCAGCCCGTACCACCTGCCGCCTTCGCCACGACGGGGCCGATGAGCTCGATGAAGCTGCGCAACACGGCGTCCGGATCGTCCCCGCCGATGCTCTCGAACTCGGCCCGGACTCGGCGACCCGTCCATGCGACGGCTTGCTCGGCGAGGTCGTTCTTGCCTCCTGGGAAGTGGTGATAGATCGCCCCGCGAGCCGCGCCGCTCGCGGCGAGGACGTCGGTGAACGATGTCGCAGCCAGTCCCCGCTGGCGCAACGACAACGCCGCCGACTCCGTCATGCGTTGCTTGGTGTCGCGAGGCATCAGCACCTCCAACTCGTACGACCGTCCTAGAGTAGTCGGCCGCCTGGCCGCCAGCGACGGTGCCTCTCGGGTGCGTGCGGTGGTGGTCGAGGCGGACCGCGCGGCGGCGGTGAGCAGCGCCATGGTCACTGCGGTCCCGCTGCGGCTCGACGACCTGGCCGGGGTTGCGGAGGCAACGTGAACGGTCCGCGTCGGGGTGGCCCTCCGTCCCACCGTCCCCTCCCGCTCCGCCGTACTCAGCCGATCCGACTCGCAGGCACGCAGGATGGCGCGCGTCTTCCCCAGCCAGCTAGTCGATCACGGCCTGGTACACGAGGTTCTTGAAAACCCGTTGGTAGTGCCTGGCCCGCCAGTATTTCTGGGTCATGAACAGCCCGATCAGATCCTCGGCCGGGTCGACGAAGAAGCTGGTCGACCCGCGTCCGAGCCACCAGTAATCGCCCGCGGAGCCGAGGACTTCGGAGAGTCCCGACTGCTTGCGCACCGCCACGCCCAAGCCGAACGTGTACCCGTCGCGCGGCATGTAGTCGGGCCCGGTGCCATACAGCGAACCGAGGTGGTCGGAGGTCATCAGCTCGACCGACTTCCGGCTGAGCACCCGCTGGCCGTCCAGTTCACCCATTCCCAACAACATCCTGGTGAACCGGAGATAGTCCCGGACGGTCGAGAAAGAGCCGCTGCCGCCGGAGATGAAGGTTGGACGCGAGGTGAGGTCGCGCATCACCGTGTCCGCGGCGAAAGGCTCGGCCGGCTGCACCATCAGGTGAGCACGCTCCGGTGGGACGAAGAACCCGGTGTCGGCCATGCCGAGTGGGGTGAACACGCGATCCGCGAGCAGAGCGTCCAGCGGCTGGCCGCTGGCCACCTCCAGGAGGCGCCCCACGACATCGCCGGATCGACCATATTCCCAATGGGATCCCGGCTGCATGGCCAAGGGCAGCTTGCTGAACGAGGTGACGAGGTCCTGTGTGGACGTGGAATAAGCGACGTCGGTGTGATCGAACGCCCTGATACCGGCCTTCTCGTACAGCTTCAGGATCCAGGGGGTTCCGAAATACCCGCCAACGATGCCGGACGTGTGCCGCAGCAGATCGATAACAGTGATCTGCCGCTCCGCGTCCACGAGGCGGTGTCCACCGTCCGACGTGGATTCGCCGACCGGCAGGTCGGCCAGTTCGGGCAGAAACCGCCCGACGGGATCGCCGAGGTCGAGGAGCCCCTCCTCGTGCAGGGACATGGCGGCCACGCTCGTGAGCGGCTTGGTCATCGAGTAGATGCGGAAGATCGCGTCCAGCGGCATCGGGGCGCCGGTTGGCGGCGTCACGGTCCCGGCCTGCGCGGTGTACGCGACATGACCCCGGCGGTACACGAGCGCTACCGCGCCGGGCAGCCGGCCGTCGTCCACATGCGACGACAGCATCCGGTCGATCCTGGCGAGCCTGCCGGACGACAGACCGACCTCTTCCGGTATGGCGCGGGCACCGAGATCTGTTTCTGGTTCCACCGGTTTCCTCTTCGTTGGAGAGCAGATCCCGAGGGGCTGGCAAGCTCTCGCGACGGCCGATCGAATAGGTTCGATGCCGCGTTTCGTTGCTTGCAAGACTACGCCCGCGCGGCCGCCTTGCGCTGCCGATGTATGGGCGATCGAGGAGATCTCGATCGAGCGATAGGAGATGCGGGCGGCACCCGAGCCTACCCATTGACATGTCGCCACGATCCGGTTAGATCATCACCACACGGATTCTTGGTCACGCCGCAGGTGCGTGGCCGATCACGCGTGAATCGGCGGTGGAGGGGGCACGTTGCTAAGGGTCCTGCACACGATCGAGGATGTGCGTGAGCAAACGCGCGAGTGGCGCGCCGCCGGTTCCTCCATCGGCTGCGTCATGACCATGGGCGCTCTCCACGAAGGGCACCTGAGCCTTGTCGACGCCGCGAGGAGAGAATGCGACAAGGTGGTTCTGACCTTGTTCGTCAATCCGATTCAGTTCGGACCTTCCGAGGACTTCGACCGCTATCCCAGGACCGAGGAAGCGGATTTCCGTGCCTTGCGCGACCGGGAATGTGACGCGGTCTTCGCGCCGGCCACCGAGACAATCTTCCCTTTGGGTGAGCGGCGCATCGACCAGGTGCGCACCAAGGTCGTCGTGCGCGGGTTGACCGATGTGCTGTGCGGCCCGCGGCGCCCGGGGCACTTCGACGGGGTCACCACCGAGGTCCTCAAGATGTTGCACATTGTCGACTGCGATCGGACCTACTGGGGTGAGAAGGACTACCAGCAGTACGCCGTCATCCGGGCGATGGTGGAGGATCAGGGCCTCCCGGTGAAGGTCGTGCCCTGCCCGACTATGCGCGACGTCGACGGCCTGGCGTTGAGCAGCCGCAACACGTATCTGGACTCCGGCCAGCGGGCGATCGCCCCGCGGCTGTACGCGGCGTTGCGGCGCGGCGCGCGTCGGATCGCCGAGCAGGGCATCGACGTCATCGGCGAGACCACGAAACAGATCGCGGAGACCCTGCTGGCGCACGGGTTCGACCTGGTCGAGTACGTCGAGGTGTACACCGGTTCGCTCGGGCCGGCCGTCGCGGGCACACCAGTGGAGGAGCTGCGCGTCTTCGGGGCGGTGCGCCTGGGTGGCGCACGCCTGCTCGACAACGCCGCCGTCGCCGACGAGGTCGGCGGATGAGCGCGGAATGGGGTCTGTTCTCCGGTGGCCGGTGGTCGCCCGGCGTGGGCGTCGCGGAGGTGCGCAACCCGTACACCGACGAGGTGGTGGGGACGGTGGTGCGCGCGAGCCCGGAGCAGGCGCTCGAGGCGGCGCGCGGGCTTGCCGGAGTCAGGTCCGAGCTCACCGCCTACGACCGAAGCAACATCCTCACCGCGACAGCGGAACTTCTCCACCGGGAACGGGACGACTTCGCGAGCACGATCTCCCAGGAGTCCGGTCTCGCGATCATGGACGCCCGGCGCGAGGTGGACCGCGCCGCCACGCAGCTCCGGTACTGCGCGGAGGAGGGCAAGCGCATCACCGGCGAGGCGATCCGAACCGACGTCACCAGCGCTCGGCAGCGACGCCTCGCGATCACGACCCGGGAGCCGATCGGCGTCGTGTGCGCTGTCACGCCGTTCAACCGACCGCTCAACCAGGTCGTCACCAAGGTCGCCCCCGCGATAGCCGCCAACAACAGGGTGGTCGTCAAACCGTCGGAGAAGACCCCGCTGAGCGCGATCCGCCTCGTCGACGCGCTCCTGCGATCCGGCCTGCCACCCGACCTGATCGCGTTGGTGTGCGGCGAACCCGGCGAGCTCGTGGACGCGCTCATTCATTCCGGACACATCGACATGTTGACGTTCACCGGCAGCACCAGAGTGGGCCGGCTGCTCGCCGCGTCAGCCGGGATGATCAGGCAGACCTACGAGCTCGGGGACAGTGGCGCGCTGGTCATCATGGCGGATGCGGACATTCCCGCGGCCGTTGCGGCGGCCACCGCGGGCGCATTCGCCACCTCCGGGCAGTCGTGCCGCGGTGTCAAACGCATCATCGCGCACGAGGACGTCGCCGACGAGTTCGTCAGGGAACTCGCCGCCGCTGCGTCGGCCCTGGTGGTCGGCGATCCGGGGGACCCTGCGACCGACATCGGCACGCTGATAGACCGGCACGCCGCCAGCGAGGTGGAGGCCCGCGTGGCTCGTGCCGTGGCCGCGGGCGCGCGGGTGTTGTGCGGGGCCCGACGGGTGGGCGCCCAGTACTGGCCGACCGTCCTCGACCACGTGCCACGGGACGCGGATCTGGTGCGCCTCGAGACCTTCGGCCCGACGGCGCCGGTGATCAGGGTGAAGGACTTCCCCGAAGCGGTGGAGGTCGTCAACGACTCTCGGTACGGCCTCCAGGCAGGCATCTTCACCAACAACCTGGAGCACGCGCGCCGAGCCGCCGAGCTTTTCGACGTGGGCGCGGTCGTGGTGAACGGAGGACCGCAGTTCGAGTCGCCCAACATCCCGTTCGGCGGGGTGAAGGACAGCGGTATCGGTCGCGAGGGTGCGAGATACGCGATCGAGGAGATGACCAGGGTCAAGACCCTCGTCATCTAGTACTTCTACCTGATCGGAAAGCGTCGCGAACCCGAGAACACGGTGTGTTTTCGAACCGAGGAGGACAGGTGACCGTTCTCACCGCCGGCCGTGCCACCGCCGACCGGCGTGGCCGCCCACGGGAGGACCTCCGTGATCGCTGACCACGAGATCACCAACTCGAAGGCGGGCGCCTGGGACCGGCTGGGTAGCGCGTACTGGAACCGCAACTACGACGGCGGTCCGAACCCCGCAGCGTGTGCCCAGTACCTCGAAGGTCTCGCCGCTGGTGAGCGGGTGCTTCTGGTGGGCGCCAGCACCGTTGCACTCGCCCGTGCGGTGCTCGACGCCGGCGCGGAGCTGGTGGTCGCGGACTTCTCCGCGGTGATGCTTGCCGAGCTGGAGAACCTGATCCCGGGAAGGGCCGAGTTCGTTCGGGTCGACGTGACCCGCGCCGACTCACGGTTCGACGGTGCGTTCGATCTCGTGATAGCTGATCGACTTGTCAACCGGTTCGTCCGCGCCGAGCTCCGCAGCGCCCTGCGGACCCTGTCCGCCGCGGTGCGCCCCGGCGGGAAGATGCGGCTGAGCTACCGGTTGGGGCTGTACGAGCGGGACGAAGCGGTGCTCTCCGAAGCCGCTCGACGCGGCGTGCTGTCCACCGTTTTCGACGAGGCGGAGTTCGACGTCGACTACAGCGCCGCAGCGGAATGGCTCGGCACGGTGTTGCCACCGCACGGCGACATCCCGACGCACGCCCTGGTCGACTTCTACGTGGCCAGGGGACGAGAACACCGGATCAGAACAGGCGAACTCGACGAGCTCGCCGCCCAGGATGTGCCGCGCGGCCTCCGTTACGAGACCGCGCACCTGCCGGTGCCCGGCCAGGGCGACGACTTCCTCCTCCAACTCACCCGCCTGGCATGACCGCCGACACCGGGTCGCGCGACTTCCGCGTCCTGTGGCGCGGTGAGTCGATCAGCCTGGTCGGCGACCGGGTGGCCACGTTCGCCGTGCCGACCATCGCGATCCTGACCCTGCACGCGACGACGTTCGAGGTCGGGCTGTTGACGATGGCCACGTACATCGCATATCCGGTCTCCGGTATCGGTGCGGGGCTGCTCGTCGATCGTTTCACCCGCCGGCGGATGATGGTGGTGGCCGGTGCCGCGCGGCTCGTGCTGTTCATGAGTATTCCGGTCGCGCAACGGTTCGGTGTGCTCACGATCGAGCAGCTACTCCTGGTCGTCGCGGTGAGCGGCGGTTTCACCCTGCTGTACGACGTGGCGTTGCAGGGGTATCTGCCCATTCTGCTGCCTGGCCACGAGCTACTGCGAGGCAACGCCGCGGTCGAGACCTCGCGGAGCACCTCGCAGGTTATCGGACCCGCACTCGGCGGCGCGCTGTCGAGCGCATTCGGGGCGACCTATGCGGTGGCTCTGAACGCGACGTCCTTCCTCGGCTCCATTCTCAGCGTGATGTCCGTGCGGACGGACGAACCACCGCCCGAGCCGCGCTCACCGGGGGACACCGTGGTCGGCAGGCTCCGGGAGGGATTCGCGTTCGTGTTGACCCACGACCTGCTGCGACCTCTCACGCTCTGTGCCGCGGTGCGAAACCTGGGCATCACGGTGACCAAGACGGTGATCTTCCTGTACGCCTACCGGGCGCTCCACCTCTCCGTCCACACCACGGGAGTGATCCTGGCAACCGGAGCGGTCACGTCGGTGCTGGGCGCATCGGTCGCGGGACGCGCCGTGCGGAGATTCGGTTACGGCCGGACGCTGCTGTTCACGGTCTCCGAAGGGGTGATGTGGCTGATGGCGCCGCTGGCCCTGCTCGGTCACCCGGCCGCGGTCCTGGGGGTGATCGTCACGTTCGCCTCGCCCTGGTTGCCGATCTGGAACAGCCAGGTCGCCGTCGCGCGCCAGGTGCTGGCACCTGCCCGGCTACAAAGCCGCGTGCTCGCTTCGATACGGACGATCGGTTGGGGAACCCTGCCGCTGGGATCGCTGCTGGGCGGAGTGCTCGCCGTCGTCTTCGTCGGCGCGTTCGGTGAACGGGCCGGACTCGCCCTCACGATTGTTGTGGGTGGCCTTATCGCGACGAGTGCGGGCAGTTGGCTGCTCGCACCGGCCGTACGGAACTCGCGGCAGGTTCCTCGGGCGCATTGGCTCGCCAACCGGCCGGCCGTTGAAGTTTCTTGACGAGGGAGCGGCGAGAATTGCTGTTGGATACGTTCAGGATCGTTCACTGGATGAACGCCAGGAAGATCACCAGTCAGGAGCTTGCGGTTCGGCTGGAAATCGGCGAAGAGGAGTTCGGTCAGCTACTCGCCAAGGATGAGTTCGACGTGGCGGACGATTTCGCCGAGTTGCTGGTCAGGCAGCTCGGGATCGAACTTCCGCAAATATCCGTGGGTACCGGAAAGAACGTCGTGGTGCTCCGCACGGCGGCCGAGATGCGAGCGACCTGCCGGGCCGTGCGGCGTGACGGGATCCATTTCTACAACTACTACACGATGGCGGCGCCGGCCGGAAGGGTGGCACCGGTCATCCTCGACATACTGTGTCCCGCCGACCGGCTGCCCGCGTTGAACAACGGTCACCTCGAGCCGGCGATCACGGTGAACCTGGGCCCGGGTGACATCAACGGTCGCTGGGGAACCGAGCTCACGGCGGCGACGTGGCGACGGATGCGCGCGGGGACTTCAGCCGTGCCGTGGGTGGCCGGCGATTCCTATGTGGAGCCCTCCTTCTGCCCGCACACGTACTCCCTCGCGACGGACGTGCCCGCTCGGATCATCTCCTACACCGGAAGGTCCGGGCTCCAGGCGTTGGTGGAGGAGACGAACTCCTGGGCCGACCACGCCTTCGAGGCGATGGTCGAGTCGGTGTCCGACGGCTCGCCCGCCGCGATCCTGCGCAGCGTGCTGGCCCGTCGTGGTCACGACCTGACCAGCCTGGCCAGGCAGACCGGTATCCCGCAGGAGCGTCTCGCCGACACCGCGGACCTGACGCTCGACGAGGTGCGCGCGGTGGCCAGGGTGCTCGCGACGGACTACCGGATCCTGCTCCCCGCGATGCGCGAACACGACCAGGTCGGCAAGACGTTCCGGTCGGTGGAGAGCAGTGTCGCGAGCATCCGCCCGTTTCGCAGCTACGAGGTCGCCTCCCTCGCCGCCGCACCGCACCTGCCCGACCTGACCGGGCTGTACATGCACGTTGACAACGGCACGCCGAAGCCGGTGCTCGATCTCTGCGACTTCGCGGAGGCCCACTACCTCGTGCTGGACGGTGAGATCACGCTCTGGTGGCGGCAGGAAAGCGGGCGTCGGCAGGAAAGCGGGCGTCAGCAGGAAAGCGATGGGATCGGCTCCGCTCGGCTGACCGGGGACGGCAGCGCATGGGTGTCGCCGTTCGTCGCGCACGGCTGGTCCGGCTCCGGATCGGTGGTGAAGCTGGGCAGCGGAAAACATCTGTCCTATGTGGACTACCTCGAGCTGTCCAACACGTTTCAGGCGCAGCGGGTGCTGCGCCGAGGACGTCGCGATCGGCTCGGCTGGGGCTACGACGGCCAGAAGGGGGCACCGGGCTGATGCGGGTGGTGTACACCGATCCGGCGTGGGCCGTCAACGGGCTCGGTGAGCTCGATCCGTCGCTGGCGACGATCGAGCGCGAGACCTACGGGGAGGATGTCGAGCTCGGCCTCGGCGTCCGTCGGGACGGCCGGTTCCTCCTCGACGGTGCGGAGTTCGACAGCCACGTCGCTGGTGCGGACGCGCTGGTGGTCTACCGTGCCCTGGTTACCCCGCGACTGCTGGACGCGGTGGGTCCGTCCTGCCGGGTCGTCGCACGTCAGGGGGTGGGGCTGGACAACCTCAACGCCGAGTTGCTGCGTGCGCAGGGGCTGTGGGGCTTCCACGTCCCCGACTACTGCGGCGACGAGGTCAGCACACACACCCTGGCCCTGGCACTCGCCCTCGAACGCGGCGTCTGTGTGCAGGACGGGCTGGTGCGCAACCGCTCGTGGAACATCCACGCCGGCCGGATTCCCCGGCGTACCGCCGGGTTGACCGCGGGCATCGTGGGTTTCGGCAGGATCGGCCGTGCCACCAGCCGCAAGCTGCACCCCTTCTACGGGCGCGTCGTCGCCTACGACCCCTATGTTCCGGCGGACCTGATGGCCAGCCACGGCGTGTCACCCTGCACGTCACCGGTCGAGCTCTTCGCCGTGTCGGACGTCATCGTGCTCCACCCGGAGCTGACCGCCGAAACCGAACGTCTGGTCGACCGGACCGTGCTCCGGTCGTGCACGCCCGGTGCGTTGCTCGTGAACACCGCCCGCGGCGGTCTCGTCGACCTCCCCGCGGTGCTGGACGCCCTTCGCGACGGACGCCTCGGCGGGTTTGCCTCGGACGTCTTCTCGCCGGAGGACCCCAACGACGACGAGATCGGTCGCGAGTTGTTGCGCAGGCCCGACGTCATAGTCACCGCTCATCGGGCGTTCCTGTCCGCCGAGTCGGAGGTCAGCCTGCGGCAGCGGGTCGCCGCCGGAGTGCGGCACGTGCTGCGAGAGGGGCAACCTCCGCCCTCAGGCCGGGTCGCGTGAGCCTGCTGTGCCCGATGTGAGACGTGGCCCGATGTGAGACGTGGCCCGATGTGGAGGACATGAGATGCGGAGAATCACCAACAGGACCTTCCGGGAGGTGCTGGCGGAGGGTCAGGCCGTGCGCGCCGCGGGGGTTCACGACGCGCTGGGAGCGATGCTTGCCGAGCAGGCGGGCTTCGCCGCAGTCTGGGCGTCCAGTCTGGGAATCTCCGCGGCGCGTTGTCTACCCGACGCGAGCCTGCTCACCATGACCGACTACCTCCAGGCCGCGGTACAGATGCAGCGTCGGGTGGGAATCCCGGTCGTCGCCGACTGCGACACCGGTTTCGGCAACAACCTCAATATCGCCTATCTGGTGCACGAGTACGAAGCGGCGGGAATCAGCGCGGTCTGCATCGAGGACAAGCACTATCCGAAGATGAACAGCTTCGCCCCCGGCAATCACGACCTGCTCGAAACCACCGCCTTCGCGCGGAAGATCTCCATCGCGAAACGGGTCCAGAGCGGCGACGACTTCTTCGTCATCGCCCGCACCGAAGCCCTGATCAGTGGACTCAGCGTCGACGAAGCGCTGAACCGCAGCTACGCGTACGCCGAAGCCGGCGCGGAC
This sequence comes from Frankia alni ACN14a, assembly GCF_000058485.1. Classification (NCBI taxonomy): domain Bacteria; kingdom Bacillati; phylum Actinomycetota; class Actinomycetes; order Frankiales; family Frankiaceae; genus Frankia; species Frankia alni. The sequence continues at coordinate 6,932,479 of NC_008278.1, forward strand.
GCGCTGCTGGTCCACTCCAAGCACCGGACCAGCGCCGAGGTGCAGGCGTTCCTCGAGCAGTGGGACGGACGCAAGCCGGTCGTGCTGGTGCCGACCACGTACCCCGGGTGGCACTTCGACGACGCGGTCAAGGCGGGTGCATCCGTGATTATCTACGCCAACCAGGGACTTCGGGCGACGATCGACGCGCTGCGGGCCACCTTCCACGCGATCATCACGCACGGGAGTTCGGCCGACCTCGAGGCCGACCTGGCGTCATTGAACGACGTGTTCGAGCTTCAGCGGCTGCGGCAGTGGCAGGAGCTGGAGCGGTGATCGACGCCGACCGGTTCTGTTCACGGTTGATCGCGCATGGCTTCAGCTCCGCCACCGGTGTGCCGTGCTCGTATTTCGCCGGTCCGATCGAGTGGCTGTCGCGCGACAAACGGTACGTGCCCGCGGCGAACGAGGGCGCTGCTCTGGCCATCGCCGCGGGTGCGGCCCTCGCGGGCTCGCGCACCGCGGTCTTCGCACAGAACTCCGGGCTGGGCAACCTGATCAACCCACTCGCCTCGTTGCAGATGACCTATGACATTCCGGTGCTCGCGTTCGTGAGCCTGCGAGGCTGGCCCGACCCGTCGCAGGACGAACCACAGCACGCCGTCATGGGGCAGGCCACGGCACGGCTGCTCGACGCGCTGGGCGCGGCCAGGTGGTTGTTGACCGCCGCGGCGAGTGACCTCGACGGCATCCTCGACGAGGCGGAGCGTGAACTGGCCCGCGGACGTCCGGCGTTCGTCCTGGTCGAGAAGGGAGCCATCGCCGGGGTCGTCGAGGGCGGAGAAGGTGGAGAGGGTGGAGCGGGCGGAGCGGGCGACCTTCCCCCGCTGTGCACCCGGGCCCAGGTACTCCGTGCGATCCTGCCCGACCTGGGTGACCTGCCGATCATTTCCACGACCGGCTACACCTCGCGCGAGCTGTTCGCGCTTGGCGACGCGGACAACCATTTCTACATGCAGGGCTCCATGGGGCACGCGGCGGCGATCGGCCTGGGGCTCTCCCACACGTTGTCCGACGCGCAGCCGGTGGTCGTCCTGGACGGCGACGGGGCGGCGTTGATGCACCTGGGCACGATGTCGACCATCGGTTTCACCGCCCCCGCCAACATGGTGCACGTCCTGTTCGACAACGGCTCCTACGAGTCCACCGGCTCGCAGGCGACCACCTCGCCGATGACCGACTTCACCCAGATCGGGCTGGCCTGCGGGTACCGCCAGGCGCGCGAGTGCTCGGAGCTCGGGGAGGTGCAGTCCGCACTGCGCCTGATGCTGTCCACTCCTGGACCGCACCTGCTGGTGGTGCGCGTGGCGTCCGGTCGCGGGACCGCTCCTCCCCGGGCGACCTCCGCGATGAGCGCACCGGAGATGCACCGGCGCTTTCGTTCCTGGGTATCCAGCCATGCGGAGAAACCGTGCAGCCGCCGGACGTGATCAGCGCGGCCGGCTGCGTGTCGGTGCTACCGCGGTTGGTGGGTGCGGGCAGGCGCGTGCTGGTGGTGGCCAGCGCCCGCGCGTTTCGAGCGGCCGGGGTCGAGGAGTTGCTGGCGGTCAGCGAGGTTGCGTTGTTCTCCGGCTTCACCCCCAACCCCCGCCTGGGCGATGTGGTCGCTGGGTGTCGGTTGCGGGACCGCTGGCGGCCGGAGGTGATCGTCGGCGTCGGCGGCGGCAGCGCACTCGACGTGGCGAAGTTGGTCCGCCTGCTGCCCGCCGACGTCGAGCACGCTCGCGGGTCGCTGCACGCGACGCGGTACGAGCCACCCGCGCAGCGAAGGCCGCTCGTGCTCGTGCCGACGACCGCCGGCCCGGGCAGCGAGGTCACCCGATTCGCGACGGTCTTCGATGACGACACCAAGCTGTCGCTGGACCATCCGTCGGTGCTGGCCGACGTCGCCGTCATCGATCCCGACCTGGCGGCGTCCTGCCCACCGAGCCTCGTCGGAAGTTGTGGCTTCGACGCGCTGTGCCACGCCGTCGAGTCGTGGTGGAGCAAGCGGTCGACCCCGCATTCCCGCGAGTTCGCGAGCGAGGCGCTGACCGCCCTCGTCCCCTTGTTGCGGCGACCGGTGTCCGAGCCGGACGCCGCGCAGCGGAGCACGTTGGCGGCCGCGGCGCTCGCTGCGGGCCGAGCCATAGACATCACGAGGACGACGGCGGCGCACGCCTTCGCGTACCGGTTGACCACGCAGTACGACGTGCCGCATGGCGTGGCCTGCCTGCTGAACCTACGGTGGCTGCTGCGCCACCACCTGGCGATGGCCGAGCGGCCCGGCGTCGAGACGCGGGTCATCGAGCAGCTCGCGGCCATCGTCGAGGTGCTCGGCCTCGGGGACACGGAGCCGGCGGACTACTTCACCGACTACCTCACCGGATTCGGCTGGTCGCCGCGGCTGAGGGACTACGGGATCAGCCGCGAGGCGCTTCCGTCCATCGTGGACGCGGGGCTGGGGTCCCGGGCCAGGGTGGAGAACAACCCGATCGAGCTGGACCGCCATGAGGTGCTGCATGAGCTTTCTGCGATCTTCTGAGCGCGGATCCACGACCTGAGCACCCGCCGGACGGTTCTCGCATCGTCGTTTGGGTCAGCCGCCCGAGGCCCGGGTAGGCACATAACCCAGTCGCTTGTCCACGACGTTACGGAGGGGATTTCCGGACAGCCAGCACCGGTAATTGTCGACGAACAACTCGGCGAGCGCGGGCAAAGAGCCGACGAAGTCGCCCGACATGTGCGGCGACACCAGCACAGCGGGCATCGTCCACAGCGGTGAGGAGGTGGGAAGGGGTTCGGTGTCGAAGACGTCCAGCGCCGCGCCCGCGATGACACCGTCACGCAGGGCCGCAACCAGGTCCTCGGTAACCACGAGCGCCCCCCGACCGACGTTGATCAAACGGGCGGACGGCTTCATCGCGGCGAACGTCGAGGCGTTGAACATGCCCTCGGTCCGCTCGGTCAACGGACTCGCCGCGACCACGAAATCCGCGTGCGGCAGCCGCCGCGTCAACTGGTCGAAGCCGCGTACCACGCCGAAGTCCGGATCGTGGTCGCGACGGGTGCGCCCGATACCCTCGACGCGCATGCCCACCGAACGCAGTGTCCGTGCAACCGCGCGACCAATGGGCCCCGTGCCCGCGATCACCACGGCACTCCCGTCGATCCGCTCGGTCTCCCTGTGCTGCCATCGGCGTTCCCGCTGCGCCGCGAACGTGCCGGCGAAATCCTTGGCGAAGGTGAGCACGAGCCCGAGCACATACTCGGCGATGGGGCCTTCGAAGACACCCCGTGAATTCGTCAGCACCACGTCGCTGTCTCGCAACGCGGGGAAGAGCACGGCGTCCACGCCGGCGCCGGCGACGTGCACCCATTGCAGCGCGTCCGCGGCGAGCCAGGCCGCCTCGACCCCGGTACACCGGAAGTCCCACACGAAGAGCGCGTCCGCTCCGCGGAGGTCCTCGGGAAGTCTTTCGGCCGTGGTGTAACGGACCTCGGCGCCGGACTCGACCATCTCCATGCCGGGTGGGCGTCGGCCAGCACACAACACCGCGACCACCGGACACCCCGCCCGACCACGCCTCGTGGCAGTGTTCACGTTCCACCGGCGCGGCCACCGGCGGCCGACCAGACCAGCTCTATGCCCTCGACCAGTTGCGCGTCAGGAATGGTCAACGGGGGCGCCATGCGGATGCGTTCACCGTGCCGGCCCCCGCTGAACACGAGCGCGCCGCTGGCGAACGCTCGGCGTACCAGTTCCCGGCTGACGACCGCGGTCGGCTCGAAGGACAGCGCGGGGCCGGTCGCGTACACCGCGCGCGCCAGGCCGGCCGCCTGAAGCCGGTCGGCGAGTTCCTCCAGCCGGGCGCCGACGGCCGCGCCCATGCCCGCCACATCGTTGCCGTCGATGTAGCGGGTCACCTCATGCGCGGCCGCGGTGCCCAGGGTGCCGGTCTGGAAGGTGTGCGCCAGATACACCGGATCCGCTCCCGCCTCCAGAAAGCGCTTGTACACCACGGCCGACAGCGGGTACATGCCGTTGGTGAGCGACTTGCTGAACAGGACGATGTCCGGGTCCAGGCCCCACGCCGCGGACGGGCTGAAGACGCCGTGCCGGTAGAACCCGCACTGGATCTCGTCGGCCACGGTGACCACGCCCGCCGACGCTGCCGAGGCGGTCACCTCGTGCAGCCACTCGCGGTCGAGAGGCACGTACCCGTTGGCGCCCTGCACCGGCTCGTAGATCATGCACGAGACGCCGTCCCAGTCCCGTGGCACGGTGCCGGGAGTCAGGTGGATCACTTCGGGCGCGAGCAGGTCGACGAAGCCGGTGTCGTGCAACGAGAACCGCCGCTGCACGCTGGTGAGTGCTGCCGCGTCGACACCGAGGCCGTGGAACGCACCGTCGATCGACATCACCCGGCCCGGACGGGTGCGGCGGGCCAGGGCCAGCGCGGCCGCCACCGCGAAGCTGCCACCCACCTGGTACAGGACGCGCCGGCTGTGCGGTTCGGGCAGCCGGGCACACAACCACCGCGCCACCCCGTCCGCCTCCGGGCCGTAGAACAGACCCGTGAGGTCGGACGATCGGGCCAGTGCCCGCTCGATCGCCGGGTTGCGGTGGCCGAAGTTGACAGCGGCATAGGCCGACATGAAGTCGGTGCACCGGTGCGGTCTGCCTGCCTCGTCGATCAGGTCCAGGGTGGCGTTGTCGGCGTGGACCAGGATGTACCGCTGGTCGAGCACGCCCGCCTCGTCCAGCCGGCTCTGAAATAGCCGGTCCTCGGTACGCGGGGCCGAGTCGGCGATAGTCACCGCAGCTCCTTCAGAACAGCCGCATCCGATCGAAGACCGTACGAAGCCGATGCGGTGGCTGCGTAGAGGCGATCCACTTCGAGTGTCCGTGGCGCGATACCACAACCGGCATGCCAGCCACACCTGGCACGGCTCCTGGAGAGCGTCTCCATCGCAATGGCACGCTCCGGCGGCGGCCCAACCAGCTCCCTTCCGAGCTTCCCTCGCAGGCCTTTGTCGAGCTACTATGATTCGTCTGACCGGCCACCACAACCCTGACGTCGAACCACAATCGGTCCATGCCCGTAAATTATCGCGAAAGCGCGAAGCCCCACGAGGGCGTCTTTGATAGGTTTGTCGGAACAGTCCAGAGCAGAATCGAGGATCTGTTCGTCCCGGTCAAGGATGCGCTCACAGGCTGATCCACGGCGTCGACCAGGCCCCGTTCCGCGGCGGCGTGCTCCCCGTGATCCCGACCCCGTCGTGGCACCCGGCCTACCGGGCGGACGCCGAGGGACCGATCTTCTCCACCATCTTCTTCAGCACGGTCGGCAACTACCCACTCGTCGTGGGCGTGGAGTGGGACGCCGCCCGCAGGGTGTGGTCGGCGATCTTCCTGAAGAACACGGGCAAGGGCATGGCCGGACCGAACCGGGATGAGGAGTACCCCGGCCTGGCGTGGCCTGAGTACTCCTCCCCCACCGGTCGAACGAGTCCGGCGATAACCGGTCGCGATGGGCCGATTGAGATCCGAATAGCGGGTTGTCGCGGCCGGGTGAAGACCCAATAGTGGGACCGGAAGGTCTGGCCAGGAGAAGCTCGGAAGGAGCGCAAATGCCGACCGCCACCTCTGAGGACGCCCACAGTTTCGAAGTTTTTCAACATTACGAGCGCCTTCAGTGGAAGGTTTCCGAACTCGGTTTGGAAAACGTCCGCCGCGACCTGGTTGACCCCGCCTACATCTCGCTCGTCAAGGGTGTCGTCATGGGCGAGGCAACCTCGCTGCCCGGGCTGCACGGATTCCTCAGCGAGTTCGACGACGACTACGACTGCTCGGCCTTCGTGGCCGTCTGGGCCTACCAGGAGCTCCAGCACCACTACGCGTTCCGGGCCTGGCTGAAGGCGGTCGACGTACACATCGACCAGGCCAGGATCGAGGCGTTGCGCGAGCCGTACGAGCGTGGCATCACGCCGAGCGCCACCCTGGCCACGAACGTGATCTCCGAGATCATCGTCAACACCGCGTACCGGGCTCTGTCCGCCTGGGTGCGTGAGCCCGTCCTGTCCGACCTGTTCCTGCGGGCGAGCCGCGACGAGGCCGGCCACGCCCGCGAATTCCTGTACTACCTGAAGCGGCGGCTCGAGCAGCACCCCGAGGAACTCACCTCGGTCCTGGAACGCATCCATTTCTATGCGACGAGCTCGCGGCTCAACCACCCGGTCGGGGTCTACAAGCATCAGCTCGTCGAGGAGATGCGGGGCTACGAGACCGTCGACGACGTGATCGACGTCTTCCTGCGGTTCTCGCCGCCGGACGCGCAGGACCGGCTCCAGGCCAAGCTGCGCCGCGCGCTCGGCAGCGCGCTCGGCCGGGACCTGACCCGGAACTCCGACATCCGACAGGCCCTCGCCGACTCCATGGCGTGACACCCCGGGCTTCGCCGGCCCGCCGGCCCGCCGGCCGGCGGGGCCGGGGCACGCCCGTCGTCTCATCCGCATCGAACCGCCGATCGCACGATCCGAGGAGTCCCGATGTCGTCATCCCACGCCGAGATCGTCAACACGGTGACCGAGATCGTCGCCGGCGCGCTCCGCCTGCCCGCCGAGACCCTCGCCGCGGACCTCAACCTGCGGACGGTCGAGGGCACGGACTCGGTGAAGGTCCTGCTCGCGATCGCCCGGATCGAGCGCGAGTACAGCATCGAGATCGAGGACGAGGACGTCTTCACCCTGACCACGATCAACGACGTCGTCCGCATCGTGCAGGCGCAGCTCACCGAGACGACGGTCTGACGCCGAACCCGCCTCCCTGCCAGCCGGCCGCTTTCCCTCAGGTGCCGAGGGCGTCGAGGACCTCTGCGGCGGGGAGGGCGGCGAGCGCCGCCCCGGGCAGCCACAGTTTGGATCGGCGCAGGCCGGAGCCGACGACGACCCGGGGATGCTCCGCGACCGCGCGGTCGATCAGCAGCGGCCAGTCGGCGGGCAGCCCGACCGGGGTGATGCCGCCGTGCTCCATCCCGGTGCGGGAGACGGCCGTGTCCATCGGCGCGAACGACACCTTGCGGGCGGCCAGCCGGCGCCGGACCAGCCCGTTCACGTCCGCCCTTGTCGTCGCGAGGACGACGCACGCCGCGAGCGTGGTCTCGGCTCCGCGCCGGGCCGCGACGATCACACAGTTCGCCGAGTCGGCCGGCTCGACCCCGTAGCGCGCGCAGAACGCGGCCGTGTCGGCCACCTCTGGGTCGATCTGGGCCACCTCGACCCGCTCGACGGGCGGCGCGGACCCCGCGTCCGGCCAGGCCGCCAGCGCCGCCGCGGTCGCCGCCGCGAGCAGGTCCGGTCGGTGCAGGGCCGGCACCGGCTGGAGAACCTCGGTCATGCCAGCGAGCGTACGGCGCCGCCGCGGACCTCGATCCATCGACTCGTTAGCGCCGACGCGCCCCCGCGTGTGGTCCGCGGCGGCCGGTCGGAGGCGGTCCGGCGGAGGCCGCCGGGCGGCACGTCAGGACGCGTCGTCGTAGCCCTCGCGGAGGGCGAACCGGGTCAGCTCCACCCGGTTGCGGAGCTGGAGCTTCCCCAGCACGTTGTGCACATGGTTCTGCACGGTGCGATGCGAGACGCCGAGACGCGCCGCCGCGTCCCGGGCTGACAGGCCCTTCGCGATCAGGCGCAGCACCTCGATCTCCCGCGCCGTGAGCCGGGGGGTCGACGGCGTCGCGGTCACGTCGCGCGCCGCCCGCGACATCTCCCCCAGCACGAGCGCGGCGAGCCCCGCGCTGAAGACGGGGACACCGGCGGCCGTGCGACGCACGGCGTCGACGAGCTCCTCGGGCCGCGCCGACTTGACGACGTATCCCGACGCCCCGGCCTGCACCGCCGCGAGGACATCGCCCTGCTCGCCGGAGGCCGAGACGATCAGGACCGCGCCGCCGAACCCGCCGGCCGCCCCCGGACCGCGCAGGCCCCGGATCACCTCGACGCCCGAGCCGTCCGGGAGCATCAGATCGACAACGACGAGGTCGGGCCGGGTCGCGGCGACCACCCGCAGCGCCTGCGCCACCGAGCCGGCCGTGCCGACCACCGCGAACCCCGCCTGGTCCAGATCCCGACTCAACGCCTCCCGCCACAGGGGATGGTCGTCGACGACCACCACCCTCGCCGGTGGCCTGTCATCGTGGGACACGCAGCTCGACCTCCGTCCCCGCGCCGGGCCGGCTCGTCACGGTCACCGTGCCACCCAGCTCCCGCACGCGCCCCCGCACCGAGACCGCGAGCCCCAGCCGCCCCTCGGCGGCGGCCTGCTCCGGCCGCCCGGCCGCCATCCCCACCCCGTCGTCCCGGACGGTCACGACGACCCGGTCGCCGTCGTCCTCCACGAGCACCCAGGCCGACGCCCCGGGGCCGGCATGGCGGGCCACGTTGTCCACCGTGGCCTCGACCGCGGCGACGACCTCCCGCGCGCACTCCACGCCCAGGGGTACCGGCGCGCCCGGCGTCGCCACCGTCACCGCGCCCCGGCCCGGCGCCGCCGGTCGCGCCAGCCGGAGCAGCGGCTCCACCAGGTCCGCCGAGATCCCACTACCCGTCCGCGGCACCCTGCCACCCGACCTGCCGGTCGCCCTGCCCGCCGTTCTGCCCGCAGTTGTGCCGCCCGATCTGCCGCCCGACCTGCCACCAGCCGCGCCGGCCATGACCGGCGCGACGGCGGGCGTGCGCAGCAGCTCCCGCAGCGCCGCCTCCTGCTCGGCGGCCATCGCCGCCACCTCGGCCGCGGGCAGCCCCCGCGGCGCCTCCCGCGAGATCAGCGCGAGCGCCTGCAGAACGCCGTCGTGCACGCGGCGGGCCAGCCGCTCCCGCTCGGCGTCGCCGGCCCGCGCGGCCAGCAGGTCGGCGAGCGCCGTCTCCGCCACCAGCGCCGTGCGGCTCAGGTACCCGACGATCGTCCCGGACAGCAGGAACAGCACGGCCGTGCCGATCGAGGAGTCGTTGACCACGCCGCGTTCGACGAACGTCGCGATCGACAGCAGCAGGCCGGCGACCAGGCCGCCCGCCGTGCCGCCCAGCAGCGCCGCGCCGAGGACGCCGCCGGCCGACCACATCCCCGGCAGGACGTGGCCGGAGCGGGGACCCACCGGCAGGGTCAGGACGACCATCGCCGCGCAGAGCGTGACGTCCGCGGCGACGAGGACGGCCAGCAGCCGAGGGCACCGGCCGTCGATGGCGGGCGCGAGCACCGACATGACCAGCGACCAGGCCGTCATCACGCCGAAGAGGGTGACGCCGAGCGCGGGCCGGTCGGCCTGCCCGAGGGTCTGGCCGACCAGGGCGACGGCGTAGGCGAGCGACACCCAGCGGTAGACCGTCAGGGACCGCCACAGCGCGCCCCGCACGCCGGCCGGTCCCTGTGGGATCCCCACCCGGCAAGTGTGACAGAAGGTGCACTCAGGACGGAATGAGTATCCGTACTCATGTCAGGACGCCGCAGCGGCCCGAGACTGATCCATATGTCGCCCACACCACCGCAGGCCAGGACCACGACCGTCTTCTTCGTCCAGGCGGCGCTGTCGTTCGCCGTGTCCCTGTGCGCCGTCACGTACGCGATCGCCCGGCTGCCCGGCGACTCCTGGATGCGCGCCTTCCTCTGGCTCGGCCTGCTCTACACCGTGACCTCGGCGTTCACCCTGGCCAAGTGCGTGCGCGACCAACAGGAGGCGGCCAGCGTCGTCAACCGGGTGGACCAGGTCCGGCTGGAGCGGCTCCTGGCGGAGTACGACCCGCTGAAGACGCCGGTCAGTCGCTGAGTCGACGCCGACCACGCCGGCCGCGCCGGCCGGAACGCCGGACCGGCAGGCATGGTGGTGCCACGGCCCGCCGCCCGCGGGCGCCCCCACCGTCGGAGGTTCCCATGCCGAGCATTCCCGTCGACGACGGTGCGCGGGGCCGCGAACTGGTCGAACTGGTCGACCTGTCCGTGCCGATCGTCAGCGGGATGCCCGTGTACCCGGGGGATCCCGAGGTGGCCGTGGCGCCGGCGCTGCGCGCGGCCGAGGACGGCGTGAACGTGCAGCGCCTGCACCTGGGTTCGCAGTCGGGCACGCACGTCGACGCGCCCTGGCACATCGACGACGCCCTGCCCCGCCTCGACGAGCTGCCGCTGGACCGCTTCACCGGCCCGGCGGTGCTCATCGACGCGCGTGGACAGGCGGCGCAGGGGGCGATCGGGCCCGCCGCGCTCCCGGCGGGCCTGCGCCCCGGTGACGTCGTCCTGTTCGTGACCGGCTGGTCGGATCGCTGGGGGCACCCCGACTACCTGCGCCACCCCTACCTGGCGCCGGACACGGCCCGGGCGATCGCCGACGCCGGGGTGCGGACCGTCGGCATCGACGCCCTGAGCGTGGACCGCACCCCCGGGCCGGGCCAGGAGTTCAGCCTGGCGGCGCACCGGGTGCTGTGCGGCGCCGGCGCGGTGATCGCCGAGAACCTCACCGGCCTGGCGAGGCTGCTGCGGGCCCGGGCGCAGGGGCGGACGATCGAGATCTTCCTGTTTCCCCTGCCGCTCGCCGCGGCCGACGGCGCCCCGGCCCGCGCGGTGGCCCGGCTGGGCCCACTGCCCTGAGCGGGCTGGTTCGGCGCCGCTCGACGGGATGCTGCCGGCAGCTCAGTGGGATGCCGGGCCAGCGTGCCGCCCCAGCCCCTGTGCTCAGCTCCCGACGGCGTGGCGGCGCAGCAGCGGGTCGATGTCGCCGGGATTCTCGCCGGCCGGGTCGCCGGCCGCGGACCCGCCTGCCGGCGCCGCCTCCGGGGACGCGATCAGCCCGCCATGGGTGCCCGGCGGGTTGATCTGGACACGGCCGGGACGCGAGGTGGTCGGCCGGTTGGGGGGACGGACCGCCGGACGGGCGGTCATGCGTGCCGCCGCTGCCGCCCCGACGTCCCCGACGTCCCCGGCCTCCACCTCGACGTACTCGGCCCCGTGACCGGCAGCGTCGTGACCGGCACCCTCGTAACCGGCACCCTCGTAGTCGTAGCCGGCACCCTCGTAGTCGTAGCCGGCACCGTCGTGACCGACGTGCGCTTCGGGGCCGGCGGATGGTGCGTAGCCGTAGAGGACCTTCGCGTGGCCGCCACTCGCCGGGCCGCCCGGCTCCTGCTCCTGCACGCTGGCTACGGCCGGGCTCTCGGGATGGGCTCCCCCGCCCGTCCAGTGGGTCGGTCCGGGCTGCTCGTCCTGCCCGGCGTCGTCGCGGTAGGCGTGCTGGGCGGCGATCAGACCGCCGAGGTCGATCGTCTCCGCCCGGGCATGCGCGAGCTCCTCGGGGGTCAGCTCCTCCGCCGGCTGGGGACGGCCGTGGTGGGAGCCGGCGCCCGAGCCGGTGTCCTGGGCGCCGGCGTCTCGCTCGTGGTACGCGAAGGAGGAGCCGACCGGCCGGCGGCGGCTGCGGGCGACCCGCTCGGCCTCGATCCGGCGCTCGATCGAGACCCGAGTGATCGCCAGCCGGCGCTCGACCTGGGCGGCGCGGCGCAGGTGAACGAGGTAACCGGCGAGCCCGAGATCGACCAGGAGCTGCACGGCGATCCACATCCCGCCGAACACGACGGCCAGCACGACGGTCACCGGGAACACCGCCGCCATCAGGGTCAGCCGCTGGCGGCGCACCCGCATCAGGGCCGCCCGCTCTGCGGCCACCCGGTGCAGCGCGATGGTGCGGCGGGAGTCGACCCGCTCGCCGCCGCGGACCGGGCCGTCGCCGCCGGCCGTCACCGGGCCGCCCGAAGCCCCGGACCGCGCCGACGACCCCAGCCCACCCGCGGCCGTGGACCCGCCCGACGTACCGGGCCCTCCGGGAGTTCCCGGCCAGCCCAGGCTCGCCGGCCGGCCCGAAGCCGTAGGCCTGGCTGAAGCCGCCGGCCTGCCCGGAGCCGCCGGACCACTCGAAGCCGCCGGACCACTCGAAGCCGCCGACCTGTCGTCGGGGTCCCCAGGAGCGCCGGGGCGCGCGGACACCCGCGCCGCGTAGGAGTCCGGCGCGGCCTGCGCGCCGGTGATGGGATCGCGCGAACGGGGGGACTCCGCCTGCGACATACCCGTTCCTCTCACCCCGCCGAGACGTTCATGGTCACTGTCGAATCGATCGGGTTCGGCCTCGTCGTGGTCAGGTGGACGGCGGGAGAGCACCCGCATCGCCACCGTGAACCGCTCGGTGGAACGCTGCTCCGAGGCCGTGTCGTGGCGGCGCAGCCACATGGGGATCAGGACAAATCCCCACACCGCGACAATCGCCGCCCAGATCAGCGCGCTCACCGGAGCACCGCCGTCCGGCCGGAGTGGATCCCGCGATGCCGCGGCGCCGGAACCGGCACGATTCCCGCGCGGGAGGCCGAGCACGCACCGTCCGCGCCGGGCGCGGCGAGCGCGGCGAGCGCGGAGGTGCTGACCATGCGGGGCCTCTTCTCGACACCAGCGGATAGCGATTTCGCTGTTGACGCTAGTGAGCGAAATCCACGTGGTCACCGACCCGAACCCCGCGTGTCGCATCCGCAATCGGATGGGCGAGGGTCGTCCCACCGTCGTCTAACCGACCCCGAGCCCCCCGTGTGGGCTCGGCTTGGCATACGCAGGCACTCGCAGATAGCACCCGCCTCCAGCAGGTCGCTGCGAATGAGCTCGGGCGTGAGTGTCGGAACAACGCGCCGTGACGACGAGGGGCGGGCGTCCGCTTACCGACACCCGCCACCGAGCGGAGTGGAACTCGTCACCCCACCCACGGCATAACCCGGAAGCGGGCCCCCGATCCCGCTCCGGGCCACCGCGGATCGGGGCAGCTGGCGGCGGCTCACGCTCGCCGACGCCGGCGCGTCCGCGCGGGGCCGACCGCGAGCGGTCAGGGCCGGCTGTAGCGGCTCTCCCGCCAGCGGCGCACGAGCCCCTCGGGAACGTCCTCGGTCGTCAGCGCGAATCCGAGGTGGTCGCGGTAGTGCCCGTCGATGGAGAGATAGCGCCGGTGCAGGCCCTCCTCGCGGAAACCGAGCTTGGCCAGCACCCGCTGGCTGGCGGAGTTCTCGGGCCGCACATTGGCCTCGACGCGGTGCAGGCCGACCGGGCCGAAACAGTGGTCGACGACGAGCGCGAGGGCCGTCGGGGTGATGCCCCGCCCGGCGAAGCCGCTGTCCACCCAGTAGCCGACCTGCGCGCTGTTGAAGGCGCCGCGGACAATCGTCGACACCGTCACCTGGCCGACGAGCCGCCCGTGGAAAACGACCCCGAACGGCAACGCCATGCCGATCCGCGCCTGCTGACGCAGCCGGTGCAGCATCTGCCGGTACACCGAGATGGTCTGGCGCTGCGCCCAGGTCTCGCGGACCATGACGAGACCGGGCGGGGTCGCCTCCCACGGCGCCAGCCAGTCGGCGTTGCGCAGCCGCACCTCGACCCACGCGGAGGCGTCACGCAGCCGCAGCGGCCGCACCGTGACCGATCCCTCGGACAGCACCGCCGGCCAGCCCGGAGCCCGCACCATGGCGCCCTACTCCGCCGTCTCGGCGACGCCGGGCGCCCCCGTGTGGTCAGCGGCCGTCTGGTCAGCCGCCGTGTGGTCGCCGGCGCCGCGGAGCTGGGCCACGGCGTGTCCGACCACCCCGGCAAGCACGCCCAGCCCGTCGCGGACGCCGCCCGTCGAACCCGGCAGGTTCACCACCAGCGTCGCCGCCGCGGTCCCGGCAAGCCCGCGGGAGAGCACCGCCGCGGGGACGGCGTCACGGCCGGCGGCCCGCAGCGCCTCGGCGAGTCCGGGGATCGGCCGTTCGATCACGTCCCCGGTCGCCTCGGGGGTGACGTCCCGCGGCCCGAGACCGGTCCCGCCGGTGGTGACGACCAGGTCGATCCCGTCGGCGACGGCGGCCCGCAGGGCGGCCGTGATCCGCTCCCGCTCGTCGGGGACGACCTGCGCCGGGCCGACCGCGAAGCCGAGCGCGGCCAGCCCGGTGACGAGCAGCGGCCCAGAGCGGTCCGGGTAGACGCCCCCGTACGCCCGGTCGGACACGGTGACGACCCGAGCTCGCGCTCCCGGCGGAGGGCTCGACGAGCCACTCACCGGACCGCCCCCGCCGGTCCCGCCGCCTCCGCAGTCCCCGCCGCCTCCGCCGGTCCCGCCGCCTCCGCCGCCTCCGCCGGTCCCGTCGGCGTGGTCGGCACGACCTCCCGGGAGGGCCCGGCGCGCCAGTCGCCGTGGCGCCCGCCCGTCTTGGCCAGCACCCGCACACCGGTCAGTTCCGCGCCGGGATCGACCGCCTTGACCATGTCGTGCAGGGTCAGTCCGGCCACGGTGACGGCGGTCAGCGCCTCCATCTCGACGCCGGTCCGGTCGGCCGTCCGCACGGTGGCGGTGATCTCCACCCCGTCGTCGCGGACGGTGAGGTCGACGGTGACCCCGGAGATCGCGATGGGATGGCACAGCGGGACGAGGTCCGGCGTGCGCTTCGCGCCCATGATCCCGGCGATCCGGGCGGTCCCGAGCGCGTCCCCCTTGGGCACCCCGGTGCCGCGCAGCAGCCCGACCACCTCCGGGGTGACCCGCAGCAGGCCGGTGGCGCTCGCCGTGCGGGCGGTGACGTCCTTGGCCGTGACGTCGACCATTCGGGCCGCGCCGTGCTCGTCGACGTGGGTGAGCCGGGCCGCGGTCATCGGGCGTTCGGCCCCGACGGTTCCGACGGCCCCACGCCCACGCCTGCGCCTGCGCCCGTGCCCGTGTCCGACCTGTCGGTCTCCGCCCAGCCCATGCCGGAGAGGATGGCGCCTGCGTCCCCGCCAAGCAACAGTGCCGGCAGCCGGGCGCCGGCCGGCACCTCCGTCATGTCCTCGGCGATGACCAGCAACGCCTGCGCGCCGGCCAGGGAGGTGAGCTGGTGGGAGCCCTGGCCGCCGGCCGGGCGGGCGACGGTGTCCGGGCCGGGCCGGCCGTCGACGTCGAGATGGTCGAGGACGACCCGCACGAACGTGCGCCGGCCGGGCTGGGAACGCAGCGCCGTGCCGACCGTCACGACGATCCGCGGCAGACCCGTGGCCGCCAGCCCGCGCATCCGGCGCAGGGCCGGGCGCACGAACAGCTCGAAGGAGACCAGCGCGCTGACCGGGTTGCCGGGCAACGTGAAGATCGGCACCCCGTCGACCAGGCCGAAGCCCTGCGGTTTGCCCGGCTGCATCGCCACCTGATCGAACCGCACGCTGCCGGTCCCGGTGAGGACCTCCTTGACGACGTCGTAGGCGCCGACGCTGACCCCGCCGGTGGTCACCACCGCGTCGACCTCGCCCAGCACGCCGTGCAGGGCCTTGGCGAAGGCGTCGGGCTCGTCGGGCACGCCGGTCAGCCGGCGGACGATTGCGCCGGCCTCGCGGGCGGCGGCGGCGATGCCGTGACTGTTGGAGTCGACGATCTGCCCCGCGCCGAGCCGCGAGCCGACCTCGACGAGCTCGGTGCCCGTGGACAGCACCGCCACCCGGGGCCGCGGGTGCACCGGCGGGCGCGCCACGTTGACGGCGGCGAGCAGACCGATCTGGGCCGAGCCGATGACCGTCCCCGCCGGCAGCACCAGCGCGCCGGGGGTGACATCCTCGCCGGCACGGCGGATGTGCAGCCCGCGGGCGGCGGGTCGGCGGACCGCGACCGATGCGCGCCCGCCGTCGGTCCACTCGAGTTGGACCACCGCGTCCGCTCCGCGGGGCAGCGGAGCGCCGGTCATGATCCGCACCGCCGTGCCGGGATCCAGCGGCGCCGGCGTGCCGGGCCCGGCCGGGATGTCGCCGACGACAGGCAGCGTGGTGGGGGCGTCGGCGGTGGCCGCGGCGACGTCGGCAGCCCGCACGGCGTAGCCGTCCATGGCCGAGTTGTCGAAGCTGGGCAGGGCCACCGTCGCCCGGACGTCGGCGGCGAGCACGCAGCCGTGGGCCTGTTCCAGCCCGGCGCGCCGGGGGCGGGTCGGCGCCACCTCCGCGAGAATCCGCTCCAGGTGTTCATCCACCGTCGTCATCGGCGCCCGTCCCCGTTCCTGTTGCCCTGTGATGCCGGCCCGGCGTGCCCGGCCGGCATCGTCCGGGCTACGGCCATCGGAGCCCGGACACCTTCACTGCATCGGCGGGCGGGCGGGTGCCACGCACCCGTCGACGTCCACCGATCCACGCCCGACCTGCGCGCCGATCGCGCCCGGGCCGATCCCGGGAGCGTTCCTGCCCACGCCGGAAGCGTCAAGGTTAGACGAATGCAACAAGGTCAATCAGAGGGAGGAAGGTCGGAGAAAGGCCCGTGAATTAGGACAAATTTCCCTTGGGTCCGCCGGCGGCGACGTACTCCTCGAGCCACGGATAGAGGTCGGGGCCCAGATCCGCCCGCTCGCAGGCGAGCCGGATGACCGCCTTGAGGTAGTCGATCCGGTCCCCGGTGTCGTAGCGCCGGCCCGTGAACACCACGCCGTGCACCGGCTGGGCGTCCGTGCCCCCGGCCACCGCGTTCAGCGCCAGCGTCCGCAGCGCGTCGGTGATCTGGATCTCCCCGCCTCGCCCGGGCTCGGTGCGCCGCAGCACCTCGAAGATCTCCGGGGCCAGGACGTAGCGGCCGATGATCGCCAGGTTGCTCGGCGCCTCCGCGACCGGCGGCTTCTCCACCAGGTCCAGGATGCGCACGATCCCGTACCGGTCGTCCGGCCCGGTGGGGACGGACTCCACGGTGGCGACGCCGTACATCGAGACCTGCTCCCGCGGGACCTCCATCAGCGCGATGACGCTGCCGCCGAAGCGGGCCTGCACCGCGAGCATCTCCGCCAGCAGCGGGTCGCGCTCGTCGATGAGATCGTCACCGAGCAGGACGGCGAAGGGCTCGTCGCCCACGTGCGCGGCCGCGCACAGGATGGCGTGACCGAGCCCCCGCGGCGAGGGCTGGCGGACCGAGTGCACCTCGGCCAGCTCCGCCGACGCGCGGACTCGGCGAAGGCGGGTCTCGTCGCCCTTGCGTTCGAGCGCGGCCTCGATGTCCGCCTCTCGATCAAAATGGTCCTCGATCGCCTTCTTGGTACGACTGGTGACAAGGAGGACGTCGCGCAGGCCGACCCGGGAGGCCTCCTCGACGACGTATTCGATAGCCGGCCTGTCGACGACCGGCAGCATCTCCTTGGGCACCGCCTTGGTGGCCGGCAGGAAGCGAGTGCCCAGACCCGCGGCCGGAATAACCGCCTTCGTCACTGGCATGGGGAAACCTTAGCCGGGTCGAAGTGCACGGGCACCGCGGCGGGCGCCTTCCACGGACGATGCACAGGTCGGGCGGTGTCCGTCCGGGTGCCGGGCGCCACCGGCCCGGCCACGACACCGCCGGCCCCGCGCGCCAAGCACCCACCCCGCCCACCCGCCGCCCACGGCTCCCACGATCCGGACGACCCGCCCGCTGCGGCTCGCGCGCCCCGTCCGTGGGCCGTGGAGCCCCGCCGGCGCCCCCGCGACCGCGGCCGCCGGTGTGACCCGTCGTGGCCGCGCGGGCCGGTGGCCTGCTCCGCCGCGCATCCCACGACATCATCCGAGGCCGAGGACCCCGGCAACCGCCCCTGCGGCGCCGACCTGCGGGAGGCTGAGCACGTGCAGGGAAAACACCCACCACCCGATCACCCGCGGGAGACGCCCGCCACCGAGCCGCCGACCCGGCCGCCCGCCCTGCCACCCTCCCTGCCGCCGACCCGGCCGCCGGCCCTGCACCCCGGCCTGCCGGTGGCCGGCGCGGTGCTCGGATCGGACGGTGACGCCGCGGCGGGCGGCTCCGCCAAGCAACGGCTGCGCGCCCGGCTGCTCGCCCAGCGGCGAGCCTCCCTGGCCCTGCGCCACGAGCCCTGGTCGTCGGCGGACACGGCGGTGCTGGCGACACGGATCCTGCAGATCCCCGAGATCACCGACGCCCGGTGCGTCGCGGCCTATGTGGGGCTGCCCGGCGAGCCCGATCTCGCCGACCTGCTGGCCCGGCTGCTCGCCCGCGGCACCCGGGTGCTGCTGCCGGTGGTGCGCGCCGATCTCGACCTCGACTTCCGCGAGTACGCCGGCACCCTGATCCCGGGCGCCCTGGGCACCCGGGAGCCACCCGCGGCGGCACCCTCGGGAGACCTTTCCGCGGCCGACGCCGTGATCATCCCGGCGCTCGCCGTCGATCGGGCGGGACGGCGACTCGGTCGGGGCGGCGGCTCCTACGACCGCGCGCTGCGCCGGGTCGCGCCCGACGTGCCCGTGATCGCCGTGCTCTACGACCAGGAGCTGCTCGATCTCGTCCCCACGGAGGAGCACGATCGCAGCGTGAAGATCATCGTCACGCCAAGTCGTACGCTACGGTGCGAACCGACCGACGGCACCCGGGAACATCCGAGGCCGTCCACGAGCTAAAGTTGGCAGTCGCCACTTCTGAGTGCCAGCTCCGGGAGGAGTACGTGCCTACCTACCAGTACCGCTGCACCGACTGCGGACGTGACCTTGAAGTCGTGCAGAGCTTCAGCGATGCGTCACTGACGGAGTGCCCGACCTGCGCCGGACGACTTCGTAAAGTGTTCGGTTCGGTGGGCGTGGTGTTCAAGGGCAGCGGCTTCTACAAGAACGACAGCCGGTCGAGCTCCGCCGGCGGTTCCACGCAGCACCGCCCGAAGGACACCGCGGACGCCGCGAGCACCAACGCCACCAGCTCCGCCGGCGGAAGCGACTCGTCGTCCAGCTCCGAGTCGTCCTCGGCCGCCACCGCGGCGAGCAGCAGCTCGTCCTCGTCGGCGCCCTCGACGTCGAGCACGGCCTCCAGCACCGCGGCGGCCTGACCGACCGACACACCTGCACCGTCCACCGAAGGCGTCCGGGCGCTCGTCGCCCCGGGCGCCTTCGGTATGCCCCGGGCGGCAACGACCCGGCGCCCCGCTGGACTCGGCGCCCCGCTGGACCACGCGCCCCGCCGGGCCAAGCACCCCGCCGGGCCGAGCACCCGCCTTCGCGCGACCGGTCCCGCACGACCGGCCCTCGGCGTCAGCCCACTGCCGGGTGGCGCACTGCGGTACGTCCCGCACGCTTGCCGGCACCGGAGCGGTACCCGATGCACCGCACCGCCCCCGGCGACCCGAACGAGACGAGGCCGGGGCTCCGCGTCGCCCTGACCGATGCCGATGCCGACGAGACCGGATGACGGGACCCACGGCGACGTGACCGATGCCGGAGCCGGGGCCGGAGGAGGCCGGGTCCGACGAAGCCGGGATCACGGGAGTCGACGGTCGCGGTCGCGCGGTCGGGCAGGCCCGACGAGTGCCACGTGGACGGGCGTCCCATGCCTGTCCGGCTCGCCTTCCCCCAGTGGTGACCGGCGACCGGCGCTCCGCTCAGATCGGAGCACCGCACACCGATGAACCGGGACGGGAGCGGACGTTCCGTTTCGTACAGCTCCCCGAAATGCGCTGTTAGTGCGATTCAGCACGGCTGCCAGGCATTTCCGTTCGCCTCCGGACGGCAGGTACCGCCGAAGCCGACGACGGCGACGGCCGCCGATCCGGACCGACTCCGGATCGGGTCACGCGCCCGCGCCGCCGTACCAGACACACCGCCTACTGTTTGCGGCGTCGATAGTGCTCCACGATCCAGGCGTCTACCTCTCGCTTGCGCCAAACTCGGGTGCCTTTGGCACCACTACCCGTCGGCGCGTTGATGACCTGCAAGGGTGCCGGAAACCGGGAGTCCTTGCGCGTCCAGTAGTCCACCGCCTGGCGAGTGATCTTGAGTTGGAACGCGATGTCCCCGATGCCGACCAACTGCTCACCGTCGTCCACGCGGAACATCGTAACCACTTTGCTCTTCCCCAAGAACCTCGCTAGGGTCTATTTTGCTGCGTAGCAAATTTACGGAGGAGGAAACTGATGCCCCCCACGCCACGCCGCGCCGATGAGGTCGGGGCGCTGTTAGACCGCGACGAGGACTACGACACCGATCCGATCGGGGATCCGCCGATCACGGTGAGCCGCTACCGGGCGTCGATCCGGGCGGTCCTGGATGTCCGGACGCCGGAGCCCGGGATCGTCGCTTCCGCGTGGTCCCAACGGGAGACGGACGCCTTCCTGGCGGGCAGCCGGGCTACCCTGCGGCTCGTCATCGAGGTGATCGGGCACGCCCTGGCCACGCCGCCACCCGCCCGCGGTGGTTCCAGCGGCGTAGATTGACCGTCGGCGCGCGGCCCGGATCCGGGTGGCCACCATCCCGTCCGGATCCGGGCCCCGCGCCCCCGGCCGGCGGCATTGCCGCAGCCGGCCCGGGCGCGTGAGCGGCCCGGGCATCGGGCCGAACAACGGCTCGCGGCTAACCCGTCAGCGGGACGCAGTCGGCGTCCCGTCGGCAATCGATTCAGCACCGACCTGCGGCCCCGACCGCGATCGCCGGTCCGGGACCGCGGCAACCAACAGGCCGCGCCACACGAGGGGAAGATCATGGGCGCCACTGAGCCGCGCGACGACGACGCGTTCGACGACGAACGGGAGATCGGATGGGGCGACGAGTCATTGTCCGAGGAAGACGACCCGGACATCGAGCGGCTCCTCGCCGATCTGCCGCCGCACCACGTCGAGCGCTGACCGCAGGCGACACCGCTGGTCACCGGCGCGGGCCACGAGGAGGAAAGCGCCGCGTCGGGCCGGCTTTCCCGGCACAATACCTCTACCGGTAGGTAAGCCCGACCGCCGTACCACGGCACCCGCGCCAGATCAGGCGAATTGCGGGTGCCGAGGCACGGTTTACCGCGTTGACCGCGCCCCCGGCACGCGCAATCCGTGGTCGGAGCTGGACTGCCCGCGGGAAGCAGGCGCCGAGCCGGCCTCGGGGCCACGGTGGACGCTCTCGAGCAGGCGGGCGAAGGCGGCCGGCGCCTCCAGGTGGGCTGCGTGTCCGCAACCGGGCACGACCCGGACCGTCAGCCCCAGCTTCTCCCGCAGGAGCAGGGCGGCACGATGGCGCACGGGCGGCGAGTCCGCCCCCACCGTGATGATCGTCGGGCAGATCCGCGCCGGCAGCGGCGGCGGCTCGAAGTCCAGGAACATCGCCAGGTCCCGAGCGACGGCGTCCGGGTCGGCCGGTGCGTCGGCGGAGCTCCACGCGGGCCCGTACAGCGCGCGGGCGAAGGGGACCACGCCGCCCTGGGCGAACGCGGCGGCCATCGGCGCGAGCAGCCCGGGCAGCAGCGACCCCACGGCCGGCTCGTGCAGCACGGCACCCGCCAGGGGCACGCCGGCGGCGAGGATCGCCAGCCCCAGCGTCGCGCCGCCGCTCACCCCGCCGTAGACGGCGCCGTCGAGCAGCGGCCGCAGCGCCACCAGTTCCGCGGCCAGACTCCCGGTGGACGGCCGGTCCGGGGCCTGCACCGGCCGGTCGCCGAGTTCTCGACGCACGTGCCGCCACACCGCCCCTGTCGTCGCCGTGCCGTGCACGAGCACGACGGGTGGCACCACCCCGGTCCCTCCTGCCGTGCCGGGCGTCCCGGCCGCCCTCGTCTCCGACATCACGGCCTCCCCGTTCCACGCATCGTCCCGTCGTCCATCACCGCGTCAGCCTCCGTCCCGTCCGTTGACCGAACCGTCCACGGACGGCCGTTAACGCGTCCGCAATCCCCGTCGCAGGAAAGTAACAACGAGCGCATTGATCGGAAACATTCGAATCCTTACCGTCCAATGCATGTACACGGCTCTGTATACAGCGCAGTATGCAACAGGGGCGTCAGGCCCGTCACGAGCGCCCTCGGCGACCGGCCGGGGACGGATGCCGACCGCCGCCGGGCGGCGGCACGGCCGAGGGGGGTGGCGCACCGTCGACGTCGATGTCGGATGCTCGACTGTATGACTCCCTCGCCGACCCCGAGGTCCACCGCCGCCGGCAACCTTCGCGACCAGGCATATGTCGCACTGCGTCGACGACTGATGTCCGGGGAGTTCTCCTTTCGGGACCGGCTTGCCGAGGAACGCCTCGCCGCCCTGCTCGGAGTCTCGCGCACCCCCATCCGGGAGGCCCTGACCCGGCTGGCCGGCGACGGCCTGGTGGAGAAACGGCAGGACGGCGGCTACTACCCGGCCGAGCCCGACCTCGGCGCCCTGCGCGACCTCTACGAGATCCGGGTCACGCTGGAGCTGCGCGGGCTGCAGCGCGCGGTGGAGTCCGGCACCGCGCACGACCCGGCGGTGTTGGAGCCGTTGCGGGACACCTGGCGCGCCCTGCGCGACGATCAGCCGGCCCCCGATCCGGCTTTCGTCGTCCTGGACGAGGAATTCCACATCACCCTCAGCCGCGCGTCGGGAAACGCGGAACTCGCGCACATGTTGGACGCAATAAATGCTCGGATACGCCCCGTTCGGATGCATGACTTCGTTACCGCCGACCGGGTTGAACTGACGATCAGCCAACATCTCGGGATCGTCGAGAGGGTGCTCGCCGGCGATCTCGAGGGCAGCGTCGCCGCCCTGCGCCAGCACGTCGGCGAGTCCATGGACGTCGTCGAGAAGCGGGCGGCCCGGGCGATCACGCAGATGGTGCTCAACCGCAGCCGCGCCTCGGGGATCAGGAGCTGACCGCGCCGGCGGCGGACGCCCACCAGCACGACCGATCACCGTCGGCTCGCACGAGGAGGACCGTCATGACCGCCGCAACCTCAGCCCCCACCGGTCTGGACCCCGAAGCCCCGGCAGGCGCCGAAGCGCCCGCCGGCGCCGAAGGCCCCGCCGGCACCGAAGGCCCCGCCGTCGTGACTCGGCCCGCCGTCACGGCCGGCCCTCCCCTGCCCAACCCGGTCCGGCTGGCCGCCGCCGGGGACCTGCGGATCGGGCCTGTCGTCGCGAACCCCTATGCCTGGCCCTACGACGGTTCGTTCAGCCCGGCGACGACCGCCGTCATCAACATCGACTGGCAGGTCGACTTCTGCGGCCCGGGCGGCTACGTGGACGCGATGGGCTACGACCTCGGGCTGACCCGCGCCGGCCTCGCCCCCACCGCGGCACTGCTGGCCGCGCTGCGCCCGCTGGGCTTCCTCATCGTGCACACCCGGGAAGGACATCGCCCGGACCTGTCGGACTGCCCGCCGAACAAGCTGTGGCGCTCGAAGCAGATCGGCGCCGGCATCGGGGATCGGGGCCCGCGCGGGCGAATCCTCACGCGCGGCGAGCCCGGCTGGGAGATCGTGCCCGAGGTCGCGCCGCTGCCGGGCGAGATCGTGATCGACAAGCCGGGCAAGGGCTCCTTCTACGCGACCGACCTGGACCTCGTGCTGCGCCGGCACGGCATCACCCACATCATCCTGACCGGCATCACCACCGACGTGTGCGTCCACACGACGATGCGGGACGCCAACGACCGCGGGTACGAGTGCCTGCTGCTGTCCGACTGCACCGGGGCCACGGATCCCAGCAACCACGCGGCCGCGCTGCACATGGTGACGATGCAGGGTGGCGTCTTCGGCTCGGTGGCGACCTCGGACGCCGTGCGTACTGCGGTCACCGCGGCCACCGCCGCGGTCTGAGCCTCGTCCCGCTCCATGGTCATCGACGCTCCCTCCCCCGACCCGACCAGTACGGCCCCCGCACCATCCACCGCCCACCCAGGACGCGCCCACTCCGATCGGACCATCCCCACCCAGGACCTGCACACCTCGGACCTGCGGGCCCCGAACCCGCAGGCCCCGAACCCGTCGGACCCGTACCTGGACGCCCTCCGCCTGGACGCCCCGAATCTGCAGGCCGCGGTGCTGTTGGCGGGGTACCGCAGCGGCCGGCTGCGGGTGTCCGAGGTGATCGCCGCCGTCTACGACCGGATCGAGGCCCGCGGGGACGACGCGGTGTGGATTTCGAGATTCCCCCGGGCCCAGGCACTGGCCCGGGCTGCGACGCTGGACGCGCAGCGGGATGCCCTGTTCGGACCACCCCCGGCCGCCGCCGACAGCGCCCACCCCCTGGGCGGCGAGGGAAGCCCGGTCGGGCCGGACCCTGACCCGATCGGGTCAGGAGACGCCACGCCGGACCTGCCTGCCCTGTTCGGGCTGCCCTTCGCCGTCAAGGACAACATCGACGTCGCCGGGCTCCCGACCACGGCCGGCTGCCCGGGCTTCGCCTACGAGCCGGCCGAGGACGCCCCGGCCGTCGCCGCGCTGCTCGCCGCCGGGGCCGTCTGCGTGGGCAAGACGAACCTCGACCAGTTCGCGACCGGCCTGTCCGGGGTGCGCTCGCCCTACGGCACACCGGTGTCGCCGTTCGACTCCGCCCTGATCGCCGGCGGGTCGAGTTCCGGCTCCGGAGTGGCGGTCGCGGTCGGCCTCGTGACCTTCGCGGTCGGCACCGACACCGCGGGCTCCGGCCGGGTGCCGGCGGCGCTGACCAACGTCGTCGGGCTCAAGCCCTCCCGCGGCCTGGTGAGCACCCGCGGTCTGGTCCCGGCCTGCCGGTCGTTGGACTGCCTGAGCGTCTTCGCCCTCAGCGTGGCGGACGCGCGCCTGGCCCTGTCGGTCATGAACGGCTACGACGCCGCCGACCCCTACTCGCGCAGGCTCCCCCTCATGCCTGCGGCGGACGCCAGGCCGGCCCCGGCGTCCAGGTCAACGTCGGCGTCGGCGTCGGCGTCGGCGTCGTTGGTCCCGCCCGAGCAGGGGGCGGGCGGGACCGACGATCATCCGTCGCGCCCCCCACACGGGCTACGGGTCGGGGTGGCCAGGCCGGAGCAGCTCACCTTCTTCGGCGACCGGGGGGCCCGAGCGGTCTACGAGGACGGGCTACGACTGATCCGCGGAACCGGCGCGCGGACCGGGGAGATCGATCTGGAGCCGTTCCTGGCGGCGGGTGCGCTGCTGTACGGCGGGCCCTGGCTGGCGGAGCGGTTCGCCTCGGTGGGTGAGTTCGTGACCGCCCGGCCGGACGACGTGCATCCGGTCATCCGCACCGTGCTCGAGCCGGGCGCGTCGATCACCGGGGTGGAGGCGTTCCGGGGCCTGACCCGGCTGCGCGCCCTGCGCCGCCAGGCCGACGAGATCTGGCGGGACATCGACGTGCTGGTCCTGCCGACCGTGCCCACGACCTACCCGGTCGAGGCCGTTGCGGCCGACCCGATCGGTCTGAACGCCAGGCTCGGCCGGTACACCACCTTCGTCAATCTGCTTGATCTGGCCGCCATCGCGATTCCGATCGGCTTCGCCGACGGACTCCCGCACGGGCTGACCCTCATCGCCCCCGCGGGCCGGGACGAGTTCCTCGCGGACCTCGCGTCGCGCCTGCACGCCCGGACGGGCCTGCCGGTCGGAGCCACCGGCCACGCCCTGGCCAGGTCGGGCGCCCCGGCACGGTCGGCCACGCCAGCACAGTCGGCCACGCCAGCACAGTCGGCCACGCCAGCACGGTCGGGGCCCGCCGGCCCGCCGGGCACACCTACCGGTTTCCTGGACCTCGCCGTGGTCGGCGCGCACATGAGTGGGCTGCCACTGAACGGCGAGCTGACCCGACTCGGCGCGGTGCTGCTGCGACACGACCGCACCCTGCCCCGGTACCGGCTCTATGCCCTGCCGGGCCCGCAGCCGCACCGTCCCGGCCTGCTGCGGGTGAACACCGGCGGCGCGGCGATCGACGCCGAGGTGTGGCGGCTGCCGCTCGCCGCGGCCGGTGGCTTCCTGCTCGGCGTGCCGTCTCCGCTGGCGATCGGGACCCTCGACCTCGCCGGCGGCCCCACCCTGGGCTTCCTGTGCGAGTCGGCGGCGGTGGACGGCGCGCTGGACATCACCGCCCTCGGCGGCTGGCGGCCGTATCTGGCCCGACCCCGGACGGAGACAACGCCTTCACAGGTACCGTAGGGGGGTACCGGTCATCGTGGGGGAAGGCGTTGCGGATGCACGGCTACACCAACACCAAGGACGAGTACACCGCCCGGTTGCGCCGGATCGAGGGGCAGGTCCGCGGCCTCCAACGCATGATCGCCGAGGACAAGTACTGCATCGACATCCTGACCCAGGTCTCGGCCGCGACCCGGGCCCTGCAGTCGGTCGCCCTCGGGCTGCTGGAGGACCATCTCGCGCACTGCGTGGCCCACGCGGCGGCGGAGGGCGGCCCCGTCGCCGACGAGAAGCTGCGGGAGGCGTCCGCCGCGATCGCTCGGCTCATCCGGTCCTGACGGCCTCCCCGCCTCCCCGTCTTGACTGGCTTGACCGCACGCCGTGCCTCCGCGCCGGGGCTTGCGTGCGGGCCCGCGCCAGGCCCGTGCCTGGCCGGAGCCGAGACCGTTCGAAGCCGTCAGCGCAGGCGGTTCCCCGACCGGTCACCCGGCCGGCTGCCCACGGTCCCCCAGCGCATCCACCAGGTTCGACAGCGCGGGCAGGGCGGTGAGGATCGCCGTCCGGTCGGCCTCGACCAGCCGGGCCAGCGCCGCGCCGAGGCGTCGCTCATGGGCACGCTGCCAGCCGGACAGGGCTGCCGCCCCGGCCGGGGTGAGCCGCAGCAGCGCCGCCCGCCGATCCGCCGGGTCACGCTCACGGTGCAGGTAGCCGGCGTCGGCGAGCTGCTGCACCAGCGTCGAGACGCTGTTCGGGGCGAGCCGCAGACGCCCGGCGAGCTCACCGACGCGGGTGCCGTCCGCCTCGGCCAGGCACTGCAGGAGCTCGACCTGCGCCATCGGCAGGGCCTCCCACGAGTACTCGGTACGGATGCTCGCCCGCAGCACCCGACGCAGCCGGGTGACGACCTCGGTGAGTCGGCGCACGTCCCAGTCGGGGCCGGTCGGGGTCTCGCCGGCCGTCGACGAGGGGCGGACGGCCGAGCCGTCGGCGACGCCGGGCTCGACGGATCCTCCGGTCATCGGGTCCGCGCCGTGGCGACCCCGCCGTGCACGGCGGGGGGGAAACGCCGCTCCATCATGGTTGGCATTGTTCTTGTCCGTTCCACGCCGACGACACCACCGGTATCCGGGGCCTCGATCCCGCAGGTTACGCCCCGCGGTGACGGCGGCGGCACATCGCGACCATGGATCGGCCCACACCGGGACCCGCCGTGGCCACGAGGTAGCGTCGGTGAGGTGACGGACGCCGCCTCACCGGCCCCGGGTGCCGCCCGCGCGGGCGGGCCGGCCGCGCGGGCGGGTACGGGGGCGTCCCTGCCGCCGGGCGTCGGCGCGGTGGATCCGGCGGCACGCGCGGATCGGATCTGGCTGGACGAGCGGTCCTGGGTCGACGTCACCCGCGGGTGGCTGCGCGGCGCGGACGAGCTGTACGAGGCGATGCGCTCGGGCCTGCCCTGGCGGCAGGGTGCCATGTGGCGCTACGAGCGCCAGGTCACCGAGCCGCGGTTGACCGCGTGGGTTCCCCGCGGCGCGCCGGTGCCCTTCCCCGCTCTGGTGGATGCCTACCGGGCGCTGCGACGCACCTACGGGGTGGAGTTCGACGGGTTCGGCATGTCCCTGTACCGGGACGGTTCCGACGGCGTCGGCTTCCACCGCGACCGCGAGATGCGCTGGCTGGACGACACGATCATCGCGATCCTCACCCTCGGTGCGCGGCGGCCGTTCCTGGTGAAGTCGCGCCACCTGCCGCCGGGCCGGCGGCTGCTGAGCGACCCGCAGGCGCCGGGCGGACGCGACCTGTCCCCCGCTGGCGGAGATCTGATCGTGCTGGGCGGGCGCGCTCAGGCCGACTGGCTGCACGCGGTGCCGCGGGTGCACGGGCACGTCGGCACCCGCATCTCCGTGCAGTGGCGCTGGACCTCCCGGGCCGGCCGGCCCGAGCAGGGGCCCGGCTACGGTGCGGCCCGCCACTTCGACCGGTAGCCGCGTCGCGCCGGGCGAGGCCAATGGCAGGGCCGGACCCGTCGCAAGGCCGGGTCAGTCGCAGGGCGGGCTCAGCAGGGCGGGGGGTCAGTCGCAGGGCGGGTCGTAGCGGCGGTGACCGAGCTGGCTGCGCCACTGGTCGCGGCTGATGCGCTCGCCGACCCGGGCGCAGACCTCGTCCTGGGCCGCGAGCAGATCAAGCTGCCAGAGCCGGACGCCGTCCCCGACCGCGGCCGCCAGAGTGCCGGTGGGCCCGGCGAGGCCGAGGGCGCTCACGCCGGTGGTGGCGCCGACCGGCAGGTTGCCCCGGCGCACCGGCTGGAACGGCGAGGACACGTCCCACAGCGTGATCTGACCGGCTGCGCCTGCGACGGCGAGCACCCGGCCGTCCGCGGACAGCGCGAGGGTCCCGGGCGACGCCACCGCGGCGGCCGGAGCCGCTCCGGGGATCGGGGCTGCGCCGGACGCGGGGGTTGCGCCGGACGCGGGGGCTGCGCCGGACGCGGGAGCCGGTCCGGGGGCGATGGACGCCCACCGGCGCAGGCCTCGCGGATCACCCAGCCCGAAGATCTCCGTCTGGGTGCCGCGGGAGGTCGTGGTCGTCGCCGCGAACCAGCGGCCACCCGGGCTGACGACGATCGCCCGGACGTCGGCCGCGGCGGTGCGCTCCGCGCGGCTTCGCGGGTTCCGCGGATCGGTGACGTCCCACACGGCGAGGCGACCCGGGCCGCCCAGCACGAGCGAGCGCCCGTCCGGGGTGAAGGCCACGCTGGTGACGGCCGACGGTTGGGTCAGCACGGCGAGGGCCCGCGGCGAGCGTGGGCGGCTGACGTCCCACAGCCGAACCGTCCGATCCGCCCCCGTCGAGGCGAGTGTCCGGCCGTCCGCGCTGACCGCGACGGCCGTCCCGGCGCCGGGGTGACCGCGCAGGTCCGCCAGCGGCGAGACCTCGGCCGCGGCGGTACGCACCTGGTCCAGCGCGCCGTCGTCCACCAGCCTGGGCGGGATGAGCTGCCACAGCCGGATCACGCCGTCCGCCCCGGTCGTCACCAGGGTCTGCGGTACCGGGGCGGTGGCGGACGCGGACGGGCGCGGCACGATCGTGACGGCACGCAGCGCCGACCCGGCCGACCACGGGGCGCTGTCGGCCGCCTCGGTCACGCCCGGCGCGTCGGCCGTGCCGGTGCCACCGCCGGCGGCGCCGTCCGGGGTGAGCTCCACGGTGTTGAAACCAGGTCGGGTGCCACCCGCCGACCGGTCGCCGGAGCCTGCGGCGAGCTGCGCACGGTCGGCGACGGTCGCCGCGGCGTGCGCGGTCAGGTCGCCGACCCGGCGTATCCGAGCGGGATCGGCGATGTCCCAGACGGACCCGCCGGCATCACCGACCGCGATCAGATAGCGGCCATCCGAGGTGACCCGCAGGTCACGAATGGTTCCGGTCGACGCGACGATCTGCCTGACGCTCGCCTCGACCAGGGCCTGGGCGGCCAGCGCGGTCGGCTCGACCCGATACGCGGCGACGGCCAGCTGCCCGGCGAGGTTCGGTTCCCGGTCGAGCAGGCGGATCGCGGCCCCGGCGGCACCGCGGGACGTCGCCGCGCCGCCGCGGTCGCGCACAGTGACCAGAACCGCGAACGCCGGGATCACCAGCAGCGACGTCGCGGCGCCGAGCGACAGCGCGCGCCGCAGCCACCCGCGATCCGACCGAGCCCGCTGCGGCGCCGCGACCGCCGCCTCCTCCCGGTTTCCCCCCGTCCCGATGATCTCGCCGCCCTCGCCGGTGCCACCGGTGCCGCCGGCATCGCCGCCTCCGGTGACAGCCACGGACTCGCCACTGCGCGTGGTAGCCACGGACTCGCCACTGCGGGCGGTCTCCGTGACGACGTCGTCGCCCTGCCGGGGCGACCCCTCCGCCTCCGCCGGCCGGGCGGCGAGCGGCACTTCCCCCGTGCGGGCCGGGCGGACCGTCGCCGCCTGCCGGGTGGGCGGGGACGGCGCGGGCAGGGCCTGCTGGGGTATCAGGACGGTCGCGGCCACCGCCCGCACCGCGGTCCCGTCCCCAGCCGGCCGTCCGGAACCGACCGGTGG
The DNA here is from genome assembly GCF_000058485.1 of Frankia alni ACN14a. NCBI lineage: Bacteria > Bacillati > Actinomycetota > Actinomycetes > Frankiales > Frankiaceae > Frankia > Frankia alni. The sequence goes on from NC_008278.1 coordinate 6,962,411, forward strand.
AGACAAGGAGGTCGGGCCGGCCACGGTCGCGGCCGACGGGGAGGTCGGCTCTGGCTCCGCCGCCGCTTCGGGTCGGGCCCCAGGCTCCACACCGGACTCCGGCTGCGCCTCCGACTTCGCACCGGACTCCGCCGCCACTTCGGTCTGCGCCTCCGACTCCACACCGGACTCGGGCAGCGCCCCGGGCTCGACCTCAGACCGCGCGTCCGCCTCCGCTCCGGCCGCTGCCCGCGCGTCCGGCTCCGCCTCGACCTCAGGCCGCGCGACCGGCTCCGCCTCGGGTGCTGCCGGCGGCCGCGGGTGCTCATCGACGGGCGGCGCGGCCACGGGCGGCGCGGCCACGGGCGGAGCGGCCACGGGCGGAGCGGCCACGGGCGGAGCGGCCACGGGCGGAGCGGCGACGGTCACCGTCGTCTCCCGGGCTGTCGCCGGGACGGCCTCGACGGCATCTTCGGGGAGTCCGAGCACGCCGGGTTCGGGGACGGTCAGCGGGTCGTCCTCGGGAGCGCCCACCATGAGGTGCTCGAGCAGATCGACAGCGCGGGGCCGACGCTTGGGGTCCTTGCGCATCGCGGCGGACACCAGGTCGCGCAGGTCGGGATCGAGCATCGACAGGTCGGGCTCGGCATAGACGGCACGCTGGAGCAGAGCACGCGGCGTACCGGCGCCGAACGGCGGTTGGCCGGTCGCGGCGAACAGCAGCACGCCGCCCCAGGTGAAGATGTCGGACGCGGCGGTGACCGCCTGGCCGAGAGCCTGTTCCGGACTGATGAACGCGAGCGTTCCGACGCCGGACGGGGAAGTGCCCGAATTGTCGGCGGAGACGCCGTTCAGCACTCGGGCGAGACCGAAGTCGACCAGGCGCAGGCCTTGCCGAGAAAGCACCACATTGGTCGGTTTCAAATCACCGAAGACAATCCCTTCGCCATGGAGTGCCGACAGCGCCGCGGCAAGCCCCACGGCGAGCCTGGCGGTGTCGGCCGAGTGCAACGGACCGTCGACCTCGACGCTGGCGGCGAGGGTCGGCGCGTCGATGTACTCGACGACCACGTAGGGAGGGCGTGCCAGCGTATCCAGGTCCAGGATCGCGGCAAGGCAGAACGGGGCCAGCCGCCGAAGATGATCAAGATCGATGCGCAACCGGCGACGGAACTCCGTGTCCCGCGCGAACGGCGCCGTGATCAGCTTGATGAGGACGGGACGCGCGAGATTGTTACGGGCAAGAAACACCGGTCCGGTCCCGGCATCGACAAGCTTCCGGTCAACCGTATACGGACCGATAGTCCGGGGATCCAGCCCGGCAAGAGTCTGGGGAGTGCGCCGGGCAATCGCCATATGACGAAACCTCCTACGGCTGCACAAACCGGCTGCGCGGGCACGCCGGCGGATCTGGTCGACAAAAGCATGCTATCGGCGCGGAGCGAGGACGGGGACAACATCCATTCGGTCACGGCGCGGTGTCAGCCGGGCCACAGCGTCAGGGGCGGTGCGCAGCGGACCCGTCCGATGCGGCTGGGCGGCCGATCTGGCACTGGTCTGCAGCGCCCGCATGACGAAGCGTGACCTGTCGGGAGCGGGCTGACGCCTCCGATCGGATCCGTCGCCACCCTCGGTGACGCCGTGATGTGACCGACACAACGGCGCCCGCGCGCCGGATCTCCCCCGGCCGGGTACCCCGCCTACCCCGCCGCGCGCCCGACCCCACCCGGACGAGCCAGCCGGCAGTCCCGCCGGGGGCGACCCCGCGCCCCTCTCCCACGCATCCCCGACCGTCGCCCGGCCGCCGGCCACGCACTTACGGAAGTCGGGCATGGCACGCCGACGGGGCGACCGGGCGACGGGGCGACCGGGCGACGCGGGCGGGCGGGCGGACGTCAGGTGTTGTTCGAGCGGGCGAACGGCTGCAGCCGGGCGACCAGACCACGCACCTCGGCGCCGGCAGCGGCGATCGTCTCCTCGGCGGAGCTCCCGGCTCCGCCCTCCAGCAGGACGTCGAGCGCGATGAGCCGCTCCGCGACCTCCGTCATGAGGTCGAAGTCCCGGACCCGCTGATGAACCAGCTCGGACAGCCGCTCGTTCTTCTCGAACAGCTCCACGAACACACTGACCTTGGCCCGCAGCAGCCACGGGTCGAACGGCTTCGCAATGTAGTCGACCGCGCCGACAGCGTAACCGCGGAACGCGTGGTGCGGCTCCCGGTCGATCGCCGTCAGAAAGATGATCGGGGTGTCCCGGGTGCGCCCGCGCTGCTTGATCCGATGCGCCGTCTCGAATCCGTCCATCCCAGGCATCTGGACGTCCAGAAGGATCACCGCGAAGTCGTCGACGAGAAGGCGTTTGAGCGCCTCCTCACCCGACGACGCCGTGACAAGATCCTGATCCAGCGAGGCGAGAATCGCCTCCAGCGCCATGAGATTGTCGGCCCGGTCGTCAACCAGAAGGATCTTGCTGCGGGGTCGTTCCGCGGCCGGCCCGCCTTCGCCGTCGACGGAACCGCCGCTCCGCTCGGTCACCCGCCCGCCCCCTCCTTCGCGATCGCCTTGCCGGTCCATGGTGGGTGTCGCCACCCCACCACCATCGCTGATCGCTCCCGACGGCATCTCACCGCCCCACCGATAGACACCCGAATGCGCACCATACGCGATCTGATCAATACAGATACGACCGCATCACCCCGAGGAGGTGGTCGAGATCCACCGGCTTGGTGATGTAGTCCGTGGCGCCGGCGGTGATGCTCTTCTCCCGGTCCCCGGGCATGGCCTTCGCGGTCAGCACCAGTATCGGCAGGTCGGCGAAGGCGGGCATGTCCCGGATCATCGAGGTCGTTTCGTTGCCGTCCATCCCGGGGAGCATGACGTCCATCAGCACGAGGTGCACCGGCGCGGTGTCCTGCTGGAGGGTGCGGATCGCATCGTGGCCGTTGTCGGCGTAGAGGACCCGCATTCCGTACATCTCCAGGGCGCTGGTGAGCGCGAACACGTTGCGCACGTCGTCGTCCACGACCAGGACCGTGGTGCCGACCAGCGGGTCGGAGTCGTCGATGTCCCCCGCGGGCAGCCGGGCGCCGGTGTCGGCCGGCTCCGTCAGGAACGGGGTGCCCACCGCGCTGTCGCCCGGCCGCCAGTCCGTGGGGTAGGGCGTCGCGGCCGGTGGCGAGACGCGGTTGTCGACCGGACCGGTCGGAGCCCCGGCCCCGCTCGCCGCGCCGAAGCCGCCGGCTGCGCCCGAGCCGTTGGCAGCCCCCGAACCGTAGGCCCCGCCCGAACCGCTGGCGACGCCCGAACCGTTGGCAGCGCCGGAGCCGTTGGCAGCGCCCGAACCGTTGGCGGCGCCCGAGCTCTGGCCGCTTCCGCCGCCGGCGGTGGGCATCGGTGCGGGGGCGCCGCCGCGGCCGCCGGCGCCGTCGATCCGGTCGGCGACCCCGTTGCGCCAGCCCTGCGCGGCCGGGGAGCCGGCCGGGGCCAGGGCCGCCCTCGTCGAGTCGTTCTGGCCCCAGCCACCGTCGGCCGCGCCGACGATCATCAGGACGTCGTCGGGCTCGCCCGGCGTGACCCCGAAGGCCGGCATCTGCGCGAGCGGGACCGCCGGCAGGTACAGGGTGAAGGTGCTGCCGTGCCCGACCGCGCTGGACACCGCGATCGAGCCGCCGAGCAGGCGAGCGATCTCCTTGCTGATGGACAGGCCGAGCCCGGTGCCGCCGTAGCGGCGTGAGGTGGTGCCGTCCGCCTGCTGGAACGCCTCGAAGATCATGCGCAGCTTCTCGGCGGCGATGCCGATCCCCGTGTCGCTGACCGCGAAGGACAGCACCGTGCCGGCCGAACGCAGGTGCGACGCCAGGTGCGGCAGGTCGGGGCGGGCGAGGGTGACGTCGAGGCGGACGGTGCCGCTGTCGGTGAACTTCACCGAGTTGCTCAGCAGGTTCTTGAGCACCTGCTGCAGGCGCTGCTCGTCGGTGATGAACTCGGCCGGCACGTCGGCGGCGAGGTTGACCTCGAACGCCAGCCCCTTCTCGTCGGCGACGGGGCCGAAGACTCCGGCGACGGCGTCGCACAGGGCCGCGGTGCGCACGCTGGTCGCGTCGACGTCCATCTTGCCGGCCTCGACCTTCGACAGGTCGAGGATGTCGTTGATCAGGCCGAGCAGTTCGGAGCCGGCGGAGTGGATCGTCTCGGCGAAGTCGATCTGCTTGCGGGACAGGTTGCGGTCGGGGTTGTCGGCGAGCAGCTTGGCGAGGATGAGCAGGCTGTTCAGCGGCGTGCGCAGCTCGTGGCTCATGTTCGCCAGGAACTCCGTCTTGTACTGCGAGGACAGCGCGAGCTGCTCGGCCTTCTCCTCCAGGCCGATGCGGGCCAGCTCGATCTCGTGGTTCTTGTCCTCCAGCAGCGCCGCCTTCTCCTCCAGCTCGTTGTTGGTGCGCTGCAGCTCGACCGACTGCGACCGCAGCTCCTGGGTGAGCCGCTGCGACTGGGCGAGCAGCTCCTCCGTCCGCGCGTTCGCCATGATCGTGTTGAGGACGACGCCGATGGTGTCGACGAGCTGGTCGACCAGGGTCAGGTGCAGCTCGGAGAACGGCGTGAACGAGGCCAGCTCGATGACGCCGAGCACCTGGTTCTCGAAGACGACCGGGACGACGACGAGGTCGCACGGCGGCGCCTCGCCGAGGCCGCTGCGGATGTTGAGGTAGCCGGCGGGCACGTGCTCGACCCGGATCCGGTTGCGCTCGAGCGCCGCCTGCCCGATCAGGCCCTCGCCGAACAGGAACGTGCCGTCCGAGCGGCGCCGGGGCACCGAGCCGTAGCCGGCGACGTAGCGAAGCTTGTCACCCTCGATGAAGTCGAGCAGGTAGACGGTGCCCTGCTGGGCGTTGACCGCCGGGGTCATCTCGCTGATGATCATCTGACAGACCGCGTAGAGGTCGCGCTGGCCCTGCATCTTGCTGCCGATGCGGGCCAGGTTCGACTTCAGCCAGTCCTGCTGCGCGTTGAGCTCGGTGGTCTCCCGCAGCCGGGCGATCATCTGGTTGATGTTGTCCTTGAGCTCGGCGACCTCGCCCTCGGCCTCCACCGAGATGGACCGCGTCAGGTCGCCGCGGGTGACGGCCGTGGACACGTCGCCGATCGCGCGCAGCTGGATGGTCAGGGTGGAGGCGAGCTGGTTGACGTTGTCGGTGAGGTCCTTCCAGGTCCCGGCGACCCCGGCGACCGTGGCCTGGCCGCCGAGCTTGCCCTCGACGCCGACCTCCCGGCCCACCCGGGTGATCTCCGCGGCGAACGAGGAGAGCTGGTCGACCATCGTGTTGACGGTGTCCTTGAGCTCGGCGATCTCGCCCTGCGCGGTGACGGTGATCTTCTGCGACAGGTCGCCGCGGGCCACCGCCGTGGTGACCAGGGCGATGTTGCGGACCTGGCTGGTCAGGTTGCCCGCCATCGAGTTCACCGACTCGGTCAGGTCCCGCCACACCCCCGAGACCCCGCGAACGTGCGCCTGCCCGCCCAGCGCCCCCTCGGTGCCGACCTCGCGGGCGACGCGGGTGACCTCGTCGGCGAACGACGACAGCTGGTCGACCATCGTGTTCAGGGTGTCCTTGAGCTCCAGAATCTCGCCCTGGGCGGCGACGGTGATCTTCTGGGACAGGTCGCCGCGGGCGACCGCGGTGGCCACCAGGGCGATGTTGCGAACCTGGCTGGTGAGGTTGCCCGCCATCGAGTTCACCGACTCGGTCAGGTCCCGCCAGACCCCGGACACCCCGCGGACGTGCGCCTGGCCGCCCAGATTGCCCTCGGTGCCGACCTCCCAGGCGACGCGGGTGACCTCGTCGGCGAACGACGAGAGCTGGTCGACCATCGTGTTCAGGGTGTGGGCGAGGCCCGCGACCTCGCCGCGCGCGTCGACGGTGATCTGCCGGGTCAGGTCGCCACGGGCCACCGCCGCCGCCACCTCGGCGATGCTGCGAACCTGGGTGGTGAGGTTGCCGGCCATGACGTTGACCGAGTCGGTGAGGTCCCGCCAGACGCCCGAGACGCCCTTGACCTGCGCCTGGCCGCCCAGCTTGCCCTCGGTGCCGACCTCCTTGGCCATCCGGGTGACCTCGTCGGCGAAGGCGGAGAGCTGGTCGACCATCGTGTTCACGGTCGACTTGAGTTCGTGGATCTCGCCGCGCGCGTCGACGGTGATCTTCTGGCTGAGGTCGCCCTGCGCGACCGCGGTGGTCACCTGGGCGATGTTGCGAACCTGGCTGGTGAGGTTGCCCGCCATCGAGTTCACCGACTCGGTCAGGTCCCGCCAGACCCCGGAGACGCCCTTGACCTTGGCCTGCCCGCCCAGGTTGCCCTCGGTGCCGACCTCGCGGGCCACCCGGGTCACCTCGTCGGCGAACGACGACAGCTGGTCCACCATCGTGTTCACCGTCGTGCCGATCCGCAGGAACTCCCCGCGCACCGGCTGGCCGGCGATCTCCAGCGCCATGTGCTGGGACAGGTCCCCCTCGGCCACCGCGGCGATGACACGCGCGACCTCGTGGGTCGGGCGGGCCAGGTCGTCGATGAGGGAGTTCACCGCCTGGGTCATGTCCGACCAGTCGCCGGGACTGCCCTGGTCCTCCATCCGCAGGGTGAGCCGCCCGTCGCGGCGGATCACCTTGCTGACCCGGGCCAGCTCGCCGGCATGGCGCTCCTGGATGGCGGCCAGCTCGTCGAACTTGCGCACCACGTCGCCGGCGTACCCCTCTCGGGCCGGCAGGCGGGTGGCGAAGTCGCCCTCGCACAACCTGGTCAGACCGTGCAGGAGATCGGCGATCAGCTCATCCGACGAGGTACGCGATGTCCGGGTCTCGTCCCCGTCACGGGTCGCATGAGGGACGATGGTCGCGATAGCGTCACCGCCGGGTGCAACGGGATCACGGCGAACCGGGGCCTGCTGGTCGTCAGTGGAACTCATCGGTCTCCTACCTGAGCTCGGTCGGCACGATCGTCTCGGACGACGGGCCGGGCGGAGGAGCCCGGGCCAGGGGCGGTCTCCTCGGGGCACCGGCGTGGGCGGGCGTCGGTGGACAGGTGACACCAGCCGCCAGTATCCGCCTCACGATGGACAACGCAGGAGAGACTGAGCGACATGAATGGCGCAGGAGGGAGTCCGACGACGACGACCCAGGCCATCACGCTGCCGCCGACGCCCGATTCCCCTCGGTCCGCGCGGCGGTTCCTGCTCGAGACGCTGCGCGGCCGGCTCGACGACGACCTGCTCGACTCCGCGCTCCTGCTGGTCACCGAGCTGGTCACCAACGTCGTGGTTCATGCGGGCACCGCGGCCACCGTCGACGTCCGCCAGGAGGGCGACGGCGTTCGCGTCGGCGTCGCCGACCGGCACCCGGTACGCATCGGCATGGCGCGGGTGAAGAAGGTGGACGTGCCGCGCCCGCCGTCGGCGTTCCCCGAGGAGGCCGACTTCGGCATCGACGGGCTGCGCGAGGACGGCCGCGGCCTCGCCCTCGTCGACGCGCTCGCGACGAGCTGGGGCACCGAGCACCGTCCCGGCGGCAAGACCGTCTGGTTCCGGCTCGGTTCCGCGGACGTCCCGTCGGAGGAGCCCGGCGCCGAGGACGCGGCGGTGATCGTGCCGGCCCAGACGCGCCCGGCGCGGCTCATCGCCCGCGACACCGCGCGCGCCCTGACCGCGGAGGGCGAGGTGAACGAGCTGCTCGCGCAGCTCGTCGACGCCCTGATCGTGACCGCCGGTCAGGTGCGACGACCTGGCCGCGACGGCGGCCGGGTCGAGACCGTGGCCACCCTCGGCGTCGTCGGCGAGGCCGACGAGGCGGTGGCGTTCCCGCTGGACCCGACCCAGTCGAGCCTCGGTGAGCTGCTGCTGTGGCCGGCCCCCGGGGCCGGCCTGGCCGGGCTCGACGTCGACCGCATCCGGCTGGCGACCCGGTGGATGGCGCTGGCGCTGGGCGGCGGCGACATGCGCCGCGCCGAGGAGCGCCGGATCGGGATGCTGTCGTTCCTCGCCGAGGCGTCCGACCTGCTCGCCGGCAGCCTCGACCTCGGCCATTCGCTGGCCCTGCTGGCCCGGCTGCCGGTCCCCCGGCTCGCCCAGTGGTGCGCGGTCTACCTGCATCGGGAGAACGCCGATCCGGCGTTGTGGTCGGCCGCCCACGCCGAGGAGAACATGGCCGGCGCGCTGGGCGCGGCGGCAGCCGACCCCGGCGGCGTGCTGATGGCCGCGGTGCGCTCCGCGAGCGGCGACCGGGTGCACTCGCTGACCGCGTTCGGCGGCCCGGCCATGGTGATGGTGCTCAGGGCCCGCCGTCGGGTGCTCGGGGTGCTCGCCCTCGGCCGCCCGGAGGGCAGCGCGTTCGCCGCCGACGAGATTGATCTGCTCGCCGACCTGGCCCGCCGGGCCGCGTTCGCCATCGACAACGCCCGCCTCTATAGCCGCCAGGTGGAGCTCGCCGGCACGTTGCAGGCCGGGCTGCGCCCACCGGACCTGCCGATGATCGAGGGCCTCGACCTCGGCTCCGCCTACGGCGCCGCGAAGTCGGCCGGTCTGGACGTCGGCGGGGACTTCTTCGACCTGCTGTGGGGGCCGCTGGGCTGGACGATCGCCATCGGCGACGTCTGCGGCAAGGGCGCCGAGGCCGCGACGGTCACCGGGGTGGCCCGCGCCGTCCTGCGGCTGCTCACCGGGCGCGGCACCGATCTCGGCGAGGTCCTGCTCGAGCTGAACCGGACACTGCGCGACGCCGCCTCCTCGAACCCCAACGGTCAGGGCCGGTTCTGCACCCTGGCCGCGGCGTCGATCGCGGGCCCCGCGAGCCTGCTCGGCGCGTCCCCGGCCGGGGACGCGCAGGCCGCCGGGATCCGCCTGCGGCTGTTCCTCGCCGGGCACCCCCAGCCGGTGGTGCTGCATGCCGACGGGCACGCCTCGCTCGTCGGCCGGCCCGGCACCCTGCTCGGCGTGCTCGACGACGACGAGGTCTCCTTCCCCGCGATCGACGTCACCCTCGGCCCCGGCGAGTCGCTGGTCTTCTACACCGACGGGGTGATCGAGGCCCGCGACGGTCGCGACCTGCTCGGCGAGGAGCGGCTGCTGGCGGCGGTCGCCGGGTGCGCGGGGCTGTCGGCGCAGGGCATCGCCGACCGGGTGCTCGCCGCGGCCGAGCGCTTCGCGGGCGGCAACCTGCGCGACGACGTCGCGATCCTGGTCGCGCGGGTACCCGGCTGACCGGCCCCGTCGGTCCCGGGTGGTGGCGACGGCCGTCACGCTCAGTCCGCGCCGCCCGCCGGCCGGCGGGCCATCACCGCAGGTCCGCCGGCTACGGCAAGATCGAATGCCGAGTGGGCATCGCCCCAAGGGGTGCGATCCGGATTCCGAGGCTTCAATCGGCTCTGAGCGGGTACACGATGAGCGATGTCCTCGTTGTTCAGGCTTGGTGGTAGATGAGCGCGTCTTCGGTTCCGATGGACGTGGTTCGGCAGGCGACCTCGCGTTGCCCACCCGCGACCCACATACTCGCCGAGCTTCCGTATCTGCCCTCGGCCGTTCCCCAGGCCCGGCGGGTCCTGCGGGAGGGCATGCGGATGGCGCACCTCCCCGAGGACGTCCGCAGCACCGCCGAGCTGCTCGTCAGCGAGCTCGTGACGAACGCCGTCAAGTACGGCGAGCCGCCGTTGTGGCTGCTCATCGAGATGCGCCCCGGGCTGATCCACGCCTCCGTCTCGGACACCTCGACCGTCCTGCCGCAGCGGCGCACGGCCGCGCCGGACGCCGAGGGCGGCCGCGGCCTGCTCGTCCTCGACGCCCTCGCCGGTAGCTGGGGAACGGTCATGGCGGAGTCGGGCAAGTACCTCTGGTTCGACCTGCCGGTGCCGCACGAACCCGCCACCGCCGGCGACGGCGAGGCCACGGCGACGGCCTCCCGCGACGGCGACCGCACCCCGGCGTCCGCCGCCGCAGCGGACCCGGCGGCTTCCGCCCAGGTCGCCACGAGGCCTCTCCCGGCGGAGGAGCGTCGCGACGGACCCGCCTCGCCGTCCACACCACCGCCGTCAACACCACCGCCCTCCACGCTGGCGCCGTCCACACCACCGCCGGACAGGGCTGCGCCCCCCGCCGCGCCGCGGGCCGCCCTGGTCCCGTCCGGCCTGCGCGCCGACACACCGACGGCGATCCCCACGACCTCGACCGCCTCCGCCACCTCCCAGCGGCGGTCCCGCCCCGGTTCGGGCAGGGTCCGGGCGGCCAGCTCCGGGCCGGGCGCCCCCCGGCCGGACGACGACCAGCCCAACTCCAGGATCATCACCCGGCTGCTCTGAGGCCCCGGGTCAGCCGCACCCGCGAAGCGCCCGGGCTCTGGCCCAAAATGGACCTACAGTACAGCGATGACAGCACCGGAAATCGACCTCGTAGTCATCTACTGCGCGGACCTCGCCGCGTGCCGTGACTTCTACCAGAGACTCGGGCTCACGTTCCGACAAGAATCCCACGGCAATGGGCCGGAGCATTTCTCGACGACCCTGGCCGGCGGAACGGTGGTGGAGCTCTACCCGGCGGCGGCCGCCCGGAGGACCGATCACCTTCGCCTCGGCCTCACCGTCCGGCAGGACGCTACAAGACCCCGGATTCCGCTCGGCCGACACGTAATCCGGGATCCGGAGGGGCGCGCGGTCGATGTTCGCGTAGTGTGAGGAGTTACGATTTCTGTCCAGAACGCCCTGGACGAGAACGGGCCGTACGGCTCTTCGGATCGAGCCTGAACTCCTCGGTCACTGCTACTTTTCTCGAAGCTGCCTGGCCCGCGGCCCGTACTCCTGGAGCACTTGGGCGGCCGTGGGCGGACCCCCGGCAATCATCCGACGCCGCTCGGCAGCCAGGGCGGCACGCTCCGCCCGAAGGCTCTGCGCCACCGTCTCGTCCGACTCCTCAGCCAGCAAACTGGAGATCCTGGCGGTCAGGGCACCCAGGATCCACTCCGCAACCTCAAGATCGATACCTTGGTCGAACGTCCGCGCTGGCAGAGCATCGCCCAGCAGAGAACGCCGCCGCTTTACCGGTTCGGTCATCAGGGTCCTCCCAACGTCTACAAGTAGACGGTAACATCGGTTCGCGCCGTACGGAGGCAGGGCGCAGGCTTTCCCGGGGCACGGAAGCACCTGACGTTTTTTGCTCGGTCGACGCCACCTCCACCGGTCTAAACCGATGCGCCCTCCACTGCGGTCCCTTCGGCGAGATGCCGTCGAAGGGGAAACCGCTACCGTCTCGGCGCAGAGGCAGAACCGACCCCGCATCGCGAGCCGGCCTCTGCGGCCGGCGGCCGGCGGCCGGTCAAGTGTCGCACGAGCAGGGAGGCTTCATGAAGTGGCGGGTTCATCAGGAACGGACCGTCTTCCAGACGCACTGGGTCACCCTCGCCTTCCTCGACGTGGAGCAGCCGGACGGGCAGCGGGCGGAGTATCACGTGGTCCGGCTGCGCAATGTCGCCATCACGGCGCTGCTGGACGAGTCGCGGCGGGTGCTCATGCTGTGGCGGCACCGGTTCGTCACCGACACCTGGGGCTGGGAACTGCCGATGGGTCTGGTGGAGGACGGCGAGGAACCCGTCGACGCCGCCGCCCGGGAGCTGGAGGAGGAGACCGGCTGGCGTCCGGGGCCGCTGCGGCCCCTGATCTACGCGCAGCCCGCGAACGGCATCACCGACGCGCAGCACTTCGTGTTCCGGGCGGACACCGCCACGTTCACCGGACCGCCCACGGAGCTCAACGAGTCGGATCGCGTCGAATGGATACCGCTCGACGAGATCGGCGAGCTCATCCGCCATCGGAAGATCGTCAGCAGCGCAACTCTCGTCGGCGTCATGGCCTTCTCCTCGACGGCGGGTGAACGCCCGGATCAGGCGTCCCGTGGGCCGCGATCCACCGATTCCCCGAGCACCACGCGGGCGGGCCGGGGATGGCCGAGGAAATCCGCCAGGGCGAACTCGTAGCCGTAGGCGCCGGCCATCGGGAAGACGACGACGTCCCCGGGCCGCACCGGGCCGACGGTGATGTCGCGCGCGAGCGTGTCCTCCGGCGTGCACAGCTCGCCCACCACGGTCACCGGCCGCCCGGCCGTGTCAACACCCTTGTCCTCGGCCGCGGTCGATGTGGGCCCGGCGACGACCGCGAAGTTGTGCACGATCTCCCAGGAGGTCGGCAGGGCGAAATGGTGGATGCCACCGCGCAGCACGACGAAGTCGGTCCCGTAGGAGCGTTTGACGTCGATCACCTCGGCGGCGTACCAGCCGCAGTCGGCCACGAGCAGCCGGCCCGGCTCGATGATCATGCGGACGCCGGGTGGGACCGGCAACCGCGCGAGCCCCTCCCCGAACCGGTCCAGGTCGAAGGGGCGTTCGCCGCGCCGGTCCGGCTCGAACGGCACGCCGAGGCCCCCGCCCACGTCGACCACCCGCAGGTCGATCCCGGCGTCGGCGGCCGTGCGTTCGGCGAACTCGAGGCACCAGCGGACGTAGTCCAGGTGGGCGGCGGCATCGAGGTTGCCGGACACCGCGTGGACGTGGAAGCCAGCCACGTCCAGATGGGGCAGACGCCTCGCCAGGTCCAGCACGGCCGGCACCTCCGACTCGGGGACCCCGAACGCGCTCGGACGCCCGCCCATCTGGAGGGAGCCCGCGAGGGCGACCCTGGCAGGATTCACCCGCACCGCCACGGTGACCCGCCGCCCGAACCGCGCCGCGACCGCCTCCAGCCGCCGAAGCTCGCCTGGGCTCTCGACGTTGACGATCGACACGCCGGCCTCGACCAGCGCGGTCAACAGGGTGCTCGACTTCGCCGGGCCGGACGCGACCAGGTAGGGCGATCGGGCGGGGGCAACCCGGCCGTAGGCAGCCAGGGCCAGGCGCGTCTCTCCCACCGACGAGACCTCGAAACCGTCCACCCCGCCGTGCCCGCAGACACGCGGATCAGGCCCGCCACTCGCGCCGGGTCCGACACTCGGATCAGGCCCGCCGCCCGCGCCGGGTCCGTGGGCCCGGATGTCCGCGAGCTGAATGTCCGCAGGCGTGCCGGCAGCGGCTGCGCCCCGCAGCAGCGCGTCGAGGACCGGCGGGAAGCCGTTGGCCTTCACCGCAAAGCAGAGTTCGGCCCAGCCGGGCAGGCAGCCACGCAGCGCGGCGGCGTTGCGCGCGGCGACGGTCGGGTCGTAGAGGTAGGCGCTGAACTCGGCCGCCCCCGCCGGTCGATCGCGCACCGCCGCGAGCACCGCGAGGGGCAGGCGACCCGCGGGCAGCGCGTGCAGCGGAGCCGCCGACGGCGGCAGGTCCATCCGAGCCTCCTCCCCGAGGCCCGGTCATCGCCCGATCGGACCACCGCGCCGCTTCCAGCCTGGCGAATGCGGCGCATTCCGCGCAATAAAATCCCGAATGCGTGCACAACCCCTGCGTCCACCCGCCCCGGCGACGACGGCCCCGGCGGCCCGGGCGCAGGTGTGATCCCGCCCGCATGGGCGGGGCGGAAACGGGCCGTGCGCCGAGAGTGCGGCCATGTCCCAGGACAGCCGCGATCACGCCCAGGCGGAGACTCCACCGTCAGGTGTGCGCTCGGACACTGCCCGAATGGAGGGGACCCAAGCCGGGGAAGGCCCCGGGAGCAGCAATTCCGCGACGATGCCGGGCATCCAGGCGGACCATGGAGGGACCCGCCGATGGTGCCAGACGCGACCGTATCCTTGCGCGGAGCAACAGCTCCTCGCGCAGTTAGGTTAGGCTTCCCTGAACACGGTCCGCTCGAAAGGGAGTCGCCCGCGATGACGATTTCCGCTCGAAACGGCATCAGCGCCAGCATCGACCCGATCCCCCCGGCGTGGGATCCCGCCGCCATCCTGGCGCGGCAGCGCGAGCGGGAGTCGTCCGCGCGGACCTACGCGCGCACCCTCCCGATCGTGCCGGTCCGCGCGAACGGTGCCACGGTCGTCGGCGCGGACGGCCGGAGCTACCTGGACTGCCTGTCCGGCGCCGGCACCCTGGCTCTGGGCCACAACCACCCGGACGTGGTCCAGGCGATCACCGCGGCGCTCTCCCGCGGTGCCCCCCTGCACACCCTGGACCTCGCCACCCCCGAGAAGGACGCGTTCACCGAGGAGCTGCGGGCCTGCCTGCCACCGGGGCTCGGCAGCGACGTCAAGCTGCACTTCTGCGGTCCGAGCGGGGCCGACGCGGTGGAGGCGGCGATCAAGCTCGCCCAGACGGCGACCGGAAACCAGACCATGCTCGCGTTCACCGGCGGCTACCACGGCATGACCGCGGGCGCGCTGGCGGTGACCGGCAACGTCGCCGTCAAGAACCCGTTGCCCGCCACGGCCTCGGTTGTCCGGCTGCCCTTTCCCCATCCGTACCGGTGCCCGTTCGGGGTGGGGTCCACGCCCGGCCGCGCCGCCGGTCCGGACGGTGCGGAACTCTCCATCCGCTACATCGAACGGCTGCTGGATGACCCACTCGGCGGGGTCACCGATCCGGCCGGGCTGATCGTGGAGGTGGTCCAGGGGGAGGGCGGCGTGGTCGCGGCGCCGGACGGCTGGCTGCGGGCCCTCCGGGAGATCACCCGTCGGCGCGGCATCCCGCTCATCCTCGACGAGGTACAGACCGGGGTGGGGCGGACGGGGCGGTTCTGGGCCGCGCAGCACAGCGGGATCACGCCCGACATCCTCGTGATGTCCAAGGCGATCGGCGGTGGCCTGCCGATGGCCGTGATCGCCTACCGGGCCGAGCTGGACGTCTGGACGCCCGGCGCGCACACCGGCACCTTCCGCGGCAACCAGCTCGCGATGGTCGCCGGCCGTGCCACCCTGCGGCGGGTGCGCCAGGACGGGCTCGACGAGCGCGCCGCCCGCCTGGGCTCCCGGCTGCTGGCCGGCCTCGAGGATCTCGCCCGCGACCGTCCACAGGTGGGCAACGTGCGCGGCCGGGGGCTCATGCTCGGCGCCGAACTGGTCGATCCGACCATGGAGGCCGACGCGGTCGGCGCGCATCCGGCCGACCCCCGGCTCGCCGCCCTGGTCCGGGCCGAATGCCTCCGCCGCGGGCTGATCATCGAGCTCGGCGGGCGGCACGGGGCGGTCATCCGGCTCCTGCCACCCCTGATCATCGGCGAGGAGGAGATCGAGCGCGTCCTGGCGATCCTTGCCGACGCCACCGATGCGGCCGTGCGGCGGCTCACCGCCGACGCCGCCGGGCGCCCGACCACGTGAGCGAAGCGCCGCAACCCGGGCGGGGCCTGAACGAGCTCGTCGGGCTGACCCTCGCGGCGCTGGCCGAGGGCCGGCGTCGGCGCGGCGGACCGCTGCCCGCCGGGGGGCCCGTGCGGGTGCGTGCGGCGATCCACGCCGCTCTCGGCGTATCGCCCGATCGCACCAGCCTGCTCACCCGCACCGGTATCGGATCGACAGCCGCGATCACCGGGCTGGTGGAGGCCCTCGCGGCGGGGTCGGTGGACCCGGCGGACCCGTGGTGCGCCGCCCATCTGCACTGCCCCCCGCTGCCCGTGGCGGTCGCGGCCGATCTCGCCGTGAGCGCCCTCAACCCGTCCCTGGATTCCTGGGATCAGGCCCCGGCCGCAACCACGATCGAGACCGAGGTCGTCGCCGCGCTCGCCGCGCTGGCCGGCTTCGACCCGACGCGGGCCACCGGCACGATTACCACCGGTGGCACCGAGTCCAACCTCATGGGCCTGCTTCTCGCCCGGGATGCCGCCCACGCGGACGCCGCGGGGACGGGGCCGAGCGGGCGGCTGCGGGTGTTCCGCTCGGCCGCCGCGCACCTGTCGGTGGACCGTGCCGCCGCCGTGCTGGGTCTCGACGACCCGCCGGTGGCCGTCATCCCCACCGACGGCCAGGACCGGATGCGGCTCGACCTGCTGCGACGGGCGCTCGCTGAGCACCCCGGCCCGGCCGTCGTCGTGGCCACCGCGGGCACCACCGACGCGGGGGCCGTCGACCCGCTGCGGGAGATTGCGGCCGCGGTCGAGGAGCACCGGCGTCGGCCACCCCTGCGGCGGCCCCCGGCGGCACCGGCCGCAACGGGCCATCCCGCCTCGTCCGGCTGGTTACACGTGGACGCGGCGTACGGCGGCGGCGCGCTGTTCTCCGATCGGCTGGCCGCTTGCCTGGACGGGCTCGCGCTCGCCGACTCGGTGTCCCTGGACCTGCACAAGCTGGGCTGGCAACCGGCTCCGGCCGGCGTCTTCCTCACGCCACGCCCGGACGGGTGGCCCAGCGTACGCGTCGCGCATGCGGACTATCTCCGTTCCGAAGACGACGAGGCCGCCGGCTTCCCCAGCCTCCTGGACCGGTCCCTGCGGACCACCCGCCGCGCGGACTCCTTCCCGATCGCGGTGACGCTGCGCGCGCTCGGCCGCGCCGGGCTCGGCGCCCTGGTCGACGCCTGCCACGACCTCGCCCGGCACGCGGAACGGACCGTGCAGGCCGATCCCCGCCTCGAGTCCGCCTTCCCGGTCACGCTGAGCACGATCGTCTTCCGCTACCGGCCGCGAGCCGGCGCCGCCGGATCGGCGGCAGAGTGCACCACCGATCGACTGAACCGACTCAATGCCGATATTCGCCGCACGTTGCTGCTCGACGGGCGCGCGGTGGTCGGTCGGACCCGAACGGGACCCGATCGGGCTGTGCACCTGAAGCTCACCCTCCTGAACCACGACGCCACCCACGCCGACGTGGATGCGCTGCTCCGCCTGGTCGCCGAGATCGGCGACGAACTCGCCGGCGAGGACGGCGGTGGCATCGGGAGCGTCTCGTGACCGCAGACCAGCCCACGGCCGCGGCCATCGCCGACGACCTCGTCACCGAGACCCTCCTGCGCTGCTGGCTTCGGGAGACCGGCGCGCTGCCGGCTGTCGGCGTCCGTGCCATAGACGTGGCGCTGCCGGCGTCGGGCCTGTCCGTCCGGGCGACGGTGACCCACCGCTCGCCGTCCGGGTGGCACCGGTTCGCCCAGCCCGAGCTGGTCTCCCCGACGGGCGCGCCGGTGCCCGTCGACGCCGGTCTGCTCGCCGCGCTCCTCGTCCGGGAGATCACCGCGGAACAGGGGATGCCTGCGGCCCAGGGGGCCGAGGCCCTGGCCCGGATCCTCGATTCGGCCTGCCGGATCGCCGCCCATCTCGACGCCCGCCGGACGCGGGGGCACCCGAGTGCCATCCCTCCGTTCCTGGCCGCGGAGCAGGCGTCGCTCACGGGCCATCCCTTCCACCCGGCCGCGGCGAGCCGACAGGGGGCCTCCGACCGGGCGATGGCTGCCTACTCCCCCGAGCGGGCCGGCTCCTTCGCGCTGCACTGGTTCGCCGCTCATCCCTCGGTGGTGGCGACGTCGGGTGCCCCGGCGGCAGGGCGCGGACCCACGGCGACGTCGGCGGTGGGCCGCCCTCCGGTCACGCGCCTGCTGACCGAGCT
Source organism: Frankia alni ACN14a (assembly GCF_000058485.1). Taxonomy (NCBI): domain Bacteria; kingdom Bacillati; phylum Actinomycetota; class Actinomycetes; order Frankiales; family Frankiaceae; genus Frankia; species Frankia alni. Next base: position 6,979,862 of record NC_008278.1, read on the forward strand.
GTACGGCGGCGACGGCGCCCTCGGCGCGGCTGCGGGGTACCGCCCGATCGGAGCAGGCCCGTCGGCACCTACCGGCGCCGACCTGGACGGCCAGCCGGACCGGCGCGTCCCGCCCGGCTACGTTCCGGTGCCGGCCCATCCGTGGCAGGCCCGTGAACTCACCGAGCGCGCGGACAGCCCCCTGGCCCGGCTGCTTGCCGACGGCCGCCTCGTGGACCTCGGCAGGTCGGGCCGGCCGTGGTATCCGACGTCATCCCTGCGCACTGTCTGGCGGCCGGACCGCAAGGTGATGCTCAAGCTCTCACTGGGCCTGCGGATCACCAACTCCCGCCGGGTCCTGCACCTCGGGGAGCTCCGACTGGCCGAGATGATCACCAGACTGGTCGACGCGGGCCTCGGCGCCGCTCTCACCGCCCGGCATCCGGACTTCCACCTCATCGGAGAGCCCGACTGGGTGGCGGTGACCCGTCCGGGCCGCCACCCGCCGTCCGGGGGATCCGAGCAGCCGGGCATCCCCCGGACCACCGGAACGCTCGGCGCGACGACGGACGGCAGCGACGGCACGGTGGGGCTGGAGACCGCCATCCGGACGAACCCGTTCGGCCCGACCGATCGGGCGGTGAGCCTGGCGGCGCTGATCGCGCCCCGGCCCGATCGGGCGGCGGACAGCCGCGGACGGTCCCGGGCGGCGATGCTCCCCCGGCTGCTCACCCGGCTGGCCGACCGCCGGGGAGAATCCGTCCAGGAACTCGCCGAGACCTGGTTCGGGCGCTACCTGGCCGTGCTCGCGGCGCCCGTACTCGACCTGTACCTGCGGTTCGGCGTGGGCGTCGAGGCGCACCTGCAGAACACCCTGGTCAGCCTGGACTCCGACGGCTGGCCGGTGGCCGGGTGGTACCGCGACAGCCAGGGCTACTACGTGGCCGCCTCGGCCGCGGCAGCCATGGAACGCCTGCTCCCCGGCTTCGCCACGGATCTCGACGCGATCTTCGACGACGACCTGGTGGCGGAACGCATCATCTACTACCTGTTCGTGAACAACGTCTTCGCCGTGGCCGGAGCCCTGGGCGCGGCCGACGTCGCCGACGAACACCTCCTGCTCGGGCGAGCACGCGATCTGCTGTCCCGGATGGCCTCAGACGCCCGATCGGACCACAGCCCGGTCGGGCCGCCCGCCGTCCGCCGCCGGCTGCTCGACACCCTCCTGACGGCCTCCGCTCTGCCCAGCAAGGGCAACCTGCGCACCTGCGTGGACGGCCGCGACGAGCTGATCGGACCGGTGGCCACCCAGTCGGTCTACGTACAGATTCCGAACCCGCTGTTGGAGGCCGCCCCGTGACGTCCCGCAACCCGCTCGAACCCCGCGACGAGCCGCCGCGGGCCCCGGTCATGGTCTCGGCACCGGGACTCCCCCATCCGGAGACACCGGACTACGACGTCGTCGGGGTCGGGCTGGGGCCGTTCAACCTGTCACTGGCCGCGCTGGCCGACGGCCTCCCCGGCCTGCGGGCCGCCTTCTTCGAGCAGGCGCCGGCGTTCACCTGGCATCCCGGCCTGCTGCTGGAGGGCACGACCCTGCAGGTGCCGTTCCTCGCCGATCTGGTCACCCTCATCGACCCGACCAGCCCGTGGTCGTTCCTGTCCTACCTGCGGGCGCACGACCGGCTCTTCCGCTTCTACCTCTACGAACGCTTCCACATCCCCCGCCGCGAGTACGACGCCTACTGCCGGTGGGTCGCCGACGGCCTGCACTCCACCCACTTCGGCACCCGGGTGGACGCGGTTCGCTGGCATCCCGACGCCGGACTGTTTCGCCTCGTGGTCACGCAGACGGCACCGCCGGCAGCACCGGCGCACGGCGAGCCGCCGGCCGACCACGCGGGCGCCTGGTCCACCCGGGTGGTGACGGCCCGGCATCTGGTCCTCGGTATCGGCACCGAGCCGGCCACGCCTCCCGCCTTCGCGGGAGTCGAGAGTGACCGGGTGTTCCATTCGGCGCACTACCGCCAACGGCGCGCGTCCCTGGCGGAGCTGTCCCACATCACCGTGGTCGGATCGGGCCAGTCCGGCGCCGAGGTGTTCGCCGACCTGGTGCGCAACCAGCGGACGGCGGCGCAGCACCTGACCTGGATCACCCGCACCCCCGCCTTCGCGCCGATGGAGTACTCGAAGCTGGGCCTCGAACAGTTCACCCCCGACTACGTCCGCTACTTCCACGGCCTGGCGCAGGGCCGCAAGGACGCGCTCGTCCCGGCGCAGTGGCAGCTCTACAAGGGGATCGACGCGGACACCATCGCGGAGATCTACGACCTGCTCTACGAACGGACGATCGACGGTGGCGACGAGGCGGTCACCCTGCTGCCGGGGGTGTCGGTGCAGTCCACGTCGTTGGACGGCGAGCGGGGCGAGATCGCGCTCGCGTGCCGCCACCGTGATCAGGACCGGACCTTCGCGCTGACCACCGACGCGGTGGTGCTGGCCACGGGATATGCCGCCCGGCGCCCAGCCCTGCTCGATCCGGTGGCCGGATTGCTGAGGCTCGACGACGGAGGTCGGTTCCAGATCGACGCCCGGTACCGGATCGCCACCGACCCGAGCGTGACCGGGCACCTCTACGTCCAGAACGCCGAGCTGCACACCCATGGGATCGGCGCCCCCGATCTGGGCCTGGGTGCCTGGCGGGCCGCGGTCATCCTCGATGACCTGACCGGGGGGCACGCGTACCGACTGCCGCCGCCGTCGGCGTTCACAACCTTCGGCGCCCCTCCGCAGGCGGGTGGGTACCACCATGCCCCGAGGACCGCGGCGACGGCGGCGACGGCGACGGGCCATGGCGGGCCTGGCGGCGCCGCCGCCCGACCGGCGGCGGAGGGTGGAGGACGTCGGGAACCCGACGGCGCGGTGGAAGGGGCCTCCGATCGGGGGGTACGGCGACGGCAACCCGTGATGCTCGGGGAGGCCGACCGGTGACCCTCCCCCCGCCCACCGCAGGATTCCCGCCGCCGCCGGTCAGGCCGGGTGGGTCTGCCTACCTCTGGCGGCAGGCCGGTCGCGCGCTGCTGACCAAGCTCATCGCGGAACTCGCCTACGAGGATCTGCTCAGGCCGCAGATCGAGGACGACGCCGGTGGCCCGGACCTCGCGGAGCATCCCCCGATCGGTCGGGGGCCCCTGCTGGCCCACCAACTGGTGACGGCCGGCGCCGTCTACCGATTCCGCGCCCGGCGGGGCACGTTCGGGTCATGGTGGATCGATCCCGCGAGCCTCACCCGCACCGCCCCACCGGTCGGCGGGCAAGGGCCCCTCCTATCTCCCCCGAGCGGACCGGAGGACCACCGGCCAGTCGACCCGCACGGTCAGGCGCGGTCCGGCGCGGCTGCCGCCGATGACCCGGTGCGGTTCCTACGGGATGCGCAGCCCCTGCTCGGGTGGCCCGATCCGGTCGTCGCCGACGTGGTGCGCGATCTGCTCGCCACCCAGTCGGCCGATCAGTGCCTCCTGGCCACGGCCTCGCCCGCGGCGTCCCTCGCCGGCCTGTCCTTCGTCGCGCTGGAAGGCCACCAGTCAGGCCACCCCTGCCTCGTCGCCAACAAGGGGCGCCTCGGCTTCGGCGCGGCCGCCAGCCGGTTCACCCCGGAGGCCAGGTCGCCCTTTCGCCTGCGCTGGGTGGCGGCGCATCCCACCATCGGGCGGTGCTGGGACATCGCGTCGACCGGACCCGACCATCCGGACGAGTCCACCATGGACCGGTCGGGCAATGCCGCCCTGGTCCGCGCGGAGCTGGACAGCGCAACCCGCGCCCAGTTCGCCGACGTCCTCGGCCGCGCGCTGGTGGCCGCCGCACCACCGGGGGACGCCCCCGCCCGCGCCAGCCAGCCCCCCTCGCCCACGGCGCCCCCCACGGCGGCCGAGGACTACGTCTGGCTGCCGGTACACCCCTGGCAGTGGGAGAACGTGATCGTCCCGCTGTTCGCCGCCGAGCTCGCCACGGGTCTGCTGGTCCCGTTGGGGGAGGGACCGGACCGGTACCTCCCGCTGCAGGCCGTCCGCACGCTGGCCAACATCGACCGACCCGAGCGACGCAACGTCAAGCTCGCGCTGATGATCCGCAACACCCTGGTCTGGCGCGGCATGTCCGCGGCGGACGCCGCCGCCGGGCCGGCGGTGTCGCGCTGGCTGCTCGACCTGCGCGACGCCGATCCGTTCCTGCGGGAGGTGACGGGAGTGCTGCCCCTGCCCGAGGTGGCCGGCGCCGCCGTCGGACATGGGGTCTACGACGCCATCCCCGGCGCGCCCTACCGGCTGCACGAGTTGCTCGGCGTGATCTGGCGCGATCCGGTGGAGCGGCATCTCGTCGACGGGGAGCAGGCCCGCAGCCTCGCGTCGCTGCTCACGATCGGGTCCGACGGACGGTCCCTGACCGCGGAGCTGGTGGCCCGGTCGGGCCAGTCGGCCCACGACTGGCTCGCCGCGCTCTTCGCCGCGTTGCTACCCCCGCTGCTGCACTACCTGTACCGGTACGGCGTCGCCTTCACCCCGCATGGCGAGAACATCATCTGCATCTTCGACGCCGAGCAGCGACCCCGGCGGATCGCGGTGAAGGACTTCGGCGCCGACATCGAGCTGGTGGACGGCGACTTCCCCGAACGCGCGGGCATGCCCGCGCAGGCGGCCGCGTACTGCCGCCGCTGGCCCGGGCCGTTGCTGGCCCACTCGGTGCTCTCCGCCGTGTTCGCCGGCCACTTCCGCTACTTCTCCGTGCTGGCGGCGGATCATCTGCAGGTCGAGGAGGGCGAGTTCTGGCGGCTGGTCCGGGCGGCGGTCGACGGCTATCACGCGCGGTTCCCCCAGCTACGGGATCGTTTCCGCGAGATAGATCTGCTCACGCCCCGCTTCGACCGGGTCTGCCTGAACCGCGAGCAGCTCGCCGGCGCCGGGTTCCACGACCGGGCGGACCGGGACGGCGGGTTCGACCTGATGCACGGGGAGGTGGCCAACCCGGTGGCGACGATCACCGCCCGCGGGCCCGCGTCCCCGGCCGAGGCTTCGATGGCACAAACGGAGGGTGGATGACGTCACTGCCAGCGCCGATACCACCGGCCCGCTCAGCGGGACCCGCCGAGCGGCAGGATCCGGCCGAAGCGGCTGGTCACCTGCCCACACCTGCACCGCCTCAGCCCCCCGACCCGGCCTCGTCGCCCGATCGGGCCAGTGTCGGCCACGGCGCCGGCGCCGGCGCCGGCCCACGATCGGTGGACGTCGACCCCCAGGCCCTGGCAGATCCGCAGGCGGCGGCCATCGAGGCCCTGCACCCGCTGCTGACCGGCGACCACGCCGTCGAGGAGGTGATCGTCGCCACCGTCGACCTGCAGGGCCGGCTGGTCGGCAGCGCCGTGTCCCCCGACCACTTCACCGGCGAGGTGCTCGCCGACGGGATGGGCGCGTGCACCTACCTGCACGCGGTCGACGTGGACATGCAGACCGACGGCGGGTATCCGCGCACCCCCTGGTACGACGGCTTTGGCGATCTTCGACTCCGCCCCGATCTGACCAGCCTGCGCCGGGCACCGTGGCGCCCGTCCAGCGCGGTCGTCATGGCCGACGCGACCTGGCCCGACGGGGCCCCCGTGGACGTCGCCCCTCGAACGGTGCTACGCCGCCAGCTCGACGGGCTCGCCGCCGTCGGGCTCACCGCCCTCGCCGGGACGGAGTTGGAGTTCCTGGTCTTCCGTGAGTCCTACCGACGGGCGGCGCGGCGTTCCTGGTCGAGGCTCACCCCGGCCAGCCGCTACAACATCGACTACGCGCTGTTCGGCACCGAGGACCTCGACGACCTGACCCGGCGCATCCGGCGGGCCATGGCCGACGCCGGGATCGCGGTCGAGTCGGCTCGGGGTGAGGTCCATCCGGGCCAGTACGAGATCGTGTTCCGCTACGCCGAGGCACTCCAGGCGTGCGACAACCACGCCCTCTACAAGACGACAGCCAAGAAGATCGCCGCCGCGTCGGCGCAGGCGTTGACCTTCATGGCGAAGTACGACCAGGGCGAGGGGAACTCCTGCCACGTTCACCTCTCCCTGCGGGGAGTGGACGGGGACGAGCCGGTGTTCGCCGCCGCGCCCGGCCCCGGCCGATCCGACACCGCGGGGATGTCGCCGCTGATGTGCTCGTTCGTCGCCGGGCAGCTGGCCTGCATGGCCGACTTCACGCTGCTCTTCGCACCCAACGTCAACTCCTACAAGCGGCTCGCCCCCGGTGCGTTCGCGCCCACCGGGGTGAGCTGGGGACGCGACAACCGGACCTGCGCGGTGCGGGTCGTCGGCAGCGGGGCGGGGCTGCGCATCGAGCACCGCGTGCCCGGCGGGGATGCCAACCCCTACCTCGCGGTGGCCGGCATGATCGCCGCCGGCCGGTTCGGGATGGAGCACGGGCTGGCGCTCGAACCCGGCCGGATCGGCAACGCGTTCACCATGCCGGGGCTCCCGCCCCTGCCCGCGACGCTGCGCGACGCCGTCGAGCGGTGGCGGTCGAGCGCGGTGGCCCGCGCCGCCTTCGGCGACCGGGTGGTCGCCCATCTGGCTCATGCGGCCGAGGTCGAGCTGGCCGCGTACGAGGGCACGGTCACCGACTGGGAACGCCGACGCGGCTTCGAGCGCTTCTGACGCTGGCGGGCGGCCCGCCGTCGCCTTTCGCGCAGGACCGCGCTGCCCCTTTCTCCCGGCGACGGGCCCGATCCGGTCAGCCCGCCGACGGCCCCGGCCGCCCGGCCGGGCCCTGTCCGGCGTCGCCGCGCGGTGCCGCCCCGCCCTGGGCCGCGGACCGCTGCGCCGGTGCCAGGCCCGCGGCGGCCGATCCGAGCTCCGCGCGCGGGACGGACGAGGATTCCGGCCGGACCGGGGGGGCCGGCGCGCGGTACTCGTGGAGTCCGAACCGGTCATGCAGGATCCGCAGGGGGCGTGGCGCCCACCAGTTCGCGCTGCCCGCGACCCGCATGAACGCCGGGACCAGCACCCCCCGGATGAGCGTCGCGTCCAGCACGATGGCCAACGCCGTGCCGACCCCGAACATCTGCATGAAGCGGACCGACGAGGTCGCGAAGGCGACGAAGGTGACGGCGAGCAGCGCCGCCGCGGTGGTCACGATGCGGCCCACCCGGGCGAGCCCGGCGGCGACGGCCTCGCCGTTGGAGGCACCGGCATCGTGCGCCTCCTTGATCCGCGACAGCAGGAAGACCTCGTAGTCCATCGACAGCCCGAAGGCGATGCAGAACAGCAGCACCGGCATGGACGTGTCCAGCGGACCGGGGGTGAAGTCGAGCAGTCCCTCGAGGTGCCCGTCACTGAAGATCCAGACGGATGCGCCGAACACCGCGCACATGGCGAGGCCGTTGAGCACGATCGCCTTCACCGGTAGCAGCACGCTGCCGGTGAACAGGAACATCAGGACGAAGGTGGCCAGCGCGATCAGGCCGAGCGCGAGGGGAAGCCGGTGGGCGACCGTGTTCTTGCCGTCGACCAGGACGGCGGGCGCCCCGCCGATCAGGGCACTGGTCCCGGCGGGTGCCGGCACGGCCCGGGCGGCCCGGACGAGATCCTGCGCGCGGCCCGACGCGTAGTCGACCGAGGTCACCACCTGCAACGAGTCCGCGCCGGCGACCGCGAAGCGGCCGCTGGTCGGATCGGGGGGTAGGACACGGCGGCCCTGCACGTACGTTCCCAGCGCACCGTCCACGCGGGCCACGTCGGGCAGCCGCGACAGCGTCGCCGTGTAGGCGGCCAGCGCCGACCGGTCGACCGACCGCGTCCCCTCGGCCCGCACGACGACCTCCATGGCACCGCCGAGGTCGGCCGCGAAGTCCTCACGCAGCGCGTCCCCGACCACCCGGCTGGGCGCGGAGCCGGGCTGGAGCACCCGGTCGTCCGGCGTCCCGAAGTTGACGTGCAGGAACGGCGCCCCGAGCACGAGCAGCACCGCGACCACCGGCAGCCCGGTGAGCACCGGCCGGCGCATCACCGTCGCCGCCACCCGCCGCCAGAACGGGGATTCGCCCGCCTGGCGCACCGCGACCGCGTCCCCGCCGTCCCCGCCGTCCCCGCCGTCCGCGCCGGAGATGCCCGCCGGCCGGGACCGACCCGTCCGGCGTCGGCGGGCCAGTCCGATCAGGCCACCCACCCGCCAGGCATTCACCCGCTCGCCGAGCACCATCAGCAGGGCCGGCAGCGACACGATCGCCGCGACCACCGCCACCAGCGTCACCGCGATCCCCGCGTAGGCCATGGACTTCAGGAAGAACGGCGGGAACAGCAGCATCACGGCCAACGCAACGATCACCGTGGCACCGCTGAACAGGATGGTCCGACCGGCGGAGTGCACGGTCACCGCCACGGCGTCCGCGCGGTCGCGCCCAGCCGCCAGTTCCTCGCGGAACCGGCTGACCATCAGCAGCGAGTAGTCGATACCGAGGCCGAGGCCCATCGCCGTCGCGAGGTTCACGGCGAAGATCGACACATCGGTGAGCCCGCCGATCACGGACAGCGCCGCGAAACCGCCGACGATGCCGAGCAGGCCGATGCCCAGCGGCAGCAACGCGGCGACGACGCCGGCGAACGCCAGCACCAGGAGCACCAGGGTGACGGGAATGGCGATCGACTCGGCCACGGCGAGGTCGCTGGAGACCTGGCTGCCGATGTCCTCGCCCACCGTCGCCGCACCACCCGGCAGCACGGTCACCGTGTCCGACCATTCTCGACGCGACTCGTAGCGATCGACGATGTCCGAGGCCTCGTCATCGTCCCGCACGCTGGCCACGACCAGAGCCGACCGGCCGTCCCGGGAGCGCAGTGCCGACCCCCCGCCGGTCCAGTAGGACACGACGTCGCGGGCGCCCGGCTGGGCGGCGAGATCGGCCGCCACGGACCGGCCGGCGGCGGCGACCGTCGGTTCGTCGACATCCCCCTGCCGGGCGATGACGAGAAGGAGCACGTTCGGACGGCCGTGGAAGCGGGCGTCCATCACATCGGCTGCCCGGGTGGACTCGGAAGCCGGGTCGTCGAAGCCCCCGGTCTGCAGCTTGCCGAAGGCGGTGCTTGCGAGGACGCCGCCGCCGAGCAGGGCGACGACCGTGAGGACCAGCACCAGGCGTGGGCGGCGCGTCACCAGCGCCACAAGGGACGAGAACACGGCTTCCTCCACAGATGGGGCAACCCTGGAGAGAACAGTGTTCGCGCCGGGTGTTCTCGTCAAGGTCAGGAGGGCGAAAAGTTGACAGTGTTCACCCGGAGATCGACCATGGCCGCTGTGAGTAGTCCAGTCCCCCGCCGGGAACGGCTACGGCGGGCCACCCTCGACGAGATCAAGCAGACGGCGCATGCCCAGTTGGCGGAGCTCGGTCCTGCCGCCCTGTCCCTTCGGGGGGTGGCGCGGGCGATGGGCATGGCCCCCTCGGCCCTGTACCGCTACGTGGACAGCCGTGAGGTGCTGCTGGCCGAGCTGACGGCCGACGGCTTCGCCTCGCTGGCCGACGCCCTCGAGGCGGCGTTCACCGCGGGCGATCCGCACGATCATCTCGGTCGGTGGCTCGATGTCGCCCGGGCCCACCGCCGCTGGGCGCTGGACCACACCGTCGAGTACACGCTGCTCTTCGGTACGCGGGTACCCGAAGGCGGGTTCGTCAGCGTCCGGGTGGCCGCCGAGCTGCAGCGGTCGGTGGCCGTGCTGTTCCGCTGCATGACGGAGGCGATCGAGGCGGGGCTGGTCGACACCGGCCACCTCGACGCCGAGCTCACCCCGACGATGCAGGCCAGGCTGCGCGCCTGGGCCGGCGACCACGAGGTGGCGATCGACCCCGGTGGCATGGCGGTCTGCCTGGCGGCCTGGACCCAGCTGCACGGCTTCCTGTCGCTGGAGTCCTTCGGCCATCTCCCCCCGGCCCTCGGAGATCCCGCCGATCTGTTCGACCGCCAGATGGTCGACGTGTTCGCTCAGGCCTGCCGCGCGATCGTTCCGGCGGCCCCGCCGGGCGCGCAGGACCCGACCCGACCGGACCGGACGGTCGGATCTGGACCAGCCCGCAGGGGCGGCCGTTAGAGCACCCGACCGGGCCACCCCCGCCCGGTCGGGGCGGATCGGCGCCCGGTCGGGGGCTGGGAATGGTCAGGCCGAGGTACGCATCCGGCGTTCCAGCGCGTCCAGGGCGACCCGGCGGGCACTCTTGATCTCCGGGAGCCGGGCCTGATAGGCCGGCGCCGTGGCCAGCGGCTGGTAGAAGCCCATACGCGGGACGAAATCCGTCTCGTCGTAGCCCGGGGGCCGATGCAGGGCGTAGGTGCGCCCCGGAAATAGCAGGTCGTAGTTGTCGGCGATCTGCCAGATGGCGACGTGCGGATCGACCCGGCGCCGTTGAAAGTATGCTTCCAGGACGTCGATTGTGAAACTAATCTCATGGAACTGTTTCACGAGACTGTGGTAATGCTGGCCGACCTGATACTTGATCGGCAGCTCGACCTGCAGGCTGTCCGAGTAGTCGAGCAGGTCGAGCGCCAGAACCTTCAGCGAGGTCTCCACGCCATAGCCGCGCGAGAAGGCCAGCGCCGCGAAGACATCCGCGTCGATGACGAACTCCCCGATCAGGGGCTGGATAGTGCGCGTGATGGACGGCACATACCGGGCGAGCTGTTTCGACAACAACGATCGCAGCATCTCCGTGGTGCGCCCGCCGGGCTGACCGTCACCCGTCACCCTCCGCGAACTTCCGTTCACGAAAAGTGGAGCGTTGCCGGCGGTCGTCGCGGCGGCCAGCACCCCGACCGTGTACGGATCGTAGCTTTCCAGATCGGCATCGTGGAAGATCAGCCGATTGCCGAACGCAAGGTAGGCGAGGCTGCGCATGGCGCCGGCCTTCCCGCCGGTGATCGTGGCCTCCCGGCCGGCATGGCGCTGCAGGACGGACTGCCCGCGGACGACCCAGCTCGCGCCCGCGTCCGTCGCGATGCGCACGAGGTCGTGCTCGTCGCCGTCCGAGGACGGATCGACGATGACGCCGATCTCGTCCAACACACTGCGTTCCTGCATCCACCGCTGCCGGTTCTGCGCGATGATCTCGCCGAGAGTCCGGGCCGCCTCCGGGCCGCGGGCCGGGATCAACAGGCTCAGGGTGATGCCCTTGGCAAGCTTGTCCACCTCGATCGTGTCGAGGTCGAGGCTGGTGGGTTCGAGCGTTCGCACGGACGCCCCTCTCTCGTGACCTTTCTTGGGTACGGACAACCCCCGTACCGGTGACGACGTCCTGTGGGGATCTGCTACAGGCGTTGCGAGGTGGGTATCAGGCGGTCCGGGCGGTGATTCCCCCTCGTGCCACTGACCGCATGATTGCCTACCTCCGTTCACAACGCCTCGACCGCCCGGGTCGTTTCCGGTACCTCCACGCGCTCAGGTTCGCCGCGTCCTCTTCGCGGTCTGGCGGAGCATGACCGATCCGACACATGTCAGATGCTGGAGCGTCAAAGTATCGGTGTTGCGGCCCGGTCCGTCACTCCCCCTCTTTCCCCGCGGGTATCAACCACCACTTTCGGGACGGGCCGCGAACACACCGCGCCGCACCGGAACCGCACTACCGCCCCACGAGGCTACGGTGGGTATCCGACCAAGCGCCCGGAGCGGTTACTCCGGGAGCGATCGGGAGAGAACTACCCGCTGCCGGGCCAGCCGATGCCAGGCCGGCATCGGCTGACCGGATGCGCCGACTCGCCGACCCACCGACTCGGCCGAACGGGCCATGCCCAAGGGGCGCGCTCTCTCCTACCTCGTCAGTGGCACTCGGGCACCATCGCGGCCGGGGCGCCGGCGCGGCCGGAACGGCGGCGCGCGGTCAGGCGAACCCCAGCACCGGCAGCGTGGACGCCCACGCGGCCGGGGTGGTCGTAAGCCGGTCGTCCGGATGGGGTAACCCGACCCGTCCGTCGGCCTCCAGGGCCAGAAAGACGTCGACGACCGTTGGGTCGAACTGGGTGGCGCGCCCGGCCCGAAGCTGCTCCCGAGCGGCGGGTCCGCTCAGGGGATCCCGCCCACCGCGCCCGCCGCGCATCGCCGCCCAGGCGGTGCAGACCGCGAGGGCCCGTGACTCCATCCGGATCCGGGACCCGGCGATCCCGCTGGGGTAGCCGCCCCCACCGAACCACTCCCGCTGCTGAGCGATGATCTCTGCCTCCACCCGCAGGTCCGGTACCTGGGCGAGCAGAGTCGCGCCCATCACCGGGTGCAGGCGAATCAGGCGCCACTCCTCGGCGTCGAGGGGGCCCGGACGGGCGAGGACGTGCGGCGGCAGGAGGATCTTTCCGACGTTGTGCAGCCGCCCGGCCAGCCGAGCCCGGTGGCGTGCCACGGCGCCATAGCCGAGCACGGTGAGCACCTCCCCAAGCCAGTGGCCCACCGCCCGGCCATCCGCGCGCGGCGCATGCCAGGCGTCGACCTGTTCGGCGATCCGGCGCAGGCACTCGACGCCGTCGGGCAGACGTCTGGGCACCTCGCGCGGCTCCGCGACCAGCACCGCGGCCACCGCGGTGGCCACCGCGGAGGCGGCCGCGGCCACCGCCGCGGGCTCGGCAAGCACGGTCGGCGTGCCGTCCGGGTTGGCGGCGGTCGCCAAGACCGGTGCTGGGGCGAGCGGTGCGGGCGCAGGCGGGGAGGGCACGAGCGGGGAAGGCACGGACCCGAACGGGTCGACGGCAGGCTGCGGGAACGCGGGCGGGTGGATGCCGAGTGGATCAGCCGCACAGCCGTCGGCCACGGGATGGTCGCCGGCCGGCCAGTCCAGCGGCGAGTGTCGGGATGGCGGGGAGTCGAGCACCGGTCGACCGGCCGTCGGCAGTCGAGGCGGCCGCGTGTGGGACGAGGCCCGCGCGGAGGGTGTCGGCGCCGCTGCCGGCACCCGCCCCGGACCCGGCGCCCCCTCCGGACCGATCGCGACCCGGTCCCGGCCCGCTTCCTTCGCGGCGTACAGGGCCTGGTCCGCGACCGCGACCAGCGCGTAGACGTCGCCCGCGTGGTCGGGTAGGACGGCGCCCCCGACGGAGACCGTCACCGGCACGGACAGCGACGACGGGCCGGGGCCCGGGGCGGGACCCGGGGCGGCTCTGGCCGGGCCCGCCGTGTCCCGGCCGTCCCTGCGCGTCGTCGTCGCGACGCTTCCCACGGTCCGGATGGTGTCGGCCGCCCGGACCGTCGCAGCCTCCGCGCCGACGGGGAGGGGTGACCAGTCGGCGGAGGCGGGCGACCAGTCGGCGGAGGCGGGCGACCAGTCGGCGGCGGCGGCCGGCGCGGGCAGCGCCACCCGCACCGGCTCCCGCCCCACCCCGAGCCGCAGCCGTTCGGCGATGTCCGCCAGCGCGTCGCCCCGGACGTCCAGCGCAAGCAGCGCGAACTCCTCCCCCCCGTAACGGGCCACGACGTCCCCCGGACGGGTCACGTCGAGCAGCCGCCTGGCCACCTCGGCGAGCACCTGGTCGCCGGTCGGATGGCCGAACCGGTCGTTCACGGACTTGAAATGGTCGACGTCGACGAGGAGCAGGCCCATCCCCGACCCGATCTGACGAGCCCGCCGAGCGGCGACCCGCATCTCGGCCTCCAGATACCGACGGGTCCGTAGCCCGGTCAGGCCATCCGTGATCGCGACTCGTCGTTGATCGGCCTCCAGCCGGGCCATCCGGGCGATGATCAGAAGCACGATGCCGGCGCTCACCACCGCGATCACGCCGACATCCCGGACATCGCCGCGACCAGCCTGCACGCCGAGCACTACCGGCCCGACCAGCCCGAGCCCGCACAACCCGGCCACCCTCCACCCGTCGCGGATCGGCACCGTCGGCGGCGACACCGACTGGCCCGATCGGGCCAGCGAGGGATGGCACGCGGCGGCGGTGAGCAGCAGGGCGCTCACCATCCGGGCGGCGTTCGGGCCATCCACCCCCGCACCGCCCGAACCCGTCATGCCCATGCCACCCGCCATGCCCACGACACCCGTCAACCCCATGCCCCCCGCGGTGGCGTCACCGATCCGGGTGAACACGTCGGCGGCGTCCGCGGCCACGCTCACGAGCACCCCACCCGCCAGCAGCAGCAGTGTGGCCGGGCGCTCGCCGTCCCCCGCCGTGAGCAGGACGGTCACACCAACCACCACCAGACTCGCCGCCGTACACGCCACCGGGATGATCCCGGCCGCCGAGGCACCCCCGGCTCGCACCGCCGGTGCCGCCAGATACACCCAGGACAGCAGGCAGGCCGCGGCGAGGACCATCGCGGTGTCCAGCAGGCCGGCCGCGCTTCGCCCGGGACGACGCGCCCGCAGCAGTGTCAGCAGGCCGGCGACCAGCAGCGGATAACGGAGGAACAGAACGACGTCCGCCGCCGCACCGGGTGTGACCGAGGACACGTGCGGGCAGATGAAGAGGACCGCACCGGTGGCCGCGTAGAGAACCTGACCGCCCGCCAGGAGCATCCAGCCACGGCGCGGTTCGGCGGCGAGGCGATGCGGTCCGGCAAGCAGGGCACCGGCGGCAGACAGGCTTACCAGCAGGTACAACGCCATCCGGCAGCCGAGCCCGAGACCCACCGCGGGCGGCAGGACGGAGGCGACGACCGCGGCCAGGCCGGCCCCCGGACAGGCGAGCCAGCCACGGCCCGGCCCGGCGCGCCACGGCGGGGCCGGCATCACCCCTCGGTTCGGGACGCGGGATCCGTTCGGGGGGGTGCCGGCGAAGGCGGCAACGCCGACGCGACCCCAGGCCCGGACCTGGGCCGCCCGGCGGGCGCGGGGACGCGGTGACGCCAGGGGACGGCCCGCGGCAGACCCGTCGTCGGTTGGTCCACCGACGAGCTTGGGCTCGTGGACGATGCGGGACCGGGTGGCGGCGAACAGCCACCCCGGGGGGAGCGGGCCATGAGCAGCCTCTCAGTTGACCGGACGGGTGGTGCGCATACCGGCCGCGTACGCCCGATGCCTCCCGGCGATCCATGACCGGATCCGGCAGCAGCGGCAGCACCAGTCCCGCCCAGACGGTTTCGGTGGGTCGATCGCCGCGACCTTCCGAAACCGTACCGAACCGTCGCTCTTCGTACACACTCGTTTGAGTCCTCGTATGGACTCTTGTCCGATTCTTGTTCTCGGCTCCCACTCACCGGGTGCGGAAGCACGTATGCGGACCGCCCGAGCGGCCCGTCCTCGCCGGCCGGCCGGGCATCGGTGCTGCGCGGTGATCCGTGGACGATCGTCAGGGATGCGCGACGAAGTTGAAGTGGCGACCGGTCTCGAAGGTGTCCCGGAACTTGGGCAGGGTGTACGGACCATCGCCGTCGAGATCGAAGATCCGCAGACCCAGATCGCCGTCGACGAGCTCGTACATCTCATCCGCCGTCGTGCCGTAGTCACGCGCACCGGCGCCGAACTCGAAGACCAGATGCGGCCGGCTGGCGGCGATCAGTTTCCGGGCGCCGCGGAACACTCCGTACTCGGCGCCCTCGACGTCGACCTTGATGAGGGTCGGCTGGTAGTCCGCGGGCAGCGCCTCGTCGAGAACCTCGACCGCCACCTGGATCTGTTCGACGTCCTCGGTGTCCGGCACCCGGTCGCGCAACCCGCTGTAGGCGGGCCGGCTGCGGACGTAGCTGAACGGCAGTACGCCGGGCTTGTCCGACAGCGCCGCCTGGCGCACCTGGACCCCCGGGAAGTCGGTCGTCAGGGCGGCCGCCATGTGCGGCAGGGGCTCGTAGGCGATGTGCTGTCCCCGCGGGGCGTGCTGCAGAATCGTTCGGAGCACGTCTCCGCGGTGCGCGCCCACGTCGATGCAGTTGGAGTTCTCCCGCAACACGAACGACAGCAGGAGAGCCAGGTGACGGTCGTCATTGCGATTGCGCCGGGCCGTCGGCACGACGGTGTCACGCACCAGCTTCAACGCCGGACCGAGGCCCAAATCGACCGCCTTCCGGCGGAGCTGAGCAAGCTGCTTTTCCACCCGAGGATCCATCCGCACAACCTCCCGTTGCCCCATCGGTGATCTGCCGGAGTGGCTTAACCCCACGTTCCACCACAGCATCTGGCCACCCACTATTAGGGGGACGCGATCAACGGTCAATAGCGGTGGTACCACCTCGCCGCCATCACGCGCGGCACGGCCGGCAGAATTCTGCCGCAACGGCAGACTTGCACGACCGGACCCTGACGCCCGGGAAGAGTGGCCGGACCTCCCCGCGCACCGCGATCCGGCGGTCGCCGAGGCCACGCATTGCGTTGGAGCAGACGTAATCCGCACACGTTCTCACGGAAAGAAGCAAGGACATCACCCGCAGAGTTCCATCCCTGCGAGGAGTGGTCCTCCGGCGACGTTCGGATGTCGGCGTCCCCTGCGGTCGCCGTACCTGACCGGGCGGCGTCGCCGGCATTCCGCCGCGCCGGGACCCGACGACACCGGCCGGCCGACCGGACGCTCACCATGCCGGGAAGGTCGGGGTCGCGGCCAGGTCACGATGAGGACACGGCCGCGAAACCCCACGATCGCAGCCCCCGCACCCGAGATCGGGACCTCGCCCGGGGAGGAGCACGTCCTCCGGTCGGGGGCCCGCCCCGTCAGCCGGCGGCGACGAGAACGGGGCCGTCCTCGGACCGCGCGGCGAAGGACTCGACCGGCGGGCAGGTGCAGACCAGGTTGCGATCGCCGTAGGCGCCGTCGATGCGGCGCACCGGCGGCCAGTACTTCGCGGTCCGCAGGGCGGCTACGGGGTAGGCCGCAACGGACCGCGGATAAGGATGCGGCCATTCGTCGGCGGTGACCATCTGGGCGGTGTGCGGGGCGTTGCGCAGTGGGTTGTCCGTGCGCGGCCAGGTTCCGTCACCGACCTTGTCCGCCTCCGCGCGAATCGCAATCATGGCAGCGCAGAAACGGTCGATCTCCGCCAGGTCCTCGCTTTCGGTCGGTTCGACCATCAGGGTGCCGGCCACGGGGAAGGACATGGTTGGCGCGTGGAAACCGTAGTCGATGAGCCGCTTGGCCACGTCGTCCACCGTGACACCGGTCCGCTTCGTCAGCGGCCGCAGGTCGAGAATGCATTCGTGCGCAACCAGTCCGTCCCGTCCGGCGTAGAGCACCGGATAGTGCGGCCGGAGCCGGTGGGCGATGTAGTTGGCATTCAGCACGGCGACCGAGGTGGCCTGTCGCAGCCCGTCCGCCCCCATCATCTGGATGTACGCCCAGGGAATCATCAGAATTCCGGCGGAGCCCCAGGGCGACCCCGAGATGGGCCCCACACCACTCGCCGGCCCTGCCTCGGCCCGCAGCGGGTGGTTCGGCAGGTAGGGCAGCAGCTTCTCGCCGACCGCCACCGGCCCGACCCCCGGGCCGCCGCCGCCGTGCGGGATGCAGAACGTCTTGTGCAGGTTGAGGTGGCTGACGTCGGCACCGAACTGGCCCGGCTTCGCGAGCCCGACGAGCGCGTTGAGATTCGCCCCGTCGACGTAGACCAGCCCGCCGGCCTCGTGAACGATCGCGCACGCCTGCCCGATGCCCTCCTCGTAGACGCCGTGCGTCGACGGATAGGTCACCATCAGCGCGGCGAGAACGTCGGCGTTCGCCCGCGCGCGGCGCGCCAGATCGTCGAGATCGACATTCCCGTCGTCGTCACAGGCGACCACGACGACGCGCATTCCGGCCATGGCGGCGCTCGCCGCGTTCGTCCCGTGCGCGGAGGAGGGAATGAGACAGACGTCGCGGGCCGGTGCCCCGGGCAGCGCATTGTCGCGGTGATAGGCACGGATCGCGAGCAGACCGGCAAGCTCACCCTGGCTGCCGGCATTCGGCTGCACCGACACGCCCGCGTAGCCGGTGATCCGGGCCAGCCAGTCCTCCAGATCGCGGATCATCGTCAGGTATCCGCCGGCCTGGTCGAGGGGCGCGAACGGGTGTATGTCGGCGAACTCCGGCCAGGTGACGGCGGCCATCTCGGTGGTCGCGTTCAGCTTCATCGTGCAGGACCCCAGTGGGATCATGCCCCGGTCCAGGGCCAGGTCGAGGTCGGACAGCCGGCGCAGGTAGCGCAGCATCGCCGTCTCGGAGCGGTGCTCGTGGAAGACCGGGTGCTCGAGGTAGGCGTCGGTGCGCACCAGCTCGCGCGGCAGCGCCGACGCCGCCGCGGGGGTCGCCGGGGTCGCCGGGGTCGCGGGGGCCGGCACCTCGGCCGATGCCGCCGCGGGCACCCCGAACGCCGCCCAGACGGCGCGCAGATCCGCCTCCACGGTCGTCTCGTTGCAGGAGACCCCGACGTGGTCGCCGTCGACGAGCCGCAGGTTGACGCCGTGTGCCAGCGCCTCGGCCACCACCTCGGCGGCCCGGCCCGGCACCGCCGCGACGACGGTGTCGAAGAAGGTGTCGGCGCCGAGGGGTATCCCGCCGGCCCGCAGCCCCTCGGCGAGCCGGACCGCGAGGCCGTGGATGCGCTGGGCGATCCCGGCCAGTCCCTGCGGGCCGTGGTAGACGGCGTACATCGAGGCGAGCACGGCAGGCAGCACCTGGGCGGTGCAGATGTTGCTCGTCGCCTTCTCCCGCCGAATGTGCTGCTCACGGGTCTGCAGGGTGAGTCGGTACGCGGGCGCGCCGTCCGCGTCGACCGACACCCCGACCAGCCGTCCGGGCAGGGACCGCTCCAGACCCTTGCGGACGGCCAGGTAGCCGGCGTGCGGCCCGCCGAACGACAGCGGCAGCCCGAAACGCTGGGTGCTGCCGACGGCGATGTCGGCGCCGAGCTCGCCGGGCGAGCGCAGCAGCGTCAGTGCCAGCGGGTCGGCCGCGACCGTGACGACGATCCCCCGCGCACGTGCCTCGGCGATGACCGACCGCGGATCGCGCAGCGCCCCACCCGGTCCCGGGTAGGACAGCAGTAGCCCGAACGCCGAGTCCAGCACCTGCGCGGGCACCCCGGCGTCCGGGGCCGCGGGGTCGCCCGCCGCCAGGCCCGGGGACAGGTCGGCGACGTGGACGGTCACGCCCAGCGCCTCCGCCCGGGTCGCCACGACCGCGATCGTCTGGGGCAGCGTGTCCGCGTCGATGAGGAACGTCGCGCGGGACCCCTTGGCCGTGCGCAGCGCGATCTGCATCGCCTCGGCGGCCGCGGTCGGCTCGTCGAGCAGGGACGCTCCGGCGACCGCCAGACCCGTCAGATCGGTGATCACCGTCTGGAAGTTCAGCAGCGCCTCCAGCCGACCCTGGGAGATCTCCGGCTGATACGGCGTGTATGCCGTGTACCAGGCGGGGTTCTCCAGGACGTTGCGCTGGATGACGCCGGGCAGCACCGCGGGATGGAAACCCAGGCCGATCATCGACGGCACGGGGTGGTTGTCGCGTCCGAGCGCGCGCAGAGCCGCCAGAACCGCCGTCTCGTCGAGCGCCGCGGGCAACTCGAGGCTGCGGTCGCGGATGACGGCCGGGACCGCGGCGTCGGTCAGCGCCCGCAGCGACGCCACCCCGAGCGCGGCGAGCATGGACCGCTGGGCCGCGGCGTCCGGCCCGATGTGACGGTCGGCGAACCGGGGATGGGCCACGGCCACGGCCGCCGAAGCGGTGACGTCGCTGGTGGCGGCCGCTACGGAGGCGTCCTCGTGATCGGTGCCGTGAAGCATGATGAGCGCTCCGGAGGTCGGGCGACGACGACAACGAGAGTCGACGCCGCGGCGGGCCTCCCCCTCTGTCATTGGCCTGAGAGCTTCACCGGCCGCCGCCGCCATGGGTCCGAGCCGAGGACCCGCGGACGACGGCCGCGGCTTTCACCGTCGGCGGGACATCGGGATGTCCACTTTCCAGAGTTGCCTGACCCGGCGGTTGGGGGCCTGAGAGTTTATGGGGAGAGCTTGCTCCTTCGGCGTCCCGGCAGTCGCGGCCGGGACTCTCCCGCGCGGGTGTGAGCGGCAGCAGTATGCAGTTCGTTGCCCCGCAGACTAGCTGCGATCGCGATCCCTCGCCAACGATGGTCCGATCGGGGGCTGCGCTCGACGACGCACCCGCGCCGCCCCGCTCCGGCGGCAAGCTCACGGCGGCAAGCTCACGGCGGCAAGCTGAGGGCGACGTGCTCAGGGCGACGTGCTCAGGGCGACGTGCTCAGGACGGCGGACTAGACGAAGAGCGTCTCGTAGGGACGCAGCAGCCGGGCCAGCGTAGGCGCCCCGAGGACCGCCGAGTCCGCCGGATCGTCGGACAGCGCAGCGATCTGGGTGGTGTAACAGTCGACCGCGCGCCGCTTGGCCTCCTGCAACGGGCGGGGCAGGGGCACCGTTCGAGCCCTCGCCCATGGCACCCTGGGGTCAGCTGGAACCGCCCAGTGCCAGGTCCAGACGGGGTATTCCAGCAGCCGCGCGCCGGCTCGTCCCGCCGCCAGCACCGCCGCGCGCCCCGTGGCCTCATGGTCCGGATGGCGGTCCCCGGTGTATGTGGTCAGCACCCAGCAGCCGGGGGTGAGCAGCGGTTCCACCTGATCGGCGAGCGCCGCCTCGTGCCCGGCGACCTGTCCGTCCCCTAGCCCGATCCGGTGCACCGGCACCTCCGCGAGCCCCAGCGCGGCCAACGCGGCGTGCTGCTCGGCCACCCGCCGCCGGGCCAGTTCGGCCGGGGCCAGCGTGGGCGACCCGGGATGAGATGCGTCGCCGTCGGTGACCGCGACGACGGTGATCGCAGCGCCGAGGGCGTGCAGGCGGACAAGTAGCCCGCCCACGCCCAGAACCTCATCGTCCGGATGGGGGGCCACGACGACCACTGCTGGCGGCGCGGGGGTGAGATCCAGCTCCGACCAACCCGGCTGCCAGGCCCGCCAGGCCGATTCGGGGGTGCCGTCGTCGGTGAAGGGCCGGCCCGCCTCGGCGGTGTCTTCGTGCATCGCTCATCCATACGCCGAACCACCGGCGCTCCGCACGGACATCGGGCCGGGGACCGGCCGTGATGCTCGTCCCGGGCCCCCCGCGACGCGGGACCGGCTCCCGGCGGACGCCTCGGCCTCCCTCGGCGCCGTGGCCGCCACCGGGTGCTGCCAACGCCCCCAACGCCCTCAGTGCTGCAGCGCCTCGCACTTGGCTGCCTCGGTGTCCGTCAGCGCGCCGTCCTTCTCCCGGCGGAAGACGGCCTCGGCCATCCGGTCCGACGAGGTCTGACTTGCGACCTGCCTGGCCATCTCATCGTTGGAGGTGCCCTCGCCGGCGGGCCTCGTGCGTCCCTTCATCGTCTGAGCCATGGCCTGCCTCCTCCTGTCCCGGCCGCGACCGGCATGGCCCGATCGGCCATGATTGATGCCGCGCACCCGCCCGAGTGGGCCCCCCGCACGCGGCGGTGTACGGCGCCCGAGCGGGCCCGGTCCCCGCACGGCCCGCCCCGCAAGCCGCCCCGTGTCGGACTACCCGCCCGCGACCGGCCGGAACCGCCGTGGACCGGTTCACGCGGCGCGGACCGGAGGCCGGCGAACTCGACGAACGGGTGGACACCCGGTGGGTGGGGGCGGGGCGCCGGCCCGTTCCGGGTGCCGACCCGCGCGGGCTACCAATGACGGGCGATCGGTGCTCGGCACCGGCCCTGGCCCGATCGCCCTGCGGCGAAGGCGCACCTGGACCCGGTGCGGGGGTTCAGCGGCGGCGATCGGCCGTGGAGACCCGGGCATCGGGTCCGCCTGTCCCCGCCGGTCGGTGGGCGGCCCGATGGGGCGTCGGCGCCGTCCGGCGCAGCCTGCGCAGTTCGGTGCGGACCGTTCGGGGCGAGATCCGCCTGCCGAGTCGGCGACGGCGTGGGACGGCGCGACGGACCGCCTGCTCGAGGCCGTCGACCAGGCGCCACGCCTCATCCGCAGCGCGCCGGCCGGGACCCTCGTCCCAGCGGCCGATGGTGCCGTCGTCGAACAGTGCGAGCGTGGCGAGGTCGGCCAGCCCACGCAGCGCGGTCAGTCCGGCGTCGTCGACCAGGCCCGCCGCGAGAGCCACCACCTCGCTGGGGCTGGCCGCCTGCGGCATCGCCCGGTCGGAATCGGCGAACATCTCGATGGCTCGCTGCCAGGCGACGACGATCCGCGCCCTGCTCCCCTTCGCGGCGCGCCGCGCCCGCCGGTGCCGCGCGATCGGCAGCGCCCAGCCGAGCAGGAGACAGCCGAGCACGGCGGTGACGCCGACGGCCGTCACCGACGGGAGGACAAGTCCCACCCAGCCGGGCGAGGGCGATCGCCGGTCGGTGGAACGCGACGGGGCCTGCCCGGGCGGGGTGGCCTCCGCCCGACCGGGCGGTACGGGGACGGTGGTCCGCAGCACCTCCTCCACGAGTGAGGTCTGCGCGGAGGACTCGCCCTGGGTGGACCCGGCCACCGTCGCACCGCGTTCGTCCCCCGCGCGGGGGGTCGGGAAGAACGGCAACCAGCCGGCGCCGTCGAAGTTGACCTCCGCCCAGGCCAGGGCGTCGGCGCCCCGGATCGTGCGGGTCGCCCCGGCGGAGTCGGCGGCCGTGAATCCCACGACGAGGCGGGTGGGCAGGCCCAGCAGCCTCGCCGCGAGGACGAACGTCGTGGCGAACTGTTCGGAGGTGCCGCGTCGGGTCTGGCCGAGGAAGTGGTCGATGTGGGCGAGCGAATGCCCGGCGGGCACGGTGGGATCGAAGCTGAAGCTCGCCATCAGGTACTGGCGCAGCAGGGCGGCCCGCTGGTAGGGCGTCGCGCCGCCGCCGGTGGCGACGGAGGCCAGTTCCCGCAGCACCGGGGGGACCCCTTCGGGCACCGCGAGGTAGGGGGCGTTGGACGGCGTCGCGGAGACGGTGAGGGCGAGCAGCCCGTCGGCGGTCATGGTGGTCGGCGGGGTGGAGACCAGGCGCAGCCGGTTGCCGGGGCGCAGTGGCGTGGTACGCACGAGTGTGCCGTCGTCCGGATCGACCGCGAACCGGCCTGCCGGCCCCTCGGGAGCCGCCGCGGAGCGCAGGCTGCTCGGGGAAGGCGGCGTGCCTGCGGTGATCGAGGCGGGCGATGTCGGCGAGGCGGGCGATGTCGGCGAGGCGGGCGATGTCGGCGAGGCGGGCGATGTCGGCGAGGCGGGCGATGTCGGCGAGGCGGGCGACACCGTGCCGGCGGCGGAGACCATGGCGAACCGGCCGAGCCGAGCCAGGGCGGGTACAAGATCCCCACCGAGGTCGACGACGGTCAGATCCTGGGTGACCGGTGTGGACGGCTGACCACCGCTCTGGCCCGCGGCCCGTCCCGCCCGCCCCCATACGCCCGCCCCGCCGATGATCGCCCGTCCCGCGGGCAGGTAACGGCCGCTCGTGGACCAGGTGGCGCCGTCATAGGAGTCGAGGACGGCGAGCCGGAGCGCGACCGGCCCCGACGGCTGCGGGGACAGCCCCACCCGGAACAGGACCTGGTCGGGATGGGTGGTCCACCCGGCGAGCCGGCTCAGAGGGTTGAGGGCGGCAAGCGGTGCCGGCGCGGTCGTGCGGTGGTCGCGAGGGTCGACGGGCGATCGCCCATCCGGCCCGATCGGACCATGGGCGAGGGCGAGACCGGCGCCTACGACGAGGGCCACGGCGACGATGGACCGCGCCGCGAGGCGGAGCGCCGCCCAGCCTCGCGGGGTTGCCACGGGCAGCAGACCTGGCCCGGATCGGGGGGACACCGAGGCCCCGCCCGGGCCGCCGCCCGGCCCGGCGGGGCCGGGGGCGGCGACCGCGAATTCTCCCGGTGACCGGGACAGGACGCTCCCGCGTACCCGGACGAGGACCGCGGCCGCCGCGGCGAACGCGGCGGCGAGCGGCGCGTCGGATCCCGGCACGGGGGCGGCGTAGGCAACCGCGACCGCCAGGACCAGGGCAGCGGGCAGGGCGGGCAGGAGCCGAGCCCGGGTACGGATGACGAGTTCCGCGCCGATGGCGGCGGCCAGCCAGGTCAGTGCCGCCGGAACGAGCAGGAGGGCCCCGTCGGGCGGCACCGGGACGGCCGCGTCCAGCAGGCGCGCCCATCCGTCCAGGACGCCCGAACGGACCAGGGACAACCGCGCCCAGAACCCACCCGCGCCGGCCGCCACCGTGAAGCTGGCCCAGGCCAGGAACCCCCCGACCCAGGTCACGACCGTCCCGACAAGGGGCACCGGCCGGCGCCGCAGGCCCAGCACCGCTGTTGTGATCACGGGCACGACCGCGGCGACAGGAATGATCACCTGTAGATCGGGGAGACGGAAAATCCGGCGGAAGCCGAAACCGGCCAGGATCGCGAGTCCCGCCACCACCGCCAGGGCCACCAGGCGAGGCCGCACCGGCACCTCCGGACGGGCGGGAAGGTCGACCCCGACCACATGCCCCCCGCTCGCGCCGGCCGCCGAGCGCACGGCCCCGCCGGGCGGTGCACCGAGCTGCGTCATGGCCGGGCCGTCCGGGGGGAGCCCCGTGGCCATCGCCAGTGCCGTTCGCCGGTCGGCCAGTACTCGCCGAGCGCCTCGGCATCGGCAACGTCGATCACCGTCAGCCGGCCGGCGGCCCTGGTGGCGGTTCCGTCCAGGTGCGTACCGCCGGTGGGGACGGTGCTGCCGAGCACGCCGATCCCCACCACCCGGCCGGACGACGCGGTCCGCAGGCGGGCCCGGTCGGAGGAGTCGCGCCGATCGATGGCTCGGGCAGCGGCCGGGCTGCGGGGGCCCACCCGGACCAGGACGACGCGCCCGTACGCGTGAGCCACCGGGGCGAGTGCGGCCAGCGCCTGCCGGTCGAATCCGCCGGTGACGAGCACCAGCGTGCCGAGCCCGCCGCGACGCAGCGTTGCGACGACGTCAAGCGAGGCGTTGTCGTCCAGGTGCACACCCGCCAGCTCGTCCATCAGGGCGTCGGCATCCCGCCGGCGGCGCCGGCCTGCCACGCGCAGCCCGGCGGTCGTCACGAGCCGCACCCCGAACGCCTCCTGCGCGCAGGTCATCACCGCGGCGGCGGCGACGTCCACGGCCTCCTCGAACGTCGCGACACCGACCCGACCGGGCGGGTAGGCCGCGGGCCGGTTGTCGAGGACGACGGTGGCCGCCGGCTCGCTGGGATCGACATGGGTGCGGACCATCAGTTCGCCCGCCCGCGCGCTGGACGGCCAGTGCACGAGGCGGAGATCCTCACCGGGCGTGTATCTCCGCAGGGTGTGGATCTCCAACCCGCCGGCCGTGCCCTGCCCGGTCTGCCCGTCCGGGTCGCGCGAGGGCGCGGAAGCCAGCGGTGCCAGCGGCCGGGTCCGCGGTCGGACGTGCAGGGTGTCGGCCGCCGGCAGCCGCTGCCGGCGCAGGGTGAGGCCGAACGGATCCGATCTGATCACCTCCGCGGGGCCCAGCCGGACCACCCCGCGTCGCCTGGTGTCCATGGCGAGCTCGATCGTCCGGCAGCCCGAGCCGGCGAGTCGGGGCACCGGGACGGACACTGCCGCAGCCGGCGTGTCCGTCCCGGTCGGGGGGTACGTATCCGGCGCACCGGCCGCCGCGGCCCGGCCATCCGTGCCGGCGCCGCGGGACGGCGTGGAGCCTGAGCCGTGCAGGACGTCGGCAGCGCGCGTCGGGCGGTCGTCAGGCCCGCCGCCCGTGCGCGGCGCCCCCCGGTGCGCGGCCGGGAGGGTGTGTACGCGGCCGCCCCCTCCGCGGGCGGTGACGGTCGACGCACGCCGGTCCCACCACGTCTCCACCAGGTCAGAGGCGGCCAGCAGCCGCCCCGCACGAGGGGCGCCCGGCCCTGGCGGGTCCGGACGGGCGACGACGGGGCCGTGCGGCAGGTGCAGGGTGAACGGCGGCGAAGGCCACCGCGACATGTTGCGGACCGTCACGGTGAGGGTGGCGGGCTCGCTCCGGATGACTCGTCTGGGCGACACACGGACGGTCACCGACACTCGTGGACGGCGAACGGCCGTGGCGGCCGCGAGGCCCATCGCCGCGGCCCCCGCCCCGCCGAGGACAGCCAGCTCCGCGTAGCGCAGCACCCGCGCGCCCAGCAGCAGGACCGCGACGGTGACGCACACCCCCCAGCCCAGCGGGGTGGCCCTCAGGCGGGCCCGTCCCGGCGTTTCCGCGCCCCCCACGGGTCCGCGATTCGGCGGGCAGCCCTGCTCCGCCCGAGCCCGCCCCGCCTGTGTCGGGCCCGGCGGAGCGGAGGCTGCCCGCTGTCCGACGTCTGCCCGCTCGCCAACGTCCGGCCGGCCTGCGACGTCCGGCCGGCCTGCGACGTCCGCACCGGCCGAGGCGGTCCGTCGGCCCGCCGGGGCGTTTCCTCGGCCCGAAGCGGCCGGCCGCGGTAGTGGCTCCGGGACAGGCGGGCGATGGCGCTCACCGAGCCCGCGCGCGGTCTGCCCGGGGGGTTCGGGCTGATCCGGCACGGACCGGCCCGTCCGGCGCCGCATGGTCCGGACGAGGGAGGCTGACGACGGAGGCTCCGTGGCACGCGGCACCGAGGCGGGCGGCTCCGTGGCACGCGGCACCGAGATGGGCGGCACCGAGATTTGCGGCACCGAGGCGGGCAACGGGGTGGTCGTCGTGTCCGCGTCGATGACCCGGAGTAGCCCGCGGTCGGTCCGGTCGTCGCCCGGGCGACGGTCGTCGGGGTGCGACACGATCAGATGCCGACGAGGCGACGCGGTGACGGCACCGTCTGCAGGATCTCGTCGACGACGTCCTCGGCGATGACGCGCCGCAGCTCGGCCTCCGGGCTGAGCACCAGACGATGCGCCAGAACAGGGCCGGCCACCGCCTTGACGTCGTCGGGAGTGGCAAATACCCGGGCGTGCGCGGCGGCCCTGACCTGGACGGCGCGCAGCAACGCGATGCTGCCCCGTGGGCTTGCGCCCAGCCGGACGATGTCGGGGATGGTCCGCGTGGCGGCGACCAGGTCCACCAGGTAACGGCGCAGCGCCGGCGCGACGTGGACGGCGAAGGTCTGGGCCGCTCGGGCCACGACGTCCTCCGCCCGCATCACCGGCCTCAGGTCCTCGATCCGCCGTCCCACCTGCCGGCCTTCGAGGATCTCCAGCTCGGCGTCGACCGACGGGTACCCCATCCTCAGCCGCATGAGGAACCGGTCCAGTTGGGCCTCGGGAAGGCTGTACGTCCCGTCCATGTCGATCGGGTTCTGCGTCGCGACGACCATGAACGGGCGGGGCACGGGATAGCCCGTGCCGTCGGCGGTGACCCGCGCCTCCTCCATCACCTCCAGCAGGGCCGACTGCGTCTTCGGCGAGGCCCGGTTGATCTCGTCGCCGATGACGAGGTTGGCGAAGACGGGTCCGGGGCGGAAGCCGAACTCGTTGGCACGCTGGTCGTACACCATCGTCCCGGTGATGTCCGCCGGCAGCAGATCCGGCGTGAACTGGATGCGATGGCAGCCGGCGTTGACCGAGGCCGCGAGGCTTCGGGCCAACGAGGTCTTGCCCAGGCCCGGAACGTCCTCGACGAGCAGGTGCCCCTCGGCGAACAGGCAGATCGTCGCGAGCTCGACGACCTCCCGCTTGCCTCGGATGACCTTCTCGACATTCGCGACGACGTCCTGGAAGGCAGCCGAGAACGCGGCCACGCCGGACTGGTCACCGCGCAGATGGTCGCGGTCGTCGTTCCTGTTCGTCATGCCCTGCCTCCTGGTCCGGTCGGGGCAGGGAACGCTGACCGTCCTCGCCGCGCGGGCTGGCTGCTCATCACCGGGTCGGGCTCCTCCTCGCTGGTGGGGGTGGGCTGGTGCGAGTCGGGAGGCGGACCGTGCCGGACGAGGGGGCGACCGGCCCGGTCCGCCCACGGGCGGTGGGGAGATCCGCCCGGGAACGGTGACTCCGGCGACCGTCGCCGGCACGGAGACGATCCGTTCCGCTGCGGTAGACGACGGGCACCCCCGTTTCGTTGTGCCATAGCCCGAATTAGTTGTTGATCTGATGGCCGGAGGAGCCACACCGACATGCACGCGCCGCACCGGCGTGCCACGTGCTGCGCGAGCCTCTCGAGGCGATGTCACAAAAGGCAGCAATCGCGTCGCAACCTGTCCGGTGGATGCCGCGTCTTACCTATCGAGAGGGATGACCCGCCCGAGTGGTCCATCTCGGGTTAGTCAACATCAGAACATGAATATCAACAGACTCCCGCGCGCCGTTGGGTATGGCGCCTGGGACGCGGTGAGCGCTGTACCCCTCCCACGGCGCTCCCCCGCGGTGTCTGTGTGGGCGGGCGGGGTGGCACGCCCACACAGACACCGACCCGTTACGGGCCGCCTGCACTCCGGCGCCGAGTACCGACGACGCTCGGCGCGGCCGGGCCACCGCAGCCGCGCCGCATCCGCGCGCCGGCCATGATCAGGGAAAGTGAGACCACACCATCTCCGCATTCGGGCGGCGGCTTCGTCGCGTCATCACGGCGGCGGCCGGGGCGGCCCTGTGCGTGGGCGCCGGGCTGGCCGCCGCCGCGCCCGGAACGCCGCCGTTCGCCCTCGACCTCGCCACCGGCGGCACCTGGCTGGCGAGCACGTCGACCGGCATCGTCACGCACCTGCAGAGCACGACCGGGCGGGCCGACGCAGCCGTCACCGTGCCCGGCGCGGTCGGGCATCGGCTCTCCGTCCTGCGCGACGGCCCGGATCTCCTCGTCTGCGACGAGGACGCCGGCCTGCTTCACCTGATCGAGCCGCAACGCCTCGCCCCCGCCCGAACGGCCACGCTGCGTCCCGGCACCACGGTGATCGTGGGAAACAGGGTGATCTACGCCGTCGACGCTGCGAGCGGGCGGGTACGACGCCTGGACGGACGGTTGCTCACCGACGTCGGACCGGTCATCGACCTCGGCGGAACCCTTGGCACCGCCGTCCGGACGCGGGACGAAACGCTGTGGGCGCCCGTTCGCACCAGCGGCTCCGTGGTACCGATCCGCGATGGCGTGGCGTCGGCCCCGATTCGCGTCGCCCGACCGGACCATCAGATCGACATGGTGCTGGCCCAGGATCGCCCGGTGGTCGTCGACGGCACCGCCGGGACGGCTATCCCGCTCACCGGCGCCCGGCCCGGCCGGGCGACGGCACTGCCGGTGACCCTGACCACCGCGTCCGTACCGTCCGATCCGGTGGTGATTACGGCCGACGCGGCAGAGCGGAGCACCGTCCCGATCCTCGACGCGGTCGCCGGACGGCTCCTGCTCGCCGACGTCCACGACGGCACGGTGACCACGCACGAGCTGCCAGCCGTGCCGGGCGCGGAAGAGGCCCGAGCGGGGGGTGGCGACGACGCGGCCGCCGGCGACACCGTGGCCTCGACCGTGCTCCCCGACATCGATCGACCCGCGGGATCGCCGCCGGGCTCGGCGGTGCCTCCAGGGGACCCCCACGGCGGGGACGAGGGACCGGTGGCTCCGCGCCGGCTCGGCCCACCGGTCGAGCACGACGGGATGATCTACATCCCGGACCAGGATGCTCGGATGGTCTGGGTCTTCGACACGCGCACCCGCGAATTCACCCCGCCGGTCGTCGTCCCCGGCTCCACCCCCCGGCCGGCGGCCGCCACGGACGCCGCGCGGATCACCGTGACCGCCGACGGCGAACAGGTGTGGGTGAACGATCCGGCCGGTCCCGACGCCGTGCTCATCGACGGCACGCGGCGGACGACGGTGGCGAAACAGCCATCGGGCCTGCCGGGTCAGACGGGCACGGCGCCGGCCCGCCCGCTGCCGGCCCCGCCGCCCCGACCGCAGGCCACGCCGGTCGAGCCGCGCCCGGCACCCACGAGCGCCGAGCGGGCGGGGACGGGGACGAGGTCGGAGTCGGGGTCGGGGTCGGGGTCGGGGCTGCAACCGGCCGTCACTCCCAACCCCGGAGCCGGAAACGGGGTCGCCCCGCAGCCTCCGCCGCCGACGACATCGCCCGTCCCTCGCCCCCCGCAGCCCACGGACACCCCGAGCCCGCGGCCGGGCATCACCACCCAACCGGAGCAGACACTCGTCGAGCTTCCGGGCGCCGACGCGACGACACAGCCCCACTCCCCCCGCCGACCCACCTGAACGACCGGGCCCGGCCGCCGGCTCACCCACGATCAGGCCTCGGCGTCGGGACGGCCCAGCCCTAACGCCCCGCGGCGCCGGCGGACCGGGAGGCGCGAGGCGTGCGCTGCCGGGAGCCGCAGTCCGCGCATGCGGGATCGCGCGCGACCGACAGCGAGCGGACGTCCAGATCCCACAGATCGGCGACGAGCATCCGGCCGATGGACGGCTCACCGAACCCGGAGACCAGCTTGATGACCTCCATCGCCGCGAGGCACCCCACCGTCGCAGCGACCGCTCCGAAGACGGGGAACCCCAGGGGGTCCCAGTCGGGGTCGCCCTCGGCGAACACGCACCGCAGGCATGCGCTGTCCCCGGCGACGGTGAGCAACTGGATCTCGGTCGCGTTCATCGCCGCGACGACCAGGGGCACCTCGGCGTCCAGGCACATCCGGTTGAGCTGGAAGCGTTCGGGGAAGTTGTGCCGGGCGTCGATCACGACGTCGGCGGCGGCCACCAGCTCGGGCAGCAGCGGATCGAACAGGTCCCGGTCCCAGGTCTCCACCGCGACCTCCGGGTAGTGGACACCCAGCGTGTCCGCGGCGATCAGGACGCGGGGCTCGCCGATCCGGTCGGGGCGCATCAGGGTCTGGCGGTTCAGGTCGGGCTTCTCCAACGCGCCGGGATGGACCAGCACCAGCCGCCCGATGCCGGCGGCGGCGAGATAGGTGGTGGCGGCGCCGCCCACCCCGCCGATCCCGGCCACGAGCACCGTCGCCCCGCCCAGGCGCTCCTGCTCACCCGGGCCGAAACCGGCCATCAGCTGGCGCGTGAAGCGCTGGGTGTCCATGACCTGCCCTCGTCTGCTGTGGCCGACGCTTTCCAGAAGCTGGCGCTTGTCTCCCGCGCTTGCGGCTTCTCACCCCCACCGGGGACGAATCTGCGGTTCGCCGGCCACACTACCAACGACGCCGGTCGCATCCCGGGCCGCGGTTGGGATGACTGGATGCCTGATCTTGCACCGGCCACCCGCGCGGACGCCCGCCGTAACCGGCAGGCGATTCTGGCGACCGCTCGCCGGGTCTTCGCGGAGCAGGGCGTCCAGGCCTCACTCGACGAGATCGCGCAGCGCGCCAACGTCGGGAACGCCACGCTGTACCGGCATTTCGGCTCGCGCTGCCAGCTCGTCGCCGCCGCCCTGTCGGAGCAGATGGAAAAGTACGCGCAGATGGCGGCCGCGGCGGCGGCGGAACCCGATCCGTGGAATGCCCTGCGTGGCTACCTGACGGCGCTGTGCCGGATGCAGGCGGCGGATCGCGGGCTGGCCGACCTGCTGACCAGCGACACCTTTCCCGACGCCGCGAACGCCGGCCTCGTCCACCGCGCCGGCGCGCACGCCCCGGAAAGCTCCGCCCGACTGATCGCCCTGCTGCTCGACGGGCTACAGGCCGCCTCGGCGACACCGGCGGCGCCGCCCCCGTCCGAGTCCGAGCTGCTCACCGTGATGCGCGGCGATGCGCTGGAGGCGGAGCCGCCCGGGGTGCGCGGCGAGGCGGCCGCTGGCGGGTAGCGGCCGCCGTCCCGTCAGGGCGTGAGCACCACCTTCATGCACTCGTCCGCCTTGTCGCGAAACGTCTCGAAGCCGTGGGGCGCGTCGTCGAGCCCGAGCCGATGGGTGATGACGAAACTCGGGTCGATCTCGCCGTTGCGGATCCGGTCGAGCAACGGCCGCAGATACCGCTGCACGTGGCACTGGCCGGACCGCAGGGTCAGCCCGCGGTTCATCAGCGAGCCCATCGGGAACTTGTCGACGAACCCGCCGTACACGCCGATGACCGAGACGATACCGCCGTTGCGGCAGTTGCGCACCGCTTCCCGCAGAGCGAACGGGCGGTCGCTCTCCACCCGGGTGATCTGCTTCGAGCGGTCGTAGGAGTAGGCCGCGTGCGAGGAATGGTGCGCCTCGAGGCCCACGGCGTCGATGCAGGCGTCCGGGCCGCGCCCGCCGGTCAGTTCCAGCAGCGCCTCGCGGACGTCGGTCTCCTCGTAGTTGACGGGCTCGGCCCCCGAACTGTCCCGGGCCATTTCCAGCCGGTAGGGGAAGCGGTCGATGACGATCACCCGCTCGGCGCCGAGCAGGAAGGCGCTCGCGACCGCGAACTGGCCGACCGGCCCGGCCCCCCAGACGGCGATGACGTCCCCGGGCGTGATGTCGCAGAACTCCGCCCCCATGTAGCCGGTGGGCAGGATGTCGGAGAGGAACAGCACGCGCTCGTCCGGCAGATCGTCCTCGATCTTGATCGGTCCGACGTCGGCAAACGGCACCCGGGCGTACTCGGCCTGCCCGCCGGGAAATCCGCCGAGCATGTGCGAGTAGCCGAAGATGCCGGCGGGGGCGTGACCGAGAATCTTCTCCGCCAGCGCCGCGTTGGGGTTCGAGTTCTCGCACAGCGAGTAGTCGCCGGCGAGGCAGGTGTTGCACTGTCCGCACGCGATGGGGAACGGCACGACGACCCGGTCGCCGATGCGGAGGGACTCCACGTCGTGGCCGACGTCGACCACCTCGCCCATGAACTCGTGGCCGAGGACGTCCCCCTTCATCATCGTCGGCACGAACCCGCCGTAGAGATGCAGGTCGGAGCCGCAGATGGCGGTCTTGGTGATCCGGACGATCGCGTCATGGCTGTTCAGGATCTGCGGATCGGGGACCTGTCGGACCTCGACATCGCCCCGTCCGAGCCAGCAGTTTGCACGCATGAGTGCAGTCCCTTCGAGTTATGACCGCCCGAGCGGCTGGGCCGGGTGCTGGCGCAGCAGGCGACTGACCGGCCGGGAGCCGGTCGGGCTCCCTTCGGACCGGACGACCTCGCCGGTCTCCATGAGCTGCTTGAAGCGGCGCAGGTCCTCGGCGAGAAGCTGACCGGGGTCCTCCCCGAGCACCTTCGCGAGCGCGACGCCGGCGGCTCCGGCGGGCGGCTGGTACTCCAGGTCGACCTGGACCTCGGTCCCCCGGCCCCCGGGCGCCGGAGCGAAGCGCACCGTGCCGGCGTTGCGGATGTCCGAGTGGCCGACCGACTGCCAGGCGATCAGCTCGCCGGGCCGGTCCGCGACGATCCGGGCATCCCAATTGATCTTCCTCCCGGCCGGTCCCCGGATCTTCCAGTGGGAGGTTCCGTCGTCGGTCCGCACCGAGTCGAGGTGGTACATGAACGTGGGCAACGACTCGAAGTCGTGCCACCGGCGGTAGAGGTCCTGGGGGGCCCGGCGGATGGTGGTGCTCGACCTCGCGTGCACCAGATGGCCCGGCGCCTGGGCGCGGCTGTGGCGGCGGGCGGCGATGACGTCCAGCACGGTGACGCCCACGACCGAGCCCACGGCCAGCAGCGGGCGGGCCAGCCCGGCGCCGGTCACCCGGCGGCGGGCCGCGACGAGCGCCAGGGCCGACAGGTCGAGGAGGTCGCCCGCGACCCGTCCCCACAGCCACCAGCCCGGCTGCTCGCTGCCGAGCACGCCAACCCCGCTGGCGATCTCGCGGCCGCCGAAGATCTGCGTGATGGTCCTGGAGACGGCCGAGTCCTCGGCTCCGACGGCCCGGGCGACCAGGTCGGGCGCCCCGAGCTCGGTCGCGCCGAGGCCGATGCTGAACCAGCCGAGCGCGCCACCGAGGGCGTCCAGGCGGACGGCCCCTCGCGCGCCGCCGCGTTCCCGCTGATCGCCGGGCTGGCGCGCCTGCGGATCGCGGAACTGCTGTTGCGTGCTCTGCGTGCTCTGCGTGCTCATCGCTGATCCCCCGTTTCGACTTCGACCGGCCGCGCCGGCCGGGCGTGGGCATTCGTGATCGGCTCCTGATCCCGGTCAGACGAAGGTTTCGTCGACGTAGCACCAGCGCCAGTGCTCGCCCGGCTCGAAGGAGCGCACGATCGGATGGGCGGTGGCGTGCGCGTGGGCCCGGGCGTGGCGCAGCGGGGAGGAGTCGCAGCAGCCGACGTGGCCGCAGGTCAGGCACAGCCGCAGGTGCACCCAGACGGAGCCGACCCGCAGGCAGTCCTCACAGCCGCGCGCGGTGTGCGGAACAACGGGTCGGACCAGAGCGAGATGGGGATCCACCCCGGTAGTGGTCATGATCGACCCCCGATGTTTCCTATGGCCTCACCCACGATGCCCTCCCGAGAGTGCGCGGCGTGCGGGTCACGGGAGGGCTGCCCC
Source organism: Frankia alni ACN14a (assembly GCF_000058485.1). NCBI lineage: Bacteria > Bacillati > Actinomycetota > Actinomycetes > Frankiales > Frankiaceae > Frankia > Frankia alni. The sequence goes on from NC_008278.1 coordinate 7,014,062, forward strand.
CGTGGGCCGGAACCAATCGAGGTATGACGCCAGATCCCGGCAGGTCACGGAACCGGCCGTCCCCGCCACCGAGCGGCGCGGGCGGGCGGGCGGGCCCGACCGGGGGTGAGACCGCCGCGACCGTGCGCACGGCCGCGGCGGCGCGGGCGTCGGTAGCGTGTCGGGCCGATCAGGCTGCCGCGAGGGCCACTTCCGTCGACTTGATCAGGGCGGTGACGGCGGAGCCCTCGGCGAGGCCGAGATCGGTCGCCGCAGCCAGGGTGATCGCGGAGGTGAGCTCGCCGCCGTTGTCGAGGGCGATGTGCGCGACGGCCATCGCGCCGCCGGTCTCGAGGCCGGAGATCGTGCCACGAAGCTGGTTGCGGATGCTCAGACCGTCCACGCTGCCCGTGGTCAGGGAAACCTCGGTCGACTTGATCAGCACTTCGACGGTGGAACCCGCCGACAGGCCGAGTTCCCTTATCGCATCCACGGTCACCGCGGCCGTCACATTCTGCCCGCCAGACAATGCGATCAGTACAGTACTCATTACCGCACCTTCGGTGATGTCGGTGACGGTTCCGGTCAGTTGGTTACGTATGGTCAGACTCACGTGGTCCGCCTTTCATTGGGCTGCTCAGGACGTCCCTTCAGTTCTACTCGTTCACCCCGGGCAGGTGCCCGCTCCCGTCGCCGTCCTGATTTCCGCACGTACCGAAAAGAGCCGCGAGTGAACGCCGCGGATGCGTCTCGACTTGCGTCCGGAAAGCGTAGGCAAGTGGCCGCACGGATGTGGCCGATCCCACATTTCGGCGCGGGCGTCGATGTCCCGGGACCGCTCGACAGGTTCCTGCCGTCCCCGGCGCATGTCGCCCGAGGCGGGGGATTGCTGGCCGTCAGCTCCGGCCAGGACGGCGCAAAGCGGCTTGAACCGGGCCAGCCGGATGTTCACCCCAAAACGCTCCGGCCACCACCCGCCCGGCGACCGACCGACCGACCGATAGAGTACGGGCAATGACGGCCCGCCCCGATGGTGGGTGTGCGGTTCGGTTCGACAGCCGCCGGGGCGCCGGGCCGAATGCCGTCCCGCCCCGCGGTTGGCGGCGGCCCGTGATTCGGGGATTCGCCGAGGTCCGTGGCCTACTCGCTCATCCGAAACGAGGACGGACGCAATGGCAGACACACCGACGACAGCGACGGCGATCGTCACCGGAGCGGGACGGGGAATCGGGGCGGCGATCGCCGCCGACCTCGCCCGCCGCGATTACCACGTGGTCGTCAACTACCGGCGCGACGCCGACGCGGCCGCCACCGTGGTCGCGGGCATTCACCGATCCGGAGGCAGCGCGGTCGCGCTGGCGGGTGACGTCACCGATCCGGGCGATGTGGCCTCTATGGTCGCGACCGTGCTCGCCGACCGCGGTCGGATCGACGCGCTGGTGGTCAACGCGAACACCGCCGCCCCGCCCTTCGCGCCGTTGAGCGAGCTGACCTGGGCGGAGTTCGCCGCGAAGATGAACGGCGAGCTCGCCGGGGCCTTCCACATCACCCAGCAGGTGGTGGCGGTCATGCGGGCGCAGGGCGAGGGGCGGGTGGTCTACCTCGGCAGCACCGCCGCCGACTACGTGGGCGCCGGCCGGCTCGCCCACGGCACGGCGAAGGCGGCGTTGGCCACCTTCGCCCGTCACGTCGCCGCCGAAACGGCCCGCGACGGGATCGGCGTCCTGACCGTCGCACCCGGCGCCGTGCGCACCGAGGCCACCGCGGCGGTCCTCGGCGCGGAGCGTGAGAAGGCGCTGGCGGACAACTCGGTGCTGCATCGTGTCCTGGAACCGGCGGACGTCGCCGCCGCCGTCGGGTTGGCTCTCGACCCCGCCCTGCGCCCGGCGACCGGAACGGTCCTGCGCGTCGACGCCGGCTGGTCGGTCCTCGCCGGCGGCCCCACAGCCTGAGGGCCGCCGGCGCGGGCCGGTCAACCGCCCGATTCCTACCGCCGATCGCCTACCGGTCGCCTACCGGTCGCCGCCGGTGTAGCTGTCGCCGCCCGGGTAGCGGTCGGCGGCCGTCGTCGCCCGCTGGGCGCGGCCCCCCTCCAGGCGGCCGCCCTCCGCGACCGCCCGGCCGCCGAAGCCGGCGGTCGTCAGGTCGTCCAGGTGCAGGCAGTCCAGGGGCGCGGGCGACCGGACTCCCCGCAGCCGCAGGGCCATGGCGATCTTGGTCAGGCCAAGCGCGAGGGCGGCGAGCCCGACCCACAGGGCCAGCAGCGACCGCGAGTCCCGCGGGTAGCCCACCGCCCAGAACGCGGCCCCGATCTCCAGCGCGCCGACGACGAGCGGCATCCACCACTGCGCCGGCGCCCGCCCGTCCGCCTCGACCTCGGCGTGCTGCTCGGAGCGCCGGGCCGCGAACGAGTTGATGATGTCGTACACACCCTTGATCAGAAAGAACCAGGCCACCGTCCGAGCCACCACCTTGAAGGTGGGATCCGGCCAGACCAGCGCCACGATCCCGCCCACCACGAACAGCGCGGCGAGCAGCAGGTGAGACCACCGCCAGTCCCGGGCGGTCGCCCTCGCGGCCAGCACCTCGCTGACCGCGCCGAGCAGCAGGACGATCCCCAGCACCACCGCGATCTTCTTCAGGGAATTCATGTCGAACTGCGGGATCGCCAGCGCAAACAGCGCGAAAGCCACCCCGACAGCGAGAAGCGCGTACCACGGAATACCGGATGGCCGCGACTGCGTCCTTCGTTCCGCAGCCCGTTGATCGATCACAGTGCCCACCCCCGTCTTGTCAGGGTCGTCCCGTCTGGCGGGATCCGTCCCCTGGACCACAGGTCAGCACCCTGATTCCCACCGTGGAGCCGACCACGCATGGCCACCGGAAATCGCGCGGGGATGCTCACGGAATGCGGGTGAGCCCGACGGACCGCCGGCGGCGGTACCGGACCATTCGGGTCAGACCCGGCCCGCCCCCGCGAGCCGCATTCAGCTGACCGACCGCGCAGGAATCCTCGGGAAGGCACTGCCAAAGGCCGCCTACGCCAACCACGGGGCACATTGATCGAATCGACGGCCCGAGGCTGCGGTGTAACCTGCCGTCGAGCCGACCCGAAGTCGCTGTGCCCCCGCTCGGAATCACCGGGATTCTCGGAGTCACCGGGATTCTCTTCGGAAAGACGTCTGGTCCGGTATGGCCGCCGGCGAGGTGATTCGATCGATGCTGACCTTCAGGCGGAAGCTGACCAAGCGGCCGATGCCGAGCGTGCGGCCGATGCTGAGCGCGGCGGCAGGTGTCCTGACGAGCCCGCTGACGCCGGACGACTACCGGGCCATGGTGAACCCGCTGTGGTCGCGGCGTCAGCTGTCCGGCCGGGTCGAGGAGGTCGTGCCGGAGACCCCCGACGCCTCGACCGTCGTCCTGCGGCCCGGTCACGGGTGGCGACGGCACCTCGCCGGCCAGCACGTCGGCGTCGGCGTGGACATCGACGGCGTGTGGCACTGGCGGACGTTCTCGCTGTCGTCCCCGCCCGGCCGCCCGGACGGGCTCGTCACCATCACCGTGAAGGCCGCTCCCGGCGGGTTCGTGTCCCACCACGTGGTCCACCGGCTGCGTCCCGGCGGGATCGTCCGGCTCGGCCAGCCGGCGGGCCGGTTCGTGCTGCCGGCGGACCTGCCACCCAGGTTGCTGTTCGTGACCGCCGGCAGCGGCATCACCCCGGTGATGTCGATGCTGCGCGATCTCGCCCTCACCGGAGACCGGCCCGACATCCTCCTCGCGCACGTCGCACCCGACGGGCCGGCGGTCATCTTCGGTGACGAACTGCGCCGGATGGCCGCCCGAACCCCCGGTCTGCACCTGCACGAGCATCACACCCGTCCCCGCCCCGGCCGGCGGGCGAGGCGGCCGACGATGGCCGATCTGGCCGCCGCCTGCGCCGATCTGCCGGATCGGCCGGCGTGGGTCTGCGGGCCGCGGGGACTACTCGACGACGCGGAGGCGTACTGGCGGGCGGCTGGCATCGCCGACCGGCTGCGGACGGAACGGTTCCAGCCGGTGACACGCCCGTCCGCCGAGCCCGGCGGGCGGGTGCGTTTCGTCCGCAGCGGACGGGAGACGCTTGCCGATGCGGGCACGCCCCTGCTGGCGGCGGGTGAGAAGGCGGACGTCTCCATGCCGAGCGGCTGCCGGATGGGGGTCTGCCGCACCTGCCTGGTCCGCCTGGCCGGCGGCCGGGTCCGGGACCTGCGCACCGGCGAGGAGCACGGCGACCCGGGCGACGTCATCCAGACCTGCGTGTCCACCGCCGTCGGCGACGTCGATCTCGACCTGTGACCCGAACCGAACCTGTGAGGAGAACACGGATGCCAGCGCCCACGCACCTGCGCGCCCGAGACATCGAGGAGTTCGGCCGGGAGCTCGACCGGCTGCGGGCCGAGGTCATCGCGAGCCGCGGCGAGGACGACGCCCGCTACATCCGCCGGGTGATCGCCGCCCAGCGCAGGCTCGAGGTCGGCGGCCGGACGGTCATGTTCGCGTCCCTGCTGCCACCGGCATGGCTGACCGGCACGACGATGCTCGCCGTCGCCAAGATCCTCGAGAACATGGAGATCGGGCACAACGTCCTGCACGGCCAGTGGGACTGGATGCGCGACCCGGACATCCATTCCACCACCTGGGAATGGGACTTCGCCTCACCCGCCGAGCAGTGGCGGCACTCCCACAACTACGCCCACCACACCTACACGAACGTGCTCGGCCGGGATCGGGATCTCGGGTACGGCATGCTGCGGGTCTCCCCCGAGCAGCCCTGGCACCCCGTGTACCTGGCCCAGCCCCTCTACAACCTGGGTCTCGCGGCCGTCTTCGAGTACGGCATCGCGATCTACGACGCGGAGATCGACAAGGCGTGGCAGGGCGAGAAGGGCTGGGGGGAGACGGCGGGCCAGCTCGCACGGGCGCTGCGTAAGGCCGCCCGCCAGGGGCTCAAGGACTACGTGGCGTTCCCGCTGCTGGGCGGTCCGGCGTTCCTGCCCGTCCTGCTGGGCAACCTCACCGCGAACGTCACCCGCAACGTCTGGGCGCACACCATCATCGTCTGCGGCCACTTCCCGGCGGGCACCCGGACCTTCACCGAGGACGAGATCGCCGAGGAGAGCCGGGGCGAGTGGTACCTGCGCCAGCTCCTCGGCTCCGCCAACATCAGCGGCCCGGCGCTTCTGCATCTGCTGTCCGGCAACCTCAGCCACCAGATCGAACACCACCTCTTCCCGGACCTGCCCAGCAACCGGTACGCGCAGATCGCCCCGCGGGTGCGCGAGCTGTGTGAACGCTTCGGCCTGCCCTACACCACCGGCTCGCTGCCCCGGCAGACGGCGAGCGTCTGGCGACAGATCACCCGCCTGGCGCTGCCCGGCCCGGTGCGCTCGGCGACGCGCCGCGGCCGGACCGAACCCGTCGTCCCCCGCGCCGCCTGACCTCCGCCCGAACCTCCGCCCGACGGCCGACCCGGCGGCGCACCGGCCGGCCTGGAGCCGCCCCCGGCCCGCCTACCGAGGGTGCCCGCCGGGGGCGAGGCCGGCCCGGATGCAGGCGAGGAGCTCCTCGATGTCCACGGGCTTGGTGACGTAGTCGGTGGCCCCGGCGTCGAGGCACTTCTGCCGGTCGTCCGGCATCGCCTTGGCGGTGACGGCGATGATCGGCAGATCGGCGAACTGGGGCATGGCCCGGATGGCGGTGGTCGTGGCGTAGCCGTCCATCTCGGGCATCATCACGTCCATCAGCACGAGGTCGATGCCCGGGTTTGACCGCAGCGCGTCGATGCCCATCCGGCCGTCGGCGGCGTGGATCACCCGCAGCCCGTAGAGGTCGAGGATGCTGGTGATGGCGAAGACGTTGCGCACGTCGTCGTCGACCACCAGCACGGTGCGCCCGGCGATCCCCGGCGCACCGGCCACCTCCGGCGCCGGGGACGGGCCCGGATCGACGAGAGTCGACGCCGTCGTCGGCGCCGCTGCGGTCGCGGTCACCAGGTGCAGCCCCGGCTTCGCCTCGTCCACGGGGGTCGCGGCGGGGAGCGCGGCCCGCGGGGAGGGGGGAACGGCGGCCGGCTGTTCGGCAGCAGGCTGAGGGCCGTCGGACGAGGTGGTCGCGGCCGGGGCCATGGGCAGTTGGAGGGTGAAGGTGCTGCCCCGTCCGAACTCGCTGCGGGCCTGGATCTCCCCACCCAGCAGGGTCGCCACCTCGCGGCAGATCGACAGCCCGAGGCCGGTGCCGCCGTAACGTCGGCTGGTGGTGCCGTCGCCCTGCTGGAACGCCCCGAAGATGCGTTCGAGGTTCTCCGCCGCGATCCCGATGCCGGTGTCGGACACCGAGAACAGCACGGCCTGTCCCGGGGCGCGCCCGCCGGCGCCGGCGCCGGACACCGCGATGGCCAGGTCGACGCTGCCCTGCTCGGTGAACTTCACCGCGTTCGACAGCAGGTTGCGCAGCACCTGCGCGACCAGGTGGCGATCGGTGCGCAGCCGCGCGGGCAGGTCGGGCGCCATCGCGACGGTGAAACGCAGGCCCTTCTCCGCGGTGATGGGCGAGAAGGTGGCCTGGACGTCGTCGACGATGTCCACCAGGGCGACCTCCTCGACGTGGACGTCCATCTTCCCGGCCTCGACCTTGGACAGGTCGAGGATGTCGTTGATGAGCTGCAGCAGATCCGAACCCGCGGAGTGGATGACGTGGGCGTACTCGACCTGCTTCGGTGACAGGTTGCGGGTCGGGTTCTGCGCCAGCAGCCGGGCCAGGATCAGCAGGCTGTTCAGCGGCGTGCGCAGCTCGTGGGACATGTTCGCCAGGAACTCGGACTTGTACTTCGAGGCGAGCGCGAGCTGGCGGGCCCGCTCCTCCAGCTCCTGTCGGGCCTGCTCGATCTCGAAGTTCTTGACCTCGATGTCGTGGTTCTGCCGGGCCAGCAGGGTGGCCTTCTCCTCCAGCTCGGCGTTGGAGAGCTGAAGGTCCTCCTGCCGGGACTGCAGTTCCTCGGACCGCGCCCGCAGCTCGGAGGCGAGCCGCTGGGACTCGTCCAGCAGGGAGTCGGTGCGGGCGTTCGCGATGATCGTGTTGACGTTGACGCCGATGGTCTCCGTGAGCAGGTTCAGGAAGTCGTGGTGGACCTGGGCGAAGGGGCTGAAGGAGGCGAGCTCGATGACGCCGAGCACCTGGTCCTCGAACAGGATCGGCAGCACGATCAGGGCGACCGGCGCCGACTGCCCGAGGCTCGAGGCGATCTGCAGGTAGTCGGCGGGGGTGTTCGCGACGACGATCGTCCGCTTCGTCCGCGCGGCCTGCCCGACCAGGGACTGCCCGAAGTCGAACCGGCGCGGGACGTCCCACGGGGCCTGGTAGCCGTAGCTCGCGATCAGGTTCAGCGCCGGCCGGTCGACCCCCGACTCGGCGAGCAGGAAGGCGCCGTACTGGGCGTCGACCATCGGCGTCAGCTCGTCGATGACGAGCTGGGCGACGGTCTGCAGGTCGCGGTGGCCCTGCATCAGCCCGCCGATGTGGGCGAGGCTGGTCTTGAGCCAGTCCTGTTCCTGGTTCGCGCGGGTCGTCTCGCGCAGCGAGCGGACCATCGCGTTGATGTTGTCCTTGAGCTCGGCGACCTCGCCCTGGGCGTCGACGTCGATCGACCGGGTCAGGTCGCCGGTGGCGACGGCGCTGGTGACGGCGGCGATCGCCCGGACCTGCCGGGTGAGGTTCCCGGCCAGCTCGTTGACGTTCTCGGTCAGGCGCTTCCAGGTGCCCGACAGGCCCTCGACCTCGGCCTGGCCGCCGAGGATGCCGTCCGTGCCGACCTCGCGGGCCACCCGCGTCACCTCGGCCGCGAACGAGGACAACTGGTCGACCATCGTGTTGATGGTCGTCTTCAGCTCGAGGATCTCCCCGCGGGCGTCGACGTCGATCTTGCGGGTCAGGTCACCCCGGGCGACCGCCGTCGTGACCTGGGCGATGTTGCGGACCTGGCTGGTCAGGTTGTTCGCCATGAAGTTGACGTTGTCGGTGAGGTCCTTCCAGGTGCCGGACACCCCCTTCACGCTCGCCTGGCCGCCGAGGCGGCCGTCGGTGCCGACCTCGCGGGCCACCCGGGTCACCTCGTCGGCGAAGGCGCCGAGCGTGTCCACCATCGTGTTGATCGTGGCGGCCAGCGCGGCGACCTCGCCCTTCGCCTCCACCGTGATCTTCTGTGACAGGTCGCCGCGGGCCACACCCGTGGCGACCTGCGCGATGGACCGGACCTGCGCCGTCAGGTTCGAGGCCATCACGTTGACGTTGTCGGTGAGGTCCTTCCAGGTTCCCGACACGCCGCGGACGTTGGCCTGGCCGCCGAGGTTGCCCTGGGTGCCGACCTCGCGGGCCACCCGGGTCACCTCGTCGGCGAAGCCGGAGAGCTGGTCGACCATCGTGTTGATGGTCTCCTTGAGCTCGAGAATCTCGCCGCGGGCGTCGACCCGGATCTTCTGCGACAGGTCCCCCCGGGCGACCGCCGTGGTCACCTGGGCGATCGAGCGGACCTGGTCGGTGAGGTTGCCGGCCATGACGTTCACCGACTCGGTCAGGTCACGCCAGGTCCCCGAGACGCCCTTGACGTCCGCCTGCCCGCCGAGCCGCCCGTCGGTGCCGACCTCCCGGGCCACCCGGGTCACCTCGTCGGCGAAGCCGGAGAGCTGGTCGACCATCGTGTTGATCGTGCTCTTGAGCTCCAGGATCTCACCCCGGGCATCCACAGTGATCTTCTGCGACAGGTCGCCCTTCGCCACCGCCGTCGCGACCTGCGCGATCGACCGGACCTGGCTGGTCAGGTTGCCGGCCATGACGTTCACCGACTCGGTCAGGTCACGCCAGGTCCCCGAGACGCCCTTGACGTCCGCCTGCCCGCCGAGCCGCCCGTCGGTGCCGACCTCCCGGGCCACCCGGGTCACCTCGTCGGCGAAGCCGGAGAGCTGGTCGACCATCGTGTTGATCGTGCTCTTGAGCTCCAGGATCTCACCCCGGGCATCCACAGTGATCTTCTGCGACAGGTCGCCCTTCGCCACCGCCGTCGCGACCTGCGCGATGTCGCGGACCTGGCCGGTCAGGTTGCCGGCCATGGCGTTGACGTTGTCCGTCAGGTCCTTCCACGAGCCCGAGACGCCGGGCACCTCGGCCTGGCCGCCGAGCTTGCCCTCGGTGCCGACCTCGCGCGCCACCCGCGTCACCTCGGAGGTGAACAGGGCGAGCTGGTCGATCATCCCGTTGAAGACCGTGGCGATCTCGTCCAGCAGATCGTCGCCGACCCTGGGCAGGCGGGTGCCGAAATCACCTCCCCGCACGGCGGTGAGCCCGGCCAGCAGCTGCCGCAGGGCCGGATCGTCCAACCTCGCGCGCGCCGCTTCACGATCCGTGACCTCGGTCACCGTTGCCTCCAGCCTGTCGCCCACGGTGCCCGCCCCCTTCCGGGAGCCGCCGCGGTCGATGTCCAGATCCGTTCGAAGCTTCTGCAGTAGGGTAAGGGTGACAAGACCGGCGTCCCGGCCATACACCCTTGTCCTGGTGAACGGCCAGCGCTCGGGGTGGACAAGGAGACACGGTCGTGGGCTCCGCGCAAGGCAGTGTTGGCCGGTCCGGCCCCGCCGCGGGCATGCTGAACGTCATCGCCGGCCAGCAGCGACAGCTCGCGGAAGCCCGGTCACGCAGTGCATCCGACGCCCTGATCGACGTCGCCACCGGAGTGCTCGTCGAACGGCTGCGGTGCTCGGTGGTCGAGGCCGGCGAGCAGCTTCGCAGCCTCGCCGCCGCGGCCGGAGTGGCCCCGGCCGACCTCGCGGCCGAGGTGCTCGGCCAGGCCCCGGGCGCGTCCCCGCGGCCGGCACTCGACCCCGAGGCCCGCCGCCGCTCCTGGCTGGCGCAGGCCGCCGTCGGTCACGCCGACGACGGCTGCCCGGTCGCGCAGGCCGTCTACGACGAGGTCCTGGCCCCGCTGGGCGCGGTGGCCGTGGCCTTCTGGCTGCTGGAGCCGGACGGCGCGCTCGCCCTGGTCGGCGAGGCCGGTCTGAGCCCGCTCGACGCGAGCCGCTGGCAGCGGATCCCGCCGCAGTTGGACTGCGCCGCCCAGCGCGCCGCCCGCCTCGGCACACCCCAGTGGTGGCCGGCCGGATCCCCGCCGCGGCCAGCGGTCGACCCGACCGGTGCGGGAGGCACGGTCGGCGCGGGAGGCACGGTCGGGCCGGCCGGCACGCTCGGCGCGGGAGGCACGGTCGGCGCGCGAGGCACGCTCGGCGCGCGAGGCACGCTCGGGCCGGCCGGTACGGGGGTCGCGGGGGGCACGGACGGGCCACCCCGGCTGGGTCCCTGGCCGGGGGCGCGGGCGGCGTTGCCGTTCCGGCGGGCCGGCGCCGTCGTGGGCGCCATGGAGATCTGCTGGCCGGCCCCGCAGACGCAGTTCGGCGAGGGGCTGCGGCGCGAACTCGTCGCCCTCGCCGACCTCTGCCTGCGCAGCCTGCGGCCGGCGAGCGGACCCACCAGCATGCCCGGCCACATGCCCGGCCACACGTCCGGCAACGCGCCCGGCACCTCGCCGACGCAGATCGGTGACGGCACGCCGACCCTGGCGGCCGGGGTCGCCTGGCTGCCGGCGCTGCTCGACGCCGTGGGCGGGTCTGTGCTGCTCACCCATGCCGAGCGCGCCGACGACGGCGAGGTGCTCGACTTCCGCATCGACCACGTCGGCGAGGGCTTCCGGGATCCGGGCGGGCGCCCAAGCGCCGAGCTGCGCGGGCGCGGCCTGCTGGAGCTCTACCCCCTCCTCGGCGCCGACGCCGGCCTGTTCGGGCGCGCGGTCGAGGTCCTGCGTACCGGCGAGCCGTACCGCGCCGACGGCACCATCCTGCTCACCCTGGTCGACGACGTGGTCGTCGGCGAGGAGGTCGACGTGCGCATCGCCCGCCTCTTCGACGGCGTCGCCATCGGCTGGACCGTCGGCGAGGCGAGCGAGGGCGGGTATTCGCTGCTACGCGCCGTGGAGCGCCTCGGCCGGTTCGGCGCCTGGCAGGAGGAGATCCGCACCGGCGCGGTCCGCTGGACCCGGCACACCCACGAGCTGTTCGGCCGGGCCGGCCACACCCCACCCATCCCCCTCGACGATCTCCACACGCACGTCCATCCCCAGGACCGGGCGGCCGTCGACCAGCTCCGTGACGCGCTGCTGCGGCTGAAGCGCTCGGTCACCGTCTCCTTCCGGGTCCTGCTTCCCGACGGGACGATGCGCCAGCTTCGCGCGCTCGCCGAGCCCGTGACCGACACCGCCGGGACGCTGGTCGCGGTCCGCGGCGTCTACCAGGACCTGACGAGCCACTACCGCACGCAGGTCGTCCTCGACGCCACCCGCCACCAGCTCGCCGACTCCGAGGCGCGGGCCGCCGGCCAGCACCGCCTCGCGCTGACCCTGCAGCAGTCGCTGCTGCCCGGCTCGGACGAGGCCGTCGAGGCCAGCGGGCTCGCCGTCGCCGTCCGCTACCGCCCCGCCGAACAGGAACACCTCGTCGGCGGCGACTGGTACGACGCCGTCACCCTCCCCGGCGGGGACGTCCTGCTCGTCGTCGGCGACGTCGCGGGCCACAGCATCCGGACCGTCTCCGGCATGGTCACCCTGCGCAACAGCCTTCGCGGCCTGGCCGTCACCGGCGCGGGACCCGCGCAGCTGCTGCACTGGCTCAACCGGGTCACCTACCATCTGACGGACGACATCACCGCGACCGTCGTCTGCGGCCTGTACCGGCCGTCGGACCACACGCTGCGGTGGGCCCGCGCGGGGCATCTGCCCCCGGTCCTCGTCCACGGCGGGTCCGCCAGCACGCTGCCGCAGCCGGACGGCCTGCTGCTCGGCGTCGAGCCCGACGCGGCCTACGAGGAGGCGGTCCACCATCTGGCCCCCGAGGACATCCTCCTGCTGTTCACCGACGGTCTCATCGAACGCCGCGGCACCGGGCTGGACACCTCCCTGGCCGCCCTACTGCGGATCGCCGCCCAGCGCCAGCCCGACGTCGCCCGGCAGGCCGACCATGTCCTCGCACACACCAGGCCCGACACCGACGACGACACCTGCCTCATCGTCATCCAGCGCCGCGACCGCCGTGCCCCCGCGCCCCAACCAGCGTCTGCCCGGCCCACTCGGTAACGCCCGCTCGCGGGGTAACGGGCGCTCGCGGGGTAAAGCCCGCTCGCGGGGTAACAGGCGCTCGCGGGGTAACAGGCGCTCGCGGGGTCAAGGGCTCGCCGGGCAACAGCCGCTCGCGGGGTAACAGCCGCTCGCCGGGTAAAGGCCGGCTCGCCGGGTGACTCCTGACCTGCCCGACAACTCCCGGCCCCCGGAAGACCCGCGACGCCCGGAGAACCGGGTAACCATTCGTGCACGGAAACGTGCCGAGGCTTCGGCACGGTTTTCGGCCGAAAAACCGTGCCGAAGCCTCGGCATGATCTGGCCGCGATCTGGCCGAGATCCGGACCGGCAGGCGGCGGCGGCCGGGGCCCGTGCCGACCGGGTCGGCCGCCGAGTGCCCCAGGGTTCACGAAGCTGGACACACGGTTCAGGCCCGGCGCGCCGGGCGGCGGTGCGGCGTGTGTCGGGCCTTCGATTCTGAGACGGTCGCGCCCATGCCAGGACCGGTCAGCCGCGCGGTCGCAGGAACGCCCAGGCGAGCAACCCTGCGAGCGGTCAGGCAAACGGCCACGGAAGCAGGCCGGCAAGCAGCCACCGGAAGGGCCACGGAAGCAGGCCGGCAGGCAGCCACGGGAGCGGCGCCCCGGTTGGCAGGGGGGCGAATCGTCGCGCTGGTGCGAGCCTGTCATCCGGAGCCGACGGTCGCGGTGACGCTGTTCGCGACGGCGCTCGCGGCCGCCGGCGGTCGCACGAGGGCCGGGGTCGTCGCGGTGGCGACGGCGGTCGGGACCGGTCAGCTGTCGGTCGGCTGGGGCAATGACCTCGTTGACCGTGGCCGGGACGCCGCCGGCGGCCGGACGGACAAGCCGATCGTCGTCGACGGCCTGGCGCCGGGGACGGTCGCCGGGGCCACTGCCGCAGCGCTGGTCGCGTGCGTGCCGTTGTCCTTCCTCTCCGGCGGACGGGCGGGGTCGGCCCATCTCGCCGCGGTCGCGGGTGGGTGGGCGTACAACCTCGGGCTGAAGGCGACGCCGCTGTCCGTCGCCCCCTATGCCGTCTCGTTCGCGCTGCTGCCCGCCTCCGTCGTCCTCGGACTGCCCGGCCACCCCACGCCGCCGTGGTGGCTGCCGCTGGCGGGGGCGCTGCTCGGCTCGGGCGCCCACTTCGCCAACGTCCTGCCGGACCTCGACGCCGACGCCCGCACGGGGGTGCGCGGGCTGCCGCAGCGCCTCGGCCCGGCCGGTGTGCGCGCGTCGGCGGCGTTGCTGCTCGCGGCGGGCTCCGTCGTCGCGGTGCTCGGCCCGGGGGACCCGCGGGGCTGGCAGGTGGGCGCGCTGGCCGCGGTGAGCGGGTTGACCGGGCTCGGCCTGCGCCTCGGCGACCGGCAGGCCTTCCGCGCCGCGATGGCGGTCGCCGCGATCGACGTCGCGCTCGTCGCCGCCGCCGGCACCCGCCCGGCCTGACGCCGACGCCGACACCGGCACCGGCACCGGCACCGGCAGGCCAGCCGACACCGTGCAGGCCAGCCGACACCGTGCAGGTCATTGGATCGGGGCTGGGCGATGATTACCCTGAGCGCTACTCAGAGCACAGACTGCGTCGGACCGGTCGCCATGTCAGCCGCGGACAACGGATTCTCCAGACCAACGGGGAGACATGTGGACAGGTCGACGGGCCGACCGGCATCGATCCCGACCGGCACCGTGGTCGCGGGGCGGCGCAGACCACGGCGGGCCCGCAACGATCCCGCCCAGTACGACGATCTTGCCGCCGAGTGGTGGCCGACGCACGGGCGGTTCGCCGCGTTGCGCTGGCTCGCCGAGGCCCGTGGCCGGCTCATCCCGGACCCGCCCGAGCCCGGCGCCGCGCTGCTCGACCTCGCCTGCGGCGCCGGGCTGCTCTCCCTGGCCCTGACGGGCCGGCTCGCCGGCTGGCGGCACGTCGGCGTCGACCTGTCCTCGCCGGCGTTGCGGCAGGCCGCCGGGCACGGTGTCACGGCGATCCAGGCCGACGTGCTGCGCCTGCCGTTCCGGGACAGGCAGTTCCCCTGCGTCGTCGCCGGCGAGCTGTTCGAGCACCTCGAGGATCTGGACGCGGCCTGCGCGGCGATCGCGCGGGTGCTGGCCCCGGGCGGGACGCTCGTCATCGACACGCTCGCCGACACGCTGTTCTGCCGGGTGGCCCTGGTGGGCGTCGCCGAACGCCTTCCCGGGGGGCCGCCGCCGCGCATCCACGATCCTCGGCTGCTCGTCGCGCCCGACCGGTTGGCCCGCGCGCTGGGCGGCTGCGGCATCGAGATGACGGTCGTGGGCGGCCTTCGCCCCTCGCTCGTCGACTATGCCCGCTGGCTGGCCCGCCGGGCCGACTCGGTGCGGATGCTGCCGACCGGCTCCACCGCCGGCGTCTACCAGGCGGTCGGAACCAGGATCGAGACCGGGAGGGACGACCTGTGAACGCCACGATCCCGGCACCTCGCGGCCCCGCCGTGGACGGCGCGCGGCTCGCCGGGAGCGTCGTCGACGCGCTCGCCGCCCGTGCCGGCGCCGCCGACCGGGACGGGGAGCTGCCCGGCGCCGACCTCGACGACCTGCGCGCCGCCGGGCTTTTCGGCCTGCTGGTTCCCGCCCGGCTCGGCGGGGCCGGCGGCGGCTTCGCCGACTGGGCCGACGCGGCGCGGGTGCTCGCCGCGGGCAGCGGCGCGACCGCCCTGGTGCTGAACATGCACACCTCGGTCGTGGGCGCGTTGGCCGGGACGCCCGACGGGCTCGCCCGCACGATGGGGGCACCGGAGTCGTTCTTCGCCGCGCGCGACCGCATGCTGGCCCGCGCCGCGGCCGGGGAGTTCATCGCCGTCGCGATGAGCGAGCGGGGCGCCGGGTCCCGGCTGTCCGAGCTGAGGACCCGCTACCGGCGCGAGGACGGGGGCTACCGCATCACCGGGGTCAAGTCGTTCTGCTCGGGGGCGTCCCACGCGGACGTCTACTTCGTCGCCGCCCGCGCCGAGGACGCGGCACCGGACGCGGCACCGGACGCCGACGGCGGGGCCGCGCGGATCAGTCATTTTCTCGTCCCGCGTGGGGCCGGGGTGAGCGTCGAGCCGGCCTGGGACACCCTCGGCATGCGGGGCACCGGCAGCCACGATGTGCGCTTCGACGTCCGGGTGCCGGCGGAGGCGCTCGTCGGCGGTCTGGAGGGGCTCAGCTCGCTGGTGGCGCAGGTCATGCCGCAGTGGCTGGTCGCCTCCTACGCCGCCGTCTACGCCGGGGTCGGCCGGGCCGCGTTCGACGCGGGGGTCGCGCACGCCCGCGCCAGGCGCACGGCCGGGATGCCGGGCGGCCTCGCGGCGCTGCCCGCCGTGCGGGCCCGGTTCGGCCATGCCGACGCGGCACTGGCCGCGCTGGACGCGGTGGTCGACGAGTGCGCGCGCCGGGTCGACGCCGACCCGGGCTCGGCGTCGACGAACCGGTGGGTGTGGCGAGCCAAGCTGCTCGCCGGCCGGACGGCGCAGGACGTCGCCGCCTCGGTCGTCGAGGCGTGCGGAACCGCCGTCACCCGCCGCGGGCACCCGCTCGAACGGCTCTACCGCGACGCCCGCTGCGGGTCCCTGCAGCCCGCGACGACCGACGTCTGCGCCGACTGGCTGGGGCTCGCGGCACTCGGCGGCGACCCGGAGGCGGACGCGGACGTGGCCCGGTGGTGAGCGCGCGGACGCCGAGCGCGCGGACGCCGAGCGCGCGGACGCCGAGCGCGCGGACGCCGAGCGCGCGGACGCCCAGCACCAGGACGCCCAGCACCGGGACGTTGAGCGCCGCCGTCATCACGGGCATGGGCGCCGCGTTTCCCGGCTCCCTTGACCAGCAGAGCCTGTGGGACGAGGTCTTCGAACGGCGGTACCGGGGTGACCGGCTGGCCCGCCGGCTGTTCCTCGGCGCCGGGGTGCGGACCCGGCACGGGGTGGTGGATCCGCGGCGGGAGGACGTCAGCGGCTGGTCGACGGCCGCGCGGATGCGTCGCTACGTCGACGAGGCGCCCGCGCTGGGCGGTCGCGCCGTGCGGGGCGCGCTGGCGGACGCCGGGCTGAGCGCCGCCGAGGTCGGGCTGTTCGTCGTCGTCTCCTGCACCGGCTACGCGACGCCGGGCCTGGACATCCAGCTCGCCCGCGAGCTCGGCATGCCGGCCTCGGTGCGCCGCCTGCTGATCGGGCACATGGGCTGCTACGGCGCCATTCCGGGGATGGGCGCGGCGGCGGACTTCGTCCGGGCCCGCCGGCTGCCCGCGCTCGTGCTGTGTGTGGAACTGACCTCCCTGCACATCCAGCCCGAGCAGCCACATCGGGATCTGGAACAGGTCGTCGCGCACGCCCTGTTCGGCGACGCCGCCGCGGCGATCGTGCTCGTCCCCGACGCCGCCCACGGCCTGGAGGTGCTCGACACCACCGCCGCCACCGCCCCGGGCAGCGAGGACCTGATGACCTGGCACGTCACCGACCACGGCTTCCGCATGGGGCTGTCCCGCGAGGTGCCCGACGTCCTCGCGAAGCACGTCGAGGAGGCGACGGCGTCGCTGCTCGACCCGTTCACCGCGGACCGCGGCGACGTCGCGGGCTGGGCCGTGCATCCCGGCGGGCCGCGCATCATCGACGTCGTCGAGGAACGCCTCGGCCTCGCTGCGGCGCAGACCGCCGTGGCCCGCCGGGTGCTAGCGACCCGGGGGAACTGCTCGTCGGGCACCGTCCTGCTCGTCCTCGACCAGATCCGCGGGGGCCTCGCCGCCGGGGCGACCGCCGTCGCGATGGCGTTCGGCCCCGGCCTGACCCTCTGCCTCGCCGCGCTGCGCCGCAGGTAGCGGCAGCCCTCCCCGGAGCGGGTCACAACGAGTCACAGAGACTCATCTGCGCACAAATTTCGTCCAACATGCCGTGTGTACGGACTTTTTCGATGCTAACGTCCGTATCCGCGCAGCCATGACGGCTGCGACCTGGCTCCTGACCTCGGAAAACAGCCGCGGATGCGCGCCTGCTCGCGTGGGCTGCCGCCGACCACCGGCCGCCCCGTGCCGGTCGTCTCGGGGGCGCAGGCCGTCTCGCACCAGGAGAGGATCTGATGGCGGAAATGACCCTGCGTCGTCGCACGATGGGCAGTGCCGTCGTGCTGGGGCTCAGTGCCCTGCTGGCCGTCTCGGTACCGGGAACCGCGCACGCCAACACCGTGGGCGTCACCGTGAAAACACCCGGCGCCACCAGCGGACCCGGTTCGGCCTTTGCCGAGATCTCGACCCACGCCGACTGTTCCAGCGGCCTCGCCGCCGGCGGCGGCGTCAACCAGGCCATCGGCACCGGCTCGGCCTCGAACGGCAACCACGTGATGGGCAGCGAGCCCAGCTCCGACGGCAGCACCGAATACACCGGCACCACGGGCGTCGTCGGCACCGACGTGACGCACTGGCTCGGCATCGGCGGCAGCGGGGGCGCGACCGACGCCGCGTACTCCACCACCCCCTACGCGACCTGCCTGACCAGCAACCTGGTCAACCACACCCAGGTGGTCATGAACAAGGCCAGCGGCCCCACGGCGGCATCGACGGTCAACCTGGTGGTGGCGACCTGCCCGGCGAACACGATCCTGCTCGGCGGTGGCGCGCGCACCACCCCGGCGAGCATCGGCAGCCTCAAGCCGATCGCCAGCTTCCCCACCTTCAACGACGCCGCCCATGACTACGGCCGGAAGGCGGCGGCCGACGGGGCGACCAACCCGAACTCCTGGGCGTCCGTCGGGTGGAACGGCGGCGGGGGCGGCACCAGCAACGTGACCTACGCCTACGCGATCTGCAGCGGCAGCGGCATCAACGTCAGCGGGGCCACCGTGAAGGTCCGCTACAGCGAGGTGAGCGGGCCGACCTCGGCGACCACCGGCCAGACGGCCACCGTCGGCTGCGGCGCCGGGGACGGGAAGCTGATCAGCGGCGGTGCGGCCGTCAGCGGCGGCAGCGTGACGACCACCGACTTCACCGGCCCGGGTTCGGGCGGCGACCACCTCAACGGCAGCTTCCCCAGCACCTCCGGCGGCAGCCCCGTCAGTGACGGCACCACCACCGCGGCGTACTGGACAGCGTTCAGCCACACCGGCGGCGCGAGCTCGCCGAGCACCTACACCGACGTCTGGGCGCTGTGCGCCGACGACGGCATCTGACCCGAAAGGCGACATCGATTCCCTTGAACCGTCGTATCACCATGCCCAGAGGCCGGCTGGCCGCGATCGCCGGCGCGGCCGGTGTCCTGGCCGTCGCCGTCGCGGTACCCCTGCCCGCCGTCGCGGACGCCGCGGGCGGGACGGCCACCTGCGGGGCGACCGGCGTCCTCACCACCTCCCCGCCCACCTGCGCCTACACCACGGCGGGCACGGACACCTTCACCGTGCCCGCCGGCGTGACCAGCGTGCGCATCGACCTGTTCGGCGGCGAGGGCGGCAGCGCGGCCGGGTTCGTGGCCCCCAACCCGCCGAACACCGGCGCCGCCGGTGGCCTCGGCGGCGAGACCAGCGGCACCCTGGCCGTCAGCCCGGGACAGGTTCTCCAGCTCACCGTCGGCGCCGCGGGCGTCCCCGGGACGTCGCGGCACGGCGAGTTCGCCCGGCGCGGCGGCATCGGCCACGGGGCCGGCGGCGGCGGGGCGCACGGCGGCGGCGGGGCGGGCGGCGGCGGCTCGGACGTCCGGGTCGGCGCGTTCGGCGCGGGCGACCGGGTCCTGGTGGCCGGCGCCGGCGGCGGCGCCGGCAACGGCGGGCCGCTGCTGCACGGCGGCAACGGCGGCGGGCTCGCCGGGGAGGACGGCGGCCAGGGCGGCGGGCCGGCGGGCTCCGGGGTCGCCGGCGGCGGCGCCACGCAGACCGCGCCGGGCACGGGCAGCCCGAACTCGGCCAGGGGCGGCCCGGGGATCCCGGGCGGCGACATCGATCCCTGGACCGGCGAGCCCAATCCGGGCAGCGGCGGCCCCGGCGGCAACGGCGCCGGGGGCGGTAACGGCGGGGGCGGGGGCGGGGGCGGCTACTACGGCGGCGGCGGCGGCTCCGGCGGCGGGGACCCGGGCAACTTCTCCGGGGCGGGCGGTGGCGGCGGCAGCGGCTTCGCGGCACCCACGGTGACCGACGCCGCGCTCGTCGGGGGCGTCAACCACGGCGACGGTCGCGCGACGGTGTCGTTCCGCTACGGCGCCTCGGTCGCGGTCGCCGCCAGCACGACCACGCCGCTGTTCGGCCAGACCGTCACCCTCACCGCGTCCGTCACCGGCGCGGACCCGGCCGCCGGCACCCCCGGCGGGACGGTCACCTTCCTGGACGGTTCCACCACTCTGGCAACGGCGTCGCTCGCCGGCGGCCAGGCCGGCGTCAGCGTCAACGGTCTCCAGCCCGGCGCGCACGCGATCACGGCCAGCTACAGCGGCGACCCGGCCTTCGCGCCGGGCACCACGGCCGGATCCACCGACGTCACCGTCGGGTTCAGCCAGCCGTGCGTCACGACGACGCGCACCGGACCCCTGACGGTCGCCGCCGGCCAGGCGCTCTGCGTCGGACCGGGCGGCCGGCAGGTCGGTCCGGTCACCGTCCGCTCCGGCGGGGCCCTCGCGCTCACCGGCGCCGAGGTCACCGGCCCGGTGTCCGCCGAGGGCGCGCTGGCCCTCACCGCCTGCCGGTCGACGATCACCGGCCCGGTGACGGTCCACGCCGCCGGCGGCTACGTCCTGCTCGGCGCCGACGCCGCCGACGTCACGCCCTGCGCGGGCAACACGCTGCGCGGCCCGCTGACCGTGGACGCGAACACCGGCGGCCTCGAGGCCTCCGCGAACACCATTACCGGCCCGGTTCGGATCACGGGCAACAGCGGCAGCGGCCCACTGCCCGACGACGCGGTGCCCGAGTTCCGCGACAACCGTGTCACCGGGCCGCTGAGCTGCACTGGCAACCAGCCGAGTCTGGTGCAGACGGGCAACGTCGTGATCGGCCCGCGATCGGGTCAGTGCGCCTGACACCCACCCCCACACCCCTCGGCCGCCTGACGCGGGTGGCGCCCCGCGTCGGGCGGCCGAGTACGACTCCGCGGCGGCCGGGGTCGGCGCAACCCGTCGTCACCTGGAACGATGGGAACACCTCCGCGGGCGGTCGTCACGGCCGGCTTCACCGGCCCCGCCGCCGAGGCCTCCGTCCGAAGGAGCCGTCCCCTTGACCGACGCCCGCACCGTCATCGCCAGCCTGCGCCGCTCGCACGAGCGGCTGCGCGCCCTCGTCGGGTCGCTCGACGCCCAGGCCGTGCGCGGGCCCTCCTACGACGACGAGTGGACGATCGCCCAGGTGCTGTCCCACCTCGGGTCCGGCGCCGAGATCGGCCGGCTCGTCCTCGACGCCGCCGTCGCCGGGCAGGACGCCCCCGGCCAGGACGCCTTCGTCGCCGTCTGGGACACGTGGAACGCCAGGACCCCGGACGCGCAGGCCGCCGACGTGCTGCCCGCCGATCTGGCCCTGGTCGAGGCGTACGAGGCCCTCGACGACACCCAGCTTGCGGGCCTGCGGGTCGCGCTCGGGCCGATGAGCCTGGATGCCGCCGGGGTCGTCCGGCTCCGGCTGAGCGAGCACGCCGTGCACACCTGGGACGTCGCGGTCATGCTCGACCCCGCCGCCACCGTGGAGGCGACCGCCGTCGACCTGCTCATCGACGGTCTCGGCATGATCGCCGGCTTCGCCGGCAAGCCCACCGACCCCACCCGGATCCACGTCACCACCACCGGCCCGGACCGCGAGATCGCCCTCGATCTCGGCGACGCCGTGCACCTGGGGCCCTGGGACGGAGCGGAGCGGCCCGCCCGGCTGAGCCTGCCGGCGGAGGCGTTCGTCCGGCTGGTCTACGGCCGTCTCGACCCCGCCCACACCCCGCCCCTGGCGGCCGACGGTGTGGACGTCGACCTTCTTCGGGTGGCATTTCCCGGCTTCTGAGCTCTGTCGCCACCCGGATCGCGTAGCCGCGACTGCGGCGCGTATCCCGCGGTGGCGTCAACCGGTGACGGCCTCGACCTCGTCCGCGGTTCCGCGGAACCGCGCCGGCTGTTCCGCCGTCAGCGGCGGTCAGCCCTTGCGTGCGACGGCTCCGTGGACGCCGACCTGCGCGTCGGTCAGGCCCTCGTCGACGTCGCCAGCGGGCTGCCAACGGTGCACGACCCGCAGGCCCGGGCCGACGAGGTCGAGGCCGCCGAAGAACTGGGCGACCTGCGCAGGAGACTGCTCGACGCCCAAGCGTCCGGCTCCGCCACGACACGCTCGTCTCGCCGCGTCAGACCGTCCCGAGTGCGTGGGATGTCGTCAACGTACCGCGCCCGGCCCACAGCGCGCCGGGCCGACCTGGCCATCGGGCATCGGGCATCGGGAACTCGGGCAAGCGGGAACTCGGGAAACGGGCCGAAGGGAACTGGATCGAACCAGTAGGCGATCCGTACCCACATCCCCGGTACTCACAGGTGATTCATAGCTTCAACGTTCGGTGCGGCCGCGACCGAAATCCAATGGTTCGCTAAGTATTTTCACAGGATCCGACCAGTGAACCTTTAGGATCTTCCGGCAAAGTTCGGACCGCCCCAACCGAACTCTCGCGGGCGTTGCCCGCCGGAAACCCAAAAAGACAACGGAATTTCAACCTCTGCATGCCTTCCGGTGGCCACACCCCGGATCGCGGGTCATCCTGGAGGGTTCTTGTCGTCCTTGTCGGCAGACGAAACGGCGCCGCAGCAGAGCATCGAGCCGCCGGAGTCGTCCCATCGTAGAACACGACGGAGTGCCCGCCACCCGTCGTCCGCCGGGCGGCGGGTGCGGATTCCCCGGGGCCGTGCCGGCGTCGTCGTGATTGCCGCCGTCGTCGTCGTCGCCGTCGGCGGCGGCCTGCTCGGTTGGGCCCTGAGCGGGGATGCGGGCACGCCGGCCTCGTCCAGGCTCGTCGCGGCGAGCGTCGGGCAGATCCGCCAGACCGTGAGTGCGACCGGCACCCTCGAACCGACCCGGCAGGCCAACCTCTCGTTCGCCGTGTCCGGCGAGGTCACCGCGGTCAAGGTCGCCGTGGGCGACAAGGTGCAGGTCGGGCAGACCCTCGCCACCATCGACTCGGCGGCGCTCGCCACCACGGCCGCCCAGGCACGGGCGACGGTGGCGAACGACCAGGCGAAGGTCGCCTCCGACCAGGCGTCGGGGGTAACTGGCGCGCAGCTCACGGCCGACGAGGCCACGCTGACCTCGGCGCAGGACGCGGCGGGCGCGGCGCAGCGCAACCTCGCCGCGAGCGCGATGACGTCGCCGATCGCCGGGACGGTCGCCGTGGTCAACCTCACCGTCGGCCAGCAGCTCGCCGGCGGGTCGGGCAGCGGATCCGCCGGCGGGTCCGGCTCGGGCGGTGGCTCCGGCTCCGGCTCGGGCGGTGGCTCGGGTTCGGGCGGCCTGGGCGGGAACGGCGGCGGGTCCGGCTCGGGCGCGTCGTCCTCGCTGACGTCGTCGTCGTCCTCGGCGTCCGGTGCCCAGATCGTCGTGGTCGGCACGGACTCCTACCTGGTCAACGCGACCGTCGACGACACGGCGATCGGCCAGCTCAAGACCGGCGACCAGGCCGTCATCACCCCGACCGGCTCGACCGGCGCCACGACCGTCGCCGCCCGGGCGGGCCGCTCGGGCGGGATCGCCGGCTCGGGCGGAGCAGCCGGCTCGGGCGGGACGGGTGGGACGGGTGGCACGGGTGCGGGTCTGTCGGGCGCCGGCGGGTCGGGGACGATCTACGGCACCGTGGGCACGATCGGCCTCATCGCGACCAGCACCTCCGGGCTCGCCAGCTACCCGGTGACCATCAACGTCACGGGCACCCCGACCGGTCTGCACCCGGGCGCCGGCGCCGACGTCTCGATCATCGTCCGGCAGCTCTCCGACGTCCTGACCGTCCCCAGTCAGGCGCTGCACACCTCGGGGTCGCAGACCGTCGTCTATCGGATGCGCGGCGGCCGTCAGGTCTCCACGGTGGTGACCACCGGCGCCACCTCGGGGGCGCAGACCCAGATCACCTCCGGGCTCGTCGCCGGTGACCAGGTCGTCGTCCCGGTCGTCGGCGGCTCGACCACCCGGGCCCGGACGGGCGGTACCGGCGGTGGGTTCGGCGGTGGCGCGGGCGGCGGGTTCCGAGGCGGTGGTTTCGGCGGCGGCACCGGCTTCGGCGGCGGCACCGGCACCGGCTTCGGCGGCGGCGGCTTCGGTGGGCGGGCCACCGGATGACCCCGACCGACTCCTCATCCACCGACTCCACGTCGCAGGAATCCGGGGCGCAGGAATCCGGGGCGCACGAATTCGGAGCGCACGAATTCGGGGCGAGCGCCGCCGTCATCGAGCTGACGGACGTCCGCAAGACCTACCGGTCGGGGCTGTTCGAGGTGGCGGCCCTGCGCGGGGTCAGCCTGTCCATCCAGGAAGGTGAATATGTGGCGATCACGGGCCCGTCCGGGTCCGGAAAGTCGACGCTGATGCACATCCTCGGCTGCCTCGACGTCCCGACGTCGGGCCTGTATCGGCTGGCCGGCGACGATGTCGGCGGCATGTCGGAGGACCAGCTCGCCGAGGTCCGCAACCGGCGGATCGGGTTCGTGTTCCAACAGTTCAACCTGCTCCCCTCGATGACCGCCTGGCGCAACGTGGAGCTGCCCCTCTGCTATGCCGGGGGGCCGCGCGCCGAACGCCGGCAGCGGGCTGTCGACGCGCTGGCCGACGTGGGGCTCGCCGACCGGGTCGAGCACCGCCCGGCGGAGCTCTCCGGCGGTCAGCAGCAGCGGGTCGCGGTGGCCCGGGCGCTGGTCACCAACCCGTCGTTGATCCTCGCCGACGAGCCGACGGGCAACCTCGACTCGGCGTCCACCGAGGATGTCCTGGGGCTGTTCCGGCGCCTGCACGACCTCGGCCGCACGATCGTCCTGATCACTCACGAGGCCGAGGTCGCCGCCGCGGCGGACCGGGTGCTGCAGGTTCGCGACGGCGTGGTCACGGCCGATTCGGGTCCATCCGCCCGAGTGTCCCGGACGGTGCGCACGTGAGCTGGGCGGAAATCGTGCGGACCGGGCTCGAGGCGGTCCGCTCGCACCGGCTGCGGTCCGGGCTGACGATGCTCGGCATCCTCATCGGCGTCGCCGCGGTCATCCTCACCGTCGGGCTCGGCGAGGGGGCGCAGGACAAGGTACGGGGCCAGATCAACGCGCTCGGCAGCAACCTGCTGATCGTCGCCCCCGGCAGCACGACGACGAACGGGGTACGCGGCGGCTTCGGCAGCGCGTCGACCCTCACCCGGGCCGACGCCGACGCCCTGAGGTCCACGGTCGTGGCCCCCGACATCAGGGCGGTCGCACCGACGACCTCCCGGTCCGCGGCGCTGGCCGCCGGCAGTGCCTCGTGGACGGCCTCGGTCGTCGGCACCACGCCCGACTGGCTGTCGGTGCGCGCCCGCGCGATCGGCACGGGGAGGTTCATCAGCGGCCAGGACGTCGCCGACCACGCCGCCGTGACGGTGCTGGCCGCGACCACCGCCGAGGAGCTGTTCGGCGCGCGCGACCCGGTCGGGCAGGCCGTCACCGTGTCGGGGGTGCCGATGACGGTCATCGGCACCCTGACCGCCGCCGGCTCGTCCGCGAACACCAACGAGGACGACCAGGCCATCGTGCCGATCACGACCGCCGCCGACCGGATCACCGGGGGCGTGAGCCGGAACGCCGTCCAGGACATCTACCTGGAGGCGACCTCCGGCCACACCCTGTCGGCCGCCTACCAGGAGGCCGACTACGAGCTGCTGGCCCGGCATCGGATCACGACGCCCACGGCGGCCGACTTCTCCATCACCAGCCAGCAGTCGATCCTGTCCACCGCGACCTCGGTCGACCGGACCCTGACGGTGCTGCTCGCCGGCGTCGCCGGGATCTCCCTGCTGGTCGGGGGCATCGGCGTCATGAACATCATGCTCGTCTCGGTGACCGAACGGATCCGTGAGATCGGCCTGCGCAAGGCGCTCGGCGCCTCCCCACGGGTGATCCGGCGGCAGTTCCTCGTCGAGGCGTCCGTGCTGGGTCTCGCCGGCGGCCTGCTCGGCACCGCGCTCGGCCTCGCCGGGGCCGCCATCCTGCCGCACCTGATCTCCGATCCGATCTCGATCTCCCCGACCGCCACCGTCGGCTCGATCGTCATCGCGGTCGCGATCGGGGTGGCGTTCGGCGTGTACCCGGCGACCCGGGCGGCCCGGCTCGCGCCGATCGAGGCGCTGCGCAGTGACTGACACCGGCCGGCACCCGCCCGCGTCGCGCCCGACCGTGGGCCCTTCCTCAACAGGCCTTTCCTCTGCGGGCCTTTCGACTGCGGGCCTTTCGACTGCGGGCCTTTCGACTGCGCAGCACCTGTCCGCGCGCCTCGTCCCAGCCCGGGTGGGAAGTCCCGGGCCGTCCGTCAGGAGCGACGACCTCATGACCACTGTCAATCCGATGGCCCCGGTCCGATCGGGCCAGTCCCGCCCGCATCGCCGCGCCCTGGCCGCGGGGCCGATCGTCGGCATCGGGCTCGCAATGATCATCACCGTCAGCGCGTGCGGCAGCGGCGGCAGCGGCGGCCGTTCCGACGGGTCCGACGGAGCGACGGCCGCCGCGGCGAGCACGCCGAGCCGGGCCGCCGGCTCCGCCCAGGGGCAGGGTCAGGCGGGCCGGCCGGGCACCAGCGGCACCATCGCCGCGGTCACCGCGACGAACGTCGAGGTCCAGAACCCCGCCACCGGCCAGGTCACCGTCACCTGGACACCGAGCACCAGATTCGTCAGGACCGCCACCGCCACGGCGTCCGCCGTCGCGGTCGGCGACTGCGTGACGGTGACCGGCGGCAGCCCGGGCAGCACGTTCACCGCCCAGACCGTGACCGTGAGCGCGCCGGTGTCCGGCGGCTGCACGGCGGGCTTCGGCCGCGCCTTCGGTGGGGCCGGCGGGTTCCCGGGCGGTGCCCGGCCGTCCGGCGCGCCCACCGCCCGTCCGAGTGACCGTTCGACGACCCGCCCGAACGGGCAGGGCCGTCCGAACGGGCAGGGTCGCCCGGACAACGGCCGGTTCGCCGTGGTCACCGGGTCGGTGACGAAGGTGGTGGGCACGACCATCACCGTCCAGGGTCCGCAGCGGCTCCGCGTCGGCGCATCGGCCTCGGCGGCGCCCACCGCCACCTCGCCGTCCGGCGCGACCGTCACCTCGACGGTGATCCTGGGCTCGTCGACGACCGTCGAGGAGACGAGCAGCGCCACCTCGGCGGCCCTGGCCGTCGGTGAATGCCTGACCGCCGTCGGCAAGGCCGACGACACCGGCGCGGTGTCCGCCACCTCCATCAGCGTCCGCCCGGCCGCCCAGCAGGGGGGATGCACCGGCGGCTTCGGCGGCCGGGGCTTCGGCGGTCGGGGCTCGGGTAGCCAGGGCTCGGGCGGCCAGGGCTCGGGGCGTCAGGGCTCGGGCGGCGGCACGGCCAATGGGTGAACGATTCGGCCGGGCGCTGGCCCGGACCAGCCGGCGGGGAGCCCGAACCTGGGTCGTGATCGGCGTCGTCGCCGTGATCGTCGTCGCCGCCGGCTCGGCGACGCTCGCGGCGACGGGGTCCTCCGGTCCGGACTACCGCACCGCCACGGCGGTGCGCGCCACCGTCGCGCAGACGCTGGACTCGACCGGCGTCGTCTCGCCGGCGAGCCAGGCGAGCGTGACCTTCCCCGTCTCGGGGACGGTCGCCAGCGTCGCCGTGGCCCCGGGTGACCATGTCGAGGCCGGGCAGACGCTGGCCACTCTCGACGGCGCCGCGCTGTCGGCCGCGGTCGATGCGGCCACGGCCACGCTTGCCTCCGACCAGGCGAAGCTGAGCTCCGACGAGGCAGGCGAAGGCGGCACCGGGTCTGCCACGGCGACGGGCTCCACCGCCTCCTACGCGGGCGGCCCGGCAACGATCCAGCCGATCTCCCTGGTGACCGGCGGCGCCCGGCCCACCGACCGGACGACCTCCACCCCGACCCCGCCCACCTCGACGGCATCCGGCCCGACGGCATCCGGCCCGACCGTGTCCGGCCCCACGGTCTCCGGCCCCACGGCCTCCGGACCGGCAAGGTCAGGCTCCACGGCGGAAGGCCCCACGACGGCGGGGAACGGCGGCGCCGTCGCCGCCGCCCGCGCCGCCATCACCCAGGCGCAGAAGTCCCTGGTCGCCACGCAGCACTCCGCCGACACCGACCTCGCCGTCGCCACGACGGACCTCGGTCAGGAGAAGACGACCTGCGCGGCGTACATCGACGCGACGGCGACGCCCGGCACGGCCACACCGTCCGCGACGGTCGGATCGCCCGCGACGGCGGCCGGTCCGGCTGGCTCCACCCCGGCGGGCAGGGGCCGGTCGGGCGGCGTGGTCCGCAGCGCCCCGTCGGCCCATGCCGACTCGTCCGCACCCGCCGCCCCGCCGCTCCGTACCAACCCGCCGACGTCGAACTCCCCCGCACCGGCCACGTCGGCACCGGCCACTTCGGCACCGACGGCGTCGGCACCGGTCCCCTCGACACCGGTCACCGCAGGACCGGCCACATCGGTACCGGCCACGTCGGGACCGGCCGCGAGCCCGGCACCCATCACCACGGGCGCCTCCGCCTCGAGGAGTGCCGCGCCGGCCTCGTCGGCCTCGTCGACCTCGGGGCTCCGGGTGATCGAGACCGTGCAGCGGTCGGGCGCGCAACCCGCGACCTCGTCCGTCTCGGCGGCCACGGGGACGGCGACGGGCACGGGGACGGCGGTGGCCACGGGGACGGCGGTGGCCACGGGGACGGCGGCGGGCACAGATGCCGCATCCGCCTGCTCGGCGCTGCTGAGCACCGTGCTTACCGACCAGCAGCTCGTGTCGGCCGACCAGGGGGCGGTGACCCAGGACGAGGCGACGCTCGGTGACGCGATCGAGGCCCTCGTCGCCCTCGCGCCCACCTCCGGTTCCTCCGCGGCGACCCCGTCCGCAGGGGGATCGACCGCCACGGGCGCGAACCCCGGCGGGCCGGCCGCGGGGACGGCGACCGCGAGTGGTGCAGGCGGCGCGAGTGGTGCAGGCGGCGTGAGTGGCGGTGGCGAAGGAGCTGCGGGTGGTACCGGGGGCGCAGGCGGCGCTCGGTCGGCTCATTCCGGTGGCACCGGCGGTTCCGGAGGCGCCGGCGGTTCCGGGGGCGCCGGCGGTTCCGGAGGCGCCGGCGGCGGATCCGGAGCGGGGCGCTCCAACGGGGCGGCGTCCTCGGCGCGCGGCGGTGCCCAGGGCGCGCCGGCCTCCCCGGCACAGATCGCTGCCGACCAGGCCGCAGTGGACGCGGCGCAGGCCGCACTGGTCCAGGCGAAGGACGACCTGGTCCAGACCACTCTGGTCAGTCCGCTGGCGGGCACGGTCGGGGCGGTGGGCCTCACCGTCGGCGAGTCCGTCCAGGCCGCCTCGACGGCCTCCGCGGGCTCCGGGATCACCGTGATCGGCGCCGGGACCTCCTACGCGGTCGAGACGTCCGTGGCCGACTCCGACCTGGCGAAGGTGCACGTCGGTCAGGCCGCGTCGGCGATCGTGGACGGCTCGGCCACGGCGCTGACCGGCACGGTCGTCGGCATCGGGCTGCTGCCGACGTCCTCGCTGACGAGCGGCTCGAACGGCGGCGGCTCGGGGGCGTCGAGTTCGGTGAGCTATCCGGTGACGATCTCGCTCAACCGGGCGAGCCAGCGGATCTTCTCCGGTTCGGACGCCGACGTCTCCATCGTGATCGCTCAGGCGGCGAACGCGACCGCGGTGCCCAGTTCGGCCCTGCGATCCCTGGGCCAGATACAGACCGTGACGGTGGTGCGCGGTGGTAAGGCGACGACCACGATCGTCGGCGTCGGGGCGGCCGGAACGACCCTGACGCAGATCACCTCGGGGGTGAAGGTCGGCGATCGGGTGGTGCTCGCCGACCTGTCGACCCCGTTGCCCAGCGCCGGCACCACGACCGGCCGCGGTGGCGGCCTCGGTGGTGCGCTCGGAGGCGGCGGCCTCGGCGGAGGCGGGCTCGGTGCAGGCGGTCTGGGCGGTGGCCGGACCGGGGGCTTCGGTGGCAACCGGGCAGGCTGATCAGACGGCCTGAACGGGCTGGGTCGGCCGGGCCGGTCGCGAGAGTGAACTCGCGGCCGGCCCGGCCGTGGGGTGCCGGTCGCCGTCTGGTTCGGACGGCGGGACCGGCGGATGATCCAGGCGGGGTCAGGCCGCGCCGGGAACGGTAGCGTTCCGTTCCTTGAAGCCGAAGCCGTTGCTGGATGCGCCCTGCTGGAATGCGGCGAAGGCGTTCTCGTCGGCGTCGATGTCGGCCTGCGTCGCGGTGCCGTTCTTCAGCTTGCCGGTCAGGCTGCTGAACTTGTCGCTGATCGACTGCACCGAGTTACACAGCGTCGGATTGGCCAGCGCGAACCGCTTGGCCACCTTGAGCTCGTGGACCGTGAACGCCCCGGCCACCGCGGCCTTGGCGAAGCTCCGTGTCCGCTTCGGCGCACCCTTGGCGAAGGCGCCGTTCTTCGTCGGCTTGTAGATGTAGCGGTGGAAGGCGCCCAGGGCGAGCCCGGAATGCAGCGCGAACCGCGTCTTCGCGAAGACCTTGGTGTTACCCGAGGTGGGGCAGGAACCGGAGTACTCGGAGTCGGTGTCGGTGCCCGCCGAGCTCGACGTACGGACGCCGTTCTTCCCGGAGCCACCCGACGAGCCGCCGCACGCACCGAGCAGCGTTACCGAGAGCAGCAACACGATCACAGCAGCCGCGTACCGCGTGGTCCGAGCGGTCGGCCTAGCGATTGCAGAAAACATCCACCACCAACTTCGTGCGGGCTTTCGCCTCGGTTAACGATCTACAGCGCCGCGGGGACGCTGAGCGAGCCAGTCTTCCGGCAGCAAATATATGGCTTCCGATCGAAGGGCGCCAAGCTGGCGCAGGTCAGGAGCAGACTGGCTTGACATACTGGGTAAGAATCCACCCGGATGTTCCCGCCGACGGGGCGTAGCCGTGCATCCAGATGCCGTTGTTATAGGTCTGGCCGTCGGGGTCGAATTCATCCCGGTGATGGAGCGTCGTCGACTTTGACTCCGAGGTGTTCCGGCCGGGGACGCTGCGGAGGGTGGCATCCACCGCACACACGATCCATCGCCGCGTCGTCTGGGTGGCGGCAGAGGGAGTGGGGGCAAGAAGCGGCGTGGACGAGGCATGCGGTGGGCTCACGGCCGGCTCGGACGCCTGCGGCGCTGTGGGGAACTGCGGTGCTGTTGGGCGCTGCGGTGCCGTTCGGGACTGCCGTGCAATGGTGCCGGGAGCCGAACCGGTCGACCTGGAGGCCGGGACTGCTGTCGCCGATGGAGAAGCCGCGGGCGACCGAAACGCCCGAGCTGCCGGGGACGAGGGCGTCCGCGCCGGAGTTGGCGCGTCGACTGTTGGATGCGACCGAGGCGCCGGCCTGAGGGCATCCATCGAGCTGGCGGCGGGCGAGACGATCGGGTGAACGTCGACCCGCGACGCCCACACCCCGTTCAGTCCGCCCGCAGCCGTGGCGACGGCCCCGACCGAGACGACCACCGCGGCGATGGGAAGAGTGACGACGAGCCGCAGCACCGGTCGCGCCCGACGCCTTCGCCGGGCAATGATCATCCGGGGCTTTCGCGTGGACGACGCGGCCACGACGTGGCCGGGACGGGAGAACCCAAGGCTCCACGCCCGATCACAATCCCGCTCCACACCAGGGCCCGACGGCAGGCCAAGGCTTGGCGCCGGGTCGAAGCCCACCCCACTTGTCTCCGCGGTCCGGGATGCAGGGGTGGTCGGCGTCCGGCGACGGCCAGCGGACCGGCCCCCGCTCGAGGCGGTCAGCGCATCCGTCACAGCTTGGTCGAACGACTGCGCGCTCGGATATCTGGCTTCCGGTTCAGGCGCCGTTGCACGCTCCGCAACGGCATGCAGCCGCCTGGCAGCCGTAACGGCCAGCCGATCACCGCATCCCGCCTGGCATCCAGGCCGGCCGACCACCATCTCGTGGAGCACAAGACCCAGGGCGTGGATGTCGGTGGCCGGGGTCGCCTCGTCACCGCGTCGTTGCTCGGGAGCCATGTACATGGGCGTCCCGACTCCCGGCCCGGCTGCGGTGAGCCGGTCGGCGCCGCGATGCCAGGCCAGGCCGAAGTCGGCCAGCCAGGCGTGCGGGAACGCGGCATCCATCTTGTCGATCAGTACGTTGGCAGGCTTGACGTCGCGGTGGACCACTCCTCGTTCATGGGCAGCCTGCAGCGCTCGGGCCACCTGAACCGCGATGTGCGCGGCCAATGTTGGCGAGAACGGTCCGCGGGACACGATCGCCTCGTCCAGATCACCGTCCAGAAGCGGCATTGCGAGGTAAAGGAAACCGTCCTGCTCGCCGGCCGCGTAGATCGGCAGGATGTGTGGGTGATGGCCATCGCCCAGCGGGCGGACCTCCCGGTAGAACCGTTGGCGGCCAACAGCAAGATCAACCGAGACCCACAGGTCGATCACCTTAAGCGCGATCCGGCGAGAGCCGCCGGGCTGGGTCTCGGAGGCGACGTAGACGGCCCCGTAGCCTCCGCCACCGCGAATCTCTTCGATGCGGTATCCGGCAAACGTGGCCCCGGGTTCGAGGAGCCGCCCTACTCTCATATCCGTCCCGAAGCCGGCCGACGAGGACCTTATGCGCAGAGGGTACCCGGCGCTCACCAGGTTGGGTTCAGGGCCCGGTGTCCCCGGCATCGCCGTAACCGGACATGACATTGAGCGCCCGCACCATGAGAGGGAGCAGCCGCAGGCACTCGGCGCGCAGTGCGGCCACGACCTGCCCGCCCAGGATGCCTCTATCCGCCGCGTCCAGCTCCACGAGGCCTACTGCCGTGGGCAACCCGGCGATGTCACGAAGCAGTCGACGCGCCGGATCCCCGTCGCCACCTTCCGCCGTCAGTTCGCCGAGCTGCTCCACCGCTCGGAGCGCAGGTGTGAGGACCCGCGGATCAGGACGCTCCTCCCACGCGACCGCGGCAAGCCGCAGCAGCCGACGGGCTGCCTGCCGCATCAGCTCCGGTGAAGGCGGGCCGCTGGGCGAACGCTCCCGGGACAGTCGGTCACGAGTTTGCCTGATCCAAGGCTCGATGGTCGCGGCGGTCCAGAGTGGTCCCGCGGCCAGCTCCTCGTCGGGCGGCGGCATCCCCCGGCTCAGGCGCCGCCGCCACACCGTCACCAGCTGCCGGTCCACCCCAAGCACATCCGCTATCTCCGCGATCCCGTAGTACCGCCGCTGCTCCGTCGCACCCACCATCGCCACCCACCATCGCCAGCCCCCGGCACCCGACTGCTGACCTTGCACGTTGTCATCTGAGCCGTCAATCTGCTATTCTCGCCGTGCCCGCCGAGATGACGGGCACGCTATCAGAAAGAGCAGTCATCGACTGGGGTCATCGATGATCAAGCGATCGGCGGCGACACTCGGGATCGGATCCGCGTCCCGCCGATTTCAGGTCGCCATCGTCTCCGGACGCGATTGCGCCGTCGAGTCCCGATCAATTTTTCTCGATCAACAGCAGGAATTGAAGTGGCGCATCCCTCCACTTCCAGCGTTTCTCTCCGCGTTCTCCCACGAGAAGGGAACCACTGAATGACATCTATCCGTCGTCTCGTCGCACGTCTGGCCGCACCCACACTGGCCCTGGCGATCGTTGGTGCTGCGCTGGTGGTGGCACCCGGTACGGCCGAGGCCGCCACCTCGCTTGGGGTCAAGAATTCCTCCTGCTCCGCGCCGGGCGGCCAGGCCAGGTTCACTTTCCACGAGTCGAGGGGTCGCGCGAGCGATAATCACTATTACCGGGTAGTCGACAGCATCAAATATGCGCTGACTGGAACTGCCGCCAAGAAAGACAACAGACTCTCCCTTTACCGGCGGGCGATCCTGACTTATAAAAACGGTAAGCGCGCCTCCACCGATTCAAACGGCGCAGAGCTACTGATCGGTGACTATTCGGATCTCAGTTCTTATCGAGGGCTTCACACCCTGGATATGAGTAAGCTTACGATGCATCAGCTACTGGTGGGCACCTATCCTGCCGCCGCAGCCTCGAAATTTTATAACGTCACATATGACTATGTATTCGTGCTGAGTTTCCACGGAGAAAACTCCGACGGCCGAGGGTGCAATTTTCATTTTAGCGGCTAGCCGGTCTGCGCGCAATGTACCGTGGTGCCGGGAGGTAATGGAATCTGACATCGGAGCCGGCGGACCGTGTGCGTACCCGGCATCCCAGTGCATCGGGCGACATCGCCGCACCAGCCGGCCGGGCGTTCGCCGGGCCGGAGGTGCGCAGGCTCCTGACAGGCGTTGACGTACCGCTGGCCGGGACGGGACGGCGGCCGCTGATGGACGGAACCCTGCCACGATGGCCACCACGCTCCGCGGTTATCCCGAACTGTCCCGAGCCGGGCCGGATCATGGGCAGCGGCACCTGCGGTGAGGATACTTCGGCTGCCCATCGCCCCGGGTCAATTAGGATACAGCCCACGCATCAAAGCGGCTGTGGCGGACGTCAGGGAAGCGTCGTCAGGCCGCCCTCGACCATGAATGTCATTCCGGTGAGATAGCTTCCGTCGGGCCCGGCAAGGAACACCGCGACCCGCGCGCAGTCCCTGGGAACGCCCCAGCGCCGCAGCGGTATCTGCGCCTCGGCCGCCTCTCGCGCGCCAGGGTGATCGGCGAAGACGCCTTCGGCGGCGTCGGTGAGGATGACCGGGTTGAGGACGTTCACCGTTATTCCGTGCTGCCCCCAGCCGTTGGACGCCGTCCGGCTCAGCGCGCGGATCGCTTCCTTGTTGGCGTTGTAGGAGGCCGATTCGGGATTGCACATGATGCCGCGGCGGGACCCGAAGTTCAGGATTCGCCCGCCGCCCGCGGCCTTC
This sequence comes from Frankia alni ACN14a, assembly GCF_000058485.1. Taxonomy (NCBI): domain Bacteria; kingdom Bacillati; phylum Actinomycetota; class Actinomycetes; order Frankiales; family Frankiaceae; genus Frankia; species Frankia alni. Next base: position 7,048,245 of record NC_008278.1, read on the forward strand.
ATGTACGGGAAGACGGCCTGCATGGCGCGCAGCGTCGCCTTGACGCCCGTCTCGAAGTTCCAGTCCCACTCGGCCTCGTCGACGTCCTCCAGGTTCGTCGGCTCGCTGGAGGCACGCGGCCGGTCGCGGGTGCCGAAGCTCTGCGCGTTGTTGACGAGGATGTCCACGCCGCCGTACTCGGCCACGGTGCGGTCGACCATCTCGCGGATGTTCTGCGCCACGCCGACGTCGCAGGTGATGCCCAGCGCGTCACCGCCCCGGGCGCGAATGCCGTCGACCACCTCGCTGACCGTCCCCGCGGTCCGGGAGGCGACGACGACGCGGGCGCCTTCGAGCGCATACTCCTGCGCGATCGCCCGGCCGATACCCCGGCCCGCGCCGGTCACGATCGCGACCTTGCCGTCTAATACACCCATGACATTCTCCTCAACCCCTCCTCGGCAGTTCGACCCGCCGGCGCCCGCGGCCGCGAGCCGGCCAAGCCTACGGTAGGCGGCCGCGACGATCCTCCTTATACGGTGCATCATCGAGGGCCAAGGGCCGCACGGCAGGCCGACTCGCCTCGCCGAGAGATTCACCAGGGCGTGATCCGGCTCGACGTCCGATCGGGCCGCAGAAAGTTCGTCGCGGCAGTGCACCCACGATCCAGCGCTTCTTACCCGTCATTCCGCCGGGGTCACGCATTCCCGGCATCGAGGCGATCAAAGCGGCGTCGGTCCAGCGGGACGACTGCCCTCGCCCGACGGGCCGCGGCCCGCGTCGGGACCGTCGTCGACGAGGGAACCCCGGTCGACGAGGGAACCCCGGTCGACGAAGGGGTGGACGATCGGCAGCGTCAGGCTGCCTGCCCGCGCTCGCCCGACGGCCCGCGCTCGTCCGCCCCCTCGGCCGCTTGCCCGGTCCACTCGCCGGCGTACGTCCGCACCACCGACCCGGTTTGCCGACCAGCAACTCTGCCGAAGCCCCGGTGAGCGACCCAATCCGCGATCAGGGACCGCCACCGGCTTCCCGCTCCAGCGCACCCGCGACCATGGTTTAGTAGATGCGATAGCATCAAAAGCGGAGCTCGCTGTGCTGTCTCTCGGGGGAGAACATGACCGCATCGTCCGATCTCAACGTCGACCCAACACCTCTTCTCGGCAGCCCATACATGCGGAACCGGGCGCCGAGGGGCTGGGCTGCCGGATGGAGTCAACGGGCATCAGCAGCCCGCGGATCACAGGTGGACGTTCCCGCCGGGCCTCGGCTATAGTAATTCACACGGGGGTCTGATCGTTTCTCAAGTCCGTCTCGACTGTACAGAGGCCAGACAGCAGCCAGGGTAGTGTTCCTGGACCCGGCCATCACGAGGCGGTCTTTTCAAGCTGCTCCGATTCCGGACTCATCCTCCGGTCTACTTCGCGTTCAGCCACCGTTAGTTCGTATCCGTCGTTCCTTCGGAGTTGATGGTGGGTGGAGTGCGTTCCTGGCCGGACGACGGGAAGTTCGAGGCGGCGGTCTCCCGCGGTTCGTTCGAGCACCCGCGCCTCCAGGGGATCACCTTCGATCGGGAGGCGTCCGGCGGGCTTCTGCACGCGCTCGGCGCCTCGGCCGTCGTCTTCTTCGGCCGACGGGGAACGGAGGGCGTGGCGCTGCGCTGCCCGACCCGCGACCTCGGCAGCGGCGCCCCGGCCCGCTACGCGGAGCTGGCCGCTCGGCGTGCGGGCAACCCCGGGCTCGCCGGGCTCGCCGGGCTCGCCGAGGCGGAGTGGATCGATCGCGGCGTCCAGGTTGACGGCGAGTGGTGGCCGGTGATCGTGATGGAACGGGTGGAGGGTCGCACGCTGGCCAACCACGTGGAGCACGCGGTCGAGAACGAGCCCGGGAGGCTCCTCGCGGCCGCGGAGGACTGGCTGGCGTTCGTCTCCGCGCTCGGCGCCGCCGACATCGCGCACGGCGACCTCCAGCAGGACAACATCTTCGTCACGCCGAAAGGACAGCTGAAGGCCGTCGACCTCGACGGGGTCTGGCTTCCGTCCACAGCCCACCTGCCCCCGAGCGAGACGGGGCACCGGCACTACCAGCATCCGCGCCGCGGCCGGACCGACTGGGGCCGGACCACCGACACGTTCTCCGCGCTGGTCATCTATGCGTCGCTTCGCGCGCTGGCCGCCGACCCGGAACTCTGGGAGCGCTATCACAACGGCGAGAACCTGGTGTTCAGCGACAACGATCTGGCACGCCCCGGCAGGACCTCCCTGTGGGACCGGCTGTCCGGCAGTTCGGACCGGGAAGTCCGTCAGCTCCTGCCCCTGCTGCGCGAACTCTGTGACGGGCCGGCCGACCCGGGCTGCGACCTCACGACCCTGCTGGAGAGCCATCGCAAGGCGCTGGCCGAGGGCTCCACGACGCAGGTGGCCCTGACACCGGTCGGCGGGAATGACGGCGCCGAGGACGACGGGGACCGCTGGTGGGAGGAACCCGGCCAAGGTCCGGTGGAAACCGGCGGTGAATGGTTCGAGGCCGAGGAGAGCAGGGGCACGACCATCATTTCCACGCCGCCCGTGGGGCCCGCCGTCGCCCCCACGTCCCATCCGCCGCGCACCCGCCCACGACGTCGGCTCGGTCGCACGGTCCTCGTTCTGGCGGCCCTGGCCGTTCTGATTGTCACCCTGGCTCTGATCTCCTGACGTTCCGGTCTCCTGACGTTCCGGCCCGCTGAGGACGGCTCCATGCAGAATCCCGCTTCGCCGCCAACCCGGCCGCCCGGCCGCTCGCCGACTCTCGCGGACCATGTCCGGGCCTACCGCGTGCACATCGCCGTCGTCGCCACGGCGCTACTGGTCATCGCGGTGACCGGGCTGCTGACCGGCGGATCCTCGGCTTCGCCGGCGCCCCGGGCCTTCGTGACCACAGATCCGTCCCGAGCCGCTCAGGTGGCGGAATCGGAGTCCCGCGCCTACGAACTGGTTGCCCTGGTCGGCAGGACTGCGTCCTCGGCACCGCCGTCGGATGCGCCCAGCCAGGTGGATTTCCCCACCTCCGTCTACCCGTCGAACGTCAAGGCGATTCCGGCGGACAGAAGACCCGCGCAGGATCCCCGTTGTGAGCCGGACCATCCCCTCGGTACCGGCTCCGGGCAGGGTGCCAAACCCCCGTGCTTTGCCGATCAGCAGCGCGGCATCGTGCTCAGACTTTCCGGCCCGCTCCACTTCGACAGCACGTGGCCGGTGGACAAGAAGACGCCCGTCTACAAGGCCGCGCCCACCGGGGCCGGCGCCGTGGTGGAACTGGCGCTGAAGCCCGGCCAGGCCGAGGCGCTGCGCTCGGCCGGGGTTCTCCTTGTCGCTGCCAACGACCTGCGGGACGCCGCCGGTAAGCTGCCGTCCTCCTTTGCCGTGTACGGCGACACTGCCGGGAGCGACAAGGCCTCCCGGCTGCGAGACGCGACCCGGCGGGCGACGGCCGACGACACCCGCAGCGGTCGAGCGCTCGGCTGGGCTGTCCTGTTCGCGGTGGGGGTCGCTCTGATACCGATGACGAACCTGGTCCTGGGGGGCGCTCGTACCGAGGGCGCCCGAAGGTCGGGATCCCTCCCCGCGCAGCCGGAGGGACTCGCGGAACGCGAGGCGTCCCCGCCGTACGACGCCGAAACGGCGTACGACACCGAACCCGCGTACGAGACCGGCTCGCCGTACGAGTCCGAAACGGCTCACACAGCGGCAACGCCGTACGAGGTAGGCCCGGCATACGAGGCAGGCCCGGCATACGAGGCGGAGGCAGCACGCGAGGTGGAGGCGGAGTACGAGGTGGAGGCGGAGTACGGAAGGCCCGCACGGAAGCCGTTCCCCGAGACACCGCCCGAGGGGGCCTCGGACGACGACTACGCGCCCGCGCGACCAGCGGCGCCGCCGTCCCTCGGCTGGCGACTACTGAACGATCCGATGTGCCCGCGCTGTAGCACCGATCACGCGATCACGGCGACCTATGACTGCGGGCACTGCGCACATCGCTGGACTGTCGAATCCGGCGATCCCTGGCCCGACGTGGTGGTGGATCCGTCGGCGCCGACCCTGGCCGCCGGGCCCGTCCCCGCGCTCGGGGAACGCCCGGACCGCCGTTCCCTCTGACGCTTCGTGACACCGCGAGGAGATGGTTCGTGCCCTACTCCCAGTCCATCGACCGCACCACCCCAGGTTGTGTGATCTTCCTTCTGGACCAGTCCGACTCCATGAACCTGCCGGTCGGCGGTCGTCCCGGTGTCTCCAGGGCCGAACTGCTGGCCGACATCGTCAACGACACGATCGCCATGATCATGCGCCGGTGCCGAAAGGTCCACACCGAGCCCACGCCACGGGCCTACTACGACCTGGCGGTGATCGGCTACTACGGGCAGGAGGTGCGCTCGCTGCTGGGTGGACCGCTGGCCGGCCAGTGGCTGGCCTCCATCCCGGAGCTGTTCGGCTCGATCCTCCGGCACGAGGATCGCGACGGCCGGCCCAAGCCGGTCTGGGTCGAGCCGTTCGCGACCGGCCCGACCCCGATGTGCGCGGCCTTCAACCAGGCCGGCCGCCTGGCCAACGGCTGGGCGGCCGGTCACCAGCGCTCGCATCCCCCGATCGTCATCAACATCACCGACGGGATGGCGACCGACGGTGACAGCGAGGCGGTGCGGACGTGGGCCGGTCGGCTACGGTCGCTGCACACTCGGGACGGGAACCTCCTGCTGTTCAACGTGAGCCTGTCCGACGGCATGTCGGTCTCCGTGCGCTTCCCGGCCAGCTCCACCGAGCTGCCGGTGGGTGACGAGTTCGCCCGCCTGTTGTTCGACACCTCCAGCGAAGTGCCGGCGGAGATGCGCAAGCGGGCGGAGTACACCAACGACATCACCCTGGCCGCGGGCGCCCGCGGCTTCGTGGCGAACGCGGCGCCCGACGACCTCGTCCTGGCGCTGCGAGTCGGCACGAGCCTGACCGATGACCGCAGGTGAGTCGGCCGTCCCTCGGCCGGAGGGGCCGCTGCGGACCAGCGCGGGGATCCTGCGCCTGCCGAAGAACGCGATCGACCCGATCGAGGACGGCGCGGCGGCGAGCGAACGGACGGGGCGGTTCGCCGTCGCGGACGGCGCGTCGGCCGGCCGAGACGTGCATCTGTGGGCGCGTGCCCTCGTGCACGCCTATATCCGTCGACCGCCGCCGGTGCAGCCGACCGGCACCGAGCTGCGGGACTGGTTCCACGCCGTGGCACAGCAGTGGTCCGCGACGGCGCCCGAGGCGGTCGGGCCGAGCTGGCTCGACGACGGGCCCGGCGCGGTCACCACCGCCTACGCCACCTTCCTGGGGCTGCAACTGGTCCGGCGCCCCGACGGTCGAACCGGGTGGGACGCGGTCGCCGTGGGCGACTGCTGCCTGGTCCGGCTCGGCGCAGACGCCGAGATCACGACGTTTCCGCTGACCGGGCCGGAGCAGTTCACCGACACTCCGCACCTCGTGCCGGGCAGTCCGGCCATGATCGACGGTGCCCTGCGCACCGGCCTGCGCTACCTGGCCGGCCCGCTGACGGCCGGCGACACCCTGTTCCTCGCCACCGACGCGGTCGCCCGGTGGCTGCTCACCCTGGCCCGGGACGATCCGGCCGGACTGCGGCAGGTCGCCCGCACGCCCCGGGACGAGCTGCGCGCCCACCTGGCGACCCAGCGCGGGTCGGGCGCGGTGGAGAAGGATGACCTGACCCTGCTCACCCTCCGGGTCAGGGCCGCCCCGGCCGGTCCGTCCCCCGCCTGACCCGGCACCTCGCACCGGCGCTCACCGCCGTTCCCTCAGCCGCGGGTCGGCCTTCCCGGCAGGGCCCCACTTCAGGGTGGGATGGCAGCGGACGCGGCTCCGACGTGGTGGTGACCTCGTTTTCGGAGGTTCCGCGGGCTATACAGTGGCTGGCACTCAGCGAGGTCGAGTGCCAATCCTCGGTGCGACGGGTGCCTGCATGAACGCCGAGCACCGCCCGCGGTGCCGGGCACCCCATCGATGACTGGTACCTCTCCGCGCAGGCTTGCCCCCCTGAGAGGACCATCACGCATGGCAAAGATGATCGCCTTCGATGAGGAGGCTCGGCGCGGCCTGGAGCGCGGCATGAACCGGTTGGCCGATGCGGTCAAGGTCACGCTCGGTCCGAAGGGTCGCAACGTCGTTCTGGCGAACAAGTTCGGTCTCCCCACGATCACCAATGACGGTGTGAGCATCGCCAGAGAGATCGAACTGGAAAACTCCTATGAACGGATCGGTGCGGAGCTCGTCAAGGAAGTCGCGAAGAAGACCAACGACGTCGCGGGTGACGGCACCACCACCGCGACGATCCTGGCCCAGGCCCTGGTGCGTGAGGGTCTGCGCAACGTGGCCGCCGGCGCGAACCCCCTGGGCCTGAAGAAGGGCATCGAGGTCGCCGTCGAGCGGGTCTCCGAGGAGCTGTCCAAGCAGGCCAAGGAGGTCGAGACCAAGGAGCAGATCGCCTCGACCGCCTCGATCTCCGCCGGTGACTCCGCGATCGGCGGTCTGATCGCCGAGGCGCTGGACAAGGTCGGCAAGGAAGGCGTCGTCACCGTCGAGGAAAGCAACACCTTCGGCCTCGAGCTCGAGCTCACCGAGGGCATGCGCTTCGACAAGGGCTACATCTCCCCCTACTTCGTCACCGACGCCGACCGTCAGGAAGCCGTCCTCGACGACCCCTACATCCTCATCGTCAACAGCAAGATCGCCGCGGTGAAGGACCTCCTTCCCCTGCTGGAGAAGGTCATGCAGACCAGCAAGCCGCTGGTCATCATCTCCGAGGACGTCGAGGGTGAGGCGTTGGCGACCCTGGTCGTCAACAAGATCCGCGGCACGTTCAAGAGCGTCGCGGTCAAGGCCCCCGGCTTCGGTGACCGCCGCAAGGCGATCCTCGGTGACATCGCGATCCTCACCGGCGGTCAGGTCATCTCCGAGGACGTCGGTCTGAAGCTGGAGAGCACCTCCCTGGACCTCCTCGGCCGCGCCCGGAAGATCGTGGTGACGAAGGACGAGACGACGGTCGTCGAGGGCTCCGGTGACCCCGACCAGATCGCCGGCCGGGTCAGCCAGATCCGCAACGAGATCGACAAGTCCGACTCCGACTACGACCGGGAGAAGCTCCAGGAGCGGCTGGCGAAGCTCGCCGGTGGTGTCGCGGTCATCAAGGTCGGCGCGGCCACCGAGGTCGAGCTGAAGGAGAAGAAGCACCGCATCGAGGACGCGGTGTCCAACGCCAAGGCCGCCGTCGAGGAAGGCATCGTCGCCGGCGGTGGCGTCGCGCTGCTCCAGGCCTCGATCACCGCCTTCGAGAAGCTCGACCTCTCCGGCGACGAGGCCACCGGCGCGAACATCGTCCGCCTCGCGCTCGAGGCACCGATCAAGCAGATCGCGTTCAACAGCGGTCTCGAGGGCGGCGTCGTGGTCGACAAGGTCCGCAACCTGCCCACCGGCCACGGCCTCAACGCCGCCACCGGCGAGTACGTCGACCTCATCGCCACCGGCATCATCGACCCCGCCAAGGTCACCCGCTCCGCCCTGCAGAACGCCGCCTCCATCGCCGGCCTCTTCCTCACCACCGAGGCCGTGGTGGCGAACACCCCGGAATACGCGGAGGCAGACGCCGCCAACGTGGACGCCGCGATGCGCAGCCAGGGTTTCTGAGCCCTCCCCCGGACCGCCCGCAGGCCCCGACACCGTCGGGCCGCGGGCGGTTCGAGCAGAAAAGCGAGTAGGCGTAGTAGGCGTCCAGCTCCGATGCGGGATCGCGCCGCGCGTGCGCAACCAGCTCGCGGTACAGAGCAGCGAACATGGTGCCCGCGGCTCGGTGCGCCCCCGGCACCACGCCTACGTCCAGCGCTTCGACCGGCGGCGACACAGGGTCGGGTATCGTCGAGACACCAGCCGGTGTGGCGCAATTGGTAGCGCACTCGACTTGTAATCGAGCGGTTAGGGGTTCGAGTCCCCTCACCGGCTCTGGTAGGTCGCCGTTCGATCGTGTCGAGCAACCACGGGCGGCGCCACGCCGAACCGCAAGGGCTTGCGGTCAAGGCTCAACAAGCTGGTGCACTTCGCCCTCGTTGACCGCCCCGCGGCGAAGCCCCCGCCGTGGCCGCCCCCGCACTGCGACCGCAACCGACACCGCCCTGGCGGGGCAGCCGGTGTGAGCCGGGTCAGCTCGGCCGCACCACCCGCGCGGGTCGCCCCCGCGGGCAGCCACGTCCGCGGGTCGAGCCCGCGTGATCGCCCTATGATCGGGTTCCTGGTCGGGGCGCGTCGGGTATGACGGACGGGCTGGCTTCGTGCCGTCTGTCCTAGAAAGCGGGGCGTTGCGGATGGGAAGCATCGTCAGGGCGGAGGCGAGGTCCGCGGGGGCTCCGCGGGAGCAGGGCGGGGGCGGCTGCGCTGGTCCGGGCGGGCGGCGGAGGCCGGCTCGTGCCGGCCTGCTTGCGACGGTGCTCGCGGCGGTGCTCGTCGCCTGCTCCGGCTCCGGTTCCGGCAGCGGTGGCGACGGAGCCGCCTCGCCGTCGACCTCCCCGGCTCCCACGGGCTCGGCGAGCGTCACCTCGCCGGCGGCTTCGGGTGGCACGGCCGCGACGCCCGCTCCGACGGCCCGGGAAACGGCGACCGCGGCCGCGTCGGTGGGACCGCGGGTCGACGCGCGGAGCTGGTCGAGCCAGCCGGCGGTGTCCGCGCGCCAGGCGACCCGGCCCGTCCGGCTCGTGTCGCTGCGCAGTGCGCCCAACGTGGAGAACGGCGTCCGCTTCCAGCGGCTCGTGCTGGAGTTCACCGGGGGTGTCCCCGGCTACCGCGCCGGGTTCGTGCCACAGGTGATCCGGCCCGGTTCCGGTGCGCCGCTGCCGCTGGCCGGGCAGGCGGACTTCGAACTGGTCCTGACCTCCACCGCCGCCCACGACGACCAGGGCGCCTCGACGCTGCGCACGGCGCCGGACGGCACGGGCCAGTCCGGGCTGAGCTACGCGCTGGCCGGCGACTTCGAGGGGACGGTGCACATCGGCGTCGGCCTGGGACATGTCGGCGGCTTCCGCGTCGTCGAGCTCACGGCGCCGGACCGCCTCGCCGTCGACTTCCTCTCCTGACAACCCGACCGGTCACGGGCCTCGAGGTCACGGGCCTCGAGGTCACGGGCCACGAGGTCACGGGCCACGACGGTCAGGGGACACGACGATTACAGAGTGCGCAAGTCGGGTTGACCCGACTGTGGCGATAGCGCCACGATTTCGGCATCATGGGCTTTTTTGACCGAGTCTCCTCGGCTGTGCCACCGCGACCGGCGAGCCCCTGGCTCGCCCCGCCGGACCACCAGCTCGCCGGGGTGGTTCCCCTTGCGCTGATCGTCGTCCGCAATGTCGACACCGCGGTGTCCGTCGCGGGCCTTGCCGCGTATCCCGCGGGCGTGGAGATCACCCTGGAGATCCGGCTGCGGCCCGGCACCGAGCCCGGTGTCGATCCGCGGCTGGCGGTGGACTGGAGCCGGGGTGCCGCCCGGATGGTCCGGTTCGGGATCGCCCTTCCCGACGGTTCACGGGCCGTCGCGGCCCGACCCGGGGACACCGTCACGACCCGCCTCGGCGAGTCGGGTGGCCCGTTGCTGACGGCCCTGCCCGATGGGACCGCGGCGGAGGAGCCGGTGGCGCGCAATTTCCCCTTACCCGCGCCGCCGGGCGTGCGGCGCGGGATCCTGCCTGGCTCCGTCGCGGGCTTCGTCGGCTCGCGGGCGGAACAGACGCACCGGCTGCGGTACTGGCTCTGGCCCCTGCCGCCGGACGGTCCGCTGACCTTCGTCGCCGAGTTCCTCGCCCGCGGCCTGCCCGAGTCACGCGTCGTCGTGGACGGCGCCGTGATCCGGGCGGCCGCCGACCGGGCGGTCGACCTGTGGCCGCCGGCCGGACTGCCCGAGGCCGGGCCGGCGCCGGCCGACGTCGCGGCGGCCGCGGCAGCGATCCGGGCGGCGTTCACCACGGCCTTCACGGGTGATCAGGACGCCGAAGCCGCCCTGGCCGCCGTCGACGACGGCGCGTCCCTGCAATCGACGCTGGAAACCGTGCGCGACCGCCATCCGCAGGCGACGTGGAGCGCGCGGGTGCTGATCGGGGAGCCGGTGTTCACCGACCCGGCCCACGCGTCGCTCGCCTTCGAGGTGGTGCTGAGCCACGCGCCCGCCTACGGCACCCTGCTCGGCGAGGCCGTTCTCGTCGACGGGAGATGGAAGGTCGCGCGAAGCACGTACTGCACGGTGATGTCCTGGGCCGGAGTGTCCTGTCCGGATCGCCTGGGACCCGAGCCCCCGGGACCCGAGCCCCTGGGCTAGGCCGCCCACCTGCGGCCGGCCGGGGCGGGCGCAAGGGCGTAGCGTCGAAGGCGAGAGACCCGGGACCCGGGGGTCCGAGGTCCGGAGACCCACCGGCCGCGGCTGGGGGGTGCAGATGGCAGTGCGGATGCCGGTCGACCGCCGGCGTAGATGCGATCTCGCCGAGATTCTGGCGGCCGGCGCCCTGGTGCCGAGCTACCAGCCTCTCGTCGACCTGGAGTCGGGCGAGGTCGTCGGCTATGAGGCGCTCGCCCGGTGGCCGGGCCTCGGACCCGTGGATCCGATCTCCGCGTTCGCCGAGGCCCAGGCCCAGGGGCGCCTGGCGGATCTGGACTGGGCGTGCCGGCTCGCCGCCCTGCGGGGCGCGCTCGACGTGTCGTTGGGAAACGAGCAGACCCTGTTCATCAACCTGACGGCCTCGTCCTGCGTGACCTCGCAGCCGCCGGCGGTCGCCACGCTGGTCGACGAGGCAGTCCACAAGCTGCGCGTCGTGCTCGAACTGACGGAGAACTCGCTGTCGCGCCAGCCGTCCGAGCTGCTGCGCACCATCCGGTGGGCGCGGGACCGGGGCTGGGGGATCGCGCTCGACGACGTCGGCGTGAACCCGGACTCGCTCGCGCTGCTGCCGTTCGTCGCCCCGGACGTCATCAAACTCGATCTGTCGCTCGTGCAACACAGCCCGCAGCCGCAGCAGGCCCGCACGATCACGGCCATCATGGCGCACGCCGAGCGGACCGGGGCCGTCATCCTGGCCGAGGGCGTCGAGACCCCCGCTCATCTGGAGCAGGCTCTCGCGTTCGGGGCTAGGTACGGGCAGGGCTGGCTCTTCGGCCGTCCCGGGCCGCTTCCCGCGGCCGCGTCGGCCGCTCGACTGCCGTTCACGAAACGACCGGCGCAGGCCCCGACGACTCCGTTCGAGCTCGTCCGGGAGTCCAGGGATCTCCGGGTCGGGCGCAAGAAGCTGCTCCTGGCGATCTCGCACGAGATCGAGCGGCAGGCGATGACACTCGGTGATCCGCCGGTGCTGCTCTCCGCGTTCGAGACCGCCGACACGTTCACCCCGGCGACGAGCCAGCGGTACGCGTGCCTCGCGGTCGCCTGCCCCTTCGTCGGCGTCCTGGCGGCCGATCTTCGCCCGGGGAGATGTCCGGGCGTGCGTGACATCTGCCTGACCGCGGCGGACCCGCTGGTCGGGGAATGGGTCGTGACCGCCGTCGGACCGCACTACGCCAGCGCGCTCATCGCTCGCGATCTCGTCGACGCAGGGCCGGACGGCGATCGCCGGTTCGCGTTCGTGATCACCCACGACCGGGAGACGGTGGTGTCCGCCGGCCGCTCCCTGATGGCGCGCATCACCGACGCCGCCCCCACCTGAGTCGGCCGATCCCGTCCTGACGCTCGTCACCCGCGAGCCCGATTCCACCGAGGCGTCACATCGCCCACCGCGGGCCCACGGCCGTTCGTTGCCGAGGCCTCGGGGCGTGGGGATGATGGTCCTCATGGCCGACACCATCCCGATCCATGGAGTCCGCAACCGGATCGCCAAGAACGGACCGGCTATCCGCGCGGCGCTTCATCCGGGTGATCGTGAGAAGTTCGTGGCGGAACTGCGGATCGCGTTGGCCGGGGCCGACGACAGCCTCGACCTCGTGCCCGTGGCCGCGGTGATCGACAAGTGGTGGAGCCGAGCCGTGCTCACGGCGAATCCGGAGATCGAGGCGGGAGCCCTCGCGGACCGCCGCCGGCTGGAGGCCGGAGACCTGACCGTGCTCGGCGGGACCACTTCGCACCCCGCCGGCGATCCGGAGGTTACAGATCCCCAGGCACACGATCCGTTGGGTCACCTTCGCCGAGCAACAGCGTGACACCCTGCCGGCCCAGGGTCGACACGAGCTCGACGCGTTCCTGCATCGACTGGCCGACGATCCGCAGCGGTGCGGGACCTACGACAAGCGCACCGAGCTGTGGCGGGCGGTCTTCGGGTACGGGCTGCTGACGTACAGCATCGAAGACCGCTGGATCACCGTCACCGTCCTGCGGGTGACCTGGGCGGGTTGACTCCCCAGGGTTGCACGGTGGGGCTCTCGGGTTCATCGGCATCCTGGGGCGACGCAGTACGGAGGTGTGACCTTGAGCTCCGAGGCGGACGCGCGAGCCCGGCTGCTGGCCGAGCGGGCCGACGCCACCGCCCGCGTCGCCGCACTGCACCGGGAGCTCGACCGCATCCTCGACGACACCGCCGACCGGGACGCCGACGACGAGCACGACATCGAGGGCGCCTCGATGCCGTTCGAGCGCGAACAGGTGCGTGCCACGCTTCGACAGGCGACCGACCACCTGGCGGAGGTCGACGCCGCGCTCGGCCGGCTGGCCGCCGGAACCTACGGCGTCTGCGAGACCTGCGGGAGGCCCGTCGGCGAGCAGCGTCTGGCCGCCCGCCCCTCGGCCCGCACCTGCGTCCCCTGCGCCAGCCGTCGGCCGCCGTCCCGCGGCTAGGTCGACCGCAGTCAGGGGGTGGGCACGGTCAGGGGGTGGGCACGGTCAGGGGGTGGGCACGGTCAGGGGGTGGGCACGGTCGCGGCGGAGGGCTCGGGCCGCCGGGTCAGGACGGCCACGGTGCGGTCGTCGCGAGCCGCGGCGTGGGTGTGGGCGGTGACCCGCGCGAAGATGCGGTCGATGAGCTGGTCGGGCGGGGTGTCGGAAGGCTCGCCGCCGCCGGCCGCACCGATACGGTCCGTGCCGAACTGCTCGCCGGCGGCGTCGCGGGCCTCGCTGAGGCCGTCGGTGTAGACGACGAGGCGGTCGCCAGGGGCCATCCGCAGGGACCGGGACGTCCAGATCGAGGTGCCCGCGAACAGGTCCGACAGGATCGGGCCGGTCGGTCCCAGCGGCAGGCTGGCCGGGTCGGCGCTTCGAGTCAGGTGCACGGCGGGCGGATGGCCGGCGTTGACGTAGACCACGCGGCCCGTGGCCGGGTCGGCCACCGCGACGAAGGCCGTGGCGAACATCTCCCCGAGGTCGCCCAGCCCGGCGACCTCGTCGACCGTCGCGCTGACGGCGGCGTCGGGCTCCTTCCCGGCCAGCAGACGCCGGCGCAGCATCGCCCGCACCCGGCCCGCGAAGGCCGCCGCCCGCGAGCCGTGCCCGGCCGCGTCGCCGACGCAGATCGCGAGCCGGCCGTCGTCGAGGGCGAACACGTCCACCCAGTCCCCGCTGACGCCGGGCGTGACCGCGTGTAGCCGCCAGTAGGCCCCCATGCCACAGGCGCACGACCCCCCGGTGGGGGACGATGCGGACTCGGCATCGGAAGCCGGGCGGGGTTGCGGCATCGGGACGTCACGCACGGCCGGCCTCCCGGTTCATCCCGCTGGAACATTCGCGGATCCCCCAGGGTGCCCTGCCCGGCCGGTGCCTACCAGGGACCTTCGGCGGGTACCCGGGGGTCTCCCGCCCCGTCCGTCCTGCTGGGCCGGCGTCCGACGCCCCACCCGGACGGCCAGGCGACACCACCTTCGGGCCCGGCCGGGCGGCCCGGCATGAAGCGGAACTCGCCGGCCCAGTCGATCGTCGCGGCCTCCGCGTCGGCCGACACCATGGCGTACGTGCGCCACAGGAACGCCGCCACCTCCCGCGCGGGCAGCTCCAACTCGGCGGTGCCGGACGTACCGCACAGGCACAGCGCGAGCGCGGGCTGCCCGCGCAGCACGATGGGGCGGACCCGTACATCGCCCAGACCGACGGGTCGACGTGCCCCGTCGGCGAGGAGCCGACGGGCGAAGCGCCAGACGACGGGACCCGTCCCGATCACGCCGCCAAGGGTCAGGGTCACGGCGATCGGATCAGCCGGGTCGTAGCCGAAGACGGCGCGGACGGCCCGCGGCGGTCGGCCCTCCCGCATCAGCCGTGCGGTCATCCCGCGGCCCAGACTGCGGCGGCGCACCGATCTACCGAGCATGAGGTCCTCCTCCGGAGTCGGTCAGGATCGTAGGACAGCAGCCCCGCGGGTCGACGCCGCCGGGCGGCCGGTCCCACAGCGACACCACGACGCAGATGCACCATCGCAACGCCGACCGACCGCCCACCGGCCCGTGGGTCACGACCCCTCAGCCGCATGCGCGACGCGTGCTCGACGATGCGCCCGGCCGGCCCGAGTTGCACCCGCCTGGCACCGCCGCAACGGCCGGCCACTGGCACCTCGGGGCCAGTCGGCCGCACTCGACCGGTGCCGCATCACCCCGGCCGCGCCCGGCCCGCGCAGCGGCCGCCGACGGCACCGACCTGGCGTCGGAGACGATCCGTGGCCTGTGTCCCGGTTGGCGAACCTCGGCCGGGCATGCGGTTTGAGTATCCGTTCAGGTGGTATGAGCACTCCTGCCACGGAAGGGTGGACGCCAATCCATCGGGTCCCGGAATCACGAGGCCTGTGCGCCGCGGAACAGGCGGGTGGGAGGGCGATGTGACGGCTGCTGCGGCAGATGGTTCCTCCGTGCTGCGCGCGGCGCAGAAGTTCTGGCAGTTACCCGACGACGACCTGCACGCCCTGGTGAAACTCACCCGCCAGGTGGATCGGGTGGAACTCAAGTTCCTCGTGCCCTCCTCCGCACACCGGCGGGCGATCGAGATGTTCGGGATCTCCGGGACGAGGGCCCGGCGGCAACGGGTCTACTACCTCGACACCCCGGACCGGCTGCTGCATCGGCGTGGTGTGGTCGTCCGCGTGCGTAGTACGAGCGGCAGACCGGACGACTCCGTGGTCAAACTCCGGCCCGTCGTTCCGGCGAAGGTCGCCCCGCGGCTGCGGCGGTCGAAGCAGTTCGTCGTCGAGGTCGACGCGATGCCCGGCGCCTACGTCTGCTCCGCCGCCCTGCGCACCCGGCTCGGCCCCGACGACGTGCGGCGCGCGATGACCCGCCGCGGCTCGCTGCACGACCTGTTCTCGAAGCAGCAGGCACGGCTGCTCGCCGCCCACCTGCCCGAGGCCGGCCACATCGACGAGCTGACCGTCCTCGGGCCGATCGAGGCCTCTCGGCACCGGTTGCGCCCCGAGGGTTTCGACCGCCTGCTCCAGGCCGAACGGTGGACGTTTCCGGACGGCTCCCGCCTGCTCGAGCTGTCGACCCGCGCCACCCCGCAGGCGGCCACGCGGACCGCCGCCCGCCTGTCCGCCGTCCTGCGCCGCCACGGCCTCGACCTGACCGGGCCGCAACAGACCAAGACACGCACCACGCTCGACTTCTTCAGCGCGGCGCCGGGGGCGCACCGCGCAGGGAGGACCGGCCCTCGTCCCACGCGGTGAGGATCGCCTCCGCGCAGCGGCCCTCGACCACCGTGGTCGCCCGGGCGCCGAAGACGACGTCGACGGCCAGGGCCGGGTCCTGGGCGACGAGGGCCGCGGCGAGGTCGCGGGCGGCGACCGTCTGGTGATGGGCGTCGGCGACGACGTGGACCTCGAAGAAGTGACGGGCCCCGGCGGCCAGGCCGAGGCGGCGCAGCGCCGCCGCGTAGGCGCCCATCGGCTCCACCGACGTCATCTCGAACAGCGCCAGGTGGCCGACGAGCGCGCCGCGCAGCCGCCGATGCAGGCCGAACAGCGACGGCACGTTGACGGTCGCGAACGCGGGCCCGGGCAACCGGTTCAGGTAGGCGCCGGGACGGGCGTCGAGGTCCAGGGCGCGCATGGTCACGGCGAACAGGTTCTGGTGCATGTCCCGTTCGACGCCGTGGCCGTACTCGTCGGCCTGGATCTCCACCAGCGCCGCCTTCGGCGCGCCGGTCAGGCGCGGGATCGCCCAGGTGTGCGGGTCCGCCTCGATGAGCTGGAGCAGCGAACGGTGCATCGCGTACTCGCGGAACTCCTCGAGCGTGCCGGTGGTGGCCAGCCGCCGCGACAGGGAACGCCCACCGGCCCGGGCGATCACCTCCCGCAGCGCGGCCGCGACGTCCCCGGCCGCCCCGTCGTCCCCGGCCACTCCCTCGTGCCCGGCCACTCCGTCGTGCCCGGCCGCCCCGTCGTCCCCGGCCGCTCCGTCGTCCCCGGCCGCGGCGGCGTCTGCCTCGGCGCGCAGGCGGGCGAGCAGGTCCATCTCCAGCCGGCGGCGCACGGCGAGCAGCGACGGCTCCCACTCCCAGTCGTCGTCGACCTCGGCGAAGCCGCGGTAGTGCAGGCCGTAGAGGCAGTAGAGGGACAGCGGGCCGTCCTCGCCGTAGAGCACGTCGTCGTCCGCGCCCGGCGCCGGCCCGAGCCCGGCTGCGCCGGGCGCCCGGCGCAGCCGGTCGAGCAGGAACTCGGACAGCGCGCCCCTGGGCTCGGGCAGGCGCGGCTGCGCGAGCTCGGCGGGCGTCAGCACGGCGCCGTACTCCGCCCCCGACGGGGATGACGGGCGCGACCGGGGCGCCAGGGGTGACGGGGGCGTGAGCCGGGCGGCGGTTGCCGTGGAGCCCCCGTCCCGCGCGATGCCGGACCCCCCCGAGCTGGTCATGCACCGCTCCCCGACAGGCGGGAGACGGACCGGTCCGGCAGCTCATGGTGCCCCGAGGCGATCCGCGCCCGGCGGCGGCCGTCGACGGTCGTCGTCCGAGCGACCCCGGCGGTCTCGTCGAGGTCGTGGGCGCTGCCCGCCGCGGTGAGGATCCGGCGGAGCACGGTGGCGGCATGATCGGGCTCACCGGCGACGGCGATCGGCCCGCCGACGCGGACCCAGGTGACACCGGCCAGCAGGTAGCCCTCCGGGCCGAAGAAGGCACGGCCCGACCGGGCCAGCTCGCCGATGCGGCGGCGGACCCAGGGCTGGCGGGAGTACCCCCCGAACGGGATGGGCCGCACCAACCAGTCCGCGACCCGATAGCCGGCGGCGCGGGCGTGCTCGACGAGACCCACCGGATCGGAGATGGAGGCGATCATCAGTAGCACCACGTCCATCTCCTGGGACAGGACGCGCCGCGCGACGTGCGCGCCGTCGTGCCCGCCCCACAGGTGGGAGGCGCCGACCGGCCGCACGATCGCCGGCAGGTACGGCGGGTTGCCGATCGCGCACCGCGCCTGCCGCGCCGGTGCGGAGGCGGCGAAGAAGTCGCCCTGGACGACGGTGTAGTTCCCCAGCTGCGCCCCGGCCACCGCCCGACTCGCGATCCGCGCTGCCTCGGCGTCCAGTTCGTACCCGGTGATGGGCACTCGTGACCCGGAGCGTTGCAGCGCCTCGACGACCGGACGGGCGGTTCCCGGCCCGATCTCCACGATGCCGCCGGCCAGCATCGGCGCAAGCTCGGTCGAGGTCAGCAGGCGCTCCACACAGTGGCCGTAGAAGGTGGACTCGATCGGGTCGAAGAAGGGCATGCCATCGCTCCTCGGCTCCTCGGCTTCTGGGCTCCTCGGCCAGGCATCACGGCGTCGCTGCCACGGACATGGCGGTCGCACAGCGGCCAGCTACCACGGTGAGGGCACATCCGTGCACGCCAGGTAGGAGTATCCGGTGAGGCCCCAGCAAAACCCACTTCCCGCCCGCCGCGGTGGGCAGCAGGACCCCCGCTCAGCCCTGCCCGCCACCCGCGGCCGGAGCCGGGGCTGGAGCCGGGGCTGGAGAGGCGCGCCAGCCGGCCGCGTCGACGCCGCCGGGTACCGGGCCGGCGGGGGCGTAGGGGGCCCGGGTGAAGACGAACGAGGCGAGTTCGAGGTGGCTCAGAGCGCCGTCGGACCGGCGCTGCGGGATGAGGGTCTCGCCGGCGAAGTAGCCGTCGACGCCCAGGAAGGTGCCGCTGCCGCCGGGGCCGGGTCGGAACCGGGATCGCCGGCCGGAGCGGCCCAGCGGCGCGAGCAGCAGTCCGCCGTCCGGCCGCAGCGACAGCGCATACGGCGCCGGCCCCCAGTACCAGACGCCGGTCACGTCGAGCGGCTCCCGCCCCGCCACCGGCGCGGGCACCCACTCGGCCGCCAGCGGCGGCTCGGCCGTGTCGACCGCGTCGATCAGGCCGACGGCGAGGTCGACGACGGCGACCCCGCTGGTCGCGTTCGCCATCGCCACCGCTGCGGTCCCCCGCGGTCGGGTCCACAGGGCGGCGACGAAGCCGGGCATCGAACCCCCGTGCCCGACAAGCACGCCACCGGGTTCGCGCAGCAGCTGCACGCCGAGCCCGGCTCCCAGGCGCCACTCGCCGCTGTCACCCTCGACGGCGGCCGGCTCGCGCATCTCGGCGAGGGTGTCCGCGGACAGCACGGCGTCGGTGTGCCCGGCGAGGACGGCCGACCAGCGCACCAGGTCCGCGGCGGTCGACCAGAGCTGGCCGGCCGGGGCCAGCACGCCCGCGTCGTGGGCGGGCTCGGGCAGCAGCACGTCGGCGTGCGGGTGGACGGCGAAGCCGTGGGCGTGCGGCGCGACGGGCAGCGCGGTGGTGCGGACCATCCCCAGCGGCGCCAGCAGCTCGCGGTGCAGGGCCTGCGCCCAGCTCGTCCCGCGCAGCCGGGCGACGAGCTCGCCGAGGACCGCGAATCCGACGTTGGAGTAGTGATGGCGACGTCCGGGGCGAAACCGGTCCGGGTCGGGACCGAGCGCGTCGGCGAGGGTGGGATGGGCCTGCCCGGCCACCCGCTCCCACCACGGCGGCGGCGTCTCGGCCGCGATGCCGCCGAGATGGGACAGCAGCTGCGCGACCGTGCGATCGCCGACCGCGGTCCCCGGCAGATGCCGGTCGAGGGGGTCGCCGAGCGCCAGGCGACCCTCGTCGCGCAGGCGCATCACCAGGACCGCGGTGAAGGTCTTCGTGATCGAGCCGATCCGGTACTGGGTGTCGGCGTCAGGCCGCCGGCTGCCCCGGCCCTCACCGACTGCACAGCCCTCACCGACGGCACAGCCCTCACCGACGGCACGGCCCCGCCCGACCGCCCACACCGGGCGGCCGTCGCGCGCCACCGCGGCGACGAGCGACGGCGCCCGCCCGCCAGCCTGCTCGGCCGCGACCCGCTGCAACAACAGCCGCTCGGTGGCGGGCAGCAGGCCCCCGCCCGGTCCCGGCCGCGACGCGGGCGCCACGGGCACCCGGGTCGCGGCGTCCGACTGTGGGCCCTCCGGCGGCTCCGGCGGCATCGGCACCCCCCGTCTGTCGACCAGCCCTCCCGGTTCGGCGTCCGGGCTATCCCATCTGATCAGCCTCTTTGCCTCGGCGCCAGTGGAACCCGCGGCGTGAGCTCGCCGTTCGCGGCGTACTGAGCCGCCTGCGCGGCAAGGTACTGTGCCTCCCACCCGTACGGCGTGACCGGACCGTAGTGCGGACCGTCCGCGCCCACGCAGGTCGCCAGCGGCTCGATCACCGTGTCGACCGCTGGGTAGCAGAACGTGGTCAGCGAGGTCCGCGTCATCCCGGGCCGTGGCGGCACGGCGACGCGGTGCCGCGTGGCCAGGAACTGGTCGTTGGTCCACCGGGACATCAGCAGGCCGACGTTGACCACCAGCGCGTCGTCCCGCACCGGCACGGTCAGGACCTCGCCGTCGAGCAGCCGCACCTGCAGGCCGTCGTAGTCGCCGCGCTGGTGCAGCAGGGTGAGCATGCCGGAGTCGGCGTGCTCGGGCAGAACGATGTCGATCGTGTCGAGGTCGGCGGCCTCGACGGGGTGGGCGTCGGCGGCAATGGGGTCGGCGGGGCCGGTGGGATCTGTGGGATCGGCGGGATCGGCGGGGTCGGCGCGGTGGTAGTGGTTGGCTGCCATGTCGCTGACGTCGTGACGCAACGCCGGCGCGAAGTAGTCCGACGGCAGGCCCAGGGTGACGGCGAAGTAGGACATGAGTGTGCGGCCCACCGCCCGCACCGCGGCGAAGTGGGCGCTGAACGCCTCCTGGAAGGCGACGTCGTCCGGCCACGGGCAGAGCTGGAAGTAGTCCAGGTAGCGCTCCTCGACGCCCAGCGCCGCCGCCTCCGCCGCGGACGGCACGGCGCAGGCCTGGAACCGCTGCATATCCGTGTCGCAGCCCACCCGCCGGTGACTGCTCCAGCCGCGGAACGGGTGGGGGTGCTCCAGCCTCGCCTTCTCTTCGGTCGGCCAGGCCAGGAAGCGCGCCACCGCGGCGTAGGCGGAGTCGATGACGGCGGCCGGCACCCCGTGCCCGACGACCTGGAAGAAGCCGATCTCCCGGCAGGCCCGGCCGATGGCGGCGGCGACCTGCGCGCCCGCGGGGCTGTCGACGTCGGGGCTGATGTCGATGACGGGAATCACGCAGGCTGCTCCTTCGGGATACGGCGCCGCGGCGGCCTTCGGCGGTGTCGGCCGCCCCTACGAGGACTGTCGGTCCCGCGTGTGTCGGCCGGCAGCGCTGTTTCGTTACCGCTGACCACTCACCACCGTCTCCTGGCCGCGGGGTGCCGATCGGCAGCCCGCAGGCGGGAGGTGATCTCGCACCGTGACCGGCAGTGCGTGGCCGGGAAAAGCAAGAACGGCTCGACGGGATCGCGGCGTTCAGTCCGTTATCACCGGAGAATGGGGTGGCACCTTTTTCCCATCGGGCCGAGTCGGTGCCCGCCGGGCAGCTCCGTCCGCCCTAGGATCGTCGCCAGCGACCGGAACTCCCGTCTCAGAGGGGTCTCATGCGACGGCGTCTGTCCATCATTGCGGCCGGGCTCGGACTGCTCCTGCTGTCCGCCGCGCCGGCCGGGGCCGCCGGCTCTCCGTCACCGGCCACGACCAGCGGCCCGATCCCGAGCCCGGCCGAGGCCGACAGGGTGGTCGCGGAGCCGGTGGTGTTCGGCGCGTGGAACGACCGGCAGCCGCCCACGGCCGTCACCTACGACGCCCATCTCGTGCCGCCGGGCACGACGGCGGTCGCGCTCGCCGTCCGCGGTAAGCGGACCGTGGTCGGCCTGATTGTTCAGGGCCTGGCGCCGAACCACCAGTTCGGTGCGCACGTCCATCAGAAGGCCTGCGGGGCGACCGGCACGGCCGCCGGTGCGCACTACCAGAACGTCCCCGATCCCGTGCAGCCGTCGGTGAACCCCCGCTACGCCAACGCGAGCAACGAGGTGTGGCTGGACTTCACCACCGACGACCGTGGCACGGGATCCGCGTTCGCGGCGGTCGCGTGGGACTTCCGGGCGGGCGGCGCGCACTCGATCATCCTCCACGAGCACCACACCGACAGCTCCCCCGGCGCCGCCGGGACGGCGGGCGCACGCGCGGCCTGCCTCACCGTCCCGTTGTCCTGATCGTCCTGGCTGGCCGGCGGGCCGGCTGGCCGGCGGTCGGGCTCAGGCCGGGCAGGTCCAGTGCGCCCGCCGGTCCGGCAACGCCGCCGGGTCGGGATCGCCGCCCGGCGGCGGGAACGGCTCGCGCAGCGTGAAGGCGTACGCGGTGGGCCCCTGCCGGCGCAGACGGCGGACGCGCTGCTCCGCCTGCGCCGTCGTCGGGCGTACGCCCGCGGGCACCCACCACAACGCCGCGTACGCCTCGCGCATGGTCTCGAACCACTCGCGCCGCCGTCGCAGCACGTCGCGATGCGGACCGGAGAACGCGAAGTTCCCCAGTGATTCGACCGAATCCCACACCGTCAGGTTGACGATGACCCCGGCGCTCGTGCCGGCGTCCCAGGCAAAGGCGCGTATCGCGGTGGCGTTGCCGTCCTCCGTCTGCAACCGCCACCGAAATCCCGGCGCCGCGTCGGCGAGGGCGTTCACGGGATCGAGGGCGGCCACGAAGTCGGCGAGGATGGGATCGTCCAGCGGCGCCCGCAACCGGGCGATGTTCACCTGCGCGAGTTCCCACATTCCCTGATTGTCCCGCATGTCGGCGGGCGCCGGCGATCCGCCGACCGGCACAACGGCACCGAGCGCATTTCGTTCGCGATTTCCGCGCATTGGCCGTGTCGACAGCGGCGACTCCCGGACCTGCCGTCGCAGTCGTTCGGAAGGCCCGGAAGGGGACGAAAGTCCATATAGCTGACGCGAGCGCCGGCCGATGATGGCGGCAGCGGCGCTCCCCGTGCGCCGCCGGGCGGGGCAGGAGCGAGATGACGTTGTCGGAGCTCGATCGCGTCACCGGTCGCGGCGCCGCCACGCGGTCAGTCCGCCCGGCCGGCGGGCACCCTGACGGACCTCGCCGGCATCCTTGCTGCCCGGCCCGCCCCATCGGCCCGATTCCCGACCGCGTCCGCATATCCGGGCCTCCCGCAGAGCCGGCACAACCAGCACGGAGCATGGTTGGACCGGTCCCCGGCGGCACGCGGCGGATCCGGCGCATCTCGTTCCCGGCGCCGGAAATCAGCCGATCTTCTTCTCCCCGAGGACGGCCCTACTGTGTCTGATTACTGCTGGTGCACGGCCACTCCGGCCATCGAGGACCTGATCCGGGAGCACGACGAGCTGGTCGAACTCTCGGCCGAGGCGCGTGAGGCCTTCCGGCGGGGCGACCTCGACTCGCTGATCGACTGCTGCGCCCGGATCTCCACGGTCCTCGGCCCGCACACCGTGGTGGAGGAACGCGGCCTGTTCCCCCCGATGGCCACCGAGTTCCCGGAGAAGATCGCGATTCTGCGCGGCGAACACCGCCGGATCGAGGCGGTCCTCGCGGGCGCGGCCGACGGCACCGCCCGCACCGATCCGGCCTGGGCCCCCCTGGCCGTCGAGATGCTGACGCTGCTACGGCGGCACATCGTCAAGGAACAGGAGGGGCTCTTCCCCGCTGCCCTCGCCGTCCTCAGCAACGAACAGTGGGACATGCTCACCGCCATCCGCGCGGGAACGAGCCTCATCGGCTCCTGAACCGCGGCCCGGACCGGCGGCGGGCGGACAGACGGAGCGCCGGGCGGGCGAAGCGACGGGCTGGCGGGCCGGTGGGCCGCCCGCCACCTTCAGGTGCCCCCTCGCCGCCTGTCGACCCCGACAGGCGGGCCGTCTGCAACGGATGTGACCAGCGGGATCCGGGGTCGGGGCGCCGCCTGGTCGCGGCGGCGGGAGGATGGGGCGATGAGGACATCCACCGGGGACGTTACGCATCGCTTACGTGCCCGGCGGGATCCGGTCGCCACTTCCACGGAAAGCGAGGCCCACGCGTGAGTCCACAAGGACCCGGTACCGCCGTCGACGTCGACGACGAGGTCGTGCTGCTGGACCCCGACCGCCGCCCCTGCGGGACGGCGCCCCGGCTCGCCGTGCACGGTCTCGACACGCCCCTGCACCTGGCCTTCTCCTCGTACCTGTTCGACGCGGCCGGCCGGCTGCTGGTCACCCGCCGGGCGCTGGGCAAGCGCACCTGGCCGGGGGTGTGGACCAACAGCTGCTGCGGGCATCCTCGCCCCGGTGAGGACATCGCCCTCGCCGTCGAGCGCCGGGTGGACCAGGAGCTGCGGCTGGCCCTGACCGACCTGCACTGTGCGCTGCCGGACTTCGCCTACCGCGCCACCGCCGCGGACGGGCTGGTGGAGAACGAGGTGTGTCCCGTCTACGTGGCCCGGGCGGTGGGCGACCCGGACCCGGACCCGGCCGAGGTCGTGGAGTGGCGCTGGGTCGACTGGGAGAGCTACCGGCAGGCGGCGCTCGCCGCGCCATGGGCGCTGAGCCCCTGGTCGGTCGATCAGATGACCGCGTTCGGCCAGGCCGCGCACCCGTTGACGGCCGCCCTGCGCGCCGTCGGCTGACCGAACGTCGCACGAGGAGCCCATCCGGGGGGTGGCCTGGTCGGCCCGGGCGACGCCCGAGTACCGCCCGGGTGGGTCCCGTCCTTCCGCGGCGCCGGCAGGCATGCCGGGAGGTCCTGGCCCGGATCAACCGACCCGTCGCCCGCCCAGGGCCAGATCTTCTGGTCGGAACGGGTCACCCTTCCGCCCGATACGTGTGGCTACTTATCACTAGTACAGAAACGGGTTCGGCTACTCTTCGTCAACGCTTGATCGCGAAGCGATCATTGTCGAGACGGTCGGACGGCATTCCCGCAATGCGGTGTCGAGTTACAGCGCTGTCACTACATCGGCAGCCCCCCGAATTCCGCGGACGGCGCCGCGCCCGGCAAGCCGTGACCCGTCGGTCGGTCAGGAGTAACCGGGCGCCGCCACGGGCACATCCGCCCGGCCGACCGTCCCGCGCTCCGACGGCCTCTCGCTCCGGTGCATCGGGTCGGCTACGGACGACCCTCGATCGAAAGCA
This sequence comes from Frankia alni ACN14a, assembly GCF_000058485.1. Lineage (NCBI taxonomy): Bacteria > Bacillati > Actinomycetota > Actinomycetes > Frankiales > Frankiaceae > Frankia > Frankia alni. The sequence goes on from NC_008278.1 coordinate 7,072,710, forward strand.
CGTCTGTCGACCGGCAGCAACGGCAGGACGCCCTCTTCTCGTCAGGCAGTTGGTCCCGGCTGACTACCACGATGGTGCCGGGTCGCGCACCGCTCGAGGTCGGCCCGGGCCGGCAGAGCCGAGTCCGCGGAGCTGGGCCTGCGGAACCGAAGCCGGCGTCTCGGCTCCCGTCCCGCCCCGCCGCCCACGGCGGCCCACCGCGAAGGCCGGCAGCCGGCCGCCCTGGTGACGATCCGCCACCGGCGCCGCTGACCCGGCGTTCCGCCCAGGCCCGACCGCGCGGGGCGCACGGGAGGGGTCACGGGGGCCGCGGCGCGTTTCATCCGTGCCAGGGAATCAGGCGGGATGACGAGGTCGGCGGTACCGCCGAAACCCAGACGCCCGCCACGCGAACCATTGTCGCGGCAAGCCGTCCGCACCCGGATCCCGCGACTCCGAGCCGATCGCCCGGTCGGCCGTCCGGAATAGCGGTCATTCAATTTTCAAGAATTCCGGGCGACGAGCGATGTATTGACTGTCCGTGACCGTGGACCCTGGGGGCAGGGCTAGAAGTAGCCCTCTTCTCGGGCCAGTCCCCGATTGGTTCCGCAAAGTGCTTGCCGCCCACGCCGTCGATGCGGGAGGCTGCCGATGCGCGCCGAGACGCGCCTGCCAGCACGACAAAGCGCATGTCGGCGAACCGCGCGACACCCACGGGGGTTACTGGTATATGGAGCGTTCAACGGTGCGATCAGCCGGGCCGCGACCGGCCCGACGGTGTCCGTACCCATTGTTCGAATCCTGACCGGGCGAGACCGGCAAACTCGCTCCGGCCGTCGGCCCGCGGCCGAAAAAAGACCACGCAAGTCGTCGAGAGGCCGTCACTCTTCCGTGCGCGGCCTCGGCGTACGACCGCGCCGCGTTCCACCCCGACCCCTGTTTTCACCCCAGTCCCAAGGTCACTTCAGTCCCAAGGTTCGCCTCAGTCCCAAGGTTCGCCCGAGCCCCGGGGTTTCGCCCCAGCCCGATGATTCACCCGGGCCCCATGATTCACCCGAGCCCCGTGGGCTCACCCGAGCCTGCTGGTTTCACTCCGAGCTTCGGGATCTCACACCGAGCCCCGAGGTCTCACCCCAGTCCCTGGAAGACCGACGATAGGTGGAGTCTGCCATGACCGAGCCCGTACCGACCGACCCCGGAGCGACCGGCGCGGCCCCCGGCGAGGACCCCCGGCTGAGTCTGAGCACGGCGGCCGCGCGCAACCTCGCGACGACCACCAAGTCCGTCCCGCAGATGCAGGAGATCACCTCGCGGTGGCTGCTGCGGGTGCTGCCCTGGGTCCAGACCGCCGGCGGCGTCTACCGGGTCAACCGGCGGTTGACCTACGTCCTCGGCGACGGGCTCGTCACGTTCACCTCCGTCGGATCCGAGGTGCGGGTGGTGCCCGGCGAGCTCGCTGAGCTGCCCGCGCTGCGCGGCTTCGACGGCGGCGCGCTCGCCGGTCTCGCCGACCGCTTCGTCCAGCGGGAGTACGCCCCGGGCGACGTGCTCGCCGAGACGGGCGCGCCCGCCGACGAGGTGTTCCTCATCGCCCACGGCAAGATTGGGAAGTTCGGTCCCGGCGAGTACGGCGCCGAGCGGTCGCTCGGGGTGCTCGGCGACGGCGAGTACTTCGGCGACGAGGTCCTCACCGAGTCGGAGCTGTCCTGGGAGTACACCGCCAGGGCGCTGACCGCCGCCACCGTGCTGGTGCTCTCCCGCCAGCAGCTCGCCGAGATCTCCGGGCAGGACGCCGAGCTCAGCGGGCATCTGGAGGACTACCGCAGCCGGCCGCGGCCGGCGAGCAACAAGCAGGGCGAGGCGGAGATCGCGATCGCCGCGGGGCACGCCGGCGAGCCGGACCTGCCGGGCACGTTCGTGGACTACGAGCTGAAGCCGCGCGAGTACGAGCTGTCCGTCGCCCAGACGGTGCTGCGCATCCACAGCCGCGTGGCCGACCTGTACAACGAGCCGATCAACCAGCTCTCCCAGCAGTTGCGACTCACCGTCGAGGCGCTGCGCGAGCGCCAGGAGCACGAGCTGGTCAACAACCCCGACTTCGGCCTGCTGCACAATGCCGACCTGCGCCAGCGCATTCACACCCGCTCGGGCCCGCCGACCCCGGACGACCTCGACGAGCTGCTCAGCCGGCGGCGCAGCACGCATTTCCTGCTCGCCCACCCGCGGGCCATCGCGGCTTTCGGCCGGGAGGCCACGGCGCGGGGAATCTACCCGGCTACCGTCCTGTTCCACGACCAGCACGTGCCGGCCTGGCGCGGCGTGCCGCTGCTGCCGGTGAGCAAGATTCCGATCAGCGCCACCGGGACGACGTCCATTCTTGCGCTGCGTACCGGCGAGGAGAACCAGGGCGTGATCGGCCTGCACCACACCGGGCTTGCCGACGAATACGAGCCGGGGCTGTCCGTCCGATTCATGGGCATCAACGAGAAGGCGATCATCTCCTACCTCGTGACGACCTACTTCTCCGCCGCCGTGCTCGTGCCGGACGCGCTCGGGATCCTGGAGAGCGTCGAGATCGGGCGCTGAAACCACCGACCGGTGCGCCGCCGCGGCCACGACACTCCGCGGCGGCGCACCGGTTTCGGTGATTCCTTCCGGATCGCACCGTCCCGGCCCCCACGGCAACCAAGGGTTTTCCCGGAGAAATCATGCAGCCTTTCACCCTCCCCGAGTTCTACGTGCCCTATCCCGCACGGCTCAGTCCGCATCTTGAACAGGCCCGGGAACACAGCAGGGAGTGGGCCCGGGCGATGGAGATGATCGACACGCCCCAGCACGGCATCGCGATCTGGACCGAACGGGACCTCGACGCCCACGACTACGCCCTGCTGTGCGCCTACACCCATCCCGACGCCACCGCCGATCGCCTCAATCTGATCACCGACTGGTACGTCTGGGTCTTCTACTTCGACGACCACTTCCTCGAGCTCTACAAGCGGTCGCACGACCTGGCCGGTGCCCGGGCCTACCTCGACCGGCTCCCCGCGTTCATGCCGGTGGACGGCGAGATCACCGAGGAGCCGTCGAACCCGGTGGAGCGGGGCCTGGCCGACCTGTGGACACGGACCGTGCCGGCCCGCTCGGCCGACTGGCGGGCCCGCTTCGCCGTCAGCACCCGCAACCTGCTCGACGAGTCCCTCTGGGAACTCGAGAACATCAACGCCGCCCGGCTGTCCAACCCGATCGAGTACATCGAGATGCGCCGCAAGGTCGGCGGCGCCCCGTGGTCGGCGAACCTCGTCGAGCACGCCGCCGACGCCGAGGTCCCCGCCCGCGTCGCCGCCACCCGCCCGTTGCAGGTGCTGCGCGACACCTTCGCCGACGCGGTGCACCTGCGCAACGACCTGTTCTCCTACGAACGCGAGGTCACCGAGGAGGGCGAGCTCAGCAACGGGGTGCTGGTCGTGGAGCGGTTCCTGGACATCGACACGCAGGCCGCCGCCGACACCGTCAACGACCTGCTGACCTCCCGGCTGCACCAGTTCGAGCACACCGCCGCCACGGAACTGCCGGCCGTCCTCGACGAGCACGCCATCGACCCGGCGGGCCGGCTGGCGGCGCTGGCGTACATCAAGGGTCTGCAGGACTGGCAGTCCGGCGGGCACGAGTGGCACCTGCGCTCCAGCCGCTACATGAACCGCGAGGCGACACCCGACGCGGTCCCGCCCGGCCTCGGGCCGCTCGCCGGGCTCGGGGGGACGGGCAGCCTCGTCCCCGCCGCCGGGCTGCCCGGCATCCCGGGGATCCCCAGCCTCGGCACCTCGGCCATCCAGGTCCTTCCGTCGCTGCTCGCCACCGCACCGCGGCGGATCCGGTCCTTCGCCAACGTGCCGTTCCGGCTCGTCGGCCCGACCCCGCTGCCGGAGTTCTACCTGCCCTACACCACCGGACTGAGCCCCCATCTGGACTCCTCGCGACGCGCGATCATCCCCTGGGCGCGCTCGATGGGGATGTTGGACCGGGTGCCGGGCATCTGGGACGAACACAAGCTCTGGTCCTACGACTTCGCCCTGTGCTCGGCGGGCATCCATCCGGACGCGACCGCCGACGAGCTCGACCTCACGACGGCCTGGCTCACCTGGGGGACCTACGGGGACGACTACTACCCGGTGATCTTCGGCGCGTCCCGGAACCTGGCCGCGGCGAAGCTGTGCAACGAGCGCCTGCGGCTGTTCATGCCGGTCGACGGTCCGCTGACCGAGCCGCCGGTCAACGCCCTGGAACGCGGCCTCGCCGACCTGTGGGAACGGACCGGTGCCGGGATGGAGCCCGCCGCGCGGGCCACGTTCCGCCGGACGATCGAGGTGATGATCGACAGCTGGCTGTGGGAGCTGGCCAACCAGGCCCACAACCGCATCCCCGATCCCGTCGACTACCTGGAGATGCGCCGCGCGACCTTCGGCTCGGACCTGACGATGAGCCTGTGCCGGCTGGCTCGCTGGCACAGCGTGCCGGCGGAGGTCTTCGGGACCCGGCCGCTGCGGGCGCTGGAGAACGCCGCCGCGGACTACGCCTGCCTGCTCAACGACATCTTCTCCTACCAGAAGGAGATCCAGTTCGAAGGCGAGATCCACAACTGTGTGCTGGTCGTCGAGAACTTCCTCGACTGCGACCGCGGCCGGGCCGTCGAGGTGGTCAACGCGCTCATGACCGCCCGGATGCGGCAGTTCGAGCACGTCGTGGACCGTGAGCTGCCCGATCTGTTCGACCGCCTCGACCTCGACGGCGAGGCCCGCGCGGCGATCGTCTCCTACGCCCGGGAACTGCAGAACTGGTTGGCCGGCATCCTGCGATGGCACCAAGGGACGCACCGATACGAGGAGGCCGAACTGCGCTACCACCCCGCTGCCGACAGGCGGCCCTTCGGTAGCCCGACCGGGCTAGGCACCTCCGCCGCCGACGTTCGCCGGCTCGCGTCCCGCTGACCCACCGGTCGCCGCGCCCGACCGAACCCGCAGGTGGGCGCGGGGTCACCGCGTCCGCGTGGTCCGGTCGCGTTTGGTTGGCCTGCTCGCCCGATCGCGCCCCTCGGGGGTACCGGCCCGTCCAGGCGTACTTCACAGAGAGTGGTCGAGTGGTCCACATTCCGGCCGAATCGTCCGGGTACAACAGATTCGGTCGGGTGGCGGCGTGGGCCGCGACCGGGCGTGCCGGCGTTCGTGGTGTCGCCGCACCCCGGTGCCCGGCACGGCGGCGCCTGGGCGCGGCCTCGGCGCACGCAAGCATCCGAGGGGGACGTGGCGTGTCCTGGAAAGCTTTGCGGGCGGGCGATCCGCCCGAAGTGGGTCCGTACCGGCTGATGGGCCGGCTCGGCAGCGGGGGCATGGGCATCGTGTACCTCGGCGTGGACGACGCGGGTACCCGGGCCGCGGTCAAGGTGATGCGGGAGGAGCACACCGCCGACACGGCGTTCCGCCACCGTTTCCACCGGGAGGCCGCGGCGGTGGCGGCGATCGACAGCCCCCGGGTGGCGCGGCTGCTGGCTGCGGACGTGGACGGCGACCAGCCGTGGATCGCCACCGAGTACGTGGCGGGCCCCACCCTGTACTCGTCGGTCGCCTCCGGGGGCCCGCTGTCCGGTGAGGCGCTGTGGGAGGTGGCCCGCGGGCTCGCGGAGGCGCTGTGCGCCATCCACGACGCCGACGTCGTGCACCGCGACCTCAAGCCCGGCAACGTGATGCTGGCCGCGGACGGCCCGAAGGTGATCGACTTCGGCATCGTCGCCGGCCTGCCCGGCATGATGACCGCCTCGGGCGTGGTGATGGGCAGCATCGGCTACCTCGCGCCCGAACTGCTGACCACCACGCGCCGCCCCCGGCCCGCGTGCGACATCTTCTCCTGGGGCCTGACGGTGTGCTTCGCCGCGAGCGGGCGTCCGCCGTTCGGCGGCGGCCCCCTGGACGCGCTGCTCTACCGGACGGTCCACGGTGAGGCCGACCTCAGCGGCCTGCCCGGGCCGTTGCGCGGCGTGGTCGCCGCGAGCCTGCGCAAGAAGCCGGAACGCCGGCCGGACGCGCACCGGGTCCTCAGCCAGATCGCCGCCACCGCGAGCGCGGTGGCGGCCGACGGCGCGGACGCGGCCGTAGCCCTGCCGGGTGGGCGCCTGCCGGTCACCCGGCTGCGCGCGGCCGGCGCCGAGCCGAACCCGACGCTCCCGCGCGAGCGGCGCCCCGCCCGCCGACCGCGGACGCGGCGCGGCGTGCTGGTCCCCGGTGCGGGGGCGACCGCGGTCGCCGCGGCGGTGACCGCCGCGATCCTGCTCGCCTCCGCACCGGCGGAGCCGCCCAACGCCATCGCGGCGGGGGGCGCCGCCGAGCCGGACGCGACCAACTCCCATCCCGCCGGTCCGACCGGCCACTCTCCAGGCGGCACCTCTGGCGGCGGCCGCTCCTCCGACGGCGGGGGGCAGTCTCTCATCGCCGCCGGTCCGGCCCTCCACCCCGGCGGGGACGGCCCGACCCCCGACGACCCGACCACCGACGACCCGACCGCGGGCTACCTGGCCGGCGCCGGTCCATGGGGCCTGGCCGTGCCCGAGGCCGCCGGGCAGCCGCTGCCGGGTGGGTTTCGCACCGGCCGGAAGTACCTCTCGGCCCCGCCCGGCTCGGCGGCGGCCTACCCGGCGGGCACGGCAGCGCCGCCCGGCGCCGGGACGCCGACCCGCGCAGCGGGCTGGGTCGCCTCGACGGCCACCTGGGCCGGTCCGGCGGCCTCCTTGGCGGGCGGGACGAACCCCGCGCCCGTGACGGGCGCGACGGCGGGAACGACGGGGGGCACAGGCCCCGCCGCGGCGGCCGCGGCGCAGGTGAGCGCGGGGTCTGCGGCGGTGATCCGCGAGGTCGACTTCCCGGCACCGGTTGCGCAGGCCGGCCCCGCCACCACCTCCGCGAGCGGAACCGGGACGCCCGCGACGACGCCCACGACGACCCCCACGACGACGCCAGCGGGAACCGCCGCCGCTGCCGCCTCGACCGCCAGGCGCATCGCCGCGACCCTCACGACCGCGTCCGCCGCCACCCGCACGACGAGCACCTGCCTGCCCGGCGGACCCTGGGGGCCGCTGCAGTTCACGCCCGGTTGCGGCGGCGCAGTCGCCCTCCCGGCGATCTTTCGTGCCGCGACGGCGCCGCCGCCGTGGTCGACGGCGCTCGCCGAGGGCATCCCCCGGCTCATCGCCGCCGCCGTCAGCTCCGAAGTGCCCTGGGACGAGCTCGACTGACCCGACTCGCCGCCGCCCGGGCCCGAGCCCGGGCGCTCAGTCGACGGGGATCATGCCGCCGCTCTGCCGCTGCCAGAGGGCGTGGTAGCGGCCGCGACGGTCGAGAAGCTCGCGGTGTGAACCCTGTTCCACGATGCCGCCGTCGGCGAGGACGATGATGCGGTCCATGTTCAGCAGCGTCGACAGGCGATGCGCCACGGCGATCACCGTCTTGCCGCGCCAGAGCTCCTCCAACGCGTGCTGGACGAGCACCTCGCTCTCGCTGTCCAGGGCGCTCGTCGCCTCGTCGAGAACGAGCATGGGCTTGTCGTCGAGGAAGGCCCGGGCGATCGCGATCCGCTGCCGCTGCCCAGTCGACAGCTTGATGCCGCGCTCGCCGACGACGGTGTCGTAGCCCTCGGGTGCCTGGCTGATGAAACCGTGCGCGTGGGCCCGCCGCGCCGCCGACTCGACCTGTTCCTGCGTGGCCGCGGCGGCCGTCCCGTAGGTGATGTTGTCCCGGATGGAACGGTGGAACAGCGTGGTGTCCTGCGGGACGTAGGAGATCGCCGCGCCGAGCGCGTAGTTCGGCGTCGGGCGGCCGTCCAACCGGACGGTGTCCGCCGGCAACGGGTAATAGCCGAGCAGCAGCTTGACGAGCGTCGTCTTGCCACTTCCGCTGCGGCCCACGATGCCGATTTTCTCGCCCGGTTCGATCGTCAGATCGATGCCGGCGAGCACCGGCCTGCCGTCGTTCTCGGGATAGGCGAACGACAGCCCACGGAACTCCAGTCGCCCCGGCGCTCCCGGCACAGCCGCGGGAGACGTCCCAGCCAGCACGGCCGGCCGGTCCGCGGTGACGGGTCGACCGGCGAAGAGATAGTGGTAGGCCTCCTCGACCCGCGCCAGGCGGAGGTTCAGCTCGGCGATCTCCCAGACCGTGCCCCAGATGAAGTCCGAGAACATCACCAGCACCGACAGGAACGTCGCGAACTGCGCCAGGCTCAGCTCGCCCGTCAGATACAGGTGGAGGTTGAGCAGGATCGAGACCGGCCAGACCAGATAACGTACCACGAGGGACATCGAGGCCCAGAAGACGATGGTCCAGAAGAACGAGCTGCGGGCGGCCTCGATGACGGCACGGCGGCGTCGGGTCACCTGCTCGTACTCGGCCGTCTCCTGCCGGAACGACTTCACGCTGACGAAGTTCGCGATGACGTCGATCACGTAACCGTCCATCTCGGAGACCTCGTCCGCGAGACGCTTCTCCGCCCGCGACGAGCGGCTCACGGTATGCCGGCCGACGGCCATCATGAGCAGCACGGCCACCAGGAACGTGAGCCCCGAGTAGACGTTGACGGAAAACATGATTATGACAATGGAAGGCACTCGGATAACCTGCTCCACATAGGTGAAGCAGGTGGTTTCCAGGATCTCCCGGAACTCGCGGCCCAACGACGCGATGTAGCTGCTGATCTTTCCGGTGAACTTGCCGACGAAGTACGGGTAGCGCTCGTCGATGACGCTGCGGAAGAGGATGTTCTCGTACTCGTAGCCCCGATCGTTCAACAGGCGAAGGTAGGTGAGCTCGCCGGTGCGCCAGGTCAGGTCGTGCAGGAGATTGCAGCCGATGAGGATGGCCGCATACCGGTACACCCCGTCGGTGGACTCCGTCACCTGGGCCAGCGACTGGACGAACCTCCCGATGAAGACGGGCAGGATGGCGAGCGCCGTGTTCGAGACCGCGAAAAAGGCGACCACGACCAGCAGGGATCCCTTGAAGGTGCCGACGAAACCCAGGTAGGAACGCAGCCCGGCATGCCGCCCCGGCTCGCCGCGAGCGGCGCTGCCGATATCGCCGGCCGAGGACTCGGCGGATCCTGTTCGTTGCCAGGGAATGTCGTCGCCCGCAGCGTCCACCCGGAAATCATGACAGGCTGGGGGCGGTATCCGCATCCCATTTTTCGGCCGCGGCCCCGCCGGGGCCGCAGACCCTCCGGATCAGTGCGCATCGGATCGGACCGCTCCGAATCGGGTCGCACCACATCGGGTCGGGTTGCACCCCATCGGGACGGGTTGCTGCCGGGCCCGGGACCGGAGCGGATGGCGTGGGACTGTTGGGGCGGCCCGCCGCGGTGAACCGCTCACCCCACCGACTCACTCAGCGAAGTGGAGCGAGCACGCTCGCCGGGCGACGTGGAGCGAGCACGCTCGCCGGGCGACATGGAGCGAGCACGCTCGCCGGGCGACGTGGGTTGGACGTCGTCGCCGGGCGAGGGGCCGCACGGGCACCCGACCGCAGTCGGCGTGACGGCCGTTCACCCCACCGGGCGTTCTCACCGCTTCCCCAACGGACGCCACACCCTGCGGCGAGGGGGTGGCGACGACGCCCGAAAACGATAGCTTTTGTCGGCCGACCAGGCGATTGCGACTCGCTCCGGCGGGTTCTCGCGCTTCTGTAGCGTCATGAGCGGAGCATTCCCGGTGGCGGCCGGCCGCGGCCGCCGAACACCCACAGGGAAAGGGGCGTCGCATGCCTCGCGGACGCTGGTTCGGTCTGGCGGCGGTGGTTCTCGTCGCGGTGACGGCCGCGTGTTCCACCAGCGAGGGCTCGGCCGGCGCGCAGGCCCGCTCCGCGGCGCTCGCTCGAGAGGTGGCGGGCCCCGTGGGCCCGCCGGACGCCGCACGCCTGCCGCTGCTGTTCGTGCACGGCAGCCTCGGCTCGGGGGACCAGTTCGAGTCGCAGGCGCAGCGCTTCACCAGCAACGGATATCCGGCCGACCGAATAGCCGCCTTCGACTACGACGGATCGGTCTCGGACATTCCGTTGGACAAGATCTTTCCACAGCTTGACGCGAAGATCCAGGACCTGCTCCGGGCGACGGGGGCGAAGAAGGTCGATCTGGTCGGGCAGGCGGAGGGCGCCGGAATCACCGAGCGGTACCTGGCAAGCTCCGCATCGCGGGCGAACCGGGTCGCGCATCTGATCAGCGTGGAGGGCTCCCTCGCGAGCGGACCGCCCAGGGGGGTGCCGATGCTCGCCATCTGGGGCATCGGGGATCCCACCCGACGGGTGCCCGGGGCGAGCAACGTCCGTTTCCCCGACCAGGAACGCACCCGCCTGCTGACCTCGACGGGCACCTTTCGGGAGATGTTCCGCTTCCTCACCGGGACCGAACCGTTCACCACCGACGTCGTCGCGGAGAAGGGTCAGATCGAAATCTCCGGCCGCGTGCTGCTCTATCCCGCGAACACCGGGGTCGGACGGGCCCGCCTGGAGGTCTACCGACTCGATCCGAAGACGGGCAGGCGCCTGCCGAAGGGGCTCGGGGGCCTTTTCACCCTGACCGACGACGGATCCTGGGGCCCGTTGCGGGCGGACGGCACCACCCCCTACGAGTTCGCCGTCGTCCGGTCCGGGGAACCCGTCCACCATTTCTACTACCAGCCCTTCCGCCGCACCGATCGACTCGTCCGCCTCCTGACCAGCCGGCCGGGCGAGGAGGTCGGCGGTGGTATGAAGACCGACCCGAAACAGACCGATCTCGTCGTGAGCCGCGCCCTGGAATGGTGGGGGGACCAGGGCCGGAACAGCGACATCCTCACCGTCGACGGGACGAACGTCCTGAGCTCGGCGGTGGCCCCGCGGTCCAAACTGGCCCTCGCCGTGTACCTGTTCGATCGCGATGCCGACGGTGTCTCCGACGTCATGGTTCCGATCCCCGACTATTTCGGGATCGGCTTCATCACCGGCGCCGATCTGCACATCCCGGCGGGCGACCGCTCGGTCGAGGTCGTGGTCACCCCTCGCGGGCAGGCCGCGCACCGGGCGGTGCTGCGGGTACCCGCCTGGCCATCCGACACCGACCGCGTCACGCTGCACTTCCGCGACGACAACTGACCACGCGCGGACGACCGCCGACCACGCGACGACAACCCACTACGCGCGACGAAGCGCACTACGACAACGCACTGCGCCAGGGCACTACGCCAGGGCACTACGCCAGGGCACGCCGAATGCCGTCCGCGGCGGCCGCGTACCCGGCCCGGAACGCCTCCCGCTCGCCCGCGGTCATCCAGCGTGCCTCCAGCAGTCCCGCCGGCTCGGCGCCGAGCGCGGTCTCGACGACCGTCGGCGGCCGGGCCGGCGACGCCTCGCCGCCGGGCGCCCGGCCGTACACGAGCACCACGTCGACGTCGCCGTAGGCAGCGGTGAAGACCAGGCCGGCCGGCAGCCGGCCGACGGCACGGAACGCCTCCGCCGAATCGGACCCCGCGCCCAGCGCGACCGCCCAGCGGTCCGATCCCCAGGGGGTGACGGAGACTCGCCGGGCCTCCGCCCGGTTCACCACCGGCCGAGCGGCGGTCGCGTTCTGCGCTCCGGCCGGCCCCGTCCCCGCCTGGCCGGCGGGGGGTTGGGGTGGCGCCGCCGATCCGGGGGGTCCGGCCGGATCGGCGGCGGATTGGTGACCCTGCATGGGCAGGGCAGGGTCACCTGTCCACGGCCGCCGGTCGGCGGGGCCGGCCGGCTCGCTCGGGCCGGCACCGGTCGGCGGCTGCCTGGGAGGAACGGGGGGCGACGGCGTCGACGAGGGTGCTGGCCTGGCCGGGGAGGGAGCGGGCCGGGTCGGAGGTGGCACCGCGACGACGGCGGACTGCCGTTCGTGGACGAAAAAGCGCACCGGCGCCACCTCGTACTCCGGCCAGCCCTGCTCCGCCGCGAAGTCGTCCGCCGCCGACGGGGACACGAAGGTGATCACCACATCGGCGACCTGCCGGTCACCGCCGGGCGCGAACCGGACGACGCCGTAGACGATCGCAGTTCGATCATGATCTCTCCTCGGCTCCGTCACGATTGGCACCGCCCTTCCGGACCCACACCTCCTGCGCCACATTCCCTGTGCCGCCGCCGTCGCGGCCCGGCCGACCGGGCCGGTGGCCGCCACCGACGCTGGTGGCGGCCACCAGGGTCGGTGGCCGTCGGTCCGCCCCTCCCCTCCGGGCCGGCGATGACCCACCGGCCGCCGGATGCGCCGGCCCCGCCCGGCGGAGGTCGCGGCTCGACGCGGGGCGGGGCCGGCCTGCATCCAGGGTGGCCCGAGCGGGCGTGGCCGGGAAACGTCAGTCAGGCATGCTCTTCTCGTATGGGCTCGACGAGCCCCGGCCGACCCAGCCCGGGCCGGACCGGGCCGGGCTGGACCACGGCCGCATCCGCACCGCTGCGTGCCCCCGCACCAGCGGCGCATGGACAACCGCGCAGCCTCCCCCAGCCGGGGCAGGAGCGCATGACCCGGTCGGATGAGACCGAGGCAGTCAGCTGGTCGCCTACCAGATCCGTCGCGGCGCCGCCCGCTCATCCGGGCCGGCCGGATGTCGGATCCACGACAACCTCGCGATCACCGCAAGCGCCGGCAACCTATGCCGGTTTGGCATAGCGTCGTCATCCTGACGTCTCAGCCGCAGCCCGGCGCATCGGACTTTCCGCCGTCCCGGCCGGGCGATCGACGCAGGTCGAAGCCCGACGGAAGGCCGGTCGATGTCCTACGAAGCCGGTCCCTACCGGGTCTCCCGCACCCTGCTCGCCCGATCCGACTTCCGGACCGCATGCGAGACCCGGGACTTCCGGACGGCCTTCCGGCTGATGAAGAAGTACGACGGTGCGAGCCAGAACCGCATCGCGTCCCCGGTCGAGGGTCTCAGCCAGAGCCGCGTCAGCCGGATCATGCAGGGCGAGGACCACATCGCCCGCCTCTCCCTGATCGAGCGCATCGCCGATGCGCTGCGAATACCGGGTGCCTATTTCCAGCTCGCCGCGCGCCCGTGGGAGGCGGCGGACGAGGCGGGTGACGTCGACTCCCGTCCGCCGGCAGCCCGGCCGGCGGAGCCCGGTGGCCGGGTGTCCCCCCCGCCACCGGGCTCGTCGGCGGCGATCACGGCGGCCGAGCCGGTCGGGGCCTCCCGAGGTACCCGGGCCGGCCCGGACCCGGGTGGGCTCGTCGTCGAGGAGGATCGCGCCGAGCTGCGGTACGAGGACGGCATGTACGTCGCCCATCAGCGCCGGCTCGTGCTCAACACCGGCGTCGAACCGGTGACCCGCTACCTGATGCGCATCTCCGTCGACCGCTTTCCCGGAGATCAGGAACGCGCCGCCCGGCTCTACCGCAGCAATCCGCTGCGCTGGGAGGAACTGCAGCTCAGCGCGCACTGCGGCGACGAGCGCATGTCCTGGCAGGTCAAGACCGACTGGGATGCGCTGAAGGAGGTCTGGCTGCTGTTCGAGAACAATCGTGGCCGATTCCCCCTCTACCCGGGCGAATCAGCCTGGATCGAGTACAGCTACCGGGTCGGCGAGGAGAAGTGGGGCCCGTGGTTCCAGCGGGCCGTCCGGGTACCGACCAGCTTCCTGTCGGTCGTGCTGGACTTCCCCGCCGAGGTCGATCCCGTGGTCTGGGGCATGGAGACGTCGATGACCGCGGACGCCTTCCCGTTCCGCACGGCGATCGCCCGCACGGATGATGCCAAGAGGCGCGTTTTCACCTGGTCCACGAACAATCCTCCGCTGCACGCCAGATATCGCCTGGAATGGAACTTCCGGGCGGTCGCGTCGAGCCGGGATCCCGCCGACCGAACCGTGGCCCGGCCCAGCGGGCAGATGGCCGCGGCGGGCATCGTCCAGGTCGGCGATCCCTCCCTGCACCAGCCGGCTCGGTCGTTCGAGCTGCCCGTCGAGGCCGAGGACGCCCGCCGCGTCGTCGCCGAGCTCTCCTCGGCCATGGAGCGGGTGTCCGCTCTGCACACGTTCGGGAAGGGGATGGGCATCGCCGCGCCCCAGATCGGGATCAACCGAGCGGCGGCCATCGTGCGGTCCGCGGACGGCGACATCCTCACCCTGCTCAACCCGCGCGTCATCGAGTCCGTCCCCGAGAGCGACGAGCAGTACGAGGGGTGCCTGAGCTTCTTCGACGTCCGCGGCATCGTCCCGCGGTCCCTGGAGCTGCACGTGGAGCACACCGACACCTCGGGCCGCCGCCACATCACGGTGTACCGGCAGGGCCTCGCCCGCCTGGTCGCCCACGAGATCGATCACCTGCACGGGCGCCTCTACACCGACCGGATGCGCCCCGGGGTCGTCCCCATCCCGGTCGAGCAGTACCGCGGCACCGGCTCGTCCTGGACCTACAACCCCTGAGCTCCGCCACCACCCGACCGGTCGGTCTCGCCCCGTCCGACCGCGCCGCCCGACCGCGCCGTCCGGCCGAGCCCCGGTCACCGACATCACCGGGCCGCCCGACCGACACATCCCCTTTCGACAGGACTACTCGCGGCGTGCCGTATAGTTCGGAAAAGCGCGGAAGAGCCGCTCCGCGCGAGGGCGGCGGTGGAATTTTTCTCGACTCCGTTAACGGCTGCGCCGACGCGGGTAGAGAACGCCCCCGGCCACGCCCGGGAGAGAACCGGCCACGGACCGCGAAGGGTTTGTGGTCAGCGTGGCCGACCAACCGCAATCCAGGCATTCCGCGGGGCCACGAAGGCCGTTAGAATCGGGCGCGCACGCGGGCGCGAAACCGCAGAACCGAGATCATTCAAAGACGATAGAACGCACTGTGGCTATCGTCACGTACCCTTGATTTCCCGGGGTCACGCTCAGCTATGTTCGTCGCCATGCCGTCAACTGATGGCAGACGTCGGGTGGCACGCCGAACCCTGCCCCCACCCGATGAGAATCAAACCTGCGGCAGGGACGGGGGAACCAATTCCGGGCGCCGAAGTCGGGCGTCCTAGGGGTGAAGCCGAGAACCGCGGCCGGGCATTCCCAGCCCGAACCCGACAGCTCACCTCGCAGGCGTGGGGAAGGGCAACTCAATGTCCAACGCTCGTTCGCTCGGTCGGGGCCTCAACCGGATCAAGCTCGGCACCCGGGCCGCAGTCATCGCCACCACTCTCGCCGCCTCCGTCGGCGGCGGCCTCGCGCTGTCCCAGCCGGCCAGCGCGGGGACCAACGCCGACCACTTCCTGCGCGCCGTGATCCCCTGCGAATCCGGCGGTAACCCGCACGCGGTCAACTCCATCGGAGCTGGCGGCCTGTTCCAGTTCCTGCCCAGCACCTGGCACGGTCTGGGCGGCCGTGGTCTGCCCCAGAACGCCAGCGTCGGGGAGCAGTGGCAGCGCGCGCGGCAGCTCTACGCGCAGGCCGGCACCAGCCCCTGGTACGCGTCGAAGCCCTGCTGGGGTCACCGGATCTGAGGCCCCGACACACCGCGCCGACATCCGCACTCGGCCGACTCTGATCCGCACATGATCGATCGGATCGTGCTCGACAGATCGTGAGCCGTGGCCGGCGCGAGGCGACGCGACCCAGCACGGGTCAGGAGCCCCGTCCCCCGAGCGGGGGCGGGGCTCCGTCACCACCCGAACCAGGCACCAGCCACCAGCTACCGGCCACCAGCTATGGCCGCCGCCCGAGCGGCACCTTCGCGGGCGGCCAGCGCAGCTCCATGCAGAGCTGCCCGTCGTCGACGTCGACGATCATGTCGATGGCCCGACCCGACGGCGCCGGCGGCAACTGGCCCGCCGGCCAGGAACACGACAGAAACAGGCTGGCCGTACGTGCCTGCGCAGTGACGGTGAGCAGGACCCGGCGGCTCGGCATCACCCGCAGCGCATGGTGCACCTGCTCGACGAACTCGCCGCGCACCGAGGCGGGAAGCTGGTCGAGACCACCGGAGATCTGGCTGGACACGACCGTGCCGTGCCGTTCGGCGGCATCGATGGCCTCCCCGAGCGCGCTGTGCACGGCGTCGTCGTCGAACAGCAGCCGCCGCACGGCGACCGCCCGCCGGGCACATTCCGAGCGCACGGCGTCGGCCTGCGGATCGAGCCGGCCCGCCGCGACGCCGGCCAGCAACGGCGCCACGTCCCGTTCGACGGCCCGCAGCAGCACGCTGCGACGCTCGCGCACCCGGTCCCGGTTCTCGGCGCGTCGGACCAGTTCTCGCTCGCAGTGACTGGCCCAGGCGCGGACATCGGCCGTGCTCCACAGCAACGGACCGACCATGACCAGGCAGATCTGCATGATCCACAGGTAGTAGAGCTGCATGAGCAGGTGGGACAGCGCGAACGGGTCCCGTGGGTTGGTCAGCAGGCTCACCGCGATCATGGCGGCGCCCACGGTGACCGAAGCGAGCACCCAGCGCCACACCGGGCGGGACACCGTCACCAGCATCACCAACGGCGGCAGGCTGACGAGCGGCCAGGCCATCATCCGCACCTCGCCGGCCTCGCCGGCGTTCCACCCGCCCCCCACCGCGATCCCCAGGCAGAGCAGCACCACGGCGGCCGCCTGGGCCGGCGTCAGCGGCCCGGACCGGAAGCGCCGCCGGGCCACAGCGACCGCCGCGAGCGGCGCGAGCAGCAACGCGAGCGCCAGCGGGATCGAACGGACATGGGGCAGGGCACGGCCGGCGGGCAGAACCAGCAGGATCAGCCAGAGTGCGGCGAACCGGCCGGTCACGTGGCGTAGCTGCGCGGTGTAGAGGGCGCGCAGCAAGCCGGCCGCGGGCGCCACCCTGGCCCAGGGGTCCGCACGCCCGGCTCCGCGGTGTGCCTCGCCCGCCGACTCGGATCCGACCGGCACATCGCCGACCGGCACGTCGCCGGCCAGCAGGTCGCCGGCCAGCCCGGACTCGATCAGCACGTCGCCGGCCGGCCCGCAGTCGATGGGCAGGCAGCCGGCCGCGCCCTCGTCGGACGTCGGTCCGCGTGCCGCCGCGAGGATTCCACCGGCCGCCGGCAGGCATCCCGGCGCGGCCCGGGACGGTAGCTCGCGCTCATCGACCAACTCGTCGAGGGCCGTCGCACCGTCGGCGCAGCGGCGGCGAGTGAGATACCCGTCGGCGCCGCCGCCCCAGGCTATGCCGGTGAGGGTGTTGAGCACCGCGTTGTGGATCGTCAGCTCATGCTCCCGCCGCTCGCGCAGCAGGGTGAGCACATCCTGCTCGCCGGCGCGCCGCTCGGCCACCTCGGCCAGCCGAGACTGCGCTCCACCCGCGAGCGCGCACACCTGCGGCCGGGCGTACCGGACGAGCAGGGCCGTGCAGACAATCGCAGCCAGCGGCATCGGAGATGGCGGCCCGGTGCCGGCCGCCCCGGCCACGAAGGCGCCGGCCGTCAGCACCGTCACGGCCAGGGACGGACCGGCGGGGAAGGTCCAGGCGGCCACCGCCGTCGCGTGCGTCGCCGCGAGCAGCACGAACGAGGCCGAGTCACCGACCGATTCCGGCGGCAGCCACAGGCGCGCCCCCGCGGCCAGGACGAGCGCGGCGACCACGTTGCCGGCCGCCAGCACCCACCCGATGCCGCGACGCAGCGCGACCAGGGCGAACGTCAGCGACCAGCCGGCGGCCAGCGCCGCGACCAGCAGGCCGAGCGGATGGCCCGCGTACCAGTGGTGCCAGAGCAGCACGAACCCGAGGCCGAAGAGCGCCCCGTACAGCCGCACCGCCGCGAAGACCGCCGCCAGCACGAGCCGAAGCGCGACGGTGGGCAGCAGGGTCAGCCGCGGTTGCGGTTCGGGCAGGAGCAAACGCGGCAGCGCGAACAGCCGCGCCGACGGTCTCCGCCTGCCCCGCACCGTCGTCCGTTCCCCCGAGATGGCCCGACGCCCAAGTAGGGCATGAGGCTACAAGGGCGCCGAGACGGGCTCAGCGTTCCGCCGCGCAAGACTCGGCTGAGTCACCTTATTCGCCGCCGGCCGCCAGGAAGGCCGCCGCCACCCGGCGGCCCCCATGGCCGGGCGGCCGCCGCCCGGGCCTGCCGGAGTGGTCAGGTGCGGCGGCGGCGGGCGATCTCGGCCAGCGCGATGCCGGCGGCGACCCCGGCGTTGAGAGACTCGACCGCGCCGGCCATCGGGATGCGGACCGTCACGTCGCAGCGTTGCTCGACGAGCCGGGACAGCCCACGGCCCTCGGACCCGATCACCAGGACGACTGGATCGGTGGCCATCTCGAGCTCGTCGATCGTCGTGTCGGCGTCCGCGGCCAGCCCGACGACGAACAGGCCGGCCTCGGCGTAGGACACGAGGGTCCTGGCGAGGTTGGTGGCCCGGGCGACCGGCAGCCGGGCGGCGGCACCCGCCGACGTCTTCCAGGCGGCGGCGGTGATCCCGGCGGCCCGGCGCTCGGGCACCAGGACGCCGTGGGCGCCGAAGGCCGCCGCAGAGCGGACCACGGCACCGAGATTGCGGGGATCGGTGACGCCGTCGAGCGCGACCACCAGACCGGGAGCCGCGGCGCGCGCCCGGGCGAGCAGGTCGTCGGGATGGGTGTAGCGGAACGGCGGGACCGCCAGGGCGAGTCCCTGATGCGGCGCCGTGCCGCACATGCGGTCGAGGTCCGGGCGAGCGACGTCGACCACCGCGATCCCCGCCCGGGCGGCGAGGCGGCGGGCATCGGCGAGCCGCTCGTCGAAGTCCAGCCCACCGGCGACGTAGAGGTTCGACGCCGGCACGCCGGCCCGCAGCGCCTCGACCACCGCGTTGCGGCCCACGACCAGCTCGTCGGCCTCGGAGCGGCGCGTGCGCGGCCCCCCCTGCCCGGACTGGGTGGCGTCGTCGGCACCGGAGCGGCCGGCGGTGGCCCGCCCCCGCTCCCCGCCCTGCGCGGTCCTGGCCGCGGCGGCCGCCCGGCGCTGCGCGGGATGGCCGGGACGCAGGTGGGCGGGCGGCGTCGCGCCCCGGCCCTCCAGAGCCTTGCGGCCCTGGCCACCGCTGCCGGCACCGGCTCCCTTGCGATGCGAACCCGCCTTGCCGGCCCGGCCGCCCTGCCCGCCCCGGGCGATCCCGCCGCCACCCCGGCGCGCGGCGCCGGCCATCAGTGCCACCGACCGGCGTGCGCCGTGGAAATGACCATGTGACCACGGTATACGGCCGGCGTCGGGGACGCGGCCGGCGCCGGACGCGGTCGGGGCGGGCCGCGACCGGCCGGTTGCGGCCCGCCCCGCCGACCGGCCAGGGGTCCCCGGTCGGGGGTCTGGCGGGCCCGAACCCGGCCGCCTGCCGCGACATGGTCGTTCGGGCCTGCCCGGCGCCCTATCCTGAGGCGGCAGTCCCACGCCGGTGACCTGGGTGGTCCCGGCCGCCCTCGGCCAGGTCAGGAGGGTCCGGTGCGCGTTGTTCGCCGCGCGTCATCACGCAGTCGCGGACCGCGGCTGGGGCGCGTGCCGTGCTGAGCTCTGGCGGGGTGCGGGCCGAGGACGGGCCGGGACCGGCCGGCATGGCCGACGCTCCGGCACCGGCATGGCCGCCGTCGCCGACCCTCGCCCCTTACGCTCTCCTGAGGTTGCGCGCCGACGGAGGGGGACGCACCGGGACCTGGCCCGCCCCTGGCGATCTGCGTCATCGACGGGCCCCGGGGGAACCTGGGAGAATACGTCCCCATGAATCCACGATGACCAGCTCGACGCGTGTGACCAGTTCGTCCGGTCGCCGGCCGTGCGCCTCCGGCGTCGCGGAGCGACGGCGGCGAGCTCCGATGACCGGACCAGCAGGGGCAGGAGGCACCCAGCACATGGCTCTGCGCACACCGCCCGCACGCGAACGTTCCTTCCCGGCGGAATGACGGTGGACCTCAACCCGCACGACGACGCCCCCACGGTGGCCTACCAGCTCACCGGCAGCGGGGCCTTCGACCCCGACGACGACCTGGGCCGTTGCCCGGTGTGCGCGGCGCCGGTGTATTCGGACGACCACTACTGCGAGGTCTGCGGGCATCCGCTGGAGGGCCCGGATCCGGCGCACGGGGACGCCGACCACAGCGAGGTCGACCTCGGCGAGCTGGCCGGGGTGTGCGACCGGGGCGTGCGCCACACGACCAACGAGGACGCGATGGGGCTCGCCGTCGTCTACGGCACGCTCATCGCGGTGGTGTGCGACGGGGTCTCGACCACGCCCGGCTCCGGCCAGGCCTCCGCCGCCGCGGCGGCCACCGCGATGGCGGTGCTCGCTGACGCGGTGCGGGCCCACGGGCCCGGTCACCCCGTCCACCACGACACCCGCCCGCCCCGCGGCGGCAGCGCGGCCGACGACATGCTGGACATCCTGGAGCCGGCGTACCCGGAGTACGACGAGCCGCGCACGGCGCCGCGGGCGATCGTCGGGGGCTTCTCCCCGGAGGACGCCGAGGCCGCGCTGCACGCGGCCGTCGATGCGGCGCAGGCCACGATCGCCCAGCTCAGCGCCGCCGAGGGGCGGATGGCCCCGTCGTGCACCTTCGCCGCCGCCATCGTCACCCCGCCGACGCCCGACGGCCCCGGCATGGTCACCGTCGGCTGGGTCGGCGACAGCCGCGTCTACCTGCTCGGACCGCGCTGGTGCGAGCGGCTGACCTCGGACGACACCTGGGCCGCCGAGGCCGCCAGGGCGGGTCTCATCCCCGCCAACGAGGCCGAGACCCATCGGCGCGCGCACACGTTGACCCGCTGGCTCGGCGGCGACGTCGAGGACGTGGCCCCGCACACGGAGATCTTCCCGATCGAGGCGCCGGCCACGGTGCTGGTGTGCTCCGACGGGCTGTGGAACTACGCCTCCCGCCCGGACGTCATGGCCTCGCTGGTCAACCAGCTCCCGCCGCGCTGCACGGCGATCGACGTCGCCCGCCACCTCGTCGACTTCGCCATCGACGCCGGCGGCCACGACAACATCACCGTGGTCGCCGCCAGGGTGGATCACTGATGGGCGTCTTCTCCGCGGAGGTCTACCAGAACGAGTACCTTCCGCCCGGTGGGACGGACGTGCACGCCGTCGTCACCGTGACGTCGACCGGCCGGCCCGACGGCCCGGGCGGCCTCGCCGGCGAGGCCGCCCCGCCCGGCCTCCCACCGCACGGCTCCGTGTCGGCCCACGGCTGCCCGCCGCCGGCCGGATCGCGGCGCCCGGAACTCGCCGAGGTCCTCCTGCTCGACTGTTCGGGCTCGATGGCGAACCCGCCGGCGAAGATCGCCCAGGCGCGCCACGCGGCGAGTGCGGCCATCGACTGCCTGCCCGACGGCGTGTGGTTCGCGATCGTGCGCGGCACCGGCGCCGCCAGCATGATCTACCCGGACGCCCCGTACCTGGTGGCCGCCTCGACCGTCACCCGGGAGCGGGCCCGCCTCGCGGTGAGCCAGATGGAGCCGCACGGCGGTACCGCCATCGGCCGATGGCTGGACCTGGCGCGGGCGCTGACGGCAACCCGGCCGCGGGCCATCGCGCACGCGCTGCTGCTCACCGACGGCCAGAACGGTGAGCTGGCGACGGACCTGGCAGCGGCCGTCGCCGCGGCCCGCGGCCGGTTCCAGTGCGACTGCCGGGGCATCGGCACCGACTGGCGCGTCGCCGAGCTGCGGCTGATCGCGGCGAACCTGCTGGGCACCGTCGACGCGATCGCCGGCCCGGACGAGCTCGTCGCGGACTTCACCAGCGTGATCGCGACCGCCACCAGCCGCGCGACCGACCGAGTGGCGCTGCGGGTGTGGACCCCGCGGGGCGCCGAGGTGGGGTTTCTGCGCGAGGTCTCCCCGATGTTGCGCGACCTACAGGCCGAGAGGACCACATCCGACGATCACAGCGTCGACTACGCTACCGGCGCGTGGGGAACGGAGTCGCGCGATTACCACCTGAACATCCGGGTGCCCGCCCGGCCGGTCGGGACCGAGGCGCTGGCCGCGCGGGTCAGCCTCGTCGTCGACGGCCGGGAAACGGCGCAGGCGCTGGTGAGAGCGTTGTGGACGGACGACGAGACCCGTTCCACCCGGGTCAGCGCGGTCGTCGCTCACTACACCGGACAGACCGAGCTGGCGGCCTCGGTGCTGCGTGGGCTGGAGGCGCGTCAGTCCGGCGACGAGGCCACTGCAACACTGTTGCTCGGACGCGGGGCCCAGCTGGCGCTCGCCTCCGGCAACGAAGACACCTACCGCCTCCTACAGAAGGTGGTTCACATCGACAATGCCACAACAGGTACGGTTCGGTTGAAGAAGAACGTCGAGAAGATCGATGAGATGGTCCTTGACACACGGTCGACGAGGACCCTCCGGGTGAACCGGTGATCAGGTGAGGGCACGTTGCCCTGCGGGGCACCTGTCTCACGACCCGACTACTGCGATCGGTGCGGAATTGGGATCATGAGTGGTCAGGAGAGGTACGAATACCGTCCGGACGACGGCGGTCGGTCTCCCTACGGGACGGACGAGCCCGGCGGCCAGCGTCGGCGTGGCCCGTCGCAGGCGGACGGCCCGGACGCGGCGGGGGGGTACGACCCGCTGGGCATCCGGCGCTCGCCGGCGGACCAGTCCAACGTGGCGGATCCGCCGCGCGGCGGCGACCCGTACGGCGGCTACGGCCGCGACGGCTACGCCGACCAGCCACGCGGCGGTCGCGGCTACCAGGCCGACCCGTACGACGAGCCGGGCGGGTACGACCGTGATCCCTACGCCCGACGGCGCGACGAGCGGCCGGGTGCCGACGACCGGGCCGACCGCGGACGCGATCCCTACGGACGCGACGAACGCGCCCCCGCCGGCTACCCCGACGCCGACCGCGACCCCTACGGCCGCGCCCCCGACGACCGGGCCGACCGCGGACGCGACCCCTACGGACGCGACGAACGCGCCCCCGCCGGCTACCCCGACGCCGACCGCGACCCCTACGGCCGCGCCCCCGACGACCGGGCCGACCGCGGACGCGACCCCTACGGACGCGACGAACGCGCCCCCGCCGGCTACCCCGACGCCGACCGCGACCCCTACGGCCGCGCCCCCGACGACCGGGCCGACCGGGGTGGCTACCCCGCCGGACGCGACGACCGCACCCCCGGCGCCTACCCCGACGCCGACCGCGGCGGGTACCCGCCGGCCCGGGAGGGCCGCGGGGCGGGTGGCTACGGCGAGGACCTGGACCGCGAGTCCGACACCCACCGCCGCAGCCGGCGTGACGACGGGTACGGCTACGGCCCAGCGGATCCGCTGGGCCTCGACCCGGGCGCCGCGCCCGCGGGCTCGCCCGAGCGGAGCCTGCCGGGCCGCGGCGGGGATCCGCGGCACACCACCGATCCCCGCTACGCCCGCCCCGGGGCCGATCCGCGGCTCGACGACCCACGGCTGAGCGACCCCGACCTCGACGACCCGCGCCACGACACCGGCCGGGGCGGCCGGCGCGATCCGATCGCCGACGACCCGCGCGGTGCCGGCGGGTGGGACCGCGACCGTCCCCCGTCGGGAGCCACCGTCTGGGAGGCCATCGTCGAGGCGGAGCGCGAGTACTACGACAGCGGCGACGACCACCGGGTGCCGTTCCCGACCTTCTACCCGCGCCGCGTCTTCGCGCTCGCCGGCGCGCAGATGCTCGTCGGTCGGCGCAGCGAGTCGCGCGGCATCCACCCGGACATCGACCTGTCCGGCGCGCCGGAGGACCCGGGCATCTCGCGCAGCCACGCGTTGTTCGAGCAGCTCCCCGACGGCGGCTACGCCGTGCGCGACCCCGGCTCGACCAACGGCACGCGGCTCAACGACGAGCCCGATCCGATCGAACCCGGGCAGCCCGTCCCGCTCCGGGACGGCGACCGCGTCTACCTGGGTGCGTGGACGCGCATCACGTTGCGCGCCCGCTGATCGACCGGCGCCGGCCCGTCACCCGGGCCGGCGCCGCACGTCCCGCAGTTCCTGATCCCGCCGCTCGGGCCGGCGCCGCACCTGCGGCAGTTCCGGGTCCCGCCGGCGGGCCCTGGTCGGCCGGACGGTGGCCCCGCGCCTGCGCAGCCACCACCGGTCGAACTCAGGCCAGGTGCCAGCGCTGCCCCTCGGGGGTGTCCTCGACGATGAGGCCGGCCGCCGCGAGCCGCGAGCGGATCGAGTCGGCCTCCGCGAAGTCCCGCCGCGCCCGCGCCGCCGAGCGCAGATCCAGCGCGATCTGCACGACCCCGTCGAGCGCGGGCCGAAGCTCGGCACCGGCGGAGGGCCACTGCTCGTGCGGGTCGAGCCCGAGGACGCCGAGCATCCGGCGGGTGACGTCGACCCAGCCCGCCAGCTTGCGGCTGTGCGCCTTCGACAGCACCTGATTGCCCTGACCGACCGCGCCGAAGATGGCCGCCAGCGCACGACCGACCGCGAGATCGTCGTCCATGGCCGCCGCGAAGTCCGCCCACGCCCGCTGCGGGGTGAGCCCCGCCTCGGGACCCCCCGCCCCGAAGCCCCCCGCCGCGGCGCCCACGGCGTCGCTGGCGGCCCCGCCACGGGCGGTCCGTCGCCGCCCATCCGACACCGCGGACGGGCCGTCGTCGGCCGCCAGGGCCGCCGCCTCACCCGGGCCGCCGAGGATGTCCAGTGCGTTGCGGACGAACGTCTCCACCCGATCGTGCGCGGCGGCCGACTCGCCCAACGCCTCCGGGGTGTACTCCAGCGTCGAGCGGTAGTGCGCCGAGAGCAGGTGATAGCGCAACACCTGCGGGCGGACGGCCTCGAGGGCGTCCGCGACGAGCACCGAGTTCCCGAGCGACTTCGACATCTTCGTGCCGCCGGTGGTCAGCAGCCCGACATGCATCCAGTACCGGGCCATCTCCTCGGCGCCGGCACCGGCGGCGCCGCCCGCCGCGCAGACCGTCTGCGCCCGCTCGTTCTCGTGGTGCGGGAAGACCAGGTCGAGACCGCCACCGTGGATGTCGAAGACCGGGCCGAGGTACTTGCCGGCCATCGCCGAGCACTCCAGGTGCCAGCCGGGACGACCGTCGCCCCAGGGCGAGGACCAGAACGGCTCGCCGGGCCGGGCGGCCTTCCACAGCGCGAAGTCCCGCGGATCGGCCTTGCCGGGCTCCGACTCCGCCGAGGGCAGCATGGAGTCCGGCCGCTGGTGCGACAGGGCCCCGTACCCGGGGAAGGAACCGACCCGAAACCAGACCGAGCCCGCGCCGGCGTAGGCGTGGCCGCCGGCGATCAGCGCGGAGATCAGCGCGATCATCTCCGGGATGTGGCCCGTCGCGCGCGGCTGGATCGTCGGCGGCAGGATGCCGATCGTGCGGTAGGCGTCGTCGAACGCCCGGGTCTGGCGGGTGGCGAGCTCCCAGACCGAGGTGCCGTCCCGGTCCGCGTTGACGATGATCTTGTCGTCGATGTCGGTCACGTTCTGGACGAGCGTCACCTCGTGCTCGGACTGCACCAGCCACCGGCGCAGGAGGTCGAACGGGAGGGCCGTGCGGAGGTGGCCCACGTGCGGCGGCGACTGCACGGTGGGTCCACACACGTAGACGCCCACGTGACCGGGGCGCAGCGGCTCAAATGGCCGCACGCGCCGCCTGCGCGTGTCGTAGAGGTGGAGACCCATCTGTCAAGGGTACGGCTCCAGCCCCGGCGGCGGGTATGCAGCCCGTGTCAGCCGACCGTCAGCACCCGGTCGGCCACGACTCGGATGACGAGCCGAACCTCGCCCGGATCGTCCCAGCGGTAGATGTCGCCGGTGTACTTCAGCGACAGCCGGTCGATCAGCTCCCGGCCGCCCTGCTCCGTGAGCGTGGCGGTGCCGCGCACCTCGACGTACGAGTAGGGGTCGTCCTGATCGAGGAACATCAGCCCGACCCGCGGATCACGCGCGATGTCCCGTTCCTTCGCGCGTCCGCGCGCCGTGGACAGCAGCAGCTCGTCCTCGTCGCGATCCACCCAGAGCACGGTCATCCGCGGCGAGCCGTCGGCCTGGACGGTGGCCAGGACGACGTAGGTCCGCGCGTCCGCGAGGGCCCGCACCGGCTCGGGAAGGCGACCAGCCATCAGACTCCTCGGGGCTCCTCGGGGAGCGGCCAACGACGGCCCAGCCTTTCACCCACCACCGGAACACTACCGAGCGATGACGGATCGGCATACCCTCCCGGGCCCGGCTGAGCTCAGGCGCGCACGACCAGGGCCGTGGCGATCGCCGCGAGTCCCTCGCCCCGCCCGGTCAGGCCGAGCCCGTCGGTGGTCGTCGCCGACAGGCTCACCGAGGCGCCCAGGGCCGCGGACATCGCCGCCTGGGCCTGCTCGCGGCGCGCAGCCATCCGCGGGCGGTTGCCGATGACCTGCACCGACACGTTCCCGATCACCCAGCCGCCGACGGCGAGCAACCGGGCCGTCTCGGCCAGCAGGACCGCGCCGGACGCCCCCGCGTACTCGGGCCGGTCGGTGCCGAACACCTTGCCCAGATCACCGAGACACGATGCAGTGAGCAATGCGTCACAGGTCGCGTGCGCGGCGACGTCCCCGTCGGAGTGGCCGGCGAGGCCCGTCTCCCCCGGCCACTCCAGGCAGGCGACCCAGCAGGGCCGACCGGCCGCGAACGGGTGCACGTCGACGCCGATGCCCACGCGCGGCAGCACCGCGGTCGTCACCGCGCTAGAGGCCGGCGCCGGGCGATCGGTGGGCGCCACGCCGCCGTCCGCCGGCTGGGGCGTGTCCGGGCTCACCCGAGGCTCCGGGCATCCGAGCCGGCACGCACGTCCGCGCCCCCGCGCGGGTCGGTCCCCGCACGGGGGTCACCGGCCGCGCGGGCGTCGCCCGGGGCGCAGCGGGCCAGCAGCGCCTCGGCGAGTACGAGATCGGGCGGTTGGGTCACCTTGAACGCCTCCTGAGCGCCGGGGATGGTCGTCACCGGCACCCCGAGAGCCTCCACCAGACCGGCGTCGTCCGTCGCCGGAATGTCCTGCAGGGCATACGCGGCGGCGAGCACGTCACGCCGGAATCCCTGCGGGGTCTGCACCGCCCGCAGCCGGTCGCGGGGCGGGGTACGGATCACCCTGCCGTCCGGGCCGACCTCCTTGACGGTGTCCGTCAGGCCGAGCACGGGAATCACCGCCGGATGACCGGCCAGCACCGCCGCGGCGACCGCGTCGACGAGCGAGGGCGGCGTCAGCGGCCTGGCCGCGTCATGGACGAGGACGACGGAGATGTCGTCGTCGATCGCGCGCAGGGCCCGGCGGACCGAGTCCACCCGCTCCGCGCCGCCGGCGATCACGCGCACGTCCCGCCCGAGCAGTTGCGCCACGACCTCGACCAGAGTCGGCGGTGCCGCCACGACGATCTGCGTCACCGACTCGGAACGCCGCAGCGCTTCGATCGAGCGCACCAGCATGGGCTTACCGCCCAGGGCTCGCAGCGCCTTCGGGGTGCCCCCGCCCAGCCGCTCACCGCGGCCGGCAGCCGGCACGATCGCCGCGACCCGCGGGCCGGTCGCCCGCGACTGGAGACCTTCGCCCATCACCAGACCTCCCGTGTGCCATCCACCACGAGAGCATGGCCTATCCGGCCGACCGGACGCGAGCCGGCCGACCGGTACGCCGATCGGGCGTGCGCAGCCGGATGGGTGCGTGCGCCGCCATCGGACCGCGCCGGCCGGCGAACCCGGCCCACCGGACGACAGGGCGTCCGGAGGGGCCGACCTCCCGGCCGGAAATCATATTCCGGTACTTTCACGCCGACCGAAGAAACCGGTCGACACCCGATCTGTCACGACCGGGCCGACAAGGCCTGGATCAGCCGGCGAGAACTTCGTCGAGCATCGCCTCGGCCTTGTCCTCGTTGGTGCCCTCCGCGAGCGCGAGCTCGCTGACGAGGATTTGACGCGCCTTGCTCAACATCCGCTTCTCACCCGCGGAAAGACCGCGCTCGCGATCACGGCGCCACAGATCGCGGACGACCTCGGCAACCTTGTTCACGTCACCGGAAGCGAGCTTTTCGAGATTCGCCTTGTAACGCCGGGACCAGTTCGTGGGCTCCTCGGTGTGGGGTGCCCGGAGCACCTCGAACACCCGTTCCAGCCCATCCTGCCCGACGACGTCGCGCACCCCGACCATGCCGACGTTGTCGGCCGGCACCCGGACAGTCAGGTCGCCCTGAGCGACCTTCAGCACGAGATAGAGTCTTTCCTCGCCCTTGATGACGCGGGTTTCTATCGCGTCAATCAGAGCAGCACCATGATGCGGGTAAACAACGGTCTCGCCGACTTGGAACGCCATGTGTCACGTGCCCCTTCCGCCTCTACCAGCGTAACACGCACGCATCGCCGCAGGTCAGACGCGCGCTGCAAGCGCAAGGGCCGCAACGCCAAGCCGAGGGGCCCGGCGGAGCCTTCCGGCCACCGTTCGCGACGGCGACACCGCCCGACCCGGATCCACGCACCCGTCCCACCTCGCCGCACACCGACACCGAACAGCCCTACCAGGTAAAACAGGCGACAGGTCGAGGGGTGTCGGCTGCGCGCCCAAGCGTCAACCGCGAGGCGAACGTAGCGCGGACGGACCTCTCCCGCGCGCCGACACGGCGGCGCCCTGCGGGGTGGCGGCGCGACCCGCCGGCCCGGCCCCGGCACGCGCCGCGGCGTGGTTCACCCGCGGATCGGCCGGGTGCGGGGCGTGACACTGCCCACGTCTCCGACCGGCCCTTCGTGGCCTGTCGGGCCGGTCAGCCCGGCTGCCGGCGCCCGGGCACCGGCCCGGCACGCGCCGCCCACCGGCCCACGCGGGCTGGCCGGGCCCGGCGGCCTGGGCACGTGGCGCCGCCGGGTGGCTAGTGTTAGCCCCGCACGGAGACCTCCGCGGACGGCCCTCGACACCGGGCCGGCGGCGGCGGGTCCTCCGGGCACCGGGGGTGACCCCTGCACGCCGGGTCCGACTACCGGCGCCGGGGCGCGCCGCCGGGTGGCCGTCCAGGCGACGGCCGTCGACCAGCACCGGCGCCGCCCAACGCGCCGGTCTTGTGCAGGAGGAGCCACCGAGCTGTGAGCCGCCGTCCGGGTGCCCGTTTCCCGTCAGTCACCGCCGTCGCCGAGGCGACGCCCGCCGCCGCGGCCCGCGACGACGCCTCTGCGCGCTCCGCGTTCCGGCGGCGGATGACCTCCCGCCGGGTGGGCGTCGCCCTGCTGGCCTCGGTGATCGGTTCGGCCGGCCTGGCGAGCTGCGCCTCCGGCAACGACGCGCTGACGAACCTCGCGCGGACCACGACCAACAGTGTCGCGGGGTCCGTCGGTTCCATCACCCTGCGCAACGTCTACGTCGCCGGGCCCGTGTCCCAGGGCGGTTCCGCGCCGATCGTGTCGGCGTTCTTCAACGGCGGCAGCGAACCGGACACCCTCGTCTCGGTGTCCTCGCCGGAGGCCGGCGGCGGCCAGCCGCCGAAGTCGGCGCAGCTCCCCCCCGGCGGCGGCCAGATCTTCATCGCTGACGCCGACGCGCCCACCCTGCGGGGCGTGCAGCACAACCTGCTGATCGGCTCCCAGCTCCCGATCACCTTCACCTTCGCGAAGGCCGGCAGCGTGACCCTGGACGTGCCGGTGGAGCCGGCCGCTCCCGGCGCCTCCGGCGCCCCGGCGGAGGCCACCACGAGCACGCAGACGCCCGCCGCCGGCTCGGCCTCGCCGAGCGCCGGCGCCTCTCCCTCCACCGGCGCCTCTCCCTCCACCGGCGCCTCTCCCTCCGCCGCCGCCACTCCGGCCGCCCGCAGCGCCACCCCCTCCGCCGGCACAGCCACCCCGACGGCCACCGCGACCGCGGGCTGAGGCCGCCGAGGCCCGGCCCGGCCCGGCCGCGGCGCCGCGAGGAGCGACTCGTGGCAGCCGGCGGTCGGGCAACAGCGCGGCGAGCGCGTAGCCGTGTCGCCCTGGTCCCCCAGCGGCGATCCCAAGGTTCCGCGGAACCGCATCGCCCCCGGACCCCGACCGGCGATCCCAGGGCCCGGGGTATCGGCCCGGGGCATCGACGGCGCCGGCCCGGCAGGGGCTGTGGGCGCCGACTGCGGCTGGTACGGCGTCGTCGGCTCCGGTCCTGGTCACACGACACCTGTGGGCGCCCCCACGCGCGGCTGGCTCCGACATGTCGGACCGGCCGGTTAACGTGGCGCCCATGACATCCACTCGGCCGGCGGCCGGCGGTCGCGCGTCCGGTCGAACGGCGTCGGGCGGGTTCCGGTGCAGCGGCTGCGGGGCGGAGTTCGTCCGCTGGGCCGGGCGCTGCCCGCGCTGCCAGGAGTGGGGGACGCTCGAGGCCCAGGCGCCGGCGCCACGGCGGGCCGCCGGGCTCGGCGGTGCGGGGCGGGCGGTCGCAGCCACGGAGGTCACGGCGCCGGCGCAGCCCGTGGTGTCCGTCGACGTCACGGCGGCCCGCCGCCGGCCCACGGGCATCGACGAGCTGGACCGGGTGCTCGGCGGCGGTCTCGTCCCCGGCGCGGTGATCCTGCTCGCCGGCGAGCCGGGCGTCGGCAAGTCCACCCTGCTGCTCGAGGTGGCCGCCCGCAGCGCGGCCGGCGGGGCCCGGGCCCTCGTCGTCACCGGTGAGGAGTCCGCCGCGCAGGTGCGGCTGCGCGCGGGGCGGACGGGCGCGCTCCACGAGGATCTGTGGATCGCCGCCGAGACCGATCTCGGCGCGGTGCTGCGCCATGTCGAGGAGGTCTCGCCGGCTCTGCTGGTGGTCGACTCGGTGCAGACGATCTCCGCAGCCGGGGTGGAGGGGGCGGCCGGCGGCGTCACCCAGGTGCGCGAGGTCACCGCCGCGCTGATCCGCACGGCGAAGGCACTCGGCCTCGCGACGGTGCTTGTCGGCCATGTGACAAAGGACGGGCTGGTGGCCGGGCCCCGCCTGTTGGAACATCTGGTAGACGTGGTTCTGCATTTCGAGGGTGAGCGGCACTCCGCGCTTCGCCTCGTGCGGGCGGGCAAGAACCGGTACGGACCCGCCGACGAGGTTGGCTGTTTCGAGATGGACGATGCCGGCATCCACGGGATCGCCGATCCCAGCGGGCTGTTCCTGTCCCGTTCGGGGGCGGGCGGTCTTGAGGCGGTGCCGGGGACCTGCGTCACCGTGACGGTGGAGGGCCGCCGGCCGCTCGTCGCGGAGGTGCAGGCCCTCGTCGCCGAGACGTCCGCCCAGGTGCCACGACGGGCGGTGTCCGGGCTGGACCCGGCCCGGGTGGCGATGATCCTCGCCGTGGTCGAGCGCCGGGCGAAGGTCCGGTTCGGCAAGGCCGACGTCTACGCCGCGACCGTCGGCGGGGTGCGCCTCGCCGAACCCGCGGCGGATCTGGCGACGGCGCTCGCGGTCGTGAGCGCGGCGCGGGACCGGCCGCTGCCGGCCGATCTCGTCGCGGTCGGGGAGGTGGGGTTGGCCGGGGAGGTGCGGGCCGTGGGTGCGGTCCGCCAGCGGCTGGCCGCGGCGGCCCGGCTGGGATTCCGCCGGGCGCTCGTGCCCGCGGGTGCCGGGCCCGGCCCCGAGGGCATGAAAGTCACCGAGGTGCCGGATCTGATCGGGGCCATAACCCGAATGCATGAAGCGTAACAAGAAATATGTCTGATTTGAGTAATTTCGTTACCCCATGAAGAGCTGGACCGCACCTACTCCGGTCGCCCCGATAGCATCGCGGCAGAGGTGGCAGACAGCGGGGAGCCGAGGAGCTGAGGGAGCCTGATGGCGGGACCACCCGGAGACGACATCTTCCGGGCGACACTGGCCGCGGTCGCCCCTGGAACTCCATTTCGCGACGGCCTGGAACGCATCCTTCGCGGGCATACCGGGGCGCTGATTGTGCTCGGCCACGACAAGGTCGTCGAGGGTTTGTGCACCGGCGGCTTCGAGCTCGACGTCGAGTTCTCGGCCACCCGGCTGCGGGAGCTGGCCAAGATGGACGGCGCGATCGTGCTGTCCTCGGACCTGCAGCGGATCGTGCGCGCCGCCGTGCATCTCGTGCCGGACCCGACCGTGCCCACCGAGGAGTCCGGCACCCGGCACCGCACCGCCGAGCGAGTCGCCAAGCAGACCGAGTACCCCGTGATCTCGGTCAGCCAGTCGATGCACATCATCGCGCTCTACGTCGCCGGGCGGCGCTACGTGCTCGACGGCTCGGCCGCGATCCTGTCCCGGGCGAACCAGGCGCTGGCCACCCTGGAGCGCTACAAGCTCCGCCTCGACGAGGTCGCGGGCACCCTGTCCGCGCTGGAGATCGAGGATCTCGTCACGGTCCGGGACGCGATCTCGGTGAGCCAGCGGCTGGAGATGGTGCGCCGCATCGCCGACGAGATCGAGGGCTATGTCGTCGAGCTCGGCACCGACGGGCGGCTGCTGTCGCTGCAGCTCGAGGAGCTGATGGCCGGCGTCGAGACGGAGCGCGAACTCACCGTGCGCGACTACCTGCCCGCCGGCTCGAAGGCCGGGTCGGCCGCGCAGGTCCTCAGCGAGCTGTCCGCGATGTCGCCGACCGACCTGCTCGACCTCACCGTGCTCGCCCGGGTGATCGGCTTCTCCGGCGGAGCGGACATCCTGGATCGGCAGATCAGCCCGCGCGGCTACCGCATGCTGGCGAAGGTGCCCAGGCTGCCGCGGATGGTGGTCGACCGGCTCGTCGACCACTTCGGCACGCTGCAGAAACTGCTCGCAGCCGGAGTCGACGACCTGCAGGCGGTCGACGGCGTCGGCGAGACCAGGGCTCGCGCCGTGCGCGAGGGCCTGTCGCGGCTGGCCGAGTCGAGCATCCTGGAACGTTACGTCTGACCTCCGTCCCGGCAGGCCCCGTGCCGCCGACCCCCGTCCCACGGCCACCACCCGCCGGCCTGGCACGATGGCGGGGATGACCAGCGCACCGCGGACCGCGCCCGCCCTCCCAGCCCTGGCCGCAACGTCGATCCCGGCCACGGCGTCGATCCCGGCCACGGCGTCGATCCCGGCCACGGCGTCGGCCGAGTCCGAGACGCTCGCCGGGCTGGTGCTCGACTGGTTCGCCGCGGCGGCCCGGGATCTGCCCTGGCGGCGTCCCGGCACGACGCCGTGGGCGGTCCTGGTCAGCGAGGTCATGCTGCAGCAGACCCCGGTCACCCGCGTGCTGCCGGTCTGGCAGGCCTGGCTGGACCGGTGGCCGACCCCGGCCGCGTTGGCCGCGCAGCCCGCCGGCGAGGCCGTGCGGGCGTGGGGCCGGCTGGGCTACCCCCGCCGAGCGTTGCGGCTGCACCAGGCCGCGACGGCCGTCGTCGAACGGCACGGTGGCGAGATCCCGGCGGACCTCGACGCGCTGCTGGCCCTGCCCGGGATCGGGACCTACACAGCCCGGGCGGTCGCCGCGTTCGCCTTCCGCCAGCGCCACCCGGTCGTCGACGTGAACGTGCGCCGTCTGTTCGCCCGCGCCGTGGAGGGCCGGGCGGACCATCCGGCCACCGTCGGCCGCCGCGACCTGGCCGCCGTCGCCGAGCTGCTGCCGGCCGAGCCCGAGACCGCGGCCATGACCAGCGCCGCGCTGATGGAGCTCGGGGCACTGGTCTGCGTGGCCCGCACCCCCCGCTGCGCCGCCTGCCCGCTGCTGCATCGCTGCGCCTGGGTGGAGGCGGGCAGCCCGGCCGCGACCGGTCCGGCCCGCCGGCCGCAGGGCTACGCCGGCACGGACCGCCAGGTCCGCGGGCGGCTGCTGGCCGTCCTGCGCGACGCCGAGCAGGCGGTCGACCAGGATCTCCTCGACCAGGTCTGGGACGACCCGGTCCAGCGGGACCGGGCGCTGGCCGGGCTGATCGACGACGGCCTGGTCGTCCGCGTCGCCCCCGGCGTCTACGCCCTGCCGAGCTGACCCGGCAGGCGCGAGGCCGACCCGACCAGGTGAGCCGCGGCCAGAAGGTGAGCCGCGGTCAGAAGGTGAGCCGCGGTCAGAAGGTGAGCCGCGGTCAGAAGGTGAGCTTTGGTCCGGCGGTGGGGTCGGGCGCGGCGCGGAACCGGTAGCCGACCCCCCGGATGCTTTCGATGATCGTCGGTTCGCCGGCCCCCTCGCCGAGGCGGCGGCGCAGCCGGCGCACGTGCACGGCGAGGGTGTTGGTCTCGGTGTGCGCCGAGCCCCAGACCTCCCGCAGCAGGGTCTCCCGCGGAACGACTCGGCCGGCCTGCTCCAGCAGCAGCGCGAGCAGCCGGAACTCCCGGGGCGGGACCGACACGACCGCGCCGTCGAGGCGGACCTCGTGGGCCGCCCGGTCCAACAGCACCGGGCCGCCGCGCAGGACGTCGTCCCCCGCCGACCGGGGATGCTGCGGGCCGGGGCGCCCCGTCCCGATCACGCCGACCATCGCCAGCACCTCGGGCACCCGGTACGGCTTGCCCACGCAGGCGCTCGCGCCCGCGTCCAGGCCGGCCGCCGCGGCCGGCCGGTCGTCGGGACCGACCGCGAGCAGGATCGGCACGTCGTCGTGCCCGGGCACGCTGCGGACCGTCCGCACGACGGTGACCCCGTCGACGACCGGCAGCCGGGCGCTGATGAGCAGGGCCGCGGGCTGCTGGAGGCCGATCTCCAGTAGGGCCTGCGCGCCGTCGGCCACCACGCTCACCTCGACCCCGCCGCCGACGATGGCGTCCAGCATGCCGTCGTCGACCTCGGAGTCCGCGATCAGCAGCGAGGGCCGGCCGGCCGACCTGACCTGCACCGCCGCCCCGTGCCGTTCGACCGCCGGGCCCCCGTCCGCACCCCCCGGCCCCGCGGACCCACGCCGTACCGGGAGCATCCGCGCGTCCTGTCCGTTGGCCTCCGCCGGCGTCAGCCGAACCGTCCGGAGACGTAGTCCTCGGTCCGCTTCTCCGTCGGGTTGCTGAAAATCTTCGAGGTCTTGTCGAACTCGACGAGGCGGCCGGGGTCTCCGGTCTTCTCCAGGGAGAAGAACGCGGTGGCGTCACTCACCCGCGACGCCTGCTGCATGTTGTGGGTGACGATGACGATCGTGAAGCTCGACTTCAGCTTCGTGATCAGGTCCTCGATGGCCAGGGTGGAGATCGGGTCGAGCGCGGAGCAGGGCTCGTCCATGAGCAGCACCTGGGGTTCGACGGCGATCGCCCGCGCGATGCACAGCCGCTGCTGCTGGCCGCCGGACAGGCCGGCGCCGGGCCGGCCGAGCCGGTCCTTGACCTCCTCCCACAGGTTCGCCCCGCGCAGCGACTCCTCGACCCGCTCGTCGAGCAGCGCCTTCTTGCGCACGCCGTTGAGCTTCAGCCCGGCGATCACGTTCTCGTAGATGGACATCGTGGGGAACGGGTTCGGCCGCTGGAAGACCATCCCCACGGTGCGGCGGACGTTCACCGGGTCCGTGCCGGCCCCGTAGAGGTCCTCGCCGTCGAGCAGCACCTTGCCCTCGACGCGAGCGCCGGGAAGCACCTCGTGCATCCGGTTGAGGGTGCGCAGCACCGTCGACTTTCCGCACCCGGACGGCCCGATGAATGCGGTGACGTTCTTAGGCTCGATGGTCAGGTTCACGTCGGCTACGGCCTTGAACTTGCCGTAGTACGCCGTCAGCCCGGTTACGTCGATGCGGGTGGCCATGGCAACCTCGACTCACGATCTGTCTGGACGCTGTTCGATGCTGGGACGGGGACGAACGCGGGTGGTGCGGGAACGGTCATCTCAACCGGTTGCGTCCGGCGAACAGCCGGGCGATGAGGTTCAGCACCATGATGATGATGATCAGCACCAGGGCGGCCGCCCACGCCCGGTCGACCGCGAACTGCTGCGGCTGACCGGCCTGGGAGTAGATGTACAGCGGCAGGGACGACTGCTCACCCGAGAACGGGTTGGAGT
This sequence comes from Frankia alni ACN14a, assembly GCF_000058485.1. Lineage (NCBI taxonomy): Bacteria > Bacillati > Actinomycetota > Actinomycetes > Frankiales > Frankiaceae > Frankia > Frankia alni. The sequence goes on from NC_008278.1 coordinate 7,108,510, forward strand.
TGATGAGGTTCGTCCCGAAGACGGTAAGCAGCACCGGGGCGGTCTCGCCCGCCACCCGCGCCACCGCGAGCATGACGCCGGTCACGATCCCGGGCAGCGCGGTGGGCACGACCACCCGCAGGATGGTCCGCCACTGGGGCACGCCGAGCGCGTACCCGGCCTCGCGCAGCTCGTTGGGAACCAGCTTGAGCATCTCCTCGGCGGAGCGCACGACCGTCGGGATCATCAGCACGGCGAGCGCGAGCGCACCCGCGAACCCGGAGAAGCCCTGGTCGAGGGCGAGCACCCAGAAGGCCAGGATGAACAGACCCGCGATGATCGACGGCAGGCCGGTGAGCACGTCGACGAAGAAGCTGATCACCCGGCTGACCCGACCGCGGCCGTACTCCACCAGGTAGATCGCCACCAGCAGGCCGAACGGCACCGCCAGCACGCTGGCCAGCAGGACCTGCTCCACCGTGCCGATGATGGCGTGGTAGATGCCGCCGCCCACGTCCCGGGCGCCGATGCCGTTCATCGAGTGGGTGAAGAAGGCGCCGTCGAGCCGGCCAGCCCCCTTGCTGATCACGCTGGCCAGCACGGCGACCAGCGGAATCACGGCGAGCAGGAAGGCACCGTAGACGAGCGTCGTCGCGAACCGGTCCCGCGCCCGCCGCCCGCCCTCGACGGCGGTCGAGACGGCGGTCATCGCGATCACGAAGAACAGCGCGGACATCAACACGATCTGGATCTCGCTGTCGACCGGCGTGAGCAGGTAGATCAGCAGGGACACGACCACTGCGCCGGCGGCGACGGCGAGTGGCACCCAGCGCGGCAGGATCTGCCCGCGCAGGCCCAGGTGGTCCGCGCCGCCGTCGACGGCGGGTCCGGACACGGTCGCGGCGGTCATGCGGCGCTCCCGGAGAACTCGCGGCGGCGCGCGACGATGGCCCGCGCGATGATGTTCACGATCATGGTGACGATGAACAGCACCAGGCCGGAGGCGATCAGCGCGCCGCGACCGATGTCGTTGGCCTCGCCCCAGCCGTTCGCCACGTTCGCGGCGATCGTGTTGCCGGCGGGCGAGAGCAGGTGCGCGGAGATGTTGAACGAGGCGGGCAGGACCAGCGCGACCGCGATCGTCTCGCCCATCGCCCGGCCGAGGCCGAGCATCGAGGCGCTGATCACCCCGGGCTTGCCGTAGGGCAGCACCGCGACCCTGATCATCTCCCATCGGGTCGCGCCGAGGGCCAGGGCCGCCTCGCGGTGCGCGATCGGCACCTGGAGGAAGACCTCACGGGACAGGGCCGCGACGATCGGCAGGATCATGATCGCCAGGACGACCGAGGCCACGAAGAGCGAACGCCCCACCGACTCGGCATCGAAGATCGGAATCCAGCCGAAGTAGTCGTTCAGCCAGAGCTGGATGCCCTTCATGTGCGGCGCGAGGACGATCAGGCCCCACAGGCCGTAGACGACGCTCGGCACGGCGGCGAGCAGGTCGACGATGTAGCCGAGGACGGACGAGAGCTGCCGGGGCGCGTACACGGTGATGAACAGCGCGATCCCGACCGCGACCGGCACTGCGATGATCATCGCGACCGCCGCCGAGACGACCGTGCCGTACAGGGTCGCGGCCACCCCGAACTTCGGTGGGGTGGCGTTGGGGAACCACTCCTCGGTGGTGAGGAAGTTCCCGGTGTTGGCGTTGAGAGCGTGGGTGGCCCGCAGCACCAGGAAGACGGCGATCACGGCGATCAGCGCCAGCAGGCCGAGGCCGGCCGTGCGGGTGAGGTTCTTGAAGATCAGGTCGGCCGTTCCGACCCGGGGCTTGTCCGCGGATACGACCGCGGGCCCGCCGGCCGGCGGTGGGTCCTCCGGCGGGACCGTCGCCGTGGCGGCCCCCCGCGGCTCGGCGGCGTCCGCCGAGCTGTCCGGCTCCGTCGTCATGCGTCCTCTCCTTGGTGCCCGAACGGGGCTTGACGATCAAGGTCCCGGACGCGACACGCGCGGCGGGACGTGAGTGCCGCGGCCGCCGTACATCGACGAATCCGCGGTGGGTCGTTCCCCACCGCGGGCACCGGCCGGGCCGGTCGGGTCGTGCTGGCCGCCCCGGCCGGGTCCGGACCGTGTGTCAGATGGTCCGGGCCCGGCTCGGGGCGGCCGTGGTGGCAGCTGCGGGTCAGGCCAGCTTGGCCACGACCGCGCGGACCTTCGTCGCGACCGCGTCCGGCAGCGGCGCGTAGCCGAGGTCGCCGATCGAGGACTGAGCGGCGTCCGAGGCGGTGTAGGTCAGGAAGGACTTGACCAGCGCGGCCTGGTCGGCCGAGAGACCCTTGGTGCAGGCGATCTCGTAGGTGACCAGGTAGACCGGGTAGGCGCCCTTCGTCGCGGTGGTGTAGTCGAAGGTCAGCTTCAGGTCGTCGCCGTCGGCGACCTTGGCGGTGCTCAGGCCCAGGGAGGCACCGTCCGTGCTCGGCTCGATGTACTCGCCGGCGGCGTTCTTGACCTTGACGGTCGACAGCCCGGCGTTCTCCGCATAGGACAGCTCGGCGTAGCCGATGGAGTTCTCGGTGGACTTCACGGTCGAGGTGACGCCGTCACTGCCCTTGGCGCCCTGACCGCCGGGGGCCTTCCAGTCCGAGCCGGAGTCGAACGTCCAGTCGGCGCCGCCCGCGCCCTTGAGGAACTTGGTGAAGTTGTCCGTCGTGCCGGAGCCGTCGGAGCGGTGCACCGAGGCGATGGTGGCGTCCGGCAGCGAAGCGGCGCTGTTCTCGGCCTTGATGGCCGGGTCGTTCCACTTGGTGATCTTACCAGCGAAGATCTTCGCCAGGGTCTGGGCAGACAGCTGCAGGCCGTTGACGCCGGACACGTGGTACATCAGCGCCACCGGGCCGACGGCCATCGGCAGGTCGACCGCGGCACCGCCGGTGCAGCGCGCGTCCGCGTCGGTCTTCTGCTGGTCCTTCAGCGCGGAGTCCGAGCCGGCGAAGGCCACCTGCTTGCTGATGAACTGCTGGCGACCGGTCGAGGAACCCGTCGACTGGTAGTTGATCGTCGCGCCGGAGCAGGCGTTCTGGTACGCCTTGACCCACTCGTCGATCGCGTTCTTCTGCGCGGACGAGCCGGAGCCCGTTATCGACCCCTTGGCACAGGAGATCGCGGCCGCCGAAGTGGACGGCGCCGTACCCGTGCCGCCGGAGTCGTTGTTGTCGTCAGTTCCGCACGCCGCCACGGTGAGTAGTGCCACCATCGCGGCCCCGACGGCGGCCTGACGCTTGCCTCGGATCACAAGCAACCCTTCGTCCCCGCGCCGTTCGTGGCGCGCAATGTCGTCCGCCCCCCGGACTGGGGTGCCGGCGAGAATCGAAGCGATCCGGAGTGAACGAAAGATGAACAAGCGCATACGCCAACCCGTCACCAACCGGAACACATCCATGTCGGACGATTTATGGCTTGTTGGCCGGGCCGGCTGCCACCACTCCGGAACAACGCGTACGGAACTCTGAGAGCACCGTCACCGGCGGCCGCGGCGGCCGGCGCCGAACCACGCCGGAGGGGGCGCCGCCACGGGGCGCAGCGGGGGCACCGCGGGCACCACCCACCGCCTCTACGCCCACGAACGAAGGGACAACCAGCGGACAAGTCGATGACAAGTCGGCGTGGACGCCGGGACGGCCGGCGGCCCGAGCTGGAGGATGGCCCGGCCGACGGGGCGCTGCCGCACCGGCCGATCCGAGGCCCCGATGCCGGCCTATCGGCGTCATGCGACGACATCGAGCCGCTCGGGAATCTTGCGCCGCTGATACCGAATGTTCACTCGCGCGCGTCATGCCCGGCCCGGCCCACTGCGCCCGGCGACGCAGCGGGACGGAGCCGACGAACCGGCCAACTCGCACGCGGCGCTACGCAGATGATCAGGACTTGCGCCCGCAGTCACCGGACGTCCCACTCTGCCCGGAGATCGCCGGTGGCGTTCCTCCCGTTCCCGTGCTTTGCTTGTAAGCAACATCGACGTAGCTGACAGCATCCAGTCGAAACCTGAAAGTCCGATCGCGGAGGACGATTCCGCACGACGGTAGCAATAAGAAACATCAAGGCGACGTGACGAAGTTGTCCCGGTCCCGGAGAGAGCTCGACGCCCGCCAGGCCCGCCGGCCGCACGTGACGCGCACCGGAACAGACACACAGACAGGAGGACGGCCAGAAGATGAACACCGTCGACAACGACGATCTCCTGCCGGAGCCCCGGCCGATCACCGGCGGACGGCCCGGCTCCCTCGCCGAGGTGGTCACCGTCCACGACGGCCTGGCGATACGGCACGAGCTGGTCCTGGCGCCGGGAGCCACCGCGGCCGACCTGACCACGGCCATGATCCTCCTCCCGCCCACGGCCTGCCTGGTCAGCCACCACGGGGACGTCGACGTCTCCCTGGTGTTCCAGGAGGTCGGCCGCGACGGGCGGCCGGAGCCGGGCACCGACCCGCTGGAGCACGGCCGAGGGCTGCGCCACCGCTGACCCGGCCCGATCGGGGCCGCCCGCCCGAGGGTCGGCGCGGGCACCCCGAGCGGCACCTCGGGGCCGCGCCGCGCCCACCCGCCCGTCCCGATGGCCCCGCGGCCCGGCACAGGCAATATCGTGGCGAGGTGGCTGTACTCACCTCCCGTGCGACCGACTTCCCGCGCTGGTACCAGGACGTGCTCGCGAAGGCCGAGCTGGCCGACAACGGCCCCGTCCGCGGGACCATGGTCATCCGACCGTACGGCTACGCGATCTGGGAACGCATGCAGGCCGACGTGGACGCGAGGATCAAGGCGGCGGGCGCCGTCAACGCCTACTTCCCGCTGTTCATCCCGGAGAGCTACCTGCGCCGGGAGGCCGAGCACGTCGAGGGCTTCAGTCCCGAGCTCGCCGTGGTCACCATCGGCGGCGGCAAGGAGCTCGAGGAGCCGGTCGTCGTGCGGCCGACCAGCGAGACCATCATCGGCGAGTACCTGGCCAAGTGGACCCAGAGCTACCGCGACCTGCCGCTGTTGCTCAACCAGTGGGCCAACGTGGTCCGCTGGGAGCTGCGTCCCCGCCTGTTCCTGCGCAGCAGCGAGTTCCTCTGGCAGGAGGGGCACACGGCGCACGTCGACGAGGCCGAGGCCGCCGCCTACGCCCGGCGGATCGCCCTGGAGGTCTACCGCGACTTCCTCACCGACGTGCTCGCCATCCCCGTGTTCATCGGTACGAAGACCCGCAAGGAGCGCTTCGCCGGCGCCACGAACACCATGACCTGCGAGGGCATGATGGGCGACGGCAAGGCCCTGCAGATGGCGACCAGCCACGAGCTGGGGCAGAACTTCGCCCGGGCCTTCGACATCGACTTCCTCGGCGCGGACGGGGCGAAGCACCTGGCCTGGACGACGTCCTGGGGCAGCTCGACCCGGATGGTCGGCGGCCTGATCATGGCACACGGCGACGACAACGGCCTGCGCATCCCGCCCCGGCTCGCCCCGACGCAGGTCGTGGTGCTCCCGGTGCGCGACGACGAGACAGTCGTCGCCAAGGCCCGCGAGATCGCCGCGGCGCTCACCGACGCCGGGCTGCGGGTGCAGGTCGACGCCCGCTCGGGGCTGTCCTTCGGTCGCCGGGTCACCGACGCCGAGATCAAGGGCATCCCGGTGCGGGTCGAGGTCGGCCCGCGTGACCTCGCCGCCGGGAACGTGACGCTGGTCCGCCGGGACACCTCGGTCAAGGCCGCGGTGCCGCTGGCGGAGGCGGCTGCCCGGGTTCCGGCGCTGCTCGACGAGGTGCAGGCCGGCCTGCACGCCGAGGCCCTGGCACTGCGCGAGAGCCGGACGGCGGACGTCACCACGGTCGCCGACGCCGCCGCAGCGGCGCAGACCGGCTTCGCCCGCATCCCGTGGCGGCTCGTGGGCGAGGAGGGCGAGGCGCGCCTCGCCGAGGACGCCCTGACCGTCCGCTGCCTGCAGACGCCCGACGGTGAGATCCCGCCCGCCGGCGGCGACCCCGACGATCTGATCTGCCTGATCGCCCGCTCCTACTGACCGCCGGACCGCGACGCCCGGGCACGCGGTCGACCGCGTGCCCGGTGCGCGCGGTCGACCGCGTGTGACGCAGGCGCGCTAGCCGAAACGGGTTATCCGGCTTTGCGGCCCTTCGGCTCGTTTGCTAACGTCACCAATGTCCGAACTGCCCGAAATCGTCCATTCTTGATTCCGTCTTTCGCGCACGCAGAACAGGTAGCATGCTCCGACAAGACGAATTCGAGCAGCTTATCGCCCGGAAATTGGGGCTCGCCGATTCGGCGATCGCCGGCGGCAGCCGGCTCCACGAGGACCTCGGGCTGGATTCCTTCCGGCTTCTGGAACTCTGCCTGTACGTGATCGAACTCGGCGTCGACCTCTCCGAGGCGAACTGGCTGGAAATCGAGACCGTCGGGGAGCTCTACCAGCGTTATCGGGCCGGGCCGCCCGCTGCGCAGGCCCAACCGCTCCCCGCCGCGTCGGTGGGCAGCGGCGTACCGGCCGGGGTCGGCGCCGGCGCACGGCCGCTCGACGGGTCCGCGGGCCGCGCCGGGCAGCCGATGGCCGCCACCACCGCCACCACCGCCACCACCGCCATCACCGTCACCGCCGGATCTGCCCCGGCGACGGCCGCCGCCGCTGTCGCCGCCGGCACGACCGCGACCGCCGGCCCGCCCGCCCTGCCGCCGCCGCGGTTCGCCGGGCGGTTCCTGCGGCTGATGCCGGTGCTGCCGGCGTCGACACCGTTCCTGTACGAGCTCGCGGTCACCCCGGACATCGGCTTCCGCTGGCGCTACCGCGGCTCGGTGCCGTCGTACCCGCAGTTCGAGCAGGAGCTGTGGCAGGGCGTCCTGACCCAGTTCGTGATCGAGTCGATCGAGACGGGCCGGCCGGTCGGCCACGCGATCTGCTACAACCCGGAGTTCGCCCTGGGATACGCCTACGTGGGCGCAGCGATCTCGGCCGACTACACGGGGTCGGGTCTGGCCGTCGAGGCGCTGGACCTGTTCGTGCGTTACGTCTTCGACATCTGGCCGTTCCGGAAACTGTACTTCGAGGTGCCCGAGTTCAACTACCCGCAGTTCGCGGGGGCCGATCGGGAAAAGTCGGCCGGCGGCGCGCTCGAACTCGAGGGACGGCTGCGCAGGCACGACTTCTATCGCGGTCGCTACTGGGACCGTCTCATTCTCGCCGTCTACCGTGACCGCACGGACGGCGACGCCCGATAACGGGATCGTCCGCCGGGAGAGGGCCTCGACAATGGTTTATCTGCTGGATCGCATGAGGCGGGCCAGCACCGGTCCGAACACGGTGACCTTCCTCGCGCCCGACGGCGGACGGCGGGTCGGCTGGGCGGAGCTGTACGGGGATGCCCGGCGCGTCGCCGCGGGCCTGCAGTCGCACGGGGTGGGGCCCGGCCGTCCAGTGGCCATCCTCGCCGACACGTCGCGGCAGACGATCACCGCGGCCATGGCTACCTGGCTCGCCGGCGGCAGCCTCACCATGGCCCCCACCCCCGCCCGCACCGTCGACCTGGCCCGCTACCTCGCCGACACCCGCGACCGGTTCGACGCCCTCGGCGAGCCGCTCGTGCTGGTCGGCGCGCCGTGGGAGGACGCGGTGCCGGCGCTGTCCGGCGGAGCCGGGCGGGTCATCCCGCTGGCCGAGGCGGTCGGCGACCCGCCGGCGGCGCCGTGGCGCCCGCCCCTGCTGACCGCGGACGCCCCCGCGATCCTGCAGTTGACCAGCGGCACCACCGGCGCACCGAAGATCGCCCGAATCAGCCACGGCAACCTCGCGGCGAACGTCGAGGGCATCCGGGTGGCGACCAGCCACGAGGCGGTGCACGGCCGGATGCTGTCCTGGCTGCCGCTGTCCCACGACATGGGCCTCATCGGCGGGTTCATTCTGCCGATGGCGTGCGGCCGCTGCGACGCGCTGCTGTCCTCACCCGCCGACTACCTGGCCAGGCCGGCAAGCTGGATGCAGCTCGTCTCCCACCACCGCGCGACCAACACGGTCGGCCCCGGCTCCGCCTACGCCGTCGCGGCCCGGCTGCTGCGCGCCGGCCCCCGGCTGGACCTGTCCTGCCTGGCCTACGCGCTGTGCGGTGGGGAGCCGATCGATCCCGCGGTCGTCGACGACTTCCTCGACGCCGCCGGCGGTCACGGCTTCCACCCGGCCTCCTTCATGCCCGCCTACGGGCTCGCGGAGGCCACGGTCGCGGTCACGTTCTCCGCCGTGGGCCGCGGGCCGCGCTACGACACGGTGGACGCGGATGCCCTGGCCGCGGGCACGACCCGCTTCGTGCCCCCCGATCCGGCGGTGCGCACGAGGCGGCTGGCGCTGCTCGGGGAGCCGATCCCGGGCCTGTCGGTCCGCGTGGTCGACCCGGACTCGGGCCGGGTCCTGCCCGAGCGGAAGGTCGGCGAGGTCCAGGTCCGCGGCACCTCGGTGGCCGCCTACCATGACGATCCCGACTCGGCAGCGGCCCTGCGCGCCCGCGACGGGTGGCTGGCAACCGGCGACCTCGGCTACCTCACCGGCGGCGAACTGGTGGTCTGCGGTCGCCGGAAGGATGTCATCATCCTCGGCGGCCGCAACATCTACCCCGAGGAGGTGGAGCGGGCCGCGGCGCGCGCCGAGGGCGCCCGCGCGGGCAACACCGTCGCGTTCGGCTACCCACGTCCCGGCCAGCTCGGCGGGGAGGGGCTCGCCGTGGCCGTCGAGACCCGTGGGGCCGATCCTGCCGCGCTGCGCAGCGCCGTCACCGAGGAGGTCCGCGCCGCGCTCGGGGTGAGCCCCCACGTGGTGCTGGTGCTCGAGCCGGGCTCGGTGCCGAAGACCCCGTCCGGAAAGCTGCAACGAGCCGAGGCCCGGCGGAGGTTCGCCCCATGAGCACCCAGCCCGCCGCGCGGCACGACGCGCACAGCGTCGGCGCGGGCAGCGACGCCGCCACGGCCGAACGGCTCGCCGCGCTGGCCGACCGCCTCTACGCCGCCTGGGCGCAGCCGGCGGTGTCCCGGCGCGACGAGCTGCTCGCCGACTGCTGCGTCCCCGCGGTGACCTACGCCAACCCGCTCGGCGAGGCGGCCGGCATCCTCGAGTTCGCCGATCTCATCGGCGAGTTCCTCGCGCCCTACCCGGGGCATCGTCCGGTGCGCACCAGCGGGGTCGACGTGCACCACCGTCGTGCCCGCTGGGAGTGGGGACTGCGTAACAGCATCGGCCAGCTCGTGCTGGCGGGCCTCGACGTCGTCACCTTCACCGAGCGGCCGCGTCTGGAGACCATCACCACCTTCTTCGGGCCTCCACCGCGGCCGGTCTACACCTTCGGCGCGGCGCCGATCTGAACCGCGACGCGCCTGAAACCGCGCCGTCCGCGGTCGTCTCGCTGCCGTCGCGCCGCTGCGCCGACCCCGGTCCCCCGTCCACCCTGTCCCACCCTCCACCCGCTGTCCCACCGTCCACCCCCGGTCCCACCGCCCATCACCATCCCGCACCGCCCATCCCCCACCTGGAGGAAACCCGTGCCCAGCACCCGCGCAGCACTGCGTACCGCGGCCATCGGCGCGACCGGCGCCGTGGCGGCCGGCCTGTTCGGCGCCATCCCCGCCGACGCGTCCACCCCGATTTCCTCGACCGGCTGCACCGTGACCGCCTGGCCGCCCACCGGCGGCTCGACGATCTTCGCGAACGGCGGCATCACCTGCGACCCCCGCTACTCGGGCAACATGCAGATCAGCAACCAGCTGCGCAAGTACGCGAACGGTCAGTGGATGTCCGTCGGGGACCCGGTCAAGAAGTCGTACTGGGGCGGCAGCGGCATCGGCGAGGGCACCTCGGTGCCCTGCAGCTTCAACGGCCAGGCGCAGTTCAAGACCGTGACCACCGGCACCGCGGACGGCATGTCGACCACGGACACCTCGCCGAGCACCACCTACTCCTGCTTCTGAGCCACTCCTGGTGATCCCCGGCTGGTGATCCGCCGCCAGTGATCCACCGCCGCCGAGCCCGGCGCCGGTACCGGCCCGCTGTCGGTACCGGCCCGGCCAGGCGAGGCCGAGCAATTCCGACAAAAGCGAATCACCGCCAGAATTCAGGCCGTCGCCTTCACCGGCAAGACGACAGACTTCATGGCGAAGACGACAATCGCACGGCCCACCGTCAACGCACGGCGGCGGACAGGTAACCCCTGGGTCGACCGACGGCAGGTGACGGAAACGTCGACGGCCGGCGGCACCGCGCGGCTCACACCACCGTTTCGGCGGAACTCGCCAGCGCCGCGGAACCCGCCTTCCCGCCCGTGGTGTCGATGACGGTCCCCCGGTGCTCGCCGCGACAGATCGCCGTCATCGCACCCTGCTGCTCGATGTCGAAGATGTGCAGTGGGATACCGAAGTCACGGGCGAGAATGAATGCCGACTGATCCATGACCCGCAGCCCCCTGCTGATCACCTCGTCGTAGCTGAGGCGGGAGAAGCGCTGGGCCTCCGGATTGATCTTCGGGTCGCTGTCGTAGACGCCGTCGACGCCGTCCTTGGCGGCGAGCACCGCGTCCGCGCCCAGCTCCAGCGCGCGCTGCACCGCCGGGTAGTCGGTGGTGAGGAAGGGCTGGCCGTTCCCGCAGGCGAGAATGACCGTGGCGCCCTTCTCCAGCAGGTGCACGGCTCGCAGCCGGATATACGGCTCGGCCACCGCCGGGACCGGGACCGCCGTCATCACCCGCAGGTTGTCCTCCCCGAGGGCGGTCAGCTTGCCCCGCAGCAGCAGGCTGTTGATGACCGTGCCGAGCATCCCGATGTTGTCGGCCTCGACCCGATCGATCCCCCACCGGTCCGACTGGTTGCCGCGGAAGAGATTTCCACCGCCGACGACGATCGCCACCTCGACCCCGGACTGACGCACCGCGATGATTTCCCGGGCGAGATGTTCGAGCGCATTGGAGTCGAAGCCGAATTCGGCGGAACCCGCGATCGCCCGGCCACTTAGTTTTACGACCACTCGACGGTATTTGGCCACAGTCTCCCGCTTCCCCTTTTCCATCGTGCGATCCTAACGTAGCCGGGCCAATGATCGATCATGACCCGGGAAGTACTGGGTACACGGTAGAGCACCCGGCTCTCGGGACCGCACCATGACCGGCCGGCCACGAAAACAACCCACGCCGGCCGCAACGCGTCAGGTGCCGACGAGGTGTGGCCCGGCCACAGCCCGCCTGCCCGACCGGACGGCCGGACGGCCGGACGGGGAGCATCCGGACGGCGGGACTCGAACACATGTCCCTACGTCACGATGTGCAGATACTCGAACACCGTCCCGTCGGGGTGCTCGGCGATCAGCCGGGACCCGTTGGGTGCCTCGCCGGGCCCCTCGAGCAGCGCACCGCCTGCCGAAATGATCGTCGCGGCGACGACGTCGAGGTCATCGACGAGCACGGTCGCGGCCCGGTTGCGTAACGGTGCCAGCGCGGCGGGCGTACCCGCCACCAGGAGAAAGGGGCCGACCCACGCCAGCTCGACGTCGCGGAAGCGGAAGCGGCGGGTGGGCGCATCTCCAGCCAGTCGCTGGTAGAGGGGTAGCACGTCGTCCAGCGACTCGACGTAGACCCGGGCGAGCACCTCACGAATCGGACTCACAGCGCGACGCTACCCGCCCTACCCGCCCTGCCTGCGGGCCCATGGTGGAGCAGACCGGGTGTGATCACTTCGGTGCGCACCCGGAGACGACGAAAGCCCTGGTCCGACTCTCCCAAGGGAGCCTGAGACCAGGGCCTTTGCATGGTCGGGGTGGCGGGATTCGAACCCACGACCTCTTCGTCCCGAACGAAGCGCGCTACCAAGCTGCGCCACACCCCGCGACCGAGATGAAGCATACCCGACGGAGCAGTGGTTCAGGGCGGGGGGTGGCCACGGGTTCGGCCGGACGTCAGCCGGGACCGTGGCAGGCGGACGGGACCGTGATCAGGATGACGAAACCGCGGTCAGGCGGACGAAGCCGCGGTCAGGCAGAGCAGGGTCGCCTCGGGACGGCAGCCGAGGCGCACCGGCGCGAAGGGCGAGGTCCCCAGTCCCGGGGACACGTGCAGCCAGGACGCTCCCGCGGCGGTCGCGTGGCGGGACAGCCCGCGGACCCGGGACCGGTCGAGCCCGCAGTTGCTCACCAGTGCCCCGACCCCCGGCAGCCGGATCTGGCCGCCGTGGGTGTGGCCCGACAGGATCAGGCCGACGCCGTCGGCGGTGAAGGCGTCGAGAACGCGCGGCTCCGGCGTGTGCGACAGGCCGAGCGCGAGCTGCGTGCCGGGCTGCGCGGCCCCGGCCACGAGGTCGGGCCGGTCGCGGCGCAGCCGGGCGTCGTCGACCCCGCGCACGTCGATCCGGCTGCCGCCGGCCGCGAGTACGGCCCGGGTGTTGGTCAGCTCCGTCCAGCCGCTCGCCGCGACCAGGTCCCTGGCGAAGCCAGCCCAGTCCAGCGGGGCACCGGTCGGCTCGGCCGCCTCGGACCGGCTCAGGTACCGGCGCGGGCTGGTCAGCGTGGGGACGAAGTAGTCGTTGTTCCCGGGGACGAACACGCCCGGGAACGAGTACAGCGGCGCCAGCGCGGTCAGCAGCGGGCCGCGGGCCTCCTCGGCACGGAGCACGTCACCGGTGAGGGCGACCAGGTCCGGCACCAGCCGGGCCAGATCCGCCAGCCAGGCGAGCTTGTCCCGCTGGCGCGCCGTGACGTGCAGGTCGGACAGGTGCAGCACGCGCAGCGGACGCGAGCCGGCCGCAAGCGCGGGGACCGACAGCCGACGCAGTGTGTAGGCGTTGCGCTCGTACAGCGCGCCGTAGGCGCACGCGCCGGCCCCGGCCACCGCGACCGACGCCGAGAGACCCGCGACCCCGCGCGCCACCCGGCGCCTCGACGCCCCCACGCTCGCCACCACGACCTCCTCGTGCCCCGACCTCTCGTGTGCCCCGGACCGCCTGCGTCCCGGACCGCCTGCGCCCAGGACCGCTCCTGCCTCGGACCGCCCGTGCCTCTGGCGCCGTCCCCCGTGCCGCGTGTTCGGCCCGACGGTCCCACCGCGCCGGAGGGACCACTCCCGTGGCGGCGGCATGCCTCGGGCCGTGCAACACGGTCTCGGCACAGTCTCATCCCAGGTTCGCCGCGGCCGGGCGCCACCCCGGCCGTGGCACCGCCGTGGGCAGGCGTGACCAGGTCCCCCACGGACCATAGGCTTCGTTGACTATGAGCACCCCCACGGAACGGAGCACGCTGCACCAGCGGCTGCGCGCGGACCTGACCACCGCGATGAAGGCCCGCGACGAGCTGCGCACGTCCACCCTCCGGCTGGCGCTGGCCGCCGTGAAGGACGCGGAGGTCGCCGGTGCCACCGCCCGCGTCCTCGACGACGCGGAGGTCTCGAAGGTCCTGACCCGCGAGGTGAAGAAGCGCCGTGAGGCGGCCGACGCCTACGCCGCGGCCGGTCGCGCCGAACAGGCCGACCGGGAACGCGCCGAGGGCGAGGTGCTGGGCGAGTACCTGCCTCGCCAGCTCGGCGACGACGAGCTGGCCGCCATCATCGACCGCGTGCTCGCCGAGCTGGATCTGTCCGGGCCGAAGGCGATCGGCCCGGCGATGAAGTCGGTGCAGGCCGCCGTGGCCGGCCGGGCCGAGGGCGGCCGGGTGGCCGCCCTGGTGAAGGCGAGGCTCACCGGCGGCTGACCGCCGCCCCTCGCACCGCCGGTGCCGCCCTCACCGCCTCACCCATCACCGCATCACCTCGGCGCCTCAGCGCCTAGCGCGTCAGCGCTGCCGGGCGCTATCTGCGGTTGCGGCGCGGCCGGCCGGGCCAGACCGCCGGGTTGGCCCCGGGGCTGGCCGGCGAGCTCAGTTGCTCGCGCGGATTCGCCCCGAAGACGCCGGGCAGGCCGCCCTGCGGGGTGGGTTGGCCCAGCCCCGCCGGGGGCGAACCCCCGGGCAGCACCGGTACACCGGTCAGCCCGCCGGAGACCGACAACCTGATCTCCGTGTTGATCGAGACCGGGCCGCCGGGCGCCGGCGACATGTACACCACGATCCCGGGGGCGACCGGTGCGGGCACCGGCTGCGACGTGACGTGGAACCCGAGCTGGACGAGGATCTGCTCGGCCACCTGCTGCGGCTGCCCGACCACGTTCGGCAGAACCTTCGCCGGCACCTGCGGCTGGGTGTCGTCCGGCGCCGGCAGCGGCTCGACCGGCAGGCCCAGGCCGTTGATCGTCCGGATCATCGTCCGGGACCACACCTGCGCCGGGTACCCACCGCCGAAGACGTTGCGGCCGAGCACGTTGGTCAGCGGATGCGAGGTCGGGCCGCGCGGGTCGGCGAGGGTGACCGCCGCGGCCAGCTGCGGGATGTAGCCCGCGAACGAGGCGGTGCTGAAGCCCTCGGCGGTACCCGTCTTGCCCGCGGCCGGCCGGCCGATCTGCCCGTTCCCGCTGGCTGTCCCGTGGTTGATGACGCCCTGCAGCACGGCACTGACCGTGTCGGCGATCTTCGGGTCGAGCACCTGCTGGCAGGGCGCGCCGGCGTTGAACGGCAGCGGCCGGTCGGCGCCGCCCACCCGCTGCGTGATCGCGAGGACGGTGCGCGGGTCGCACCGGCGCCCCCGCGCCGCCAGCGTCGAATAGGCGGTGGCCAGGTCCATCGTGCTGATTTCGTTGGAGCCGAGGATCGACGAGCCGTCGACGCGGCTGACCCCGTCGATTCCCTTGCATTCCGGATCGTCGTTCCTGGCCGGGCGGATCCGGCAGGAGGTGACTCCCATCCGGCGGGCGACCTCGGCCGTCTTCAACACGCCCAGCTTCTCGGCAAGCTGGATGTAGTAGGTGTTGACCGAACCCCAGGTCGCGGTCGTCAGGGAATAGAAGCCGTCCTCGCTCGGATCGGCGTTGCCGTAGCAGTTCTTGCGTTGCGGATCCGGGTTCGGGAAGACGTTGGAGTGGTAGCACAGGGGGGCGTGCAGCGTCGTGGACAGCGGCAGGCCGGATTCCAGGGCGGAGATCAGCGTGAACACCTTGTAGGTCGATCCCGGCGAGAAGGAGTCCTCGTCGACCGGGTAGACCTCCTTCGTGTGCACGAAGTCCGTCGACTGACTCGAGGGCAGACCGTCGGCCGTCGCCCCGTACTCCCGGTTGATCGCGACGGCGAGCACCTGGCCCGTGCCCGGCTGCATCATCGCGACGCTCGCCGCCACCCGGTTGCCGATCGGGATGACCTCCGTGGCGGCCGACTGCGCGGCCTGCTGCGCGACCGGGTCCAGCGTCGTTCTGATCGTCAGGCCGCCCTCGAACAGGAGCCTGCGGGCGTCCGCCTCCGTGGGGGCGAAGGTTCTGTCGTTGAGCAGCTGCTGGCGGACCAGCGCGCAGAAGAACGGGGCACCCGAGTCGGCGCACGCGTCGGCCGACCGCGCGGGACGGTCGAGCACCAGCTTGCTGTCGTGCGCCTGGCGGAAGTCGGTCTGGCTGAGGTGATGCAGCTGCAGCATCCGGTCGAGGACCACGTTGCGCCGTTCCGTGGCCGCCTGGGGGTGCAGCACCGGATTGAAGGCGGTCGGGTTCTTCACCAGCCCGGCCAGGGTCGCCGCCTGCGGCAGGGTGAGCCGGTCCACGTCGACGTTGAAGTAGTGGTTCGACGCGACCTCGATGCCGTAGGCGCCGTCGCCGAAGTAGGCGATGTTCAGATAGCGCTCGAGGATCTCGTCCTTGCTCAGGTGAGCCTCGAGGTAGAGCGCGTACCGCGCCTCCCGCAGCTTGCGCCGCACGGTCTGCTCGGTCGCGGCCTTCTTCTCCTCCGGCGTGTTGGCCGACATCAGCAGAACGTTCTTGACGTACTGCTGGGTCAGCGTGGACCCGCCCTGGGTCACCTCGCCGTTCTCCCGGTTGGTCAGATAGGCGCGGAGAAGGCCTTTGTAGTCCAGTCCGTCGTGTTCGTAGAAACGCGAGTCCTCGATGTCGACGACGGCCTGGCGCATCACCTGCGGAACCCGGCTCAGCGGGACGACCTCGCGGTTCTGCTCGCCGGAGAGGGTGGCGATCTGGTTGCCGCGCGCGTCGAGGATCCGCGACGCCTGCGCGGGCGGGGGAACCGTGAGATTCGCCGGCAGGTTCATGAAGTCGTCGGCGCTGTCCTTGACGGTCAGCCCCGCCGCGCCGACCACCGGCAGCGCGAGCATGCCGACCAGCACGCCGGCCACCACGCTGAGCACGCCCGCGAGGGCCAGCCCGCGAGCCGTCCGCCAGGCCCGGCGGCCTCCGGCTCCGCTCTGCCCGCCGGCACTGCTCTGCTCGCCGGAACCGCCCTGGCCGCCCGAACCGCCCTGGCCGCCCGAACCGCTCTGCCGACCGGAGCGGCCAAGGCCACCCGAACCGCCCTGGCCGCGCCCGGCGAAGCCCGGCCGGTAGAGGTCACCGACCTCGCGGTCCCGCACGGCAGCGGTGGATGCCGGGCCGGCCGGCGCCGGGCGGCGCCCGGGGGGTGGCTGCCCAGGGGGCACCGGGTACCCAGAGGGCGTGGTCATCGGCGGACCTCCGTCCAGCCAGGCTGGGACACCAGTCGGAGCATACGGGCCAACATCTGATCAACCCTCTCCGCCTTGGTGTGGCAGGCCGGTAGAACGACGGCCGGGTGGCCACCCAAGCGCGTCGAAAACGCCGTGACCTGGGACACCGCAATTCCGACGGCGGGTGGCGTGGCCGACCGCCGACGGCGAGCCCCGGACGAGCGTGACGACCTCCACATCACCACGCCCGAGGCGGTCCCGCCATGCCCACCAACGGGCTACCGGATCAGAGGGGGCCTGCGGCGGGAGTTCCCATGTCAGCCGGACGACGGGACCATGGAAGAACTACTCGACCTCCGTGGCGATACTGGAATGTCACGCAAGCGACATACGGTTGTCACAGACCGCACTACTGAGGCGATCCGGATCAATGGCCCGGACTAGTCATTTGGACAACCACCCGTGTGGGGTCTGTGCCGTGGCCACGCCACTCCGTACGGTTTCGGGTCAACGCCACGTCACCACCCGCACGGGCCCCCTGACCCGGACTCGAGAAGAAAGGCAGGTGGCATGACCAGAAGCCTGGCCCCCGCCGTCAGCACGACCCTGCGCGCCAACCCGACCCACCTCGTGGGTTCCACCGTCGACGGCGACTGGACGGCACACGCCGCCTGTCGCGACCTCGACCCGGATGAGCTGTTCGTCCAGGGCGCCGCCCAGAACCGGGTGAAGACCCGGTGCTTCGGCTGCGCCGTCCGCACCGAGTGCCTCGCCGACGCCCTCGACAACCATGTCGAGTTCGGCGTCTGGGGCGGCATGACCGAGCGGGAGCGCCGTGCGCTGCTGCGTCGCCGCCCGGACGTCACGTCCTGGCGCAAGCTGCTCGCCGACGCCCAGGCTGATCATCGATCAGCGTCCGCCGGATAACCCGGACGGGGACGCCCCGCCCACCGATCCGGCCCGGCCCACCGTCCGGCCCGACATCGCGCGGCAGCACACCCGCCCGACCACCGCATGACCGGCACGAGCCCGCCGGCCCGTGACCCGCACCCGATTCCGCCCGAGGACAGCGTCGTCCCGGTTCGGAACGCAGTCCCTGCCGCCGGCCCCGCGGTCCACCGACCCCGCGTCCACCGGCCCCGCGTCAGCCGGCCTGCTCCAGTCGCTCGACCCGAGCCAGCGCGTCACCGATCTCACGCAGACCCGCCAGGTCGTGCACATCCTCGGACAGCGCCTCCACCTCCACCAGCGGGGTGTCGGGATGGGCGCTGGTGAACCGCTCCCGCAGCCGAGCCTCCCGGCTGGCCAGCCGGGCCCGCTCGGCATGGATGCGCAGCACCGCCGCCGCGAGTGGATGCTCCCCGTGCTCGTCGAGGTTCTCGGCGGCCGCCAGGCTGCGTTCGACGGTGAGCGCCTTCGCGTCGCTGTGATGCATCCGGTTGACCACCAGCCCGGCCAGCGGCATCCCCTCCGCGTCGAGGCGGTCGACGAAGTACGACGCCTCGCGCAGCGCCGCCGCCTCGGGCGCGGCGACGACGACGAACGAGGTGCCGGGATCGCCGAGCAGGCGGTAGGTCTCCTCCGCCCGGGCCCGGAAGCCCCCGAACATCGTCTCCAGCGCGGCGACGAACTGGCTGACGTCCATGAGCAGCTGGGCGCCGAGCACCTTGGTGATCACTTTGGTGAACATGCCGAGACCGGCGCCGAGCACCTTCGCGTACGCCCGGCCGCCGGCCTTGGCCGGCGCGAGCAACAGGCGCAGCAGCCGCCCGTCGAGGAAGGTGCCCAGCCGCGTCGGCGCGTCGAGGAAGTCCAGGGCCGACCGGGTCGGCGGGGTGTCGACGACGATGAGGTCCCATTCGCCGCTCGCGTCGAGCTGGCCGAGCTTCTCCATCGCCATGTACTCCTGCGTCCCGGAGAACGACGACGACAGCGACTGGTAGAACGGGTTCGCCAGCAGCGCCTCCGCCCGCTCGGGCGTGCTGTGCGCCAGGACGATCTCGTCGAACGTCCGCTTCATGTCGAGCATCATCGCGTCGAGGCGACCGCCGGCGGCGCCATCGACCCCGGCCACCTCGCGCGGGGTGTTGTCGAGCGCGGTCAGCCCCAGCGACTGGGCGAGCCGGCGGGCGGGGTCGATGGTCAGGACCACCACGTCGCGTCCGCGTTCGGCGGCGCGCAGCGCCAGCGCCGCGGCCGTGGTGGTCTTGCCGACTCCACCCGAACCACAGCAGACGATGATGCGCTCGGTGTCGAGCATCGCGTCGACGTCGAGCAGCGGCGTCCCCACCGGATGCGGCCGAACCGGGCGGCTCGCGGTCCCGGCGGATCGGGCCGCGGCGCGCCCCGCCGACCCGCCGGAGCGGCGGCGCGTGCCCTCGCTCCCGGCTCCGTTCGCGCCGTCGCCCGCCTTGGCCCCGTTGCCGGCCTTCGCGGGGTTGGGCGCCTTCGCGGGGTTGGCCCCGTTGCCGGCCTTCGCGGCGCCGGGCGCCTTCGCCGGTCTCGCCGTGGCCCTGGTCGTCCGCGCACTCTTCTCCGGCTGCGGCCGGTCGTCGCCGGACGTCGAACCCACGGCGCTCACCCCACCATCTGCTGCGCGCGCAGCATCTCCGCAAACCGATAGATCGTGCCGACGTCGACCCCGTCGGCGACCAGCGGTACCTCGTACACCGGGCGGCCGAGCGCGGCGATCTCGGCCCGTTCGGCCGTCTCCAGCGCCACCCGGTCGGCGTGCTGGGCCGCCTCCCAGGCCAGCGCGTCGACCAGGTCACGGGTCGGCTCCAGGCCCGCCTCCTTGATCCCGGCGGCGAGCTCCTCCCGGTCGAGCTCGCCCCGGCGGGCCAGCCGCGACTGGCCGACCTTCAACATCGGTGCGCGGGCCATGTTGACGATCACCCCGCCGAGCGGCAGCCCGACCCGGGTGAGCTCGGCGACGCCGTCCACGGTCTCCTGGACGGGCATCTCCTCCAGCAGCGTCACCAGGTGCACGGCGGCACGCTCGGGCCGCAGCACCGCCATCACGCTGTCGGCCTGGGCGCGGATCGGACCCACCTTGGCCAGCCCGGCCACCTCGGCGGTCACGTTGAGGAAGCGGGAGATCCGCCCGGTGGGCGGCGCGTCGAGCACGACCGCGTCATAGGCGAGACCCCCCGGACGGGTGGCGTCGGGGCGGTTGACGGCCTCCTTGACCTTGCCGGTCAGCAGCACGTCGCGCACCCCGGGCGCCACCGTCGTCGCGAAGTCCACCGCGCCGATCTTGCTCAGCGCCTTGCCGGCCCGACGCAGGTTGTAGAACATCTCCAGGTATTCCAGCAGGGCCTCGTCCGCGTCGATCGCGAGCGCGTACACCTCGCCGCCGCCGGGCGCGCTGGCCACCTTGCGCTCCTGGTAGGGCAGCGGCGGAGTGTCGAACAACTGCGCGATCTGCTGGCGCCCCTCGACCTCGGTGAGAAGGATCCGCCGTCCGCCGGTCGCCAGTGCCACTGCCAGCGCGCCCGCCATCGTCGTCTTGCCGGTTCCGCCCTTGCCGGTGACGATGTGCAGCCGGCGATCCCACGGACCGCTCGCCTCGTCGTCGGAGTCCTCGGTCACCGTGCGCTTGCCGCTCACACGCTCGACCGTACCCGCGCGCCCGGCCCTCGCCATGTCGGAAGCCGTGAGCTCCCCCGCAGGGGGCGGCTGGCGGGCCGCGCGACCCCCGTCGTCCCCCGAGGTGTCCGGGGCGGCCGGACCGATGCTCTAAGGTCCGGTGTCATGCAGACGAAGTGGGAGTACTTCACGGCCCCGTTGCTGATCCACAACACCAAGCAGATCCTCGACACCTTCGGCGAGGACGGGTGGGAGCTGGTTCAGGTCATCCCCGCTCCGACGAACCCCGAGGGCCTCGTCGCCTACTTCAAGCGGCCCAAGGGCGCCTGAGATGCCCAGCCCGAGCGCCCGCCTGGCCGGGCTGGGACTGACGCTGCCGCCGGTGGCCAGTCCGGCGGGCGCCTACGTCCCCGCGGTCCGCGACGGCGATCTGGTCTGGACCGCCGGGCAGTTGCCGCTGGTCGACGGGCGGCTGGTCGCCACCGGCCTGGTCGGGGAGGCGGTCGACGCCGAGCGGGCGGCGCAGCTGGCACGCATCGCGGCGCTGAACGCGCTGGCGGCCGTCGCCGCGCAGGCCGGCGGCCTGGACGGGATCGTCCGGATCGTGAAGGTGGTCGGGTTCGTCGCGAGCGCCGCCGGGTTCACCGCCCAGCCCGCGGTCCTCAACGGGGCGAGCGAGCTGTTCGTCGACGTCTTCGGCGACGCCGGCCTGCACGCCCGGTCGGCGGTCGGGGTCGCCTCGCTGCCGCTGGGCGCGCCGGTGGAGGTCGAGGTGGTAGCCCGGGTGGCGGCCCCCGCCCGGGACCGAGCCGAGGCCTGAGCCACCCACCCGAGGCCTGAGCCACCCACCCGAGACCTGAGCCGACCCACCCGAGACCGAGCGGACCCGCCCCGGTCCGGGCGGCGAGGTCCGGCCTCGATCGGCAGCGGCCGCCGGTGGTGCTCACTAGCATCGGGCCCATGGTCGATCACAAGGCTGCCCTGCTCGCCCGGCTGCAACGGTCGCTGGTCGTCGTCCGCGATCCCGCTGGTCGCCCCGGCCCCGGCCCCGGTGGCGGGACGGGGTCGCCGCAGCCGGCGGCGGGCTCGTCGGCGCCCGTGCGCGACGCCGCCACGGTCGTCCTGCTGCGCGACGCGCCGGGCGGTCGCGGCATCGAGGCGTACCTGCTGCGGCGGGTGACGGGGATGGCGTTCGCCGGCGGGATGTACGCCTTCCCCGGCGGCCGGGTGGATCCCACCGACATGGGACCGGACGTGCCCTGGGCCGGGCCGCCGGTCACCGAGGTGATGCACGCGCTCGACGCGGACCCCGCGCTCGCCCGCGCGCTGGTCTGCGCCGCGGTGCGCGAGACCTTCGAGGAGTGCGGCGTGCTGCTGGCGGGCGCCGTTACCCCGGCCCCGGCTGGTGGGACGGCCGGGGCGGTCGGTGGGACGGCCGGCGCGCGCAACCTCGACGAGACGGGCCGCGCCGCGGCCCGCCGGGCCCTGGAGCGCCACGAGCTCGGACTGAGCGAGCTGCTGCGCCGGCACGACCTGGCGCTGCGGGCCGACCTGCTCGCGCCCTGGGCCCGCTGGGTCACCCCGGAGATCGAACCGCGGCGCTACGACACCCGGTTCTTCGTCGCGGCCCTGCCCGACGGGCAGTCCCCCGAGCAGCCCTCCCGGGAGGCCGACCGGATGGAGTGGATGCGGCCCGTCGACGCGCTCGAGCGTCACGCCGCCGGCTCGCTGGGCATGCTGCCGCCCACCGCGTTCACGCTGGCCGAGCTGTCCGAGCACGACGACGTCGCGTCGGTCCTCGCCGCCGCCCACGCCCGCGACCTGTCCCCGATCATGCCGAAGATCCTCGTCAGCGGTGGGGAGGCACACCTGCTGTTGCCGCACGACGAGGCCTATGACGGCCCGTCCGCCGACAGCCTGGCCGCCGACAGCCCAGCCGCCGACGGCCCGTCCGCCGAAAGCCCGGACGGCGGCGTCGGCTGAACCGTCCGACATACCGACATCCGCGGGTTGCGGCACGCTCGGCGCGATGTCCCGGTGCGGGACCGTGCGGAACGCACCGCGCAGACGGCAGGCGAGCCTGGTGGCGTACCGGAGCGCGCGACAGTGGGCGGGAACAGCGGTAAGGGTGCTTTCATGACGACTCCTCGACAGGTCACCCCGCTGGCCGCGGTGCTGCTCGCGCCGAACCCGGGTCCAATGACGCTGGACGGCACCAACACCTGGCTCCTGCGCGCCGCCGGCGAACAGGGATGCGTGGTGGTCGATCCCGGGCCCGACGACGCGGGGCACCTGGCCGCTGTGGCGGCGGCCGGGCGCGTCGAGCTGATCCTGCTCACCCACGGACATGCCGACCACAGCGCCGGCGCCGCCGCGTTGCACCGGCTCACCGGCGCCCCGGTCCGCGCGCTGGACCCGGCGCACCGCCTCGGCTCGGAGGGGCTCACCGCCGGCGACGTGATCGCGACCGCGGGGATCGAGCTGCGCGTGCTGCCCACCCCGGGCCACACCTCGGACTCGCTGTCGTTCCTGCTCAGCGGCGACGAACGCCCGGCGCCGGCCCTGCCCGCGGACGCCGCCGGCACCGCCGGCCTGCCGTCCGGGCCGGGGGTCCTGACCGGGGACACGATCCTCGGCCGCGGCACGACCGTCGTCGCCCACCCGGACGGGCGGCTCGGTGACTACCTCGACAGCCTGCGGCTGCTGCGCGAGCTGGGGGAGACCACGGTGTTGCCGGGACACGGCCCGGAGCTGCCCGCCGCCGGCCGTGCCGCGGAGCACTACCTGGCCCATCGGCGCGACCGGCTGGAGCAGGTCCGCCGCGCGCTGGTGGACGCCGGGGTCGACGCGGCCGAGGCCGATCCCGCCGACGTGGTCCGCCGGGTGTACGCGGACACCGACCGGGCGCTGTGGTTCGCGGCCGAACTTTCCGTCAGGGCCCAACTGGACTACTTGCGGGAACATCCCGACATCCCCTGAACGAGCCAGGCACTTCGGGTTGGTCCCCATGGTCGCGACCCGTGACATATCCTCACGGCGGCCGTGAGCCGGGCCACCCGTTCGCCACCCGCGGGCCAGCGGCCCCGGCCCGGTCTCCGCCAGCCCACTGCGGGCCGCTGACCAGGCAGAACAGGCGTCCGGCCGCGGCGGAACGGCAACCGACCGAGCCTCGCCGCGCCCGGCCACGCGGGGCTGGACAGCCCCGGTACCACCGGGAGGCACCCACGCGGCCGCGGTCGGTCACCCGACAGGAGGGGATGCCGGGAAGGAGACCCAGACCACTAAACTCTGGCGCGGAGGGAACCGATCGTGCGCAGGATGACGACTTCGACCAGCCGGCAGCCGAACGACCGGTCCGGGGCGGCCCAGGGCCACCCGGTCGGGCGAGACGCGGCGCCGATGATGCCCCTACCCCGGGAGGCCCGCAGATGAGGGTGCCCGCGCGATCCCCACGCCCCGGGCGGCGACCATGGTGATCACCGCACCGCACATCGGGCCGCTGCGCTGCCCCCGATGCGGCTCGGCGGCGGTCCCCGGCGGGCGGTTCTGCTACCACTGCGGCCTGGAGTTCACCCAGGCCGAGGCCCCGGCGTCCGAGGTCCCGGAACGGCGTGTGGTCACCGTACTGTTCGGCGACCTGTCCGACTTCACCGGCTGGGCCGACAACCGCGACCCGGAGCGCGTGGGCGAGATGACCGACCGGGTGCTCGCCGCGCTGGCCCACGAGATCGACGAGGTCGGCGGGCGTGTCGACAACCTCACCGGCGACGGCATCATGGCCGTGTTCGGCGCGCCCACCGCCCACGAGGACGACCCGGAGCGCGCCGTGCGGGCCGCCGCCGCGATGCAGGAGACCGTCCGCCGGCTCGTGCAGGACACCGCGGGCGACAGCGCGGAGGGCCGCCTCGGCCTGCGCGTCGGGATCAACACCGGCGAGGTCCTCGCCGGGGTGCAGGCGGCCATCTCGTACACGGTGATCGGCGACACGGTGAACACCGCGGCCCGGCTGTCGGCCGCGGCCACGATCGGCACCGTCTACGCGGGCCGTGAGACGGTGCTGGCGACCCGGTCGGTGGCGAGCTGGCGCGAGCTGCCCGACCTCACCCTCAAGGGCAAGCGGGAGCCGGTCCCGGCGTACGAGCTGATCAGCCTGCGCCCCTCCAACGTTGCCCGGCCGGGTCTCGCCGACGACGCGCCGTTCCTCGGCCGCGACGCGGAGCTGGCCGTCCTCGAGACGCTCTTCGCCGAGGTCGTCACCCGGCGCTCGCCGGAGGTCGCGCTGATCGTCGGCGAGGCCGGGATCGGCAAGACCCGGCTGGCCAGCGAGCTGGCCGACCGGGCCGAGCGGACGCCCGGCACGGTGGCGCTGTGGGGACGCACCGTCCGCCACGGCGACGGCCGGGGCCTCGCGCCCCTCGTCGACGTCGTGCGCAACGCCTGCGGCGTCACCGACGGCGACTCGCTCGACCGGGTGGCCGACCGGGTCCGGCGCACCGTGGCCGGGCTGTCCCACCCCCTCACCGGGGCGCGGCTGCCCGCCGGCATCGCCGACCGTTTACTCCTTCTGCTCGGTGTGCCCCTGGACCGGCGCGCCACCATCCCGGCCACCACCCCGGGCGACCCGGCGGCCCGCGCCTCCCACATCGAGGAGGCCGAGCAGCGTGCCGTGGAGGCGACGGTGGAGGCCGTTGCGCTGCTGCTCAGCGCGCTGGCGCGGTCCGGGCCCATCCTGGTGCTGATCGACGACCTGGAGTGGGCGACGAGCCAGCTCAGCGACGCGATCGGCCGGCTCGCCTCGCGCCTGTCCGGGCCGGTCCTGCTCGTCCTGCTCGACCGGGCCGGGCCGCGTCTGGCCACCCTGCCCCGGATCCGGCGCATCGACCTGCAGTCGCTGAGCACGGAGGCGTCCGGCCTGCTGCTGCAAAGCCACCTGCGGGGCAAGACGCTGGAGCCGCACACCCGCGACGACCTGCTCGCCCGGGTGCACGGCAACCCGTTCTTCCTCGTCGAGCTGCTCAACCTCCTCATCGACCGGCGGCTGCTGCACCCGGGCGACGGCACCGGCGACGGCGACCAGGCCGAGCTGGTGCTCGACGGATCGTTGGCGGAGACCCCGTTGCCGGCCGGCGTGCAGTCCGTGCTCGCCGCCCGCATCGACGATCTCGACCCGGTCGCCAAGGCGGTGCTGCGGGCCGCGGCGGTGCTCGGCCGGCGTTTCCCCGCGGAGGCGCTGCCGATGGTCGACGAGCGGCCGGCCGAGGAGGTCACCCGGGCGCTGGAGGTCCTGACCGAACGCCAGCTCGTCCGCCCGCCGCGAGCGGCCGAGACCCGCTGGCGCTTCGTCCACCCGATGGCCCGGGACGTCGCGTACGCCGGCCTGCCGAAGGTCGAGCGGGCCCGCCGGCACGCCACCGCCGCCCGCTGGGGCGTCACGGCGATGATCGGCAGCTCCCGCTCCGTGTCGACCTTCGTCGCCGGCCACGCCCTGCGCGCCTACGACCTGGCCGCCTCGATGGGCCTGCCGCCGAGCGACCCGGCCTGGTCGTCCCGGATGTCCGGGTTCCACGCGCATGTCCGGCTGGCCCGGGCGGCGCTCGCCCGCGACGACCACCGGACCGCGGCCGATCTGCTCGCCAGTGCCCGCCGGCTCGGCCGAGGCATGATCGACACGCAGGAGGACAACGTCGTCCGCGTGCTGCACGCCGAGGCCCTGGTGGGGCTGCGCCACCTCGAGGAGGCCGAGCGCACCCTGCGCCCGGCGCTGCGGGCCGGCGCCCCCGCCCGCCGGGCCGCCGCCTTCTCCGTGCTCGGGGAGCTGCGCCAGAAGCAGGGCCGGACCGAGGAGGCGGCCCAGTGCCTGCTCACCGCGCTGGAATCGGCCCGCCGGGCCGGGGACGAGCGGGCCACCGCCGCCGCGCTGCGCCGGCTAGGCATGCTGGAGTACAACGCCGGCCGGATTGGCGCGGCCGAGGACCGGTACCTCGAGGCCCTCACGATCGCCCGCCAGGTCGACGACCCCCGCGGCGTCGGCTGGGCGCTGCAGCACCTTGCCTGGAGCGCCACCACCCGCGGGGACTACCCCCGGGCCGAACGGACGCTGCGTGAGGCGTCGGCGGTGTTCGAACGGCTGGAGGACACCGGCGGACTCGGCTGGTGTCGGGGCACCGAGGCACTGGTGCTCCTGCTGTCCGGCCAGCTCACCCGCGCCCGCAAGCTCACCCGCGAGCTGATCGAGATCGCGGGTTCCGTCGGCGAGCAGTGGGGCATGGGTGTCTGCCTGACCGTGGACGCGATCGCCGCCGCGGAGCTGGGGGACATCGCCGCCGCAGAGTCCCACGCGCAGCGGGCCACGGAGCTGTTCGAGAATTCCGAGTACACGTGGGGATCGATGCTGGTGCTCGTCGCCCGGGGCCTCGCCGCCCGCGGCGCTGGCGAGCCGGCCCGCGGGGCGAGGTACCTCGAGCAGGCCTGCGACCAGGCCGCCGAGCGCGGCCACGTGGTCGTCGGCGCCCTGGCGCGGGTGCTGCTCGGGCTGACCCTGCTCGACGCCGGCGAGGTCGACCAGGCCGCGCAGGCCGCCGAGATCGCCCTCACCGACCTCGAGCATCTGGAGCTCCACCCGCACGCCCAGCTCGGAGCAAAGGTGCTCGTCGCCCAGATCGCCCGCGCCCGCGGGCGGACCAGCGCCGCGCTGGACCTGCTGCGGGAGGCGCTGTCGGCGAGCGAGCCGGCGACGCTGATGTTCCCCCGCCGGCAGGCGTACGCGCACCTCGCCGGCATCCTGCTGGACGCGGGCCAGCCGGCCGAGGCGCTCGAGGTCGCCCGGCGGGCGGTCGCCGTGGACGCCGAGGACGTGCGCGCCCAGGTGCTGGGCTACCGGGCGCTGGGCACAGCGCTCGTGGCCAACGGCGATCTCGAGGGCGGCCGCGGAGCCTACCTGCGGGCGCTCGCGGCGGCGACCGCCACCGGCGCCGTCAGCGAGGCGCCGCAGACCCGCCGGCTGCTGGCCAGCCTGCCGCCCAGCGGGGGCCCCGCCGGGGCCGGCAATCCCGCGGGCAGCGGTGGCGGTCCAGCGGGCAGCGGTGGCGGTCCGGCCGACGGCGCGGGACCCACCGTTGTCCCGGACGCGGGCGGCCCCGGCGCGGGCCTACCGGAGGCGGGTGTCCCCACCGCAGCGGACGCGCGGTCCCGGCGCGGGGCGCAGCCGGCAGCGGCACAGGCACAGGCACAGGACCTCACCCTGCCGGGGACGACCGGGGACGCCGATCACGCGCGGACAGCATCCTCGCCGGCCGCGGTCGCGGGCAGCGCCGGCTGACCCGCGCAGGGCCATGGGGTGACGTCAGGGGCCGGCGGGCGGGTCGTCCATCGGGGGCGACCCGCCCGCCGGCACGGTGTGCGGGCGTATCGCGGGGCGCGGATGTAGGGCTGTCGGGCTGGGCGCGGGCGTGCCGGTGGAGACGAGTGGCTGACTGCACGGGCAGGCGGCTGGGCGCACGGGGCTCCGGGCCGTCCGGGCGGATCCGGAACGGCGCGTGACGAGCGCCGGGAACTAGCGGGCTCGGCGGGACAGCCGTTCGCGGTCGAGCAGCACGACGGCACGGGAGTCCAGGCGAAGCCAACCGCGGGTGGCGAAGTCGGCAAGCGCCTTGTTCACCGTCTCCCGGGAGGCGCCGACCAGCTGGGCCAGCTCCTCCTGGGTGAGCCCGTGCTCGACCCGGACACCGGCCGCCTCGTTGCCCGGCTGCGCCGGCTCACCGAACCGCTCCGCCAGGTCGAGCAGGGCTTTCGCCACTCGACCCGGAACGTCCGTGAACACCATGTCCGCGACGTTGTCATTGGTGCGACGGAGCCGACGGGCGAGCACGCGCAGCAGCATTGCGCCCGCCTCGGGGCGGGAACGCAGCCAGGGCCGCAGCGCGGTGTGCTCCAGCGACAGCAACGACGCATCCGTGACCGCGGTCGCGGTAGCCGTGCGTGGGCCGGGGTCGAACAACGAAAGCTCCCCGAAGAGGTCACCAGGACCCATTACGGACAGCAGGTTCTCCCGGCCGTCGGCCGACTGACGCCCTATCTTCACCTTTCCGGACAGGACCACGAAGACCCGGTCACCGACGTCTCCCTCTCGGAACAGCACGTCCCCGCGGGTGACGTCCTGCCGATCAAGATGGTCGGAGAGGGCCAGCCGATCCTGCTCGGAGAGCCCGACGAACAGCGGTACGCGGGCAAGCAGATCCTCCACGGTCCTGAGCATGCCAGGACTATCGGTGGAGGGCACGGGCAGGGACCCCCAGCAATCAAATTGCTCCACGGAGGTGAACGTGGAGCGACCAACCGTGTGCCGTTCGCGAGAATCCGCCCTTGATCAGGCACTTCCGGATGCCACGTCCGGGTGTTTTAATCCCCACCACCGCGCCCCGCCACGGGCGGCGGGAGCCGTCTCGCCCGGACGGGCCAGATGTGTACCGGGTCGATCGGCCCGGTCGCCGATGGGCCGATGGACCCGGTGCAGGCGCCTGGACGGATGGCCGGGGGCCGCCAGGGCCTTCGGCCCGGGGCCCGGGGGGCTCCCCGCCCGGCGCCGCTCCCCCACTGTGCCCGCCGTCCGAACCCGCCACCTGCGGCAATGCCCGCGGGCGCCGAAACCGACAGAAAAGCAATCGGATGCGCCACCCGCCGCGCACCTGTACCCGGACCGTTGTTGGCGCGCGGCGGGCGACATGTGATATACGCCAGGACCGGCCATCCACCCGACACCGAGAGAACGGCGGCAGGCGTGCCGGGGCATCAGGCCGCCCGATGCTTGCCGGGCGAGCCTCGGCGCAGCCGGCGCCGGTACCGCTCGAGCGCGGCGGGCAGGCCCTGCTGGACGAAGGTGTCGACCTCGTCAGGTTGGGCGTTGTCGAGGAAGCCCTCCAGTCCCTTGCCCGTGTCGGCGGCGTTCAACGGGCGTTCCACCCGTTCCATCGCCAGCAGAAGTCCGAGAAGCACCAGAGGAAAGAAGATCGCGGCAATGACAAACATGACTCCTCCATGGTGGCCGACGAGCGATCGGCAGCCGCACCGGGGGTGGGTGTGTCGCGGATCGGGTTGCCGGCATCGGTCATGACCACACGGCACGCCCACCGGTGCCACCAGGGCCGGATCGGCCGGCGGATACGCTGCGGGACATGCCCGCCGCCGTCGACACCGCGACCGAGACACCACTCGCGAGGACCCGGCGGGCCCGGCGGATCGTGCGTCTGCTGGGCGAGGTCCACCCGGATGCCCGCATCGCGTTGCACTTCGACAACGCTCTCGAGCTGCTGGTCGCCACGGTGCTCTCCGCCCAGTGCACCGACAAGAAAGTCAACGAGGTCACGCCGGCGGTGTTCGCCAGGTATCGGTCGGCAGCGGACTACGCGGCCGCCGACCGGGCCGAACTCGAGACGCTGCTGCGGCCGACCGGGTTCTTCCGCGCGAAGGCGAACTCGGTGATCGGCATCGGCGCGGCACTCACCGAGCGCTTTGGCGGCGAGGTCCCCCGCCGGCTCGACGAGCTGACCACCCTGCCCGGCGTGGGCCGCAAGACCGCCAACGTCGTCCTCGGCCACGCGTTCGACACCCCGGGCATCACCGTGGACACTCACGTCGGGCGCCTGGCACGCCGGTTCGGGCTGACCGGCGAGACCGATCCGGTCCGGGTCGAGGCCGACCTCGCCGGGCTCATCGAGCGGCGGGACTGGACGATCGCCTCCGACCGCATGATCTTTCACGGCCGGCGGTTCTGCCACTCCCGCCGGCCGGCGTGCGGCGCCTGCGCCCTGGCCCGCCTGTGCCCGTCGTTCGGACTCGGTCCCACGGAACCGGACGAGGCCGCCAAACTCGTGCGGGGAACACGCGGCGACGTCGAAGCCTTGCGGTGAGGGAGATGTCCACGCCTTCGCCCGCTTCCCCCGACGCACCCTTCCCCGGTCCCGCCAACGCCACCGCATCGCCCCCCCACATCGCCGCTCCGGCCGAGGTCGCCAGCCCGGTCGAGGTCGCCCGTCCCGGCGAGATCGCGCACCCCCCCGCGGTGCCGCGCCCGTCGGATCCCGTCGACACGGCGAGCCTGAGCGACACGGCGAGCCTGAGCGACACGGCGGCAGGCCGCTCCGCGGCACCGGCATGGTTGCGCAGCCTCGCCGGCCACCTGGGCGATGCGCTGGTGACCGGCCGAACCCGCCCGGGCCCGCGCGCCGCCGACGCCCGACCGGCGGCCGTCCTCATCCTGTTCGGCGACGGCCCGGACGGCCCGGACGTCCTGCTGCTCGAACGGGCGGCCGAGCTGCGCAGCCACGCGAGCCAGCCGGCGTTCCCCGGCGGCGCCGCCGACGCCACCGACGCCGACCGGGCGGCCACCGCGCTGCGAGAGGCCGCCGAGGAGGTCGGCCTCGACCCGGCGGGCGTCGAGGTGCTGGCCGTCGCCTCGCCGCTGTACCTGCAGGCCAGCCACTACCTCGTCACCCCGGTGCTCGCCTGGTGGCACACCCCGTGCGCGGTCGCACCCGTCGACCTCGCCGAGACGTCGTTCGTCTCCCGGGTCCCGCTGGCCGAACTCGCCGACCCGGTCAACCGGGTGATGCTGCGCTACGCCCAGGGTGGCCTGCTCAGTCCGGCGTTCCAGGTCCACGGCATGCTGGTCTGGGGCTTCACCGCCGGCATCCTCGACATCCTGCTGCGGCTGGGCGGATGGGAGCGCCCGTGGAACCACACGGCGGTGGTGGACTACCCGCCGAACGCGCCCCGAGACGAAAGGCACCACCGTTGACATCCTCCCCCGCGGACCGCGACCAGGCGGCCCGCCCGGCGGACCCGGGCTCACCCGGCCGGCGAGCGTCCCGCGCCGCGGCGCTGCTCGGGCTGGTCCTTGCCGTGCTGCTGGGCGTCGCGGGCTGCGGCGGCGACGGCGGCAGCAGTCCGTCCGCCGGCCCCACGCTCAGCGCCACCCAGGGGACGGACGGCGTCCAGGTGTTCGCGGTCACCGGCCTGCCAAGCATGAAATTCTCCGCCACGGAGCTGCTGGCGAAGCCCGGGAAGATCCGCGTCGACTTCTCCGTGGCGCAGGGCTCGGCGCCGCACAACTTCGTCGTCCCGCGCATCCCCGCCGCGCACACCAGCATCGTCTCCGCCGGAGAGTCGCAGAGCGTCACCTTCACCGTGACGGAGCCGGGCGACTATCCGGTGGTCTGTACCCTGCATCCCAACATGACGGCCACGCTGAAGATCACCTGAGTCCGGGTCGACCCCGCCGTGCCCAATGTGCTCGACGTCGTCCTGTTGGTGGTCGTCGTCCTCTTCGCGGTCTCCGGCTACCGGCAGGGCTTCCTGGTGGGTGCCCTGTCGTTCGTCGGCTTCCTGGGCAGCGGAGTGCTCGGCGCGAAGATCGCAAAACCGTTCACCGAGCTGATCGGTCAGCAGGGCCATGGTGCGCTGGTCGGCCTGCTCGTCGTGCTCGGGCTCGCCCTGGTCGGCCAGGTCGCCGGCACGGCGCTCGGCGTCGCGCTGCGTGAGCGGCTGACCTGGCGGCCCGGAAGGGCCGTCGACGCCGCCGCCGGGGCGGTGCTCTCCGGCGTCTCGGTGCTGCTCGTCGCCTGGCTGCTCGCGACCGCCGTCGACCGCTCCCCCTTCGAGTCCCTCGCCCGGTCGGTCCACGACTCCCACGTGCTCGCGGCGGTGGACGCCGGCATGCCCGACGGGGTCCGCGAGACCTTCGCCGACCTGCGCCAGATCGCCGACGACACGGCCTTCCCCGAGGTCTTCGCCGGCCTCGGGGGCGAGCGGATCATCGCGGCCGGCCCGCCGGACCCGGCCACCACCCAGGCCGCCGGGGTACAGGCCGCCGCGGCGAGCATCGTGAAGATCCGCGGCGTCGCCCGGTCCTGCGACCAGCGGGTCGAGGGCTCCGGCTTCGTGATCGCCCCCCAGCGGGTCATGACCAACGCGCACGTCGTGGCCGGCGTCCGTCACCCGACGGTCGTGCTGTCCACCGGCACCCTGCCGGCCGAGGTCGTGGTGTTCGATCCGGACCGGGACGTCGCCGTGCTGCGGGTGCCGGACCTGCAGCGCCCCCCGCTGCGGATGCGGGCCAGCCCGCCGGCCGCCGCCGAGGAGCCGGCGGTCATCGCCGGATATCCCCAGGACGGGCCGTACACCACCGTGGCTGCCCGCGTCCGCAACCACCAGCGGGCCCGCGCGGCGAACATCTACGAGCACGGCACCGTCGTGCGCGACATCTACTCCGTTCGTGGCCAGGTGCTGCCGGGGAACTCGGGCGGCCCGCTACTCGCCCCGGACGGGACCGTGCTCGGCGTGGTGTTCGCCGCGGCGATCGGCGACGACGACACCGGCTACGTGCTCAGCTCCGCCGAGGTTGCGCAGCCCGCCGAGGTCGGCAGCGTCGCGGTGACGCCGGTCAGCACGCAGGGCTGCGACTGACGGCCGGCCGGGATCGTCCGTGGGTCGTCCCGGACGTCATCCGGACGGTCAGGAGTCGAGCCAGGCCAGCAGCTCGGCGTTGACGAGGTCCGGGACCTCCTCGTGCGGGAAGTGTCCGACCCCGCCGTGCAGCTTCCAGGTGTAGGAACCGCTGACGTAGCGCCCGGACCCCTGGGCGGTGGACGGCAGGAAGCAGCGATCGGCCGCACCGTGGATCTGCAACGTGTCGACGTGCAGGGAGCGCCGCAGCACGCCGGCGAACCGCGCCCCGTCCGGCCGGAACAACGAGCGGAACACCCATCGGTGGTACTCCAGGGAGCTGTGCGCCACACCGGGGATACGCATCGCCGAGCGGTAGCGCCCCTCCGCCTCGGCGTCGGGATACCCGGGACCCCCCCACGCGCGCAGGAGGACCGCAACCCGGAGGGCATCCCTGGCGACCAGGGACCGTTCGGGGCGCCACGGCAGTTGGAAGCCCGCCAGGTAGCGGCTCGCGGCGCCCTGGCCCCGTGGGTCCGCCGCGATCTGGTGACGCAGCCGCAGCGGGTGGGGCATCGCCAGGACGGCGAGGCGGCGGACGACCATCGGATGGCGGGTCGCCGTCGTCCAGCCCAGCAGGCCGCCCCAGTCGTGGCCGACGATGACCGCGTCCTGCTCGCCGAGCGCCCGGATGAGGCCCGCGATGTCGTCGGACAGGGTGAACGCGTCATAGCCGCGCGGCGGCTTGTCACTCGCCCCGTATCCGCGCAGGTCCGGGGCCACGACGCGGTAGCCCGCCGCGGACAGCGCGGTGAGCTGGTGGCGCCAGGCCCACCAGAACTGCGGAAAGCCGTGCAGCAACAGGACCAGCGGGCCGCGGCCGAGCTCCGCGACGTGCAGCCGGGTGCCGTTGGCGGACACGTCCCGGTGCCGCCACGGCCCGTCGATCAGGACGCTGGCGGGCTCGGGAACGGTGTCCTCCATCGCCTGCCAGAATGGCAGACCGCCCCCCGCAGTGGGCCGGCGGTGGGCCGGTCAGGACGGGGCGTGACCGGCCCGGCGGCCGCCGCGGCGCAGGGCCGCGGGGAGTCCTCGCCGGCGCCCCCGCGACCCGGCCAATCTGGCAGCACCGGCCGATCTGGCAGCCCCGGCCGGCCTGGCAGCCCCGGCCGACCCGGCGATCAGGGGTGGAGGCCGTGCGGGGCGAGCACCGCCCCGCCGGGCCCCGACGGAGCGGAACCCCGCGGATCACCTGGTGCGGCCGGCCCCGCGGAGGTCGTCCCGGATGCCGGGTTCGGCGGGGCGGCCGATGCCGGTGCCGGTGCCGGTGTGCCGGTCGGATTGCGCAGCCAGGAGATGTCGTCCCGGACGGTCTGGATGGTCCGTTCGGGCGGGGAGAGCCGCCGGAACCTGCGGATCGCGAACAACGCCAGCAGACCGGCGATCACCAGGTACCCCGCCGCGGTGAGCAGGTACGACCAGAACCGCTCGACGCCGGCCCAGGTGATCAGCTCTCCCAGGAAGATCGTGACGGCGATCAGGGCGCACAGCCCGAGCCCCGCCGCCACCGCCAGGAAGGCCACTCCGAGCGCGGCCGAGACGGCCTGTCGGGTCAGCTCTGCCTTGGCGAGGTCGATCTCCTGACGGACGAGCAGTGAGATGTCGCGGGTGGCCAGCGCCACCAGCTCGCCCAACGAGGGCTCTCGGCCGTTGCGGGCCTTTCCGGCAGTAGTCGACACCCTTCGTCCTCTCTCTGGCCCGCGACCGGACCGGTGTGGTCGGTCGCGAGGCCCATCGCCCCGACCAGGGTGGTCCGCGCCGGCGGCGGACCGCCAGACCCGGCCGCGGATCCCCGGCCCGGACCTCTCGCCAGCCGCCCCGCCGATGCTTCGGCGAACCGGCACGCGGTCCGCCGCTCCCTGTCCTGATGCGCAGTGTCCCCCGGGCGGACGCTCCCAGGGTGAGAACGACGCGGTTGTGCTCGTGTGACGCCTCCGACGGCCGGCCGCTCACCGACTCCGGATGGCGCGGACGGGTAGCGTGCCAACCGTGAACCCCCGCCCGTCCGGATCAGTCCTCGCCGCCGACCCGCTGGCCCGAGTGGCCGCCCTGCCCGGCGTGCGCGAGGCGGCGGACAGCGCCCGCGCGTCCGTCGACGCGCTGCTGCGGCACCGCATCCTGCGCCGGCAGAGCGCCGACGTGACCGCAGAGGCGTCCCTGCGGGCGGCCCGCGCCTCGGCCGCCCTGGAGGGTCACGAGATCAGCCTGGACGGGCTACGCGACTACCTCGCCGGCGCTGGCACCGACGCGCGCCGCACCCCGGCGGACGAGGACCTCGCGGCGCCGGACCCTGCGGCGCCGGACCCTGCGGCGCCGGAGGCGGCGGGCCTGACGTTCCCGCCGGCCGTCGACGTTCCGGCCGACCTTCACTCCGCCGGCTCACTCGGCTTCGCCTCCACCGATCCGCCCTCCCCCGTCGTCCTGGGAACGGTCCGCCTCTATGCCGAGCTCGGGGTGCTCGGGCCGGCCTGGGAACGGGCGCCCCGCCAGGCCCTCGCGCGGATGCACGTCCTGGTCGGGCGCGGTTGCCTGCCCGACGACCTGCTCGGCCGGCCGCGCGCCGACGCCGGCACCCGCGAGCTGCTCGACCCGCTCCGGCTCGGTCCGCCCCCGCATTCGGTCGAGACCTCCGTGCGGCTGGATGGCCTGACCGGGCTGCTCGTCGCGCCGACCACGGCACCGGCCGTCGTGGTGGCCGCCGTGGTGCACGGGGAGCTGTTGGCACTGCGGCCGTTCGGTGCGCTGGACGGCGTCATCGCCCGGGCCGCCGCCCGGCTGGTCCTCATCAGCCGCGGGCTGGACCCCAAGGCCCTGACCGCCACCGATGTCGGACATCTCGAGGTCGACCAGATCGACGGCCAGGAAGCGCCGGTCCTCGGTTACCGCGACGCCGCCGCCGCCTACGTCGGCGGTGGGGCGCAGGGGGTCGCGGCCTGGGTGCTGCACTGCGCGAAGGCCCTCGAACTGGCTGCCCGGGAGTCCCTGGCCGTCTGCGAGGCGCTCGCTCGCGCCACCTGATCGGGTCCCGCGGCCCGTCGCCCGGCTCCCCACTCGGGGGATGCGTTCCGCGATCGACGGGCACGCCCGGAATTCGCACGACGGACGGTTTCACTCTGGCGCTCTCGGGTATTTCCCGCCATGTCGGACCTGGTGGCCCTGAGGCCACGAGACCCGGCCCGAGACGGGCAGCCCCCATACGGGCCATGTCCCGAGGCGACCCCCGCACTCCCCCCTGTGGGGGTCGCCTCCCCCAGACCGTGCCTCTCCGGTTCTGACGTCGGCTCCCGTTCCGACGTCGGCTCCGTCGCGTCCCTGCGGTCGCCGACCGACGCGGCCTCGGGTAGCGGCGAGCCGCCGGCATCAGGCGAAATCTTCCATGACACCACGGCAAAGCCCTGTGGAGAGCGCTCCATCCACAGGCCGGCCGCGGCGCATGGTGGGCCACGTCCTCCCCACACGACCGGGAAACGAGCTCACCATGCCCCCCGCCCCGCCCCTGCTCACCCCCGCTGCCGGCCGCGACGCGAGACCGCTGATCGTGACCGGTGTCCCGGACCTGCTCGACGACCTCCTGCGTCTGGCCGCCGCCGCCGGCGTCACGACGACCGTCGCCACCGAGCCGGGCGCACTGCGCCGCGCCTGGGCGGCGGCGCCGCTGGTCGTCGTCGGCATGGACCGCGCCGAGGCGTGCATCGCCGCCGGCCTGCCGCTGCGCCCGCACGTGGTCCTGGTCGGCGGCCACGTCGAGGACGGCCGAGTCTGGTCCGCTGGCACCCGCATCGGCGCCGATCACGTGATCTTCCTGCCGGAGGCCGAGCTCTGGCTGATCGACGCCTTCCGCGATCTCGACAGGTCCGACCCGCGCGCATCGGTGACGATCGGGGTGGTCGCCGGCCGGCGCGGCAGCGGCGCGTCGACGCTCGCCGTCTCGCTGGCGTTGGCGGGCCTGCGCCACGGCCTGCGCACGATGCTGATCGATGCCGACCCGCGGGGCAGTGGGGTGGCGCCCGGCTTCGCCCGGCTCCTGCCCACCGCGGCTGATCCCCCGCCGGGGGACGTCGATCGACAGTCGACGGTTCCCCCCTCTTCGCCGGACGCGGTGTCCCGACGCAGGCTCGGTGCGGCGCCGCTCCCCTCCTGGCCGGGTCCGCCGGCGGGGCCCGGTGACCTGGCTGTGGTCTCCTGGGATCTCGAGGTCGGGCCCGAGGTGCCGGTGGGAACGATGGTCACGCTGCTCTCGACGGCCCAGGCCACCTCGGACCTGGTGGTCGTCGACCTGCCCTGGCAGCAGGACCCGGCCGCCGCCCTCGCGCTCGGCTCCTGCCGGACGGCGCTGGTGGTGCTGCGGGCGGATCTGGCGTCCGTCCTGGCGGCCGAACGTGTCTGCGCGATGGTCGGGCGACGCTGCCCGGACGTGCGAGCGGTCGTGCGGCAACGCCAGTCGGCCGGGCTCGCCCCCGTGGCGGTCAGCGAGATGCTCGGAGTGCCGCTGGCCGGGGTGATCGCCGATGCCCGCCAGCCAGGGGCCGCCACGTCGGCCGGCGCCGACGCCCCACGGGACGCCGATGCCCCGGGCCCGCTCGGCGACCGGCTGCTGGCCCGGCTGGGGCTGCGGCGGCCGAGCACCCCGCAGGAGCCGAACGGTCCGAGAGCGGATCCTCAGCCATGGGCGTGACGGCCCGGCGCAGTGGTGAACCACCGGCCACGGAGCCCCGCGGCGCCGCTCCGCCAGGCGCCGGCCCTCTTGAACCCTTCCTCGCCGATCCGGACGTCACCGACGTGCTGGTGAACGCCCCCGACGAGGTCTGGGTGGAGCGGCGGGGCCGGCTGACGAGGACGCCGGTCACCTTCGCCGACGAGGATGCGGTGCGCCGCCTCGCCGTCCGGCTCGCGGCGGCCAGCGGCCGGCGGTTGGACTCCGCCATGCCCTTCGCCGACGTCCTGCTCGGCGACGGCACTCGGATGCACGCCGTCCTCGCGCCCACCGCCGTACGCGGCACCTGTCTGTCCCTGCGGCGCCCTCGGCGCCGGCCGTTCACCTTCGACGAGCTCGTGGTCGCCGGCACGCTGAGTCCCGCGGTGGCGGCGGTGCTCCACGCGGTCCTGCACGCGCGGCTCGCGGTCGTCGTGACAGGCGGCACCGGCACGGGCAAGAGCACGCTGCTCGCCGCCCTGCTGGGCGCGGTGCGTCCAGGCGAACGCATCGTCCTCGTCGAGGACACCGCCGAGCTCGCGGTGAGCCGGCCCGGCCTGGTCCGGCTGGAGGCCCGGCCCCCCAACATCGAGGGCGCCGGCGAGGTGACCCAGCGCGAGCTCGTCCGGCAGGCGTTGCGGATGCGACCGGACCGACTCGTCGTCGGCGAGGTCCGCGGCCCGGAGGTGCTCGACCTTCTCGTCGCCCTCAACACCGGGCACGAGGGAGGCCTGAGCACCGTGCACGCCAACGACACCGGCGCGCTGCCCACCCGGCTGGAGGCGTTGGCCGCCCTCGCGGGGCTGTCCCGGGCAGCGGTGCACAGCCATGTCGCCGCGGCTCTGCACGCGGCCGTCCATCTGCACCGGGATGCCGACGGTCACCGGCGGGTCCGGGCGGTCGGCGTGTTCCGCCGGGCGCCCGACGGTCTGGTGCACGTTGTTCCCGCGCTGGTGGCGCCCCCGCTCACGGGCCGGCGGGCAGGGCCGTGGCGCGCGCAGGCGCCCGTGGCCGCGGAGGGGCTGCCGCTGCTGAGGAACCTGCTGGACGTCCGTGGGGTGAGCCTGCCGGGGTTCGTCGACGCCGCGCCGCCCGCGAGGAGTCGGCCTTGATCGCCGCGCTGGCCACCGCCGCACGGGCTGGCACCATGCTGGGCATC
The DNA here is from genome assembly GCF_000058485.1 of Frankia alni ACN14a. NCBI lineage: Bacteria > Bacillati > Actinomycetota > Actinomycetes > Frankiales > Frankiaceae > Frankia > Frankia alni. The sequence continues at coordinate 7,146,988 of NC_008278.1, forward strand.
GTCGCGGTGGTGGCGGTCACCGCCGGGCCCGTCGCCGCGGCGACCGTCGGCGTGGCGCTCGGCTGCCTGGCACGAGCCGTCCGGCGGGAGCGCGCACGGCGGCGGCAGGCGAGGGTGCGGGCCTGCGCGGAGGACTTCCTTGCGGCCTTCGCGGCGGAACTCGACGCCGGCGGTCCGCACGGGCACGCCCTGCGCGCGGCCGCACGCGGCATCGACGATCTCGGTGCCGCCCCCGGGCAACACCCTGACTGGATCCCGTTGGACCGGCTGGCCGACACGCTCGCGGGACCGGAGGACCCCGCGGTCGCACTGTGCCGTAACGAGGCCGGCGGGGTCCGCCAGCTCGGCATCGCCTATCAGGTCTGCACGATGGTCGGTGCCCGGCTCGCTCCCGCCACGACCATGCTGGCCACGCTCGCCAGGGCCGATGCCGTGCGGGCGGGGGAACTGGCCGCGGCGCTGGCCGGTCCGAGGTCCTCCGGGCGGCTGGTGGCCGCCCTCCCGTTGGCCGGGATCGCGCTGGGCTCGCTGGCCGGCGCCCAGCCGCTGCACACGCTGCTCGCAACCCCCGCCGGCAACGCCTGCCTGCTCGCGGGGGGTTTGGCGGACCTGGCGGGACTGCGCTGGCTGCGGTCCTTCGCGGACCGTGTCGAACGGCGGGTGGCCCCGGTGGCGATGGACGCCGCCCGGACCGGTGGCCCGACCGGCGTCGCCGCCGGGCGCGAGCGGCTGCTCGCCGACCTGCCGCTGGCCCTCGACCTGATCGCGGCCTGCCTGCGGGGCGGCGGGACGGTTGTCTCGGCCATGGAGGCCGTCGGCGCCGCCAACGGTGGGGTGCTGGGCCGCGAGCTGCACCGCGCCGCCGAGGACCTGGCGGCGGGGGCCGACGCGACCGCCGCCTGCGACCGGCTGATCGCTGCCACCGTCGCGAACGGCCGCGCGGCGCGGCTGGCGCGGCTGCTGCGACTCGATCCGCGCGCGTCGCCGGGATCACGCTGGACCTCGATGATGCGGGCGGCCGTCGCCGCCTTCGACCGGGCCCAGACGTCCGGGGCGAAGCCGGCCGCCGCCCTCGTCCGACTCGCCCAACGGGCCCGGGACGAGGCCCACGCGGAAAGCATCGCCGCTGCCCGCCGGGCCGGCGTGCTGGCCGTCGCGCCGCTCGGGCTCTGCTTCCTACCGGCCTTCCTGCTGCTCGGCGTCGTTCCCGTCGTGCTCGGGTCCCTGCCGCATCTTCCGCCGGCATGACCGCGTCTGCTGTCGGCGCAACCGCCCAGGCACCCACCGAGAAAACCCACCCTGCCCCGTCTGCGGAGGTGTCCCCGATGTTCCCGTCGAGAATGTTCCTGTCCCAGCGCCGCCTGCCCCGTCTGGCCCGCGGTCCGTTCATCCGGGCCGCCTGCCACCGGCTCCTCGCCGGCCGCCGCGGCGGCGCGGGCGGCCGCGACCTGGGGATGTCCACCGCCGAGTACGCGGTCGGCACGCTCGCCGCAGTCGCGTTCGCCGGTGTCCTCTACGCGGTCGTGTCGAGTTCCGCGACCCGCTCGCTGGTCTCGTCGGTCGTGCAGCGCGCGCTGACCGTCTCGTTCTGAGGGGGTCCGGTGCGATGGTCCGGGACGGCGCCGCGCGGGCGCCGCGCACGTCCCACCTCCCACCCACCGGCTGTCGCCCGACGCCGGCGGGAGGTCACCGACGGGGCGGACAGCGGTCAGGCGACCGCCGAACTCGCCATGGGCCTTCCCTCCCTGTTCGTCGTCTTCTTCCTCGCGGCCTGGATGGTCTCGGCGGTCGGTGCGCAGGCCCGGTGCGCCGACGCGGCACGGGTCGGGGCCCGGCTCGCGGCCAGGGGCGAGGCACAGGCGACCGTCTCCGCCGCGGTGACCCGGGCGGCACCTCGTGGGGCGACCCTGCGGCTGCACCGCGATGCCGACCTGCTGGACGTCGAGGTCTCGGCGCCGGTCGGCGCCGCCGGCCTCGGGCGGCTGGTGCCGGCGCTCGTCGTGACGGCGCACGCCGTCACTCCCGTGGAACCGGCCGCCTGCACGGCGCCGGACTGCGCTGCGCCGGGGCCACCGTGACCGCGGGTGCTCGCCATCCACAGTCCGCGGGACTCGCCACCCCCGCGGCGACCGGGGAGCTGCGAGACGGCGGATCGGCGACGGTGTGGCTGCTGGCCGTCCTGTTCGCGCTGATGTCGCTGGCCGGCCTCGTCTTCACCGTGACGGTGATCGGCGCGTCGCGGCAACGGGCCGCAACGGCCGCCGATCTCGCGGCGCTCGCCGCGGCGGCCCTGCCCCCGACCGACGAGCAGGCCGTGTGCGCGCGGGCCCGGGAGATCAGCGCCGCCAACGGGACCCGCCTGGTGGACTGCCGCACCGTCGCCGACGCGGTGGAGATCGCCGTCAGCGTGCGGCTGCCGGCGGTGATCGGCATGCTGGGCGATCTGAGCGTCCACGCTCGAGCCGGCCCTTGGGGCGGCGCGGCCGGCGCCTACCTGCCGACGCTCCAGGAGGCGGACGGCCAGGAACGGGCCGCGGATCCGTCCTGAACGGTCTGGGCGGCGCCGTGCCGGAGGGTGTCACCTTCACGACAGGCCTGCCCCGTCTTCGCAACCGACGGGGATCGCCTCCCGTCGATGACTCCGGACGTCGTCGGACGCGGCGCCGATGCGGCGGAGGCGGAACTACGCGCCGCCGGGTTCACGAACATCACCAGAAACCCGTGGCCGTGGCGCGATCCTGACCGACCACGTCGGGCACCGCGACCTGGGGGCTCACCACCGTGATCGTGACCATCGTTCCCTAGGCGACTCGGTCTCGACGTCGTCGAGGGGCCCCGGCAGGGAAGCGAGGCACCGGGGACGGTCGTCTCCCAGCGGCCCCCGGGGGGCGTCGTCGCCCGCGGCTCGACGATCACCATCGTCGTCGCGCAGGCGAAGGCACCCGACCAGACCCCGGCCTCCACCCCGCCGGCGTCCCCCTCCTGACCGCAGTCCCCACCATGCACCAGCACGTCCCCGGCCGGGCCACCCCCGTGGCGCGGCCCGGCCGGCGCCCGGCCGCCGACGTCCCAGCAAGCGCATGGTCAGGAGCGGGCCCCCGCGCTGTCCTGGACGGTCTGGTCGGCCGAGTCGCGGTCGCCGGTCTCCCGCCGGCCCAGGTCCGCGACGCGAGCCACGATCCGGTCGCCGCGTCGCGGATGGGTGTTCGTCCGCACCGGCGCGCTGGAGCCGGCGGACGGCGGATCGGCCGGCGGGTTGTTCGAGGTCGGGGGGTTGTTCGAGGCCGGCGGCGTCGACGGGGTGGGGACGCGCACGGCGGACCGCACCGGCGCGGATTGCCGGCCGTCGCCGGACCAGGTGGGCGAGGTGTCCGCGCCGTGCGCGGGGACGGTCTCGGCGGCCGGACGGGGCTCGAAGACCGGGCGGGCATCAGCAGCCGGGCGGATCTCGGTAGCCGGGCGGGCCTCGGTAGCCGGGCGAGCGTCGGTAGCCGGGCGAGCGTCGGTGGCCGGGCGGGCGCCAGAAGCCGGGCGGGCCTCGGCGGCGGGCTGCTTCGCCAGCGTGGGGCGCTTGGCGAGGGTGGGGCGCGTCCGCCTGGGACCGCCCGGGGTCCGCTCGTCGGCCCCAGTCGGGCGCGTCGCCGCGGCCACGGGCGCGAGCGGCGCGGCGCCGGCGGGTACCGCCGCGGCAGGCGCCGGCGCGGTGCGGATCGCCGCCAGCTCACGGGCCCGCTGCCGCTCGACCCGCCGGCGGTGCCGGTCCCGCGCCAGGCCCTGCAAGGTCAGCTGCACTCCCGCGACGACCAGCACCCCGGCGGCGAGACCCAGCACGAACAGGCCCCAGATATCGAAGGAGAGGGACTGCCCCATGATCATTACATCTGTGTGGCCGCCGTTCTCCAGCACCAGATCGGCGGTGAAGACCCCCGCTACCAGCAACAACACGACACCGACGGTTACCACCGGTACCTCCAGAACCATGGACGTGGGCGAAACTGGCCGCGAAGAGCCGATGGGCTTCGGCCTACCCGTCTTTGGTCGAGGCGGAACCGTTCGGGCGCAGTGTGATCCGTGGAATCCACGGAGTTCACGGGATCCGTGTGATCCGTGTGATCCGTGGTTCAGCCGACGGCGGCGGTCACCGCGGCGAGAAGGCGCCAGGCGGCGGCCTTGTCGAGCGGCTCGTTGCCGTTGCCGCATTTCGGCGACTGCACGCAGGACGGGCAGCCTGCCGGGCATTCGCACGCGCCGATGGCGTCCCGGGTGGCGGCCAGCCAGTCCCCGATGCGCAGGAACCCCCGTTCGGCGAATCCCGCGCCGCCGGCGTGGCCGTCGTAGACGAAGACGCTGGTCCGGCCCGTGTCCGCATGCAGGGCGGTCGACACCCCGCCGATGTCCCAACGGTCGCAGGTGGCGAACAGCGGAAGCAGGCCGATGGCCGCGTGCTCGGCCGCGTGCACCGCGCCGGGCACATCCGCGGACTCGACGTCGGCGCCCGCGAGCAGGGCGTCGGTGACGGTGTACCAGACGGCGCGGGTCCGCAACTGTCTCGGCGGCAGATCCAGCGGCTCCTGGCCGAGCACCTCGCCGGTCGCGACGAGCCGACGCTGGTAGCCGACGACCTGGCTGGTGACCTCGACCACCCCGAGGTGCACCTCGACGTCGGGCAGGACGCGCGAGCGCGTCGACTCGACGATCCGGATGTCGGTGTGCTCGCGCGCGACCGTCGTCCACTCCGGGGACTCCTCGTGCACGAACGCCACGGCTTCGGGCAGGTCCAGGTCGTCCACGACGAAGCTCGAGCCCTGATGGAGGTAGACCGCACCGGGGTGTACCGCGGAGTGCGCGGCGGCCGCGTCGACCGTGCCCAGCAGGCGCCCGGTGGCCGTCTCGACGATGCGGACCGGCGGGCCGCCGGCCCCCCGGATGTCCACCTCCGGACGACCCCGCTGGGTCCAGAACCAGCCGGTGGGCCGGCGGCGCAACCGCCCGCGGCGCACCAGGTCGTCGACGACGCGCGCCGCCGCCGGGCCGAACAGGCCCAGGTCGGCCTCGGTGAGCGGCAGCTCGGCGGCGGCGCACTCCAGCTGCGGGGCGAGCACATAGGGGTTGTCCGGGTCGAACACGCAGGCCTCCACCGACCGGCCAAACACCGCCTCCGGATGGTGAACGAGGTAGGTGTCCAGCGGGTCGTCCCGCGCGACCAGCACCGCCAGCGACCGCTGCCCGTCCCGACCGGCCCGGCCGGCCTGCTGCCACAGCGAGGCGAGGGTGCCCGGAAAGCCGGCGGTGACGGTGGCGTCCAGGCCGCTGATGTCCACGCCCAGCTCCAGCGCCGACGTCGTCGCGACGCCGAGCAGGTCCCCCGCGCGCAGTCGCCGTTCCAGCTCACGGCGCTCCTCGGGCAGGTAGCCGGCCCGGTAGGCCGCCACCCGCTCCGCCAGGTCCGCACCGATGTGGCCCAGCTCGCGGCGGGCGGTGACCGCCACGACCTCCGCCGAGCGCCGGGACCGGACGAACACCAGGGTGCGCACGCCGTCGGCGACGAGATCGGCGAGCAGGTCGGCCGACTCCGCGGTGACCGACCGCCGGACCGGCGCGCCGTTCTCACCGACACCGTACTCACCGACACCGTTCTCGCCGGCACCGTTCTCGCCGGCACCGTTCCCGCCGGCACCGCGCGGCTCGCCCGAGGCGTCGGACCCCTCCCGCTCGGCCGGCCGCCGCCACAGCAGCGGGGGCTCGTAGAGCACGAAGTCCATCGGGCCTCGGGGGGCGCCGTCGTCGTCGATCACCTCGACGTCGACCCCGGTCAGCCGGCCGGCAGACAGCCCCGGGTCGGCGGTGGTCGCGGACGCCAACAGGAACACCGGCTGCGACCCGTAGCGGGCGCAGACCCGCCGCAGCCGCCGGATCACCGCGGCGACGTGGGCGCCGAACACCCCGCGGTAGCCGTGGCACTCGTCGATCACGACGAACCGCAGGCCACGCAGGAACTGCGCCCACCGCCGGTGTTGGGGCAGGATCCCGCGGTGGAGCATGTCGGGGTTGGTCAGGACGAGGCCGGCATGGGCCCGGACCCAGTCCCGCTCGGCCGCCGGCGTGTCCCCGTCGTAGGTGGCGGCCCGGACCCCGGTGAGCCGCAGTGCCCGCACCGCCCGGAGCTGATCATGGGCGAGTGCCTTCGTCGGCGACAGGTAGAGCGCGCGGGCACCGGGCTGGGCGAGCAGCCGCGACAGCACCGGCATCAGGTATCCCAGCGACTTCCCGGAGGCCGTGCCGGTCGCCAGCACGACGCTGCGGCCGGCATGGGCGGCGTCGGCTGCGGCCGCCTGGTGCGTCCACGGCGCATCGATCCCGGCGGCGACCCACCGCCCTCGCAGCACCGGGTCGACCCACTCCGGCCAGGGCGCCCGCCGCCCCGGCCGGGCGGCGACCGGCTCGACATGCGTCATGCACTGCGCCCGCCGCGCGTCGCGGCGAAGCCCGGCGAGGACCATGTCCGCGCCGCCGATGTCCGCCGGCGAACCCACGACCGTCGAGGATATGCGCCGCGGCGCCACCGCCTGCAGGACGATGGGCGATCCACGGGCCACCACCCGACGGACCACCCGGCACGCAACCGCGACTCGGCGCGGCCGACCAGCCCCGCACAGACAAGATCAGGGATAGATTCCAGCAGACGTCATCGACCACGCCGCCGGAATGCCGGGGGCACCGCGATCTGTGTCGCGGCCCACCGGATTGATCCTCCTCGTGGGAGGGTAATGGCGCCGTGATGTCGGTCGCCCGAAGCGCGGGACGGCCGGAGGCACCCCAAGGAGGATCCGTGGACCTGTCCCTCACGACTCGCCAGGAAGGCAACCACACGGTCGTCGTGGTGGGCGGCGAGATCGACGTGTACACCGCACCGAAGCTGCGCGAGCAGCTCATTGATCTTGTTTCCGGGGGCTCGTACCACCTGGTCGTCGACATGGAGGGCGTCGAGTTCCTCGACTCGACCGGCCTCGGCGTCCTGGTCGGCGGCCTCAAGCGGGTGCGTGCGCACGAGGGTTCCCTGCGGCTGGTCTGCACCCAGGAACGCATCCTCAAGATCTTCCGGATCACGGGTCTCACCAAGGTCTTCCCGATCCATTCCTCCATCGAGGAAGCGCTCGCCGCCAGCGAGTGAGTGAGCCGGACATCACGCCTTCGGAAAGGCAGGCACCGCCGTATGCCCACCGTTGAGCTGCGGTTCGCCGCCCTGAACGGACACGTCCGCACGGCGCGGATGATCGCCACGGCGGTCAGCCGCCGGGCCGGGGTTCCCGCCGGAGCCGCCGACGAGATCAAGTTGGCGGTCACGGAGGCATGCGCCCGCGCGGTGCGGGTGAACCGCCGGCATTCGCCGGAGTCGCCGGTGCATGTCGCGCTCATCGACACGCCCGAGACGTTCACCATCACCGTCGCGGACTGCGGGCGCACCGGTGACGAGGTCGCGCCGGGTCCCGACGGCGGCCTCGTCACCGCCTCCACGCTGCTGGACCTCGAACCCGAGGACGCCGACCCGCCCTGGTGGTCCGAGTCGTCCGACGACGACTCGGCCGAGGACAGCGCGGGTTTCCCGCCGGGCCTCGGGCTCGCCCTCATCGAGGGCCTGGTCGACGAGGTCGAGATCAGCCGCGGGCCTGACGGGGTGGGCACCGTCGTGGCGATGACCTGGCACACCGGCGTCGGCATCGAGGCCGCGCCCTACAAGACGGCCCGCTGACCGTCGCTTCATCCCGAAGCTGACGGGTGGAGCATCCCGTCTGCCACGTCGTGGTCGGCAGGATCGTCGGCGCCGGGTGGATTCCCGCCTCGTGGCGCGGCGTCGGGGCCACTGCGGTCCTGCCCGCGTTCCACGGGCGTTCAGGGTCTGCGCCGGTCCCGGCGGCGCCCCGGCGCCGCTCGGCGCAAGGATTCCCACCGCTGATGCGCGGCCGCGGCTTTCATGCCATACCGGGCTAAACATGAACCAATACGCGAGTTCGCCTTAGGCGTACGAACGCGACGACCCGGCCGGCGACCACAGAAAAAGCAGCGCACGTCACAGTCGTGTGGATAGACTCCGCCGCATCTCGCGGACGGTTGATCCAACCGTCGGAGATCCACTTGTGCTCCCCGTGAGCCCTGCCGGAAAGCGTCGAATTCGGGACGAATCCGGCCGAACTCACTCCGGGTGCCGTCAGATGCGGCGCTCGACCGCCACCGTCTCCATGCCCGGGTGCCCGCCGAAACCGGCACCGACGAGCCAGCGACACGCGCGGAGGGTGCACGGAGTAGACCGGGAGGAGCCATGTCCCCGACCCGCGCCCTGCAGTCCCAGGGCACTGGAATCGACCTTAGCGGCAACGCCCTCGGCCTGGTCGCCGGTGTGGCGATAATCGCAGCCCTCGCCCTGCTCGTTGCCGGCTACCTGGTACGGGAGGTGTTGGCCGCCAGCCCCGGAACCGCGCGGATGGTGGAGGTCGGGCAGGCGGTCCAGGAAGGCGCGGCCGCCTACCTCAGGCGCCAGTTCAAGACGTTGGCCGGTTTTGTCGTCGTCATTCCCTTTGTCCTGCTACTCCTTCCGGCCGACGACACCGGCGCCAAGGTCGGCCGATCGGTCTTCTTCGTCGTCGGCGCGCTGTTCTCGGCGCTCGTCGGCTTTGTCGGAATGTCGCTGGCAACCAGGGCCAACACCCGGACAGCGGCCGCGGCGATGAGCCAGGGCGAGAAGGCCGCGGTCCGCATCGCCTTCCGGACGGGCGGCGTCGTGGGCATGTTCACGGTCGGGCTGGGCCTGCTCGGCGCCGCCGTCGTCGTGCTGGTCTTCCGGGACACCGCGCCGCAGGTCCTGGAGGGATTCGGCTTCGGGGCCGCCCTGCTCGCGATGTTCATGCGGGTCGGCGGTGGCATCTTCACCAAGGCCGCGGACGTCGGAGCCGACCTGGTCGGAAAGGTCGAGCAGGGAATTCCGGAGGACGACCCGCGGAACGCGGCGACGATCGCCGACAACGTCGGCGACAATGTGGGCGACTGCGCCGGGATGGCCGCGGACCTGTTCGAGTCCTACGCGGTGACCCTGGTCGCCGCACTGATCCTCGGGGTGAGCGCCTTCGGCGAGCGGGGGCTGGTGTTCCCGTTGCTGATCCCGGCCGTCGGGGTCGTCACGGCGGTCATCGGCATCTTCGCGGTGTCGCCACGGGCCGGCGACCGCAGCGGGATGGCGGCGATCAATCGCGGCTTCTTCCTCTCCGCGGTGGTGTCGGCGATCGGCGTGGTGATCGTCTCGGTGCTCTATCTGCCGACGGACTTCGCCGGGTTCCCGGGGCTCGAGGCCAGCACCCAGTCGGGCAATCCGCGCCTCATCGCGATCAGTGCCGTTCTCATCGGCATCGTGCTCGCCGCGGCCATCCAGGTGCTCACGGGATACTTCACCGAGACGACCCGCAGGCCGGTGCGCGATGTGGCCCAGGCGTCGCTCACCGGTCCGGCGACGAACATTCTCGCCGGCATCGGAGTCGGCCTGGAATCCGCCGTCTACTCCGCCCTGCTCATCGGGGCCGCGGTCTTCGGTGCCTACCTGCTCGGTTCGGGCAGCGTCACGATCGCGCTGTTCGCGGTCGCGCTGGCGGGAACCGGACTGCTGACCACGGTCGGCGTCATCGTCTCGATGGACACCTTCGGTCCGGTGAGCGACAACGCCCAGGGCATCGCCGAGATGTCCGGGGAGATGGACGAGGCGGGCGGCGCCATCCTGACCTCCCTCGACGCCGTGGGCAACACCACGAAGGCCATCACGAAGGGCATCGCGATCGCCACCGCCGTGCTGGCCGCGACCGCGCTGTTCGGGTCGTTCACCGACACGGTCACCAACGCTCTCGGTGATGCCGGGGCCCGACCGGAGACCGGCCGGGGGACGGTCGGTGGACTGAACATCGCGTATCCCGACGCGCTGGTCGGGCTCGTCATCGGCGCGGCTGTCGTCTTCCTGTTCTCCGGGCTCGCCATCAACGCGGTGGGCCGGGCGGCCGGACGGGTCGTGATGGAGGTGCGCAACCAGTTCCGCACCAGGCCCGGAATCATGACCGGCAGCGAGAAGCCGGACTACGGCGCGGTCGTCGACATCTGCACCAGAGACTCGCTCCGTGAACTGATTACGCCGGGGACGCTGGCGGTCCTCGCACCGATCGCGGTTGGCTTCGGCCTCGGTTACCCGCCCCTGGGGGCGTTCCTCGGCGGGGCCATCGCCGGCGGCGTTCTGATGGCCGTGTTCCTGGCGAACTCCGGCGGCGCATGGGACAACGCGAAGAAACTCGTCGAGGACGGGAACTACGGGGGGAAGGGCTCGGAGGTCCACGCCGCGACGGTCATCGGCGACACGGTGGGCGACCCGTTCAAGGACACCGCGGGGCCGTCCATCAACCCGCTGCTCAAGGTGATGAACCTGGTCAGCCTGCTGATCGCGCCGACGGTGGTGAAGTACTCGGTCGGCACCGACCGCAACACGCCGCTGCGGGTCGGCGTGGCCGTCGCCGCGGTCGCCGTCATCGTGGCGGTGATCGTCGTGTCCAAGCGACGCAGCTCGATGATCGACGGCAGTCCGCCGGTCACGCAGCCGCCGGCCCCCAGTCCGCAGAAGATCAACGTCTGACGGCAGCTCGATCCCGCCGGCCGGCCGGCACAAGATCCCTTTTGTACCCGCCGGCCGGCGGGATCCGGCGGGCCCGGCGGGGCGCCGCCACGAACCGCCGACATCGATCGCTCGGCGTGACATCGACGCGCCTGAGATCGCGGCTTCATACCACCATGGCGCACCCTCGTGCGGGCCCGGTCGGGCCGTCCAGGCGTCATCGGGTGAGCCGTGGGTAAGCGTCGGGCTACCGGGGTCATACCCGGACGGGAAGCTCCGCGGAATCCGACAGCGGCGTACGGTGCTCCGAGGCACCGCTTGCACACCGGCGGCCGCCGCTCGCCCGATCAGCGCCCGCCGGACGACCGTTCGCCGGGCCACGCCAGATCCAGCACCGAGCTCCGCCCGAGCAACATCCGCCATATCCGGGACCTACGCTCCGGAGGGGCGCCCTACGCTTCGCCCACCGGTCATCGCACCGAGCACGCCGCACCGAGGAGAGAAGTGCCACCGCGCACGAAGACGACGACACGGACGACCGCGCGGTCAGCCGCGCCGGTCGCCGAGCCCGGCGAGCCCACCGGGACCGGCTCCACGCCGAGCCCGGGCGCGAGCGCGGCCCCGACCGAGGTGCCCGCCACGCGTCCGAGCAGCCGGGCGGCCGCCGGCCGAGCCGCCACGGGTCGCCGGCCGACCAGCCGGTCGGCGACCGGTTCCGGCGGCTCCACCGGGGCCGCCGCCGAACCGACCCCCGGCTCGGGCACCCGCCTGGTGATCGTGGAGTCCCCGGCCAAGGCGAAGACCATCGCCGGCTACCTCGGGCCGGGCTGGCAGGTCGAGTCGAGCATCGGCCACATCCGCGATCTGCCGCGCAGCGCCGCCGATGTCCCGGCCGCGCACAAGGGCAAGCCCTGGGCCCGGCTCGGCGTGGACGTCGACAACGACTTCGAGCCGCTCTACGTGGTGACGCCGGACAAGAAGCTGCAGGTCAGCAAGCTCAAGGCGTTGGTGAAGGAAGCCAGCGAGCTCTACCTCGCGACAGACGAGGACCGCGAGGGCGAGGCGATCGCCTGGCACCTGCTCCAGACGCTCAAGCCGACGGTGCCGGTGAAGCGGATGGTGTTCCACGAGATCACCCCGCAGGCGATCCGCCGCGCCGTCGACAACCCCCGCGAGATCGACGAGAACCTGGTCAACGCGCAGGAGACCCGGCGCATCCTGGATCGCCTCTACGGCTACGAGGTCTCCCCCGTGCTGTGGAAGAAGGTCATGCCGAAGCTGTCGGCGGGCCGCGTCCAGAGCGTGGCGACGAGGGTCCTGGTCGAGCGGGAGCGGGCCAGGATGCGCTTCCGCGCCGCGGAGTACTGGAACATCGAGGGCCTGTTCGGCGCGACGGTCGCCCGCCAGGCCTGGCCGGCCGGAACCGACGGGGCCGACGCGGACGCGACCGGCGGCGGCGTGGAACGGACGCCGCTGCCGGCGACACTGGTCGCCCTCGACGGCAATCGGATCGCCACCGGCCGGGACTTCGCGCCGACCGGCGAGCTGACCACGTCCGGCGTGACCCGACTGGACGAGGCGGGCGCGCGGGCCCTCACCGACCGGCTGGCGCAGGCCGCGTTCGCGGTGCGCTCGGTGGAGACCAAGCCGTACCGCCGCTCGCCGTACCCGCCGTTCATGACCTCCACGCTGCAGCAGGAGGCGGGCCGCAAGCTGCGGTTCTCCAGCCAGCGCACCATGCAGATCGCGCAGCGGCTGTACGAGAACGGCTACATCACCTACATGCGCACCGACTCGACGAACCTGTCCGAGACGGCGCTCGCCGCCGCCCGCAGCCAGGCGGAGAGCCTCTACGGGCCGGAGTACGTCCCGGCCAGCCCGCGTACCTACACCAAGAAGGTCAAGAACGCCCAGGAGGCGCACGAGGCGATCCGGCCCGCCGGCGACCACTTCCGCACCCCCGGCGAGGTGCGCGGCGAGCTCGACGTCGACTCCTACCGGCTCTACGAGCTGATCTGGCAGCGCACCGTCGCCAGCCAGATGGCCGACGCCCGCGGCACGAGTGCCACGATCCGGCTCGGCGCCACGTCGTCGACCGGGGAGGACGCGGAGTTCTCGGCGTCCGGCAAGGTCATCACCTTCCCCGGCTTCCTGCGTGCCTACGTCGAGGGCGCCGACGACCCCGACGCGGAGCTGGAGGACCGGGAGCGGCGCCTGCCCGACGTGCGCCAGGGCGACCCGCTGGCGGTCCGCTCGCTGACCCCCCGCGGGCACACCACCAGTCCGCCGGCCCGCTTCACCGAGGCCAGCCTGGTCAAGACGCTCGAGGAGCTCGGGATCGGCCGGCCGTCCACGTACGCCTCGATCATCGGCACGATCCAGGACCGCGGCTACGTGTGGAAGAAGGGCTCGGCCCTCGTGCCGAGCTTCGTCGCCTTCGCCGTCGTCGGCCTGCTGGAGGACCACTTCGGCCGGTTGGTGGACTACCGGTTCACCGCGACGATGGAGGACGACCTCGACGACATCGCGGCGGGGACGTCGGCGTCCACCGACTGGCTGACCCGCTTCTACTTCGGCACCGGGGACGGCACCGACCCGGCGACCGCGGCCGGGCTCAAGCACCTCGTCAGCGAGCGGCTCGGGGAGATCGACGCCCGCGAGGTGAACTCGATCCCGCTCGGCAAGGCCGACGACGGCACGACGGTCGTGGTGCGCGTCGGACGCTATGGCCCCTACGTGCAGCTCGGGGAGGGGCGGGCCAGCGTGCCCGACGACCTGGCCCCGGACGAGCTGACCGTGGCCCGCGCCCTGGAGCTGTTGGCCGCCCCGAGCGGGGACCGGGTGCTGGGCGTGGACGCCGCGACCGGCGCGACGATCACGGCCAAGGCCGGCCGGTTCGGCCCGTACGTCACCACGGACACCGATCCGCCGCGGACCTCCAGCCTGCTGCGCACGATGTCGCTGGAGACGCTGACCCTCGACGACGCCGTGAAGCTGCTGACGCTGCCCCGCACCCTGGGCGCCGGTGCGGACGGCGAGGAGGTGACCGCGCAGAACGGGCGGTACGGCCCCTACGTGAAGAAGGGCGCCGAGAGCCGGTCGCTGGAGTCCGAGGACCAGTTGTTCACGGTGACGCTCGAGGAGGCGCTGGCGCTGCTCGCGCAGCCCAAGGCGCGCGGACGCCGCCAGGCCGCCCAGACCCCCCCGCTGCGCGAGCTCGGCAACGATCCGGCCAGCGGCAAGCCGATGGTCGTCCGGGAGGGCCGGTTCGGGCCCTACGTGACCGACGGCGAGACCAACGCCAGCCTTCGCAAGGGCGACGCCGTCGAGTCGATCACGGACGCGCGCGCCGCGGAGCTGCTCGCCGACCGCCGGGCCCGCGGTCCGGCCCCCGCGAAGCGAGCCGCCCGAGGCACCGCGAAGACGACGGCCACGAAGACGACGGCCACGAAGACGACGGCCGCGAAGAGCAGCGCCGCGAAGACGACGACGGCGAAGTCCACGACGGCGAAGACGGGCGCGGCGAAGTCCACGACGGCCAAGACGGCCGCCAAGTCCGCCACCACCAAGTCCGCCACCACGCGTGGCGCGGCGGCGAAGTCGGCCACGACCAGGTCCGGGACGAAGAGCAGCACGGCGAAGAAGGTCGGCGAGGAGTCGGCGGCCACCGGGTCGTCTGCTCCGGACGACGGCGGTGGCGCCGCGGAGGCGGCCTCCGGTGGCACCCGTCGGACGGACTGATGGCCTCGCCGATCCGGCCGACTCACGGGCCGGTCGACGCGGCGGGGGACGGCACGGTGGCGGCGAACGGATCCGCCACGGTCGGCTCCACGACCACCATCCCGGCTTCCCCCGCCGTCACCGCGTCCCCCGGAACCCCGGCCCCGGCGAGCACGACTCTCCCGCCTGCGGATGACCTGCCGGCCGACGAGCACCGCGCCGACCGGCAGGGGGCCGATGCCGACCGGCAGGAGGTCACGGACCGCGGCGTCGAGCGGCACGACGATGACGGCGGCGCGGGCCGCGGTGGCGGCCGGCGGCTGCGGCTGGGGCGTATGCCGGGTCGGCATCCGGTCACGACGGTCCCCTCCCCGCTTCCCAGGGCAAGCAGCACGGCCGGCGACGACAGCGACATCCGCGCCGTGCTGCGGATCCCCGAGTTCCGTCGGATGTGGATCCAGCTCAGCCTGTCCAGCCTCGGCGACTGGATGGGCCTGCTGGCCACGACCGCGCTGGTCACCCAGCTACAGAACAGCTTCTCGGGGCAGGCGTACGCGATCGGCTCGCTGCTGATCGTCCGGCTGATGCCGGCCCTGATCCTCGGGCCGCTCGCCGGCGCGCTCGCCGACCGGCTGGATCGCCGGCTGACGATGGTCGTCACGGATGTGATCCGCTTCGGGCTGTTCGTCTCGATCCCGCTCATCGGCACGCTCGAATGGCTGCTCATCGCGTCGTTCCTGGTCGAGGCGGTCACCCTGGTCTGGGCTCCGGCGAAGGACGCCAGCGTCCCGCACCTGGTTCCGCGGGAGCGGCTGGCCGCGGCGAACACGCTGAGCCTGATCATGACCTACGGCACGGCCCCGCTCGCCGCCGCCATCTTCACCATGCTGGCGACGATCTCGCGGACGCTGGGTTCCAGCGTGTCGTTCTTCCGGGACTCCTCCGTCGATCTCGCGCTGTACTTCAACGCGGCGACGTTCCTCGGCTCGGCCATCGTGATCTGGGGGCTCAAGGGCATCGGCCGGGCCGCCCGCCCGGAGACCGGTCCCGAGCCCGGTTTTCTGGCCTCGATCACCGAGGGCTGGCGTTACGTCGGGCATGACCGGCTGGTCCGCGGGCTGGTCATAGGCATTCTCGGCGGCTTCGCGGGGGCCGGGTGCGTGATCGCCCTGGGCCGGCTCTACGTCGAGATCCTCGGCGGCGGTGACTCCGCCTACGGAGTTCTGTTCGGAGCGGTGTTCATCGGGCTGGCCGGTGGGATGGCGGCCGGCCCGAAGCTGCTCGGAGACTACAGCCGGACCCGCCTGTTCGGCGTCTGCGTCACCGGCGCCGGCATCACCCTGGTCGTCGTCGCCATCATCCCGAACCTGGTCATCGCCTGCATCCTGGTGGTGGCCGTGGGGGCGTTCGCCGGGGTCGCCTGGGTGACCGGCTACACGCTGCTTCAGGCCGAGGTCTCCGACGAGCTGCGGGGGCGGACCTTCGCCCTGGTGCAGTCGCTGGTGCGCATCGACCTGCTGGTGGTGCTGGCGGCGGCCCCCGCGCTCGTCGGCCTGATCGGCACGCACGGCATCCACCTGTGGGGCGACATCACCGTGCGGGCGGACGGCGTGACCGTCGTCCTGCTCGGCGGGGGCCTGCTCGCGGTGGCGGTGGGGCTGTTCGCCTACCGCCAGATGGACGAGCGAGTCGGGGTCGCGGTCTGGCCGGAGCTGTGGAACGCGATGCGCGGCCGGAAGCCGATGCCGACGCGACCCCGTCACGCCGGCCTGTTCGTCGCGGTCGAGGGGGCCGAGGGCGCTGGGCGATCCACCCAGGTCGAGTTGCTGCGGACCTGGCTGGCGGCCAGCGGGCGCGAGGTCGTCGTGACCTCCGGTTCCGGCGGCACGACGACCGGCGCGCGGCTGCGGGAGCTGCTGTTCGACCCCTCGACGCGCCTGCACGCCCGCACCGAGGCACTGCTCGCCGCCGCCGACCGGGCCGAGCACGTGAGCCGGGTGATCGAGCCGGCGCTCGCCCGGGGTGCCATCGTCATCACGGACCGCTACGTCGATTCGTGGATCGCCTTCCAGTGCGCGAGCCGGTCGGTCGATGCCGCGGAACTGGCCGTGCTGGCCCAGTGGGCCACCCATGCCCTCGTTCCCGACCTGACCGTGCTGTTGGACCTGTCCGCCGACCTCGGGATGCAGCGCAGGCCGGCCGGCGAACCGGCCGCGGAACCGGCCGAAGAATCGGTTGACGAACCGGCCGAAGAATCGTTCCGCGAGCCGGTCGACGAGGCAGGAGCCGAGCTGCTCGCCTACCGCAGCCGGGTACGCGACGGGTTCCTCCGGCTCGCCCAGGGGGAACCCGCGCGCTACCTCACCGTCGACGCGAATCGCCCCCGGGAGGAGATTCACGCCGAGATCCGCGCCGTCGTCGCCAGCCGGGTGGAGCGCCGGGCCGTGCCCCTGGGCGTCTGAGCCGGGCGGCGGGCGGGGCATGATGAGCCCGTGACGGTCTGGGAGACGCTGGTCGGCCAGGAGGCGGTCGTCGCGACGCTGCGTGCGGCCGCGGTGGCGGCCTCCCCCGGCCTCCGCGCGGGCGCGGGCGGTGGTGGCGGCTCGGCCGGGGTTCGCTCGGGCATGACCCACTCGTGGTTGTTCACCGGCCCGTCCGGCGCGGGGCGGCAGGAGGCGGCGCGTGCGTTCGCCGCCGGGCTGAACTGCGAGCGGGAGCCGCCCGGCTGCGGGGAGTGCACCGGCTGCCACACGGTGCTCACCGATACCGCCACCGACCTGCGCACCGTCACGCCGGAGGGGCTCTCGCTCGGCGTCAAGGACGTCCGCGCCCTGGTCCGGGACGCCGCCAGCGCCCCCACCGCCGGCCGCTGGCGGATCCTGCTGCTCACCGATGCCGACCGGCTCACCGAAGCCGCGGCGAACGCGCTGCTCAAGGCGTTGGAGGAGCCGGCGGAACGCGCCGTGTTCCTCCTGTGCGCGCCGTCGATCGAGGATGTGCTTCCCACCATCCGCTCCCGCTGCCGGACGGTCGCGCTGCGACTGCCCTCCGCTGCGGACGTGCGCGACATGCTGCTGCGGGAGGGGATCGACGAGCAGCTGGCGCAGACGGCCGCCCGGGCCTCGCAGGGGCACCTCGCGCTGGCCCGCCGCCTCGCCACCGACGAGGCCGCCAGGGCCCACCGGGCGGCGGTCCTGCGCATCCCTGGCCGCCTGGGGCGCGTCGGGGACTGCCTGGCCGCCGCCGCCGACCTCGTGGGCGCCGCGAACGCCGATGCGGAGGCCGCGAACGCCGAGCGGGACGAGGTCGAGACGGAGGCGCTGAAGACGGCCCTCGGCGTCGGTGCGACCGCCACCGGCGGGAAGTCGAGATCCGCGCGGGCGCCGAAGGCGGGCGCCAAGGCACGCTCGATGGTCGTGCGGGGCGCGGCCGGAGCGCTCAAGGAGCTGGAGCGGAACCAGAAGAGCCGCGGGCGGCGCACCATCCTCGACTCCCTCGACCGGGCCCTGGTCGACCTCGCCGGCCTCTACCGCGACGTGCTCGCCGAGCAGCTCGGCGCGCCGGTCGATCCGATCCATGCCGACCACGCGGTCGAGGCCGCGGGCCTCGCGGCGGCCTCGACCCCGGAGCAGACGCTGCGGCGGCTGGAGGCCGTGCTCGCGACCCGGGCAGCCCTCGCCGACAACCCGGGCCTCGTCCCGCTGCTCGCCGTGGAGTCCCTGACCCTCGCCCTGCGCGACGGCTGACGGCGGCCGCGTCCGCCCGGCGCGGTGCCGCCGGTGGGGTCGGAATGGCCGAAACGGGCGGCCAAGCCGCACCTGGCGGCATACTGTGACGTGCGACGCAGATCACGCTGGCGGGCGACTCCGGCACGCCCCGCCCGACCCGGCGCTGCCGCGCATCGGGCCCGCCTCCCACGCGGGCCCATCGTTGCGGCCGGCCAGCCGGCCCGCGGGCCAGGGAAGGTGACGGGCCGGATGCCGATGATGTGCGCGGTGGCGTTCTCCCCCCGCGGG
This sequence comes from Frankia alni ACN14a, assembly GCF_000058485.1. Lineage (NCBI taxonomy): Bacteria > Bacillati > Actinomycetota > Actinomycetes > Frankiales > Frankiaceae > Frankia > Frankia alni. Next base: position 7,165,360 of record NC_008278.1, read on the forward strand.
AAGCTTTACTACGCCGATCCGGGTGCCCACACCCCCCGGGTCGGCGACCAGGTCCTCGTGCCCACCGACGACGGTCCCGAGGTCGCCACCTGCATGTGGGCACCACAGTGGATCTCCGAGGACATCGGCGGCCTGCCCGTGCTGGCGGGGCTGGCGCAGGCGGCAGACGTGCAGCGGGCCGAGCTGTCCCGACGCCGGCGGGCCCGGGCTCGGGTCGCCGCCCGGCGGCTGGCGCGGGAGCACAACCTGCCGATGAAGATCGTCGGTGTCGACCATGTGCCGGACACCGGCGGATACACGATCTACTTCAGCGCGGAGGGCCGGATCGACTTCCGGGAGCTGGTCCGCGACCTGAACCGGACGCTGGCCGCGCGGGTGCGGCTGCGGCAGTTGTCGGCCCGGGACAGCGCCCGGGTGCAGGGCGGGATCGGCTCGTGCGGGCGTGACCTGTGCTGCGCGACGTTCCTCACCGACTTCGAGCCGGTGAGCCTGCGCATGGCCCGCGACCAGAACCTGGCTCTCAACCCGATGCGGATCAGCGGCGCCTGCGGACGGCTGATGTGCTGCCTGCGCTACGAGCACCCGCTCTACGAGGAGTTCGCCGCGGCTGTGCCCGCCGTCGGGGAACGAGCCTGCACTCCCCAGGGCGAGGGCCGGGTCGTCCGGCATGACGTGCCCCGTCAGCAGGCTGTCGTGGTGCTCGACGGCGGCGGGCGGACCTCCTGCGACCGGGCCGACGTCTGCCCGTCCCGGCAGGCGCACGAGGCCGCCTACGCCCCGCCGAGCCCAGCCCCGCCGAGCCCAGCAGCCCCGCCGAGCCCAGCCGCGCCGAGTCTCGAGCCCCGCCCGGAGCCCGACCCCGCGCCCGTCGACGCCGACCAGCCCGGCGATATCCAGCCCGGCGATGTCCAGGCGCGCGATGTCCAGGCCGCCCCCGACCAGACCGGCGTTCACCAGGCCGGCGACGACCAGATCACCGCCGGCCACGAGAGCGGGGCACACCGGGGCACCGACCGCCGCGGCCCGGCGGGCGAGGCGCCGGCACAGGGCGGACCGGCGCACGACGGCGGGACAGGCGGCGATTCGGAGCGCGCCCGTCGGCGCTCCCGGCACCGCCACCGGCCCTGACCGGTCGTCTCGGTCAGCCCGACCCCGCGCGCCGCCGTTGCCCGCGGCTCACGGGTCGAAGCGGTAGCCCATCCCGCGCAGGGTGGTCACCAGCCGCCGCTGCGGTGGGCGGCCCTCCACCTTGGTGCGCACGCGCCGGACGTGTTCGGTGACGGTGGCGGGGTCCTGGAAGCGGGTACCCCAGACCTGCTCGAGCAGCTCCTCGCGGCTGAACACCCGTCGGGGGTGGCGCGCGAGGAAGGCCAGCAGCTCGTACTCGCGCGCGGTCAGGTCGATCCGCTCACCGGCGACGGCGACCTCGCGGGCGCGCAGGTCGATGGACACGTCGCCGTACACGAGCGGATCGTTGCCGTCCCCGGTGCGCTGGGGCGGCGGCTCGGCGGGCCGGCGGCGTAGCCGGGCCCGCACCCGCGCGACCAGCTCCCGCAGCGAGTAGGGCTTCACGACGTAGTCGTCGGCGCCCAGCTCCAGGCCGACCACCCGGTCGACCTCCTCGGCTCGCCCGGTGAGCATGATCACCGGCACCTCGCTCGTCTGGCGTAGGCGGCTCAGCACGGCGAAGCCGTCCATCCGCGGCATCGCGACGTCCAGGACGACCAGATCGATCTCGGTCGTCTGGAACAGCCGGAGGGCAGCTTCGCCGTCCGCCGCCTCCAGCACGCGATAGCCGAATCGTTCGAGGCTGCGCGCAAGTGCCACGCGAGATGCCTCATCGTCCTCAGCGACGAGGAGCGAGGCTCCTCGTGTCGCCGCTGCAGGTGCAGCGTCCCCGGCCCCGGTCATGAAGCGAAACCCTACGCATCCTCATCGGAACAACTGCAACCGGGGTAGCGGTTTACGTCGTTCGACGGGCCAGGAGCCGAAAATTGTGACAAGATCCGGATTACCCGCAAACCGATTGTCACGTCCGTGGCCGCCTTCCTGGGTGCCCATGACAGCCTGATGGGGTGGGATCGCCGGATCGTTCTCTTTCCCGGCACCCCGGCCTCGCCGGATCGGCGCGACGGTGGGCCGGAATCCCGCTCCGGCCACGAGTCCAGGCCGGGCAGGCGGTGGCCGCGGCACCGCGCGGCGCGCAGCCGGCCGAGTACCCGCGGTCGGCACCGCGCGGGCATCTGGCATACTCGACCCGGGCCAGTGCGATCCTGGCCGATCGCCGGAGTAGCTCAGTGGCAGAGCAATCGCCTCGTAAGCGATAGGTCGCGGGTTCAATCCCCGCCTCCGGCTCACTCCCTCGGCACGGCCCCTCACCCGCACGGTGCGGTGCCGTGCGGTGCCGCGCGGTGCGACAGGCGGGCACGCTCGAGGCGGCGTGGGCGGCATCCACGGGTATCACAATCGGCCGCATGACCGCGGACGGCACGATCCCCTCGTACGGCGTGCGTAACCGGGTGGAGCGCGCCGGGCCGGCGATCCGGGCCGCGCTCGACCCCGAGCAGCGCGGCAAGGGCCACCGCAAGACCGGCACGAGGGGCGCCTCGTCATCCACGAAGCCCGCGGGCCCGTGCATGAAGAGGCGCCGCCACCGCGCCGATCGGCTGATCACGCAGACCTGGGCTCGGCCTCCTGCTCGTGCCCGTCCACCCCGGCGCCCTCCGCGTCGCGCAGCCGCTTGATCGAGGCGAGAATCTCCCGCTCGGCCTCCTTGCGGTCCACCCAGGAGGCGCCCTCGACCGACTTGCCGGGCTCCAGGTCCTTGTAGACCTCGAAGAAGTGCTGGATCTCCAGCCGGTCGAACTCCGGCAGGTGCCGCAGATCCCGCAGGTGCTCCTGGCGGACGTCGGCGACCGGGACGCACAGGACCTTGTCGTCCGGGCCCTTCTCGTCGGTCATCTCGAACATGCCGATCGTCCGGCACCGCACCAGGCAGCCCGGGAACGTCGGCTCCTCCAGCAGGACCAGCGCATCCAGCGGATCCCCGTCCCGCCCGAGGGTGCCCTCGATGAACCCGTAGTCCGACGGGTAGTGGGTGGAGGTGAACAGCATCCGGTCCAGCCGAATGCGCCCGGTGTGGTGATCCATCTCGTACTTGTTGCGCTGACCCTTGGGGATCTCGATGGTCACATCGAACTCAAGGTCCACTCCGCTCCCTGTCTCCTTCATGCTCAGGCCGGCCCGGTCCGCGCCGGTCGGCCACCACGTGTGAACTCACTCGTCGGTCTCCGGCGGATGCCGGGGGTCGCCTGCTCCGGCGGCTGCCGGGGCAGCGCGGCCGGGTGCCGCGCGCCGCGGCCACGCGCCGGGACACGCGCCGGAACACCTGACGGACACGGCGAAGTGTCGCGGACGACGACCGCCGCCCTCCCAGTGTCCCGGAAGCCACCCCCTGCCCGAGCCACCCGGTCGGCAACGCCACTGCCCGGGCGTCGCCGCCACCGCCGCCCCACGGCCGGTGCCGCCGGGCCACGTCCGCCTCCCCGTGCCCACCGACCTCGTGCCGCCGGGCGACGGCGCCGCGGTGCGGACCATCACGGAACACGGACGACGAACCCGGACGACGAGCGGGGTCCGCCTCGCAGGCAGATGTTCCCCCACCGGCCGCCGCGACCCGCCACGCAGGCGGGAAAGCTCACCGGACGACGAACGGACGGACCCTCCCGCGGGTCATGTGGACCGACCCGGGTCGGCGCACGGCTCGCGGCATACGGTGACACAGCGGCAGGCGACATGCCACCTGGGACGCCCACGCCCGGACGACCGCACATCCGATCCCCGGCGGCCAGGCCCGGCGTTGCGACGCCCGCCGGGGGCCCGCGCCTGCCGGGGCAGGCGGCACCGTCGGCGGAACGCACCCGCCTTGCGTAGTGTCCGGCAGGTGACGTCAGCCGCGCCGGTCGCTCGGACAGGGGCGCTCACCGCCCTCGTCAGCGCCCTTCTCGCCGGCTCCCTGTCCACCGGTCCCGGCGCCGACCGACCCGTACCGCCGGTCTCCGGGTCGGGCCGGGCGGGGGCCGCGGTCCTCGCAGGTCTGGACCCGGCCGCGCCCGCGCCCCAGCCCGCGTCGGTCGCCGCCCGCCTTGCCGGGCCGCTCGGCGACCCCGTCCTCGCCGGGCCCGCCGCCTTCGTCGTCGACGCGTCGACCGGTCACGTGCTGCTGGACGATCGCGCCCGCACACCGGCCGTGCCGGCGTCGACGCTCAAGACCGCGGTCGCCACGGCGGCCCTCGTCACCTTCCCGGATACCCGGCTGCGCACGTCGGTCCTCTACAGCCCCCCGCCCAACAGCCAACCGCCCGCTACCCGACCGCCCGGCAGCCGACCGCCCGGCAGCCGACCGGCGGGTGCCGCCGGCCAGGCGCCCGGCGGCACGCTGTGGCTCGTGGGCGGCGGTGACCCGACGCTGACCGCCGCGCCCGGCACCAACGGCTACCCGGCCTTCGCCCGACTCGCCGATCTCGTCGCCCAGGTCCGGGCGGCCGGCATCACCTCGGTGGCTCGAGTGGTCGGCGACGGGTCGCTGTTCGTCGGCCCCGACCGGGCGCCTGGATGGCGTGACAACTACGTGACGGACGGCGACGTCACGCCGGTCTCCGCGTTGGAACTCGACGCGGGTCGTTCCGCTCCAGGCGCCGAGGGCCCGCGCAGCCCCACCCCCGCCGCGGCGGCGACGGCCGCGTTCGCCGGGGCGCTGACGGCGGCCGGGATCCCGGTCGGCGCGATCGGCACCGGGACCGCCGAGGCGGGGGCGACCCGCGTCGCCTCGGTGGACAGCCCGCCGGTGCGGGTACTCGTCGAACGCATGCTCACCGAGTCGGACAACGACCTCGCGGAGAGCCTGGGCCGGCTGGTCGCCCTGCGCCGCGGCCTGCCGCCCTCGTTCGCCGGGGCCGCGAAGGCCGTGACCGACACGGTCACCGAACTCGGCATCCCCACCGCGGGGATGGCCCTCAACGATGTCAGCGGGCTGTCCACCGCCGATCTGATCGCGCCCGCCACCCTCGTGGCGCTGCTGCGAGCGGCGGTCCTGCCCACCCGACCCGCCCTGCGCACCGTGCTGACCGGGCTGCCGGTGGCCGGCTTCTCCGGCACCCTGAACGACCGTTACGCCACCGCGGACACGGCCCCGGGCGCGGGCGACGTCAGGGCCAAGACCGGCACCCTGCGTAACGTCAGCAGCCTCGCCGGCCAGCTCGTCGACGCCGACGGGCGGCTGTTGCTGTTCGCCTTCCTGTCCCCGGCCGAGGAGGGGGGCGGCACCAAGGCCGCGCTCGACCGGGTCGCGGCGGCGCTCGCCGGCTGCGGCTGTCCCGCGCCGGCACCGGTCGCCCGCGCGGCGCCGACCGGCCCGGTTCGCTGAACCGGCCGCGATCGGCGGGAACGACTCGCCGTGGCCCGTGGCCCGTGGCCCGTGGCCTGTGGCCGGCGCCGCGCCCGTGACGGCCGCGTCGTGACGAGGGTGTCAGTGAGGCGCCCCTGATGCGGCGGCGAGGCGGCGGCGGGGGCGACGTGGGAGCAGAGCGCCGGCCGGCCCGGTACGCTCGGATTCGTGGACGCCGAGCTGGTCGACTGGGAACTCGCCGTGACGACGGCGAGAAGGCTGGTCCGCCCCGGCCCGCAGATCACCCGCGAGCAGGCCGGCGAGGTCGTCGCCGAACTCCGCCGCCTCGCGGTGGACGCCGAGCGGCACGTGGAGGACTACACCCACCTGGCCCCGGCCGGTGCCATCACCCCCATCAACGTGGTCGACCGGCCCGAATGGGTCCGTTCCAACGTCGCCGGCCTGCGGGTGCTCACCACCCCGCTGCTCGGCAAGCTGTCCGACCAGCAGCGCGGCACCTTCTCCACGGCCGTCGGCCGGCGGGTCACCGGCATCCAGCTCGGCACGGCGCTGGCCTACCTCGCCAGCAAGGTGCTGGGCCAGTACGAGGTGTTTCTGCCGCCCGAGGAGTACCTCGCCGGCCCCGACGGGTCGGCCACGCCGGACGCGGTCGGCCGGCTGAGCCTGGTCGCGCCGAACATCGCCCACGCGGAGGCGACGATGGGCGTCGTGCCGCGTGACTTCCGCATGTGGGTCTGCCTGCACGAGCAGACGCATCGGACCCAGTTCACCGCGGTGCCGTGGCTGCGGTCCCACCTCGAGTCCGAGATCACCGCGTTCATCGAGGCCACCGATCTCGATCCGGACGTCCTCGCGGACCGGGTCCGCTCGGCGGTGGCCGCGGTGCGCGGGGCGGTGTTCGACCGCGGCGCCGACAGTCCGAGTGTGGTGGAGGCGCTGCAGACTCCGGCCCAGCGGGCCGTGCTCGACCGGCTCCAGGCGATCATGACGTTGCTGGAGGGCCACGCGGACCAGGTCATGGACGCCGTGGGTCCCCGGGTGGTTCCCACTGTCGCCGACATCCGGTCGAAGTTCGAGGGCCGCCGCGACGGCGGCTCCCCGCTCGACCGGTTCATCCGCCGGTTGCTCGGCCTGGACCTCAAGCTCCAGCAGTACCGCCAGGGCGGCGCCTTCGTGCGGGCCGTCGTCGCCGAGGCCGGGGTGGGGGGCTTCAACACCGTCTGGGAGTCGCCGACGACGCTGCCGACCCGCGCGGAGCTGGCCGATCCCACCGCGTGGATGCAGCGCGTCCTGGGCAGTCGCCCGTCGATCTCGGCGTGACGGTCGTGGTCCGCGGGGCGCTCACCGGCGCGGCCGGCCACCGGCCCACGCGGTGACCCGTTCCGCCGCCGGCAGTGACCACCACGATGCGGCGGCCGGGCCGGCGGCCGGCGGCCCACACGACCAGGCGGCACGGACGGCGCGGCCCGGTCGGGCGCCGGATCCCGCCGTGGCCGCGGTCCGGTTCGCGGTCCGCAACGCGGTCGCCGATCTCGACCCGGGCGCGCTGGTGCTGGTCGCCTGCTCCGGCGGGCCGGACTCGATGTCGCTCGCCGCGGCACTCGCCTTCGTCGCCCCCCGCCGGGCCCTGCGGGCCGGTCTGCTGGTGGTCGATCACGGCTGGGATCCCGCGTCGGCCGAGCGCGCGCACGGCGTCGCCGAGCGGGGGGAGGCCCTCGGGCTGCGTCCCGTGGAGGTGCTCACCGCGCACGCCCCTCGCTCGGAGGGCGCCGCACGGGATGCCCGCCGCGACGCGCTGCTGGCCGCGGCGGCCCGGCTGGGCGCCCGGGCCGTACTGATCGGTCACACCCTGGACGACCAGGCCGAGACGGTGCTGCTACGGCTCGCGCGGGGCTCGGGGGCCCGCTCGCTCGGCGGGATGCGCCCGCGCGACGGCCTGCTGCGCCGCCCCCTGCTGGGCCTGCGTCGCGAGCAGACCCGGGCTGCCTGCCTCGCCGAGCGGCTGCCGGTCTGGGACGATCCGACCAACGAGGATCCGGCGTTCGCCCGGGCCCGGGTGCGCCACCGGGTCCTGCCGCTGCTGGAGGCCGAGCTCGGGCCGGGCATCGCGGAGTCGCTGGCCCGCGGGGCCGAGTTGTTGCGGGCCGACGCGGATGCGCTGGACGCGACCGCCGCCGACGCCTACGCCTCGGCCGGCACCGCTGCCCACGGCGGCCCGGTCGCAGGTCCGGCCGCGGGTCCGGCGGTGGGTCCGGCGGTGGGTCCGTGGACCGATCCGATGCACGCTGCGGGCCCCGGGCCACGGCCCGCCGGGGCCCCGGGCCCGACCGGCGGCGAGGTCGGCTTCGCGGTGGCGACGCTCGCCGCGCTTCCCGCCGCGATCCGCGGGCGGGTGCTGCGCCGGGCCGCCCTCGACGTCGGCGCCTCGGCGTCGGCGCTGCGCGCCGAGCACGTCTGGGCGGTGGAGGAACTGGTGACGCGGTGGCGCGGCCAGAAGCCCGTGCCGCTGCCGGGCGGTGTCCTCGCCCGGCGCTGGGCGGACCGGATCACACTCACCGGACCGGTGGCTCCGCCGTGGCCACCCGCCGGACCCGCCGACCGCGGGCCGGATCTCGCCGCAGCGGCGTACTTCGAGGAGGACGATCAGGTGAGCCAGGCCGCGACGACGACGCCCGATGCCGGCAGCCCCCACGAGGGCCCGCGGGCGGCCACCACGCATCCCGACATCGACGAGGTCCTCGTCACCGCCGACGAGATCGCCACGAAGATCGCGGAGCTGGCGGCCCGGGTCGACGCCGACTACGCCGGCCGGGAGATCCTCCTGGTCGGCGTGCTCAAGGGCGCCGTGATGGTGATGGCGGATCTCTCCCGGGCCCTTGCCGTGCCGCTGACCATGGAGTTCATGGCGGTGTCGTCGTACGGGTCGTCGACCTCCTCCTCCGGGGTGGTACGCATCCTCAAGGACCTGGACCGCTCGATCGAGGGCCGCGACGTGCTCGTCGTCGAGGACATCATCGACTCCGGGCTGACCCTGTCGTGGCTGCTGAAGAACCTGCGTTCGCGCGGGCCCGCGTCGCTCGAGGTGCTGGCCCTGTTCCGCAAGCCGGAAGCGATCACGGTCGACGTCGACGTCCGGTACGTCGGGTTCGACATTCCCAGCGCCTTCGTCGTCGGGTACGGCCTCGACTACTCCGAGTACTACCGCACGCTCCCCTTCGTCGGCACCCTGACGCCTGCGGCGATCGAGCGCGGGGCCCCGGCCTGAGCCGGCCGGCGAGGCCGCGCGGCACCGCGCCGCGGCGTACACCCCCGCGCGGCACCGGTTCGTCCGGCCCGGAACAGTGCGGCCCGCCGGTCCGTTGGTCGGATGTACGCGCGGTGAGATGCGCGCACCGGCGGTACCCTCGGCACAAGGGAATCCCGATCGAGGGCAGTACACACGTCAGGAGGGTGGAGCGCTCGTGTCCGGCGCTCCAGACAGATGACTCCAAGAAGAATCTTCCGCGGCTGGGTGCCACTGCTGCTCCTGGTCCTGTTCGTGATCATCCTCACGACGGGCGTCCTCTCGGGTCCCAGTGAGTACGGCAAGCGAGACCTGAACTTCGTCCAGCAGCAGATCGACGAAGGCCAGGTGACGAAGGCCAAGATCGAGGACTCCAAGCAGCTCATCCAGATCACGACGAAGGACGGCCGGAAGTTCGAGTCGTCCTATGTCACCGAACAGGGTGTCGTTCTGGCCAACGAGATGCGGAACAAGCGCGTCGCCTACGACGTCTCCGTCGATCGCGGAAACATCCTGGTCTCCCTCCTGCTGAACCTGCTGCCCGTGCTGCTCGTGGTCCTGCTGCTGTTCTTCTTCATGAACCAGATGCAGGGCGGCGGCAACCGGGTCATGAACTTCGGCAAGTCCAAGGCCAAGCTGGTGAGCAAGGACACACCGAAGACGACGTTCTCCGACGTGGCCGGCGCGGACGAGGCGATCGAGGAGCTCCAGGAGATCAAGGAGTTCCTGGAGAACCCGAGCAAGTTCCAGGCGATCGGCGCGAAGATCCCCAAGGGTGTCCTGCTCTACGGGCCGCCGGGTACCGGCAAGACCCTGTTGGCCCGGGCCGTCGCCGGCGAGGCGGGCGTGCCGTTCTACTCGATCTCAGGTTCCGACTTCGTCGAAATGTTCGTCGGGGTCGGTGCCAGCCGGGTCCGGGACCTGTTCGAGCAGGCCAAGGCGAATGCGCCGGCGATCATCTTCGTCGACGAGATCGACGCCGTCGGCCGCCACCGCGGGGCCGGCCTCGGCGGTGGGCACGACGAGCGCGAGCAGACCCTCAACCAGCTCCTCGTCGAGATGGACGGGTTCGACGTCAAGGGCGGCGTCATCCTCATCGCGGCGACGAACCGGCCCGACATCCTCGACCCGGCGCTGCTGCGACCCGGCCGCTTCGACCGCCAGATCGTCGTCGACCGGCCGGACCTGCTCGGCCGCGAGGCCATCCTGCGGGTGCACGCCAAGGGCAAGCCGATCGGTCCGGACGCCGACATGATGGTCATCGCCCGGCGCACCCCCGGCTTCACCGGCGCGGACCTGGCCAACGTGCTCAACGAGGCCGCCCTGCTGGCGGCCCGGTCCAACCTGAAGTTCATCTCCTCGGCGCTGCTGGAGGAGTCGATCGACCGGGTGATGGCCGGGCCGGAGCGCAAGACCCGGGCGATGAGCGACAAGGAGAAGAAGCGCATCGCCTACCACGAGGGCGGGCACGCCCTCGTCGCGCACGCGCTGCCGAACTCCGACCCGGTACACAAGGTCACGATCCTGCCCCGGGGCCGCGCTCTCGGCTACACGATGCAGCTCCCGCTGGAAGACAAGTACCTGTCGACCCGCTCGGAGATGCTGGACCGGCTCGCCGTGCTCCTCGGGGGCCGCACCGCCGAGGAGCTGGTGTTCCACGACCCCACCACGGGCGCCAGCGACGACATCGAGAAGGCGACGCAGATCTCCCGGGCGATGATCACGCAGTACGGGATGAGCGACAAGCTCGGCGCGATCAAGTTCGGCACCGAGAACAGCGAGGTCTTCCTCGGCAAGGAGGTCGGGCACCAGCGCGACTACTCCGAGGAGGTCGCCAGCGAGATCGACGTCGAGGTCCGCCGGCTCATCGAGGCCGCGCACGACGAGGCGTGGGAGATCCTGGTCACCTACCGCGATGTCCTCGACAACCTCGTGCTGCGGCTGATGGACACCGAGACGCTGAGCAAGGACGACGTCGCCGAGGTGTTCGCGACCGTGCAGAAGCGGCCGGTGCGGGGCATCTACACCGGTGTCGGTCGGCGCATCCCGTCGGACCGCCCCCCGGTGCAGACCCCGGCCGAGCTGGGGCTGGTTCCCACCGGCGTCGCCGACCTGGTGAAGGACCCCGGTCACGGCAACGGAGCAACCGGTCGCTCGGGCAACGGTGCGCCGGGAGCGCCCGCGGCGGATCCGGCCGGGCACGCCAACCCGGTCGGTCCCGGCGGAAACGGGAATGGCAGCCCGGGTGGGCACGGTTACCCCCAGGGACAGGGTTATCCGCAGGGGCCGAGCAGCTATCCGCAGGGGCCGGGTTCACCGGCTCCGACCGGTGGCGAGAGCCCGCCCGAGGGGCCGCGCATCGCCAACCCGTGGGCCCCGCCGAGCTGGCCGAACGACGACGACAGGAGACGCCGTTGACGTCCGATTCCCCCGAGGTGTTCACGGATGAGCGGGTGAGTTCCGGCGCGTCGCCAGAGGTGAACGCCACCGAATCGGACGGCTTCGGTGTTCCCGACCCCAGCACACTCGGCAGCAGCGCGACCACCACCACGGCGGCTCCCCTGGACGGGCCGATCCGGGATCGTCGCAGGCCACAGCAGGTGCGCCCCTTCGACCACGACCGGGTGGCGCGCGCCGTGCGCGAGCTGCTCATCGGGATCGGCGAGGACCCGGACCGAGAGGGCCTGCGCAAGACGCCGGACCGGGTCGCCCGCGCCTACCGGGAGGCGGTGGAGGGCCTGGGGCGGGAACCGTCCGAGGTGCTGACGACCGTCTTCGACGAGGGCCACGACGAGATGGTCCTGGTGCGCGACATCGACTTTTCGTCGCTGTGCGAGCACCACCTGGTGGTGTTCTCCGGCCGGGCGCACGTCGCGTACATCCCGAACAACCGGGGTCAGATCACCGGCCTGTCCAAGCTGGCGCGCCTGGTGGATCTTTACGCCCGCCGGCCGCAGGTGCAGGAGCGGCTGACCTCCCAGATCGCCGACGCCCTCGTCGACGTCCTGGAACCGCGGGGCGTGATGGTCGTCGTCGAGGCGGAGCACCTGTGCATGTCGATGCGAGGGGTGCGCAAGCCGGGGGCCACGACGGTGACCTCCGCGGTGCGCGGTCAGTTTCTCAGCACGGCGACGCGCAGCGAGGGCATGTCGCTGATCCTCGGCAGCCGGCGCTGATCCACCGGTCACCCGGCTCCGGCCCCTCGGGCCACCGGGTGACCGCCCCCGGCGGCGGCCGGCCGGAGTCGGCCGGCCCCGGGGATCGAGCGCACTTGCTTCGAGCGGCGTTACAGCCGGCAGGCCTGGATGCCGGAGACCAGGATCCCGCGGGCGCCCAGATCCCACAGGTCGTCCATCGTCCGGTTGACCTCCACGCGGGGCACCATCGCCCGCACGGCGACCCAGTCCTCCCGCTGCAGCGGTGAGATCGTCGGCGATTCGTAGCCGGGCGTGATGTCACACGCCTTCTCCAGCACCGCGCTCGGCACGTCGTAGTCCATCATCACGTAGCGCCGAGCGACGAGGACGCCCTGCACTCGGCGCAGCAGCCGCTCGTGCGACGTGGACAGCTCCGCCCCCCGCTTGGCGATGATGATCGCTTCGGACCGTAGGACCGGCTCGCCGAGCAGCTCCAGCCCGGCGGCCCGCAGCGTGCGGCCGGTCTCGACCACGTCGGCCACCGCGTCCGCGACCCCGAGCCGCACCGCCGTCTCCACCGCGCCGTCGAGGGTCACGATGCTCGCCGGGGTGACACCGCGGCCGGCCAGGTCCGCCCGCACCAGCGCCGGGAACGAGGTGGCGATCCGCCGGCCCTGCAGCTCCGCCACGTCCGCGAGCGCGCCCTCCGGGGCGGCGTAGCGGAAGGTGGCATGCGCATAGCCGAGCGGCAGCAGCTCCGCCGCGGCGGCGTTGCTGTCGAGGAGCAGATCGCGACCGGTGATGCCGAGATCGAGGCGGCCCGAACCGACGTACACGGCGATGTCGCGCGGGCGCAGAAAGAAGAACTCGATGTCGTTCTCGACATCCGTGATCACCAGCTCCGCGGACTCGCGCCGGGCGTTGTAGCCGGCGTCGGCGAGCAGCTGGCTGGAGGCCGCGGACAGCGACCCCTTGTTAGGAACCGCAATACGAAGCATTGTCACTACTCAGCGTCTACGGGAAAGGACAGGGACGTGATCACAGGTGGGAGTATACGTCGTCCAGGGAAAGACCCAGGGAAACCATGAGGAGCTGACTCCAGTACAGCAACTGGGAGATCTCCTCAGCCGCCCTCTCCCGACCTTCGTACTCGGCCGCCATCCAGGCCTCGGCGGCCTCCTCGACGAGTTTCTTACCGAGATGATGAACGCCCTTGTCGAGGGCGGCGACCGTACCCGAACCGGGCGCCCGGCGCTGCCATTTGTCGGCGACCTCGGCGAAGAGTTCGTCAAATGTCTTTCCGCTGGCTGTATTCGCGCCGACAGCGGTGGGGGGGCTGCCGATCGCCGCGCCGGGATCGCCGGCGGCCCCGACGGGACGGTGCGCATCGCCGTCCGCCCCGGGTCGGGAGAGACGCCCGGACGGCGGCGACCCGGGCCGATCGGCAGGAACCATGTTCGGCATGCTACCTGTCACCGGGCCGTCGGCCGTCCCGCCGAACATCGTCACCGGTCGAGGACACCGATGACCACGCTCGTGAGGTGGGCACAGCGCGCCGACGCCGCCCCTCGGCCGGCGCACGATGCTGTGGCGGATCACGATGCTGGCGAATCACGATGCTGGCGGATTGCCCGGTCCGTGCGGCGCGTTGCTGGTTGACTGGGACATTGTGTTCCCGCCTGCCCTCGTCGCCACCGATCTGGACGGGACGCTGATCCGCAGCGACGGCACCGTCTCGCCGCGCACCCGAGCGGCCCTGCGGCGGGTGGAGCGCTCCGGCGCGACCGTCGTGTTCGTCACCGGGCGGCCGAGCCGGGTGATGGCGGGCGTCGTCGCGCAGACGTCGGCCTCCGGCCTCGCCATCTGCGCGAACGGGGCGCTCGTGTTCGACCTGGACACGGGCGTCCCGGTCAGCCACCGGTTTCTCGAGCAGGCCACGGCGCTGCGGTTGGCCCGCGCGATCCGCGCCGCGGTACCGGACGCCGTGTTCGCCGTGGAGAGCGGCGTCCGGTTCGGCCGGGAACCGGCCTTCGAGACGATGTGGCCGGATCCCGAGGAACTGGTCGCGGCGTTCCCCGAGCTGCTGGTGGCCCTGCCGGCGACGAAGCTGCTGGTCCGGCGACGTGGTCAGCCGTTCACCGAGGTGTATGACGCGATCGTCGAACTCGCCGGAACGGACGCCGTCGTCACGACGTCGAGCGTGGGCCTGGTGGAGATCGCCGGGCCGGGGGTGTCGAAGGCCGTGGCCCTGGCCGAGCTCGCCGCCGAGCGCGGAATGACCGCCTGCGACGTCATCGCCTTCGGCGACATGCCGAACGACCTGCCGATGTTCGCCTGGGCCGGCTACTCGGTCGCCGTCGCCAACGCCCATCCGGACGTCCTCGCCGCCGCCGACGAGGTCACCGCCTCGAACGACGAGGACGGGGTCGCGATCATCCTGGAGCGGCTGTTTCCGGCGGCGGGGTGAGTTCCCCGCCCGGGGTCGGGTTCCTGCCCGAGGTGGGTTCCCCAGCCGACGGGGGTTCGCCCGGCGCGACGGCGGCGCTCGGGGCGCCGGAGTTGCCCACGGTGCCGGCGCTGCCGGCGGTGCCGGCGGTGGGGCGGCGGGGCGCGAGGAGTTCGGCGTAGCTGCGCGTGTACCCCGCCAGAATCCCGTCGAGGTCGGGCGCGGTCAGCGCCGCATACTCCTCGAAGATCTTCGCGTAGATCCGGACCTGGTCCGGATGGCTGAATCCCGTGGCCTCCAGCGTCTCCACCACGACCAGGCTGTCGTCCAGAATCGTGAATCCCTGCACGTGCGGATACTCCAGCTCGGCCGAGCTCGGCACGATCCGTACCGTGACGTTGTCCAGCTCCGCCACCGCGGCAATCCGCTTGATCTGTGCGATCATGTACTCCGGCGGCGCGAAACGGTTACCGAGGACCGACTCCATCAGGATGAACTCGAACCGCCGGGTCCCGTCGTAGAGCAGATTCTGCCGCCTGATCCGCAGGCTGACCTTCTCCGCGGTCCGCTGGTACCACGCGCCCTCGTCGCCGCCGATGGTGATGCGGTGATAGCCGTTCACCACCCGGCGGGCATATTCGCTGATCTGGATCAGCCCGGGCAGCAGGATCGGTTCGAACTCCCGGATGAGGGTCGCCTCCCGCTCGGCGTCGAGGATCTCCTCCTGGTCGAGGCTGACGCCCTGCCGCCGGGTCTCCACGCCGGTGACGGCGCCGCGGCGGCGCGGCGCCCGGCGCGCGGC
Organism: Frankia alni ACN14a; assembly: GCF_000058485.1. Taxonomy (NCBI): domain Bacteria; kingdom Bacillati; phylum Actinomycetota; class Actinomycetes; order Frankiales; family Frankiaceae; genus Frankia; species Frankia alni. The sequence goes on from NC_008278.1 coordinate 7,180,435, forward strand.
GGTCGACTGCAGCCGCTCCGCGAGGTCGACGAGATGGCGGACGAGCTCGGGCGGGGCCTGCAGGGTCCGGGCGATCCGCTCGACGTCCGCGGGGTTGGGCCGGAGGAGACCATTCTCGATCTTGGAAATCGTGCTCTGGCTGATGCCGACGGACGAGGCGAGGGCCTGGCCGGTCATCGCCCGGGCATGGCGTAGCTGAGCGAGTTCGACCCCGAGCCGGGCCGGCGGCGTGCCGTCGGGTGCCGTCGCCGGCGGGGGCGCGCTCTCGCCCTCCATGCCCACCTCCGAGGTCGGTCCGTCCCCGCCGGCCACCGCCTGCGCCCCGACGGCTACGCCTGCGCCGGCAGCCCGCGCGCGGCTGCCAGGAACACGCTGCGGGGGATGCGCACCAACGCCTCGCCGGGGGGCACCTCGCCCGTCGGGATCGGCTGGTCCGCCACGGCGTAGCCCTGGACGAAGATGTCCTGATCCTCATCGTTCACATACACCGTGGGACAGTTCGCGCTGGCGCACGACGCACTGGCCACCGGGACGAGCCGCATCGCTCCTACCTCTCTGCACCACTGCACTTCATCCTAGGGATCACTCCCGAGTCAGGACATAGCGCAGTAATAACGATCAGATCTACGGCGGCGACGCGAATATTCCGACCGCTTGGGGCAGATCGGCTCTCAAGCGTGCCGAGCTGACGCCGAGGGCCATAACCGAACGTCACCGCTGCTCGGCAAATCCCATCGTCCAGCAGGCGTAGCCACCACCTCAAGCAATTTCATCACTACAGAGAGTCGCAAGACGCGGTGACACAACGCTGCGCGGGACCACCGCAAATAGTACCGAAACGCGTGAACTAGCAGCTCCTCCGGGCTACCCGTTCACGGGGAGCAGGACCGGAACGTGAGAATGAGGACAGCGGTAGCCCCGACCTTTCGACTACGCCGGGTAGCATCGTGAATATTTTGCGGCTCCGGCGGGAAGCCGGCTCGGGGCGCGGACCGCGTCGCGTCCGCCCGCCGACGACCGGTGGCGTGGATCGAGTCCCGCGTTGCCGCCCCGCGGCCCGACGGCCGCGGACACGTCCCCTCCGAACCCCTGCGTGGAAGTACCCCCACACCGCACCCCAGCGCCGCGTTCCAGCGGCGCCGGCCGCGGGGTCCCCTGCCGGACGCCGGCGAGCCGCAACGATTCTGGCTCGATCATGAATATTCAGAAATTCTCTTGAGATTCGGATGATCGTGCCGGATGATTCGGACTGGAGCATCCCGTCGGCCGACACCCCAACGCCCCCGGGGTGGTCCCCCGTCACCACCGGGTCCACGGCGGCGAAGCGGCGCTCAGCGGTGGTTGCGGTGCGGCGGGTACAGATTCTCGCTCAAACCGTGCATTTACACCCAATCCGCCCAACAAGATCGACCATGTGCCGCGGGATGTCGGGCCGGCATCACCGGGGTCGGCGGGATCGGGCGGCTTCCTCGCCGCCTCGACCGACGTCGAGGCCTGCCCGACAGGAGGGAAGGTCGCATGGACATCCCCAGCCGGCCGGGTGCGGCTCTCCTCGACGCCCCAAGGTCCTGGCCGTTGCTGTTGGCCTGGACGATCGTCGCGATCCTCATGGTGGTCGTGAAGGCGCTCGTGGATGCGCGGCTCGGTCCTCGCGGCCGGCCTCGCGCCCCGGAAGCGGTCGGGACGCCGGATGCGCGGCCGGTTCCGCCGTCCGCGATGCGCGGTACCGGCGTCCGTCGCTTCGCCCCGGCCGCGTTCGCCCCGGCCGCGTTCGACCCGGCCGCGTTCGACCCGACCGCGTTCGACCCGCTCGCGGACCGGATGTCCTGCCTGCTGCGGGTCTTCCTCGCCGCCGCCGTCCCCAGGGCGGACCGACCCGCCCGACTCGACTTGCGCGCCCCCGCGACGGCCTGGTTCGTCGACGCCTTCACCGCCGCCACGGACCTGCTCATCGGCGTGAGCCAGTCCGATCGTCCCGAGATCCTGGCCGCCGCCGTCCGGGAGGCCGAACGGCGCTGGAGGCTGATCGACGCGTGGAGCCGCGAGACGGCCGAGCCCACGGGCAGTCTCCCCGCACCGCCGCCGGGGGCGGCCGGATCCGGCCGCCCCCGTCCGGACGATCCGGGCTCTGCCGATCATCCGGGGTAGCCATTCACGTGTGGTAATCGAGGCGCGGCCCCGGGCCGCCCTCGGCCACGGGGTGTCGATGGTGGGCGCCGCCACTGCACCGCCCACCCGGGTCGGCGCCCCACCGGGCGCCGGCGCGGGCCAGGATAGGGACATGGCGACACCCGTCCATCAGGACCCGGCCGCATCCGGCCTGCCGGCGCACGAGATCGACGCGGAGTTTCTCGCGCTGCCGCGTCCCGCCCTCGCCGACGCGGCCCTGCAGACCGCACGCGATCTCGGCGCCACGCATGCCGACATCCGCATCGAACGGCTGCGGGACTCCTCGCTGTCCTTCCGCGACGCCGCCCTGGAAAGCCGGCACGAGGGCGCCACGGTGGGCCTCGCCGTGCGGGTCGTGCACGGCGGAACCTGGGGTTTCGCGGCCGGCGTCGACCTCACCCCGGACGAGGCGGTCCGGCTGGCCCGGGAGGCCGTCGAGATGGCGCGGGTGGCGGCCCCGCTGAACTCCGAGCCCGTCGAGCTCGCCCCGGAGCCGGCGCACGCCGACGCGGTCTGGGTCTCGGCGTACGCCGCCGATCCCTTCGCCATCGACGCGCGGGAGCGGATCGAGCGGGTCGGGGGGCTGTGCCGCACCCTGTTCGCGGCGCAGGACGTCGACCACGTCGAGGGCCGGTTCGAAGCGGTGATGGAGAACAAGTACTACGCGGATCTGGCCGGCACCTCGACGACGCAGCAGCGGGTGCGGGTGCTCAGCCAGATCGAGGCGACGCGCGTCGACCCGGGCGGCGGCTTCGAGACCATGCGCACCATCGCCCCGCCCGTCGGCCGCGGCTGGGAGTGGATGGTCGCGGGGCCCGCGGCGGGCTGCTGGGACTGGGACGGCGAGATCGCCCTCATTCCCGGGCTGCTGGCGGAGAAGGCCAAGGCGTCCTCGGTCGAACCCGGCCCGTACGACCTGGTGATCGACCCGTCGAACCTGTGGCTGACGATCCACGAGTCCGTCGGCCACGCCACCGAGCTCGACCGCGCGCTGGGCTACGAGGCGGCCTACGCCGGCACGTCGTTTGCCACCCTCGACCAGCTGGGCGCCCTGCGCTACGGCTCACCGGCGATGACGGTCACGGGTGATCGCACGGCCCTGCACGGGCTGGCCACCATCGGCTACGACGACGAGGGCGTGCAGACCCGCCGGTTCGACATCGTGCGCGACGGCACCCTCGTCGGCTACCAGCTCGACCGGGCGATGGCGGCCCGCAACGCGAACGTGCTCGGGGTCGAGCGCTCCAACGGCTGCGCCTTCGCCGACTCCCCCGGCCACGTGCCGATCCAGCGGATGGCGAACGTGTCCCTGCTGCCGGCGCCGGGCGGCCCCTCGACCGAGGAGCTGATCAGCCGGGTGGACCGCGGGATCTACATCGTCGGCGACAAGAGCTGGTCGATCGACATGCAGCGGTACAACTTCCAGTTCACCGGGCAGCGGTTCTACGAGATCCGGTCGGGGCGCATCGTCGGTCAGCTCCGCGACGTCGCCTACCAGGCGACGACGACGGACTTCTGGGGTTCGCTGGAGGCCGTCGGCGGTCCGCAGACGTACCTGCTCGGCGGCGCGTTCAACTGCGGCAAGGGGCAGCCCGGCCAGGTCGCGGCGGTCAGCCACGGCAGCCCGGCCACGCTGTTCCGCGGCGTCAACGTCCTCAACACGCGGCGGGAGGCCGGCCGATGAGCCAGGTGACCGGGGCGGACACCACCCGGGCCGACCAGGGCGACCGGGGCGACCGGGCGGGCGCGGTGCCCGAGGCGGCCCACGAGATCGTCGAGCGCGCCCTCGCGCTGTCCCGGGCGGACGGCTGCGTGGTGATCGCCACCGAGTCCAGCTCGGTGAACCTTCGCTGGGCCACCAACACCCTGACCACCAACGGGGCGAGCCGCGACCGGTCGATCACGGTCGTCAGCGTCGTCGGCCGGTCGTTCGGGGTGCGCACGGCCTCCACCGTCGGCGCCCCGGCCGGCCGGGGCGCGCGGCCGGGGGACCTGCCGCATCCCACCGACGCCGACGGCCTCGCCGAGCTCGTCCGCGCCGCCGAGGACGCCGCCCGCGAGGCGGCGGACGCCGAGGACTACGCCGACCTGCTCGGGCCCGCCACCGCCGGTCTGGCCGGGGGCGGGCCCGAGCAGGTCACGGGCGGCGGTGCCTTCACCGACCCGGCGGCCCGCACCGGCACGGGGGTGTTCGCCGCGTTCGCCCGCGACCTCGCCGAGGCGTTCGGGGCCGCCCGGGCGCAGGGCAGTCGACTGTTCGGCTTCGCCCAGCACGGCGTCACCACCACCTGGCTGGGCACGTCCACCGGGCTGCGGCTGCGGCACAGCCAGCCGACGGGCAGCGTCGAGTGGAACGCCAAGTCCGGCGTTCCCGGCGGGTCGGTGTGGCACGGACAGTCCACCCACGACTTCACCGACGTGGACGTGGCCGCGACGGTCGCAGCGTTGCGCTCCCGGCTCGCCTGGTGCGAACGCTCGGTGGAGCTGCCCGCCGGCCGCTACGAGACGCTGCTGCCCCCCTCCGCGGTCGCCGATCTGATGATCTACCTGTACTGGTCGGCCGCGGGGCGGGACGCCGCCGAGGGCCGCACGGTGTTCAGCCGGCCGGGCGGCGGTACCAGGATCGGCGAGGCGATCGGGCCGGCGGGGCTGCGGCTGTTCAGCGACCCCGCCGACCCGGAGCTGGCGACGACCCCGTTCGTCACCGCCGGGTCGTCGTCGTCGATGTCGAGCGTGTTCGACAACGGGCTGACCCTGGGCGCCACCGACTGGATTCGCGACGGCGCGCTCGCCGCGCTCGTGCAGACCCGCGCCTCGGCCCGCGCCACGCAGAGCGCGGTCACGCCGATGATCGATAACCTGACCCTGGACGCGGGGGGCGCCGCGTCGCTCGACGAGATGATCGCCTCGACGCGGCGCGGCCTTCTGCTGACCAGCCTGTGGTACATCCGGGACGTCGATCCGGAGGTCCTGCTGCTGACCGGGCTCACCCGCGACGGCGTCTACCTGGTCGAGAACGGCGAGGTCACCGGGGCGGTGAACAACTTTCGGTTCAACGAGTCGCCCGTGGACCTGCTGGGCCGCACGGCGCAGATCGGCGCGGCCACCCGCACCATGGCCCGCGAGTGGGCGGACTGGTTCACGCTCACCCGGATGCCACCGATGCGGGTGCCGGACTTCAACATGAGCTCGGTCAGCCCGGCGAACTGATCGCCGGGCCGCCCGCGGGCGCCGGCGCCGTCACAGGTAGGCGCCGCGCCCGAACGTCTCACCGCCGGGCTGCTGCTGTTGCTGCCCGCTCGGCAGCGCCCGGCGGCGCATCTCCTCCAGCTGCGCCCGAGCCGCCATCTGCTGGGCGAACAGCGCCGTCTGCAGGCCGTGGAACAGGCCCTCCAGCCAGCCGACCAGCTGTGCCTGGGCGATCCTGAGCTCGCCGTCCGACGGGGTGTGGCCCTCGTCGAAGGGCAGCGACAGCCGCTCCAGCTCGGCCCGCAGCTCCGGGGCCAGCCCGTCGGAGAGCTCGCGGATCGAGCTGCGGTGGATCTCTCGCAGCCGGACGCGGCTGGCGTCGTCCAGCGGCGCGGCGCGCACCTCCTCCAGCAACTGCTTGATCATCGTGCCGATGCGCATCACCTTGTCGGGCTGGGAGACCAGCTCGGCCACGGGGTTGCCGCCGGCCGGCCCCCCCTCCTGCTCGTCCTGCTCGTCGGCCGGGGTCACCGACCGGGCCGGCCGGCCGAGCACCGTCTGCGGGCCGTCGTGCAGGGCTCCGTCGGGCCCGACGATCACGACGCGGGGTTCCGGTTGATCCGTCATGACCCCTATCCTGCCCCGTCCGGGCGCGCCACACGGCGCCGGTGCACCGTCGGCCGCCCGGCCATGGCGCGACCGCGGGCCAGCCGTGGCCCAACCACGATCAGCGACAGCCGGTCACGACGCGCCGTCCGTCAGTGCGCAATGGTGAGGATCACCTTGCCGACGTGCCCGAGATCGGCGACGTGCGAGTGCGCCCCCACCACCTCGGTGATCGGGAGCACCCGGTCGATCACCGGTCTGATCGCGCCGCGTTCGACCGCCGGCCAGAACTCGGCGCGGACCCCGGCGATGATCTCGGCCTTCTCCGCCGCCGGCCGGGCCCGCAGCGACGCGGCATGCACCGACGCCCGCTTGGTGAGCAGAGCCCCGAGACTGAGCTCGCCCTTCACCCCGCCCTGCAGGCCGATGACGACGAGCCGACCGCCGACCGCCAGCAGCGACACGTTGCGCGGCAGGTAGGCCGCGCCCATGTTGTCGAGGATGACGTCCGCCCCGTGGCCCTCGGTGGCCTTGCGGATCACCTCGACGAAGTCGGAGTCCCGATAGGAGACGGCCACGTCGGCGCCGAGCTCGCGGACCCTGGCCAGCTTCGCCGCGGTACCGGCGGTGGTGGCGATCACCGCGTCGGGCCGCAGCGCCCGGACCGCCTGGATCGCGAAGGTGCCGATGCCCGACGCTCCTCCGTGGACGCAGAAGACCTCGCCGTCGCGCAGGTCGGCGATGCCGAACACGGTCGAGTAGACGGTGGCCGCGACCTCGGGCAGGCCGGCGGCCTCGACCAGGTCGACGCCCGCCGGGATCGGCAGGAGCTGGCCGGCCGGCACGTTCACCCTGGTCGCGTACCCGCCGCCGCCGAGCAGGGCGCACACCTCGGTGCCGACCTCGACCCCGGACACCTCGGGCCCGACGGCGGCGACCCGGCCGGAACACTCCATCCCGATGATCTCGGATTCGCCGGGCGGCGGCGGGTAGAGGCCCTGCCGCTGCAGCAGGTCCGCCCGGTTGACCGCGGTCGCGACCACGTCGAGGGTCACCTCACCCGGCCCGGGGTCGGGCGGGTCGGCCACGCTGGACCAGGACATGACTTCGGGCCCGCCGGGGGCCGACACCGTCACCGCATGCACCCTCACACGCTACGACGCCGCCGGCGCCCTGGAACCCGCAGGTCCTACCAGCGGTCGCGGTGCAGGACGCTCGCCAGCGGCTCCCGTGCCGCGGGCCGGAAATCCGTCCCGACGGTGTAGGCGACGGGCAGCAGCACGCCCTGGCTCACGTCCGGCGGGATGCCGAGCAGCTTCCCCACCTCGTCGGCGTAGCGCAGGTGCAGCGACGTCCAGGCGCTGCCGAGGCCGCGAGCCCGCAGGGCGAGCATGAAGCTCCACGCGGCGGGCAGCAGCGACCCCCAGAAGCCCGCCTGCAGCTCCCCCGGGATCTGCCTCGCGTCTCCCTCCAGGCAGCCGATGACGTGCACGGGAACCCGGTGCAGGTTCTCGGCGAGGTACCGGGCGGAGTCGCTCACCCGCTGCTGGACGGCGCGGCGCTCGCCCTCGTGCGAGTCCTGCACCGGCCCGGAGCCGGCGTCGAGATAGGCGGTTGCGGCGCGCCGGTAGTACTCGGCGATGCCCGCGCGCAGCTCCGGGTCGGTCACCACGATCCAGTGCCAACCCTGCCGGTTGGAACCGCTGGGCGCCTGCAGGGCGATCCGCAGGCACTCCTCGATGACCTCCGGTTCGACCGGACGGTCGAGATCGAGCCGCCGGCGCACGCTGCGGGTCGTCGTCAGCACCTCGTCGGGGGTGAGGTCGAGCAGGGTCACGATGAGCTCCTTCGTGGCCGCATCCCGCGCGGGTGGCGGATCAGACCGGTTCGGGCTCGGGTTCGGGCGAGTCCGGCGCCGGCTCGGTGTACGGCGAGGGTTCGTGCGGCGCCGGCGGCAGATCCGGCGTATCGGGCAGCAGCGGGCCCGGATCGTCCGGAATCGGAGCGTCCGGGTCGAGCGGCGGCGGCGTGTCCGGACGGTGCGGACGGATGGTCGAGATGAGCGGGCTGGACATAGCACCCGCCGTACCCGGTGGTCGGAGCCGCGGAAACATCGTCCCAGCATCGCACGGCCATCGACCCGTCCATCCGAAGCCTCGCGACCCGCCCCGAAGACCGGATCGGCGCCGCTACATCACCGCTCAACCAACAAAAGCATCGAAGCAACAACAGACACAATCTCGGGACACGACCAGCCAAACAACAAAGACAGCCGATCCACAACGGGACTTCGTTCGGGTGGCGGCCGGCCGCCGAAAGGGCTCGCCGGCGGGCCGGCCCGGCCCCTGACCCGGATGGCGCACAGGTCACAGCGGAGACGGCGGTCCGCACGAGGTGCGACGTCCGTATCGCCGTATTAACGGTACAGGAACTGATCAGCACTCAAGTGCCACGACAGACAGCAGATCCAGTCGCTACCGTCATATGCGCATCACCCTGAACTCTTGGTTCTCTGCAACCAGTCACAGACGACCACAGCATCGACTGTCTGGCCGGCGCCGGGGACGCGCCGGCCAGGACGGGCCCGGGGAGCGTGCCAGTGGAAGCGGTCGCGGCCGACGACGAGCACGAACATCCCCACAGACAGGCGGAGTTCCACGCGTTCTTCGAGAGCCATCATCGCGCGCTGAGCCGCTTCGCGTACCTGTTGACCGGCGACCACGACGCAGCCGACGACCTCACCGCGGAGGCGCTCACCGCGGCCTGGTCGAACTGGGACCGGGTCCGTTCGGCCGAGCTCCCGCTGGCCTACGTCCGGCGCATCGTCGCCAATCTGGCGGCGGACCGCGTCCGCAGGGTCGTGCGCGAGCGGCGCGGGCTGGCCGTGCTCGGGCAGCGCGCCGAGCGATCCGCCCCGGTGCCGGACGTGCCGGCCGTGGTCGACCTGCGCACCGCCCTGATGAGCCTGCCCTCGGGCAAGCGGGCCTGCGTGGTCCTCCGTTACGCCTTCGACCTCTCGGAAGGGGAGACCGCCCGGACACTGGGCATCTCCGTCGGGACGGTGAAGAGCCAGACGGCCAAGGGAGTCGCCGAACTCGAGCGAATCCTTAAGAGAGCCGAACCGCCGCCGACCGCGACGACCCAGCAGGAGGTGACCCCCCGCATGGCGCCCGAACACCCCGCAACGCCCCCGGGCGGCACGTCCCGGCCCGGCGAGTCCCGGATGCACGGCGCGCGATCCGGCTCGGCCGAGTCCCTCGGGGGACACGGCACCGACCAGTCCGACGAACCCGCCGGGCCCGACCGGTCCACCTTCGCGCCGCCGCGCGGCACCGAGCCGACGCCGGGGCCCGAACTGACACCGAGGGCCGGACTGACACCGGGGGCCGAACTGACACCGGGGGCCGAACTGACACCGGGGCCCGGACGGGTTCCCGGAGCCGGTCGGCACCCCGGCGGTGACCCCTTCCCCGAGACGGGCCGGAAGCTCGGTGCGGCGCCGCTGGCCCGGCGTGAACCGCTGCGGCGCGAACCCGTCCCCCGGCGCGGATCAGGCCTGGGGCACCCACCGCTGGCCTGGCGCGAACACGTTCCCGAGCGCGTACCAGGCCCCGACCACATTCCTGGTCCCGAACGCATTCCCGATCCCGACCATGTTTCCGGTCCCGACCACGTTTCCGGTCCCGAACCTGTTCCCGGAGCCGAACGCGTTACCGGCTTCGAGTGCGTTACCGGCCCCGAACGCCTCACCGGAGCCGAACACGTGACCCTGGCCGAACACGCGTCGCAGGCCGTACACGCGTCGCAGGCCGAACACGTGACCCTGGCCGAACACGTGACCCGACTGGACGAACCGGGCTGGCTCGAGCGACCGGGCGGGGCGGGTTCACCGACCTGGCCCGGGTCGCTTCCCTGGCCGCGACTGGCCTGGCCGGAACGACTGGCCTGGCCGGTGTGGCGGGTCGGCGAGGCGTAGATGACACCGAGCACGTCGGGGTTCCAGGAGCCCGGCCATGAACCACCTGCCGGGGCGGGCCGCGCCGGCACGCCGTTCCACGAGGAGCTGCGCGGTCTGCTGGGCGCCGAGATGGCCCGCCACCAGCCCGACTCCGACCGGATTCGGCGCCGGCTCGCGGCGGCCGTCGGGCAGCCGCTGGGCGGGCCGTCCGTCCTCCCGCTGCGCCAGCCGGGCTCCGTCTCCCCCTTCACCGCCCGGGCGGCCGGCAGCGTCCAGGATCTCCCGCAGCCAGGGCTGTACGCCGAACCGCACGCGGACGCCGAGATGGCCGCGGACGCCGAGATGGCCGCGCGGGACGGCCTGGGCACGCTGATCGACCTGACCGGTCCGCTCGACCTCGGCGAGCCCGCCGACGAGGAGGCGAACCGGCCCGGCGCGACGTCGCCCCTGCGGCTGGAGGCTCGCTCCGGCGCGCCCCGCAGGCGCCCGTCCGCGGTGCTGCCGCGGCGGGGCCGGCGCCGACGGCGCACCCGACCCGGCGGCGGTGCGCCCGGGCGGGCGGGCCGGCGTCGCACCCAGGCGCTCGTCGGCGCAACCGTCACCGTGTTGAGCCTGGCCCTGATCGCGCTGGTCGCTCTGTTCGATCTGCAGGGTTCCGATTCGTCCGACCCCCCGACCACCACCGTGACCGCCCGCCCCCGCCCGGCGGAGTCCCCGTGGGCGACCGCGGGCGCCACGCTGGCACCGTCCCGACCGCCCGCCGCGCATTCCCCCACGCCCGCGGACCCCTCGGCCGGTGTCCCGCAGGGGCAGGGCAGTCCGCCCTCCAGCACGGCGGCCGCGGGAGCGGCCGAGCCGGCGGGCGCGGCCAGGCCGTCGAGCGAGGCGTCCACGCAGCCGCTGACGAGGGGCACCAGGCCCGATCCGGCCGCACCGGCCCAGGACGGCACCGGCGCGGCCGGCACCGGCCAGGCGCCCACCACCGGCCTGGCGCCGTCCGCCACCGGCATCTACACCAGCTCCGCCGCGCCGTTCCCGGCCGGATCGCGAGTCCAGCTCCCCGGCGCCGGGGCCGCGGACTGGGCGCTGTTCGGCGAGGGGTGGGGCGGGGTGCAGAACCGGGCGGCGCTGCCGGTCCCGCTGCTCAGCGCGAGCGTGGCGGGCGTCCCGACGACGTCGCCCTCGGGCTTCGACTGGAGCGGCGGGATGCCGACGGCCAGCGGCACCGATGACACCGACCGGCTGGCGGTCCAGGGCACCGCCGTGTTGTCGACCTTCGTCCTGCAGCAGGCCCGCACCCTGGACGTCTACCTCGGGTCGTCGTCGGGACGCGTCGAGATCACCGTGTCCTCGCTACGGGACAGGCGGACCTTCACCGTCGCGCTGCCGTCGACGTTGCTCGACGGTTCGGCGGATGCCCGGGTGAGCGTGTCGCTGCCGGCGAACATCGGGGCCGCCACCGTGTCGATCTCCAGCGGGAGTTCCGCGGGCTGGACGCTCGCGGCCGCGGTGCTGCGGTGACGAAGCGGTGCTCGGGCGATCACGGCGCTCGACCCTTCCGAGCCGGACTCCCTGGCCGCCGGTACGAAGGCGTCGCACCATCGTGTCTAGCCCGTTCGGGTCACCCGGCGGAGATCGCGAAAGACTTTCAAAGAATCTTGCCCTCCGCGGCAACCAAACGACATCTCCCGGACGACTGACTATGTGAACGCCACACCGGCCCCCGCGCCAGGAGGTCCGGCCGGCGTTTCGGCCCGTTCGTCCGGCTAACCCCCCCCAGCCGACCGAACGGGCCGTCGAGCGGTACCGGGGCTGGCCGGTCAGGCCAAGGCCGGCCAGCCCCCTCACCACCGCCCCTTCGCCCACTCCGGGCATCGGCACCCGGCACTCCGGGCGCCCAGCGCCCTCATCCAGTGCCCCGGGCATCCAGCCATCGCCGCCTCCGCCGCGCCCCGGGGCCCGACCGGGCCCCCGCCGTCCGGCTCGGTGCGCGGACCGTCCGTCGCCCGGCTGGCCCGAGCGGGTCATCGACGGTGTGAGCCTGGTCGCTGGCACCTGACCCGCGACCTACGCGAAGCGGACCCGGAGAGGTAGCGTCGACAGCGTGCGCCGGCTGTTGTTTGCACCCTCGTGGATCGCGCGTCATCTCCTCGCGCTCGCTATGGTCGCGCTGTTCATCCGCATGGGGATATGGCAGCTCACCAAGGGCGAGTCGGCGCAGGGCTCGTTGCAGAACCTCTTCTACGGCGTCGAGTGGCCGATCTTCGCCGCCTTCGTCGTGTACTGGTGGTACAAGATGATCAGAGAAGAGCTGGCGCCCCAGGACGACGGCGGTCCCCAGTGGGGCGCGGGCGGGCGGATCGCCCCCGAGGCGCCCTGGCGGCCGGAGCTGGACGGCCCCCGGATGTTGACCGCGGCGTCGGACTCGCCCGAGGAGGACGACGAGCTCGACGCCTACAACCGCTACCTCACCTCGCTGTACGAGCGCGACGTGCTGCGCGAGGCCCTGAAGCAGATCGACCCGAAACAGATCACCTCGAAGCAGATCAACGCGAAACAGATCAACGGAGCCCGCTGATGACCCCCGCCCCCTCCCGCACCGCCGGGGGACGTTCCGCCGCGTCGGCGGTCCGAGCCGCCCTGCTGCGGTACCGCGTGATCGCCTACGTCGTCGGCCTCGGCCTGATCCTGCTGGTGTGCGTCGGCGTGCCGCTGAAGTACGCCGGCGGCAACGACACCGTCGTCGCGGCGATCGGCCCGATCCACGGCGTGCTGTACATGGTGTACCTGGCCTGCGCGTACGACCTGGCGAACCGTTGCCGGCTGCCGCTGCGGCAGACGATCCTGATCATGCTCGCGGGCACGATCCCGTTCCTGTCGTTCGTCGCCGAGCGCCGGGTCACCGCCCTGATCCACCGCAAGCACCTCGCCGCACCGGCCGGCGCCCCGGCCACCCGACCCGCCACCGGCAAGGCCGCCAAGGCGCCCGCCCGCTGAGCCGACCAGACCAGACCGGCTCGCGCCGCCGACCAGACCGGGCCCGCCACCACCCGGCGGCCGGCACGGTCTCCCGGATGTTCCAGGCGGCCGGTGGCCGTCAGGGGCAGCCGGCCGGGGCCAGTCCCGGAGCCGCCGCACCGGTGCGCTGGCGGACCGCAGTGAGCGCGGGGCGGTGTCGCGCAGCGGCCACGGTGATCGAGACGACCTCGCCCGACCCGAGCCGCCGCAGCCGGGCCGGGCGGGACGGCCCGCCACCGCCGACGGACAACACCTGTTCGATCTCGGTGCCGAAGGCGAACAACCGTCCGTCCGACCAGGTGACCAGCTCGGTGTGGGCGCCCGACGGCCGGGCGAGAACCAGCCGGGCCCGGGCCGGTTCCCAGACGACGGCGATCGTGCCCGCGGGGCTCAGCAGAGCCCACCGGCCGCCGGTGCGGTAGGCGTCGGCCGACGCGCGCGCCGAGCGGCGGGCGCCCACAGCCCGCGGCCCGGGGTCGGCGATCACCACGAGCCCGGCGTCGTCGACGGCGATCGGCGGGGTCGGGTCAGCGCCCGCAGACGCCGCGCTCACCGCCCCGAACGCCCCGTCGGTGTGCACTCCGCGCGCTGCCGGCAACCCGGCGGCGGAGGAGGCCAGCATCGTGGTGAGCACCGCCCGCCGCACGTCGACCCCGTCCAACCGGACCAGCCCGCAGACCGTCATCGACTCCTCCATCCTCCCGGCCACCCCACCCGACCGCTCCGCCTGGACCACGCCGCCTGGACCACGCGCCTGCATCACGCCCGGCAGGACCCGTCCAGCAGCACCGGCCCGGCAGGGGCAGACAGCACCTGCGCGACCGCGGCGGCCGCCGCCCCGGCGAGCTTGCGCCGCCGCGATCGGGCGCACGCCACGCCGCGGACGGCCACGGTGCTCCAGCGCCGGAACGTAGCAGTTCCGCGACCGCGTCACCGACCGGTTGACCGCAATCACAGGTGGAGTCGGGAAACAGGCGGCCGACGGAGTTTCGGCCGACGGGCGGGAAACTCCGGACCGGTCCGACGCCGATGCCAATGGCGCCGGTCAGGCGGCTCCGACGCCGGACTGCTCGGCTTCCCGCTTCACCCGCCGGGCGGCGATGACCGGATGGGCCGGGCATTCGACCAGGTGGTCGTCGAAGCCCTGCACGCTCGGCCAGGACTGATGACATGAACCGCAATGGGTCGTGACCGGATCGGTCCACCGCGTGTCGCAGCCGGCACAACTGGCCGTAACCGCGATATGCGCACCGGCCTCGGGCTGCCGGCGGCGGGGCACCTGGATCGGCAGTGTCGGTTGCCGGCCGGGCTGATCCGGATCGGAGTGAAGGGTCACGGAAATCGCGCGGGGACGCCGGGGCGAGGAGACGGCGGCCGGGATCGCGCGAGGGGATGTCGACCGACGGGGAGGCACCCGGCCATCCTGTCGCAGACCTGCACAAGCGTCACGCAACCGGCCGTCGAGTCTTCAGGGTGTTTGTCCAGTGCCAACGCTCCGGAGACGGTCAGGTCGGGGCGATCCCACCTACTCCGGGCATCTCGCGCAACCTTTCGGGCCGCTCAGGGCAGACGCCCGTGGCAGACATCATCGAACACGAAAATCACAATGCAGGGACACTGGGCCATGTCGTGGCGAACGATGGCACGACCGGCCCCGGCCAGACTGGCTACGGTTGCACGCATGACGAGCCCCTCCACGGGACCCGGCCCGGCCGACCCGGCACCCGGGGGTGCCCGGATGGGCGTGGGCGCGTTGCTGCGGCAGTGGCGGGAACGACGCAGAGTCAGTCAACTCGAACTAGCACTTCGGGCGGATAGCTCCGCCCGGCACATCAGTTTCGTCGAGACCGGCCGGGCCACGCCGAGCCGGGCGATGGTCCTGCGACTCGCCGAACATCTCGACGTTCCGGTGCGGGACCGCAACGCGCTGCTGATCGCCGCCGGCTACGCCCCGGCCTACCCGGAGACCCCGCTGCACGACCCGGCGATGACCGCCGTGCGCGCCGGGTTGGAGCAGCTGCTCACTGCCTATGAGCCGAACCCGGCGCTGGTACTCGACGGGCACTATGACGTTGCACTGACCAACCGGGCGGCGCTGGTTCTGCTCACCGGCGTGCCGGCGGACCTGCTGCGCCCACCGCTGAACGCCATGCGCCTCACTCTGCATCCGCGTGGGCTCGCGCCGCGAATCGTGAATCTGGCGGAATGGCGATCGCACCTGCTGGAGAGAATGCAGCGGAACATGATTCTGCGTGGTTCGCCCGCACTGCGCGCGCTCCACGACGAGGTGTCCGCCTATCCCGTTCCCGACCGACCGGCCCTCAACGATCCGGGTGCGGACACAGGCCCCGGTTCGGCGAATCCCGCAGCGCCGTCCGACGGGGCGCCTGCGGCGCTCGCACTACCGATGCGGATTGTCGTCGAAGGACATCTGCTCACGCTCATCTCCACGATGACGACGTTCAACACCCCGATGGACGTGACCGTCTCCGAGCTGGCGGTCGAGACCTTCCTGCCCGCCGACCCGGAGACGGCCAAAGCCCTTGCGGCCCTCGCCGAGGGGCGATGAACCGGCCGCCCCGCCCGCGCTCGCCCCGCGCGGCCGCGGGCTATCCCGCCGTGGCGGGCACGCGGTCCCGTCGCGGCCGACGACCCCGGCCGTGGGGTCGGTGTAGCCGCCGTCGGGCGTCCACGCCGCGCTGACCGCCGCCGCGATCCGGTCCGGCTCGGTCGCGTTCCACGCGGCGAAGTAACGCTCGACGGCCTCGGTGTGCACGGTCACAGCACTCATCTCGCTGCGTTCGTCCCGGCGGGTCCGCACCCTCCGGCGTCGGCCGTTTCCGACCCGACCAGCGTCGCCGCCGGCTGCGGCCCCGTCGATGACCGGCGGGGTAATGCAGCAACGGAACGTCAGGAGCTGACGTGAGCGGAGGGCGTGGGATTCGAACCCACGAAGAGGATCACTCCCCTTAGCGGTTTTCAAGACCGCCGCCATCGGCCTCTAGGCGAGCCCTCCCACCTGGCAGTCAAGCCAGACAAGCGTGCTCATCCTACAAGATCCGATCATCGCCCGGCCGCCGCCGCGGCGCGGCGCGGCGGGCGGCTACCGGTCGGCGACGGGGGCGGGACGGGGCCAGGGATAGCCGTTCTCGCGCTCGCAGGTGATGTTGAAGCGGCCGAGCAGATCGGCGAAACATCGCCGGTCCTCGGCGGACCAGTTCTCGAGGACCTGGCCCAGCCCCCGCAGCACCACATCGCGGTCGGCGTGCAGGCGCGCCAGCCCCTGCGGCGTGACCGCCAGCTTGCGGGCCATCCCGCCGTCGGGATCGGGGATGCGCTCGACCAGGTCGGCCTGGAGCATCGCCGCGGCCTGCCGGTTGACGGTGGAGACGTCGAGGGCGAAGGCGTCGGCGAGCTGCCCGATGGTCATCGGCCCCTCCGCCTCGATCCGGCTCAGCAGTAAGTACGCCGAGCGGTCGAGTGTCCGGCCGTGTTGCTTGTGGGTGGACGTGGGCAGGATGTGATGGCGGGCGAGCAGCAACAGCTCTCGCTCGATCTCCTGCAGGTCCTCGAGCACGCTCGCCTCCGCCGCGCATCCGGGCACCTATGCCCTCGTCTGACCGTGACCTTTATCCCAGACTATGCGCAGCTCCGGCGTCTGTGCACGGCACACATAGCATGTATCGTGCACAACAGCGATCGTCCGTGGCAACCGAAACGATCTCGCAAACCCCCCTTGCAAGCGACATGGTCGTGCGCACCCGCAGTCACTCGCGGTCCGCGCGCAGACGGTCACCTTCCGTCGGTGATCCTCGCCGTCATCCACCCCGGAGGCTCCCATGGCACAGGCGTCCGCCGACCCGACCAGTCGGCAGGAGGGCGCACCCGCGCCCGGGCTGATGATCGGGGCCCTGGCCACAGCCGGGGTCGTGGTCTCGGTCATGCACACCCTCGTGGTGCCGCTCATCTCGGACCTTCCCGAGCTGCTGCACTCCTCCGCCTCGAACACGGCCTGGGTGGTGACCGCGACCCTGCTCGGCGCCGCGGTCTCGACGCCGATCGTGGGCCGCCTCGGCGACATGTACGGCAAGAAGCGGATGATGATGGTCAGCCTCGTGGTGCTGATCATCGGCTCGGTCGTCTGCGCGCTGAGCACCTCGCTGCTGCCGATGGTCGCCGGGCGCGCGCTGCAGGGTCTGGCGACGGGCCTGATCCCGCTCGGCATCAGCGTGATGCGTGACGAGCTGCCGCCCGAGAAGCTCGGCTCGGCGCTCGGGCTGATGAGCTCCTCGCTGGGCATCGGTGGCGCCCTCGGTGTCCCGCTGTCGGCGATCATCGCCCAGCAGGTGAACTGGCACGTGCTGTTCTGGGGGGCGGCCGGGCTCGCCGTGCTGGTGCTGCTGGTCATCTGGAAGGTGATCCCCGAGTCGCCGGTGGGCGACAAGACCCACGGCCGCTTCGACTTCGTCGGCGCCCTCGGGATGTCCGCCGGCGTGCTGTGCCTGCTGCTCGTCATCTCCAAGGGCAGCGACTGGGGCTGGACCAAGAGCACCACGCTGGGGCTCGGCGTCGCCGCCGTCGTGATCCTGCTCGCCTGGGGCTTCTGGGAGCTGCGCACCCCGAGCCCGCTGGTCGACCTGCGGATCAGCGCCCGCCGTCAGGTCCTGATGACCAACCTGACCTCGGTCATCATCGGCTTCGCGATGTACGGCATGTCCCTGATCATCCCGCAGCTCCTGCAGGCCCCCAAGGGCACGGGCTACGGATTCGGCCAGTCGATGATCGTCGCCGGCCTGTGCTTCGCGCCGTTCGGCCTCGTGATGATGCTGGCCTCCCCGGTCACCGCCCGGCTGTCGGCGGCCTTCGGATCCAAGGTCACCCTGATGCTGGGCGCGGGGACGATCGCGATCGGCTACGGGCTGGGCCTGGTGCTCATGAGCGAGGTCTGGGAGATCATCTTCCTGGCCTGCATCATCGGCCTCGGGGTCGCCCTGGCCTACGCGTCGATGCCCGCCCTGATCATGGCCGCGGTGCCGCCGACCGAGACGGCCGCCGCCAACGGCCTGAACACCCTGATGCGCTCGCTCGGCACCTCGTCGTCCGCCGCGGTCGTCGGCGTGGTCCTCGCGCACATGACCACGACCTTCGAAGGCGTCGCGCTGCCGTCCGAGGGCGGCTTCCGGCTCGCGTTCGTCCTCGGCGCGGGGTCGGCCCTGCTCGCGCTGCTGCTGGCCACCTTCATCCCCGGCCGGCAGGCAAGCGCCGCGGTCACCGTCCCCAGCCAGCGGGAGACCAGGAGCACGGTCACCGAGGCGGAGACGGTGGACGCAGTCCAGGCCTGAACCGCCTCCCGATCCGCCGGACGCGCGGGTACCCACGGTGTGGGTGCCCGCGCGTTCGGGCATCCCGCCAGGGTGAGCAGACACCCCCGTCAGGACGTCGATCGCGTCCACGGCCCGCCGGGCGACCGCGGCGAGGGCCGTGCCGCCGGCCGGGACGGCGGTCCCGGGGCCGCGGACGGCCACCGCGGCCACCTGGATGGGCAGCAGGGCGGGCGCGCCGGCCGGCTGGACAGCACCCGAACGGACCGTGCCCGGCTGGACCGCACCCGGCCGGACCTCGACGACGCCACCGCCGAGGCAGTCGGCCGGCTCAGCGAGGCGCTGGAATGGGTGGAGCGTGCCCGCGGTGCGCTGTATGAGTTCCATCAGCTTTCCGGGCGGGCGGACCGCACCCTGGCGGAGGCGATCACCGGGCTGGAGGACGCCGGGCACGCCCGGACAGCCGGGTTCGTCCGCGGCCAGTTGTACGGGCGCAACGTGCTCGACGGACGCTGGACCTTCCAGATCGTCGAGGAGTACGACGAGCTGTACTACCGCCCCTTCGCCGAGGTGGACGACGAGGTCCGGCGGCGGCTCACCGACGGGATGCGCCACGTCCACGAGGCCCGGATGAAGTCGCGGGAGCGCGCCCGGGCCGGCCGCGACCTGTGGGGCCCCGGCGCCTGAGCGGCGCCGCCCCCGCCGGTGACCAGGGTGCGGGCCGCTGCGTCGAGCCGGCCCCGCAGGCCCTGGAGCACGGCGAGATGCTCCGCGCGCTCGACGATGTCGAGCGCGGCCACCACCCCCGCCCGGTCCCCCGTGGCAAGCGCCGCCCGGACCCGGACGAGCGCACACGTCCGCACCGCGTCGACCGGAGACGCCGGGGTGACTGGCAGGGACGGCGCAGACGGCGCAGATGCCGGAGACGCCGGGGATGCAGGGGATGGCGGGAATGCCGGGGGCTCGGCTCGACCGGTCAGGGCGTCGGCCAGGCGCAGGTGCCATCGCCGCAGCTCGTCCAGGCTTGCCAGGAGCCGCGGACGGCAGCGGAGCAGCCCCACCCAGGCACTGGCCCGGCCCACGGCCGGCGAGTCGGCTCCGGCGATCTCGGCCCGCAGCGGGTGGGCGCCGGTCAGCCGCAGAGCCTGCGCGGTGCGCCGGATCCGCAGGGCACCGGCGGAGACCAGCATGAGCGCGTCGACGTCGAGCTGACCGGCGGGCCGTTCGGACAGGTACTGGCGGACCGCGTCATCCAGCAGTCGGCCGGCGCGGACGGCTGTGCACGCCATCTTGGCGATCTCCCGCGCGCGGGCCGCCTCCGCAGCGGCACAGGGCGGCTCCGCGGCGACCTGGACGAGGAAGTCCGAGGCTGTCCGGTAGGCGGCGGCGGCCCGCTCCCGTACCAGCCTGGCAGCCGCTCCCGTCGGCCACAGCAGCGCGCCGACGACGACGCTGATCGCAAAGCCGAGCACCACGTCCTCGATGCGGACGAGACCGACCCGCCAGCCGGCCGGCTCGACGATGTTGAACAGCAGCACGACGGCGACGGTGAATCCGGCCTGGCCGACGGCGAACGCGTTCGCCTTCCGGGCGTACCCCGCGATCAGGACCGCGACCGGCAGCAGTGCCCACAGGACCGGCCTCGCCGGGCCCGCCACGACGACGGCGACCCCACCGACGGCGATCCCCACCGCCGTGCCGGCCAACGCGCGCGCGACGGTGATCCCGGTCGCCAGCGCGTTCGAACGCAGCACCGACAGGGTGCCCAGCACCACCCAGAACCCGTGCTGCAACCCCGTCGCGCGGGTCACCGCCACGGCGAGGGTGAGGCCGGCGGCGCCGCGCACGCTGTTGCGGAACCAGATCGCCCGGACGTCGGCGTACCCGGCCGCGAACTCGCGGGTCAGGCGCAGGCGGGCCCGGATCCGCTGCCATCGACCCGCGCCCGGCATCGGCCGCCACAGCCGGCGCTCCCCCGTCGCCACCAGGGTGTGCACCGCGAGCTGCCGGGTCCCGAGAGCCAGCTGGCGCAGCCGGAACGCCTCGGCCGCCGCGACGTCCAGCCCGCTCGGCCCGCTCGGCCCGCTCGGCCCGCTCGGCCCGCTCGGATCGGTCGGATCGCTCGGATCGGTCGGATCGGTCGGATCGGTCGGCTGCCCGGTGGTCCGGCCGACGGCGTCGAGCAGCGCCTGTCCGATTCCCTGGGCGGCCCGATCGAGTCGCTCCACGCCCAGGCCGCCGCCGCGGAGTCCGTCCCCGCCGGTGCGGCTCGCCCGCGGCGGGCGGGACGGCCGGTCGCGAGGTGCGAACCAGTCACGAGGGGCGAACCGGTCGTGGCGGGCAAACCGGTCGCAGTGGGCGAAAGGGTCGAGCCGGTCGGCGACGCCGTGCAGGGTGTCGACGACGGCCGCCAGGAGTTCGGCGGCCGGGCCGGGAAAGCAGTGTCGACGCACCCGGTCCCCGGCGGGCACGGCAAGGGCGAAGGGGACGGTCCAGTCCAGGTCGGCGATGGCGTGGCCGAGGGCGGCCGCGGAGCCACCCGCCCCCGTCGGACGGTACGACGTGGCGGCGAAGCGCCGGCGAACCTCCGCCGCCGCCGAGCGCACCACGGCGTTCATCACCTCCGGCCCCCCGGTCGTGTCCCCGGCAGGGCTCGCGGCGACGCAGTCGGCCAGGGCCCGGCAGGCGGCGGCCAGGGCCCGGCGAACCTCGTCAGGCGGCCGGGCCGGCCACAGCACCACCAGCGAGAGCAGGGCGGCGACGGCGCCCAGACCCCAGCCGGCGAGCCGCTGCGGCACGGCGGACAGACCCGCCGGACTCGTCACCGGCAGCACGAAGGACAGCAGCAGGGCCGGGGCCGCGACCGCCAGGTACACGTTGATCACCCCGGCGAACAGGGCGGCGAAGGCAACCACCGCCATCCCCCCGCACGCCGCCCACGACGACCGGGAACACAGCGTGCCCAGGGTGATCAACGGCAGCCCGGCCACGGCCAGCCCGAGATAGGCGGCGATGCGCACCCGGGCCGGACCGCCGAAGTCGACGAAGACGAGCAGGGCGAAGACCGCGAACCAGGCGAACAGGCTCAGCAGGATGCGGTCGAACACGTAGTAGCCGGCGGCCAGCACCGCGGGCGCGACGACGGCGGCCCGCAGCGCGCTGCGCAGCAGAAACGGGTCGACGCCGGCGAGAACGACGAGGCTGCGCCCCAGCCGCGACGGCCCGAACCGGTGGCCCGGCGGCCCGCCTCGCCCGGACGCAGGCGCAATCCCGACCCCCTCCACCACCCGTCAGCAACCGTCGCCTGTCAGCAACGTCGCCCCCTCAGCAACGTCACCTATTGTGAACCAGCGCTGACGTCAGGTGGTGAAGCAGGCGCTCCGCGCGAGCCGGTGTCTCCTCGGCGGGCGACTCGTCGAACCGCTCGGCGTCAGGAGTCGGGCGGGCGCCAGGCGGTCAGGCGTCCCGGCGCCTGGCCAGGATCAGCCCGATCACGAACAGGCCCACGCACACCGCGGCGTAGTACACCAGCGAGCCCCAGGGCCCGAACGGCATCCCCTCGATCGCAGGCGGGCCGTCGTCGGTCTCGGGCTGGCCGGCGACGATGAAGTTGTTGCCGACGGTGTACGGCAGCCAGTGCTGAATGTGATCGCCGATCCGAGGGATCGCCGGCAGCAGGTTCTCCAGCAGGAGCAGGTAGATGAGTTCGATGACGACGGCGCCGGCGGACTGCCGGACGATCAGACCGACGGCGAGGGCCAGCACGGCGGAGAGCAGGTAGATCAGCCCGACGCCGAACACGTTGCGGTACTCCTGCGCCGTGTCGATCCCCAGCGGTGCGTCCGGCTGGATCAGCCTGGCGACGCCCCAGGAGCCGACGGCGGTGATCTCCCCGACGATCCCCGCCAGCACAGCGACGACCACGGCCTTGGCGACCAGTGCCGGAGTGCGGGTGGGGACGGCGAGGAAGGTCGACCGGATCGTGCTGAACCGGTATTCGGTGGTGACCGCGAGCGTGGCCATCACCATCATCACCACGAGCCCGAAGGTGAAGGCGAACTGGGTGACGCTCGGGGTGAGGGTGGACAGGTCGTCGGCCTTGGTGGTGGCCGCGAAGATGGAGGTCAGCCCCACCGTGAGGGCGGTCGCCAGGATCATGCACCACCACGGCGAGCGGGTGGAGAACAGCTTGATGCGTTCGACGGTGAGCAGAGTCATCGGGCGTCGCCTCCCCGCGTCGCGTCCACGGCCTCGTTCTCCCGCGGCAGCGGCCCGGCGGGCTGTGCCGGGGCGGCGGGTGCCCCGGCGGGCGGTGAGCCGTTCGCCGGCCCCCCGAGCGCGCCGGCGTGGTACTCGACGTCGCCCCCGGTGAGCTGGATGAACGCCTGCTCCAGCGAGCCACGCTGGGCGGCCAGCTCGTGCAGCACCAGACCGACCCGCCCGACCAGCTCGCCGACCTGCTCGGTGCTGCTGTTCGACACGAGCAGCGCCGCCGGCCCGTCGTCCCCGGCGGGCACGTCGCGGACCGCGAGCCCCTGACCGGTGAGCTCACCGTGCAGCCGCTCCATCTCGGGGCCGCGGACCCGGACCGTCGACTCGGACGCCATGTCGATGAAGGCGCGGGTGCTGGTCTGCGCGATGAGCCGCCCGCGCCCGATGACGATGAGTTCCTGGGCGGTCAGCGCCATCTCGGAGAGCAGGTGGCTGGAGACGAAGACCGTCCGACCCTCGTCCGCGAGCCGGTGCATGAACCGACGGATCCAAAGGATTCCCTCCGGGTCCAGGCCGTTGACGGGCTCGTCGAACAGCAGCACGCCCGGATCACCGAGCAGCGCCGTCGCGATACCGAGCCGCTGGGCCATGCCGAGCGAGAAGCCGCCGGCGCGCTTGCCGGCCACGCCGGTCAGCCCGACGATCTCCAGCACCTCGTCCACCCGTTTCGCCGGGATCCGGTTGGACGCGGCCATCCACCGCAGGTGCGAACGCGCGGACCGGTTGGGGTGCACCCATTTCGCCTCGAGCAGCGCACCCACCTGGCGCAGCGGCTGCTTCAGCTCGCTGTAGCGCCGGCCGTCGATGCGGACCGTGCCCGCGCTCGGGTTGTCGAGCCCCAGAATCATGCGCATCGTCGTGGACTTCCCGGCCCCGTTGGGCCCCAGGAATCCGGTCACCTTGCCGGGCTGCACCGAGAAGGACAGGTCGTTGACGGCGACCGTGCGTCCATACCGCTTGGTGAGCCCTTGTGCCTCGATCATTCGCCCCCTTTCGTCAGAGGTCGTTTCGGGGCATCCGCCCGGTGGGCATCATCGTCGTGGCGCCGCCACGGTCAGGCCAGGCGTCGCCGCCGGCCAACCGTGTCGTCCTGGCGACAGTGAACAGGGCGGCCGCGACGACCATCGGGCCAGCACCCGTAGCCGAACGGGGCGCGCCGGCCGGGACCGGGGACCGAGAACCGAAGACGCGGACCGAGCCGGTCGGGTGGTCAGAGCACCCGCCGCCGGGCGAGGATCTCCCCGGCCAACTCGGAGACCCGTCGGCGCTCGTTGCGCGCGGTCCGCCGCAGGGTCTCGAATGCCGAGATCGGGTCCGTCCTCATCGTCGCCATGAGATATCCGACGGCGCGCTCGATCGGAACCCGGTACTCCAGGGCGTACTGAAGCTGGCGGGCGAGTTTGTCGTTGCGGTCGGCGATGAGCCCGGCGAGCAGCAGATTTTCGAGAACCGCGCCGAAATGGACCATGGCGTCGCGCTCGCTGTCGGTCCAGACGCGCGGGGCGTCGGAGGCGACGTTGAGGGTGCCGATCGGCCCGCCACCGAGGCGTACCGGCACGCCGAGGACGGCGCGGATCCCGCCGTCGAGCAGGACGGGGGTGACCCGCGGCCACCGGGTGTCCGTGGCCAGATCCTCGGACAGCACGATCTCGTCGATGATGAAGGACTCGACGCAGGGGCCCTCGCCGAACTCCTCCTGGGCGCGTTCGAGCAGCGCGCCGCTGCTGTCGGAGGCGGCGATGCTGCGCAGGGCCCGGTCCGCATCGACCACCAGGACGCCCGCGCCGGTCAGGTCGAAGATCTCGGTGACCGCGTGCACGACCTCGCTGACCAGCCTGGCGAGCTCGACCTGACTCGGTACCAGGTGGTGCAGCCGGGCCAGGCTGGCGTCCAGCAGCAGCTTGTCGATCTCCATCGTGGTTCCCCCGTACGTCCAGCGCGACCCCGACCGCGGCAACCCGGCCGTCCCATCCTGCCGGATCATCTGGGGGTTAACCCGCAGATGCCGCAGACGCGGTGGTGGCCGACCCGGGGTCGGTCACCGCCTGCCATGCAGCATCTACCGTACGGAATCGCGGCACGCCCTGGGGTGTGAGGATGGTTGCCATCCGCTCCACGATCGGCGCGCATCCGGCGAGTGCGACCCGCACGCCCCGCTCCCGGCCCGCCCGCCAGAGCAGGTGCAGCACCGTGAACCCACGGACGTCGACGAACACGCCGGTCAGGTCGACGACGAGCGTGCTCGCGCACTCGTCCAGGCAGGCCCACAGCAGCGCCCGGGCCATCGGCTCGACGGCGGCGTCGAGGTCGCCCTGGAACGCGACCGTGACCCCGCCCGGATGGTGCCGCACCACGGCGACGGGCCGGGCCGGGCCGGCGGTGCTCACCTGGGCCCCGCCGCCCCCGCACCCCCCGGGACGCGGCGCCGCTCAGCCATCGGCCGCCTCGCCGCGAGAATCCTCTGCGCCCGGCTCGCCGGCGCGTCGGTGTGCCGCACCCGGCGCGCCGCCGCGATCGTCCGCCGCGTCCGGCGCATCGAACTCGTCCGGGCGGTGCGACGAGCGGCGGCGGCGCACCCCGACATCGACCTGACGGCGGACGGTCCCGTCGATTGCGGCCGAACGCTCGGCCGCAATCGACGAATTGATCATCCCGAGCAGGCGGTTCTGCTCGTCGGCGGGGATCCCGGACATCAGGCTGGCGACCAGCTCGGACCCGCCGTCCACCCCGACGACCACCGAGGCGGCGTCCGCGGCCGCGGGCAGCGATGGCGCCGGCTCGCCCTCACGGGCGGCAGGGACCGCGGCGACGTCGCCGCGATCGGAGACCCGCTGGTCCGCGACGTGCTGGTCTGCGACGCGCTGATCTGCGACATGCTGGTCGGAGACCCGCTGGTCGGACACGCGTTCGTCGGCGTCCGGAGACGGGGCGCCTGGAGCGTCTGCGGGCATGCGTCACTCTCCGTGACTCGGCCGCAGACACAGGGCAGGCGAATGGATCGGTTGTCGAGAGACTACCGCATGGGACTCCCCCGGTCAGGGTGACGCGAGGGTGTTGATCGCGCCGGCGAGCCGGCCCCACTGGTCGAGCGGGAGCTGGCTGGGCGTCGGGGTCAGGACCTGCACGGCGACGTGGTCCGCGCCCGCCTGGTGGTGTTCGGCGATCCGGGCGAGGACGGTGTCCAGATCACCCCAGGCGACCAGGGCGTCGACGAGCCGATCGGAACCGGATCCGGCCAGGTCCGCCTCGGTGAAGCCGAGCCGGCGCAGGTTGTTGGCGTAGTTCGGCAGCCCGAGGTAGAAGCCGATGCCCTTGCGGGCCACCGCGCGGGCGCTGTCGGGGTCGGTGTCGAGCACGACCTTCTGCTCGGGGGCGAGCAGCGCGTCCGGCCCCATGATCTCCCGCGCCCGCCGAGTGTGCTCGGGCGTGGCGAGGTACGGCAGCGCGCCCGCGCTGCGGCGGGCCGCGATGTCCAGCATCCGCGGTCCGAGCGCCGCCAGCGCCTGGTCGGAGCGGGGCACCCCGAGCTCGTCCAGCGTGTCGAGGTAGTCGAGTAGGACCTCGACCGGCCGCTCCCAGCGCCGACCGGTCAGCTTCTCCACCGGACCCCGATGCCCGACGCCGAAGCCGAGCAGCAGCCGGTCGGGATGCGCCTTGGCGAGCATCGCGTAGTGATCGGCGACGATGTCCGCCTTCTCCGTCCAGATGTTCAGGATGCTCGTGCCGACCACCAGCCCTTCGGTGCCATCCAGGATGGCGGCGGGAAGCTCCAGATCCCCGCTGGCGGCACCGATCCACACCGTCGGGATACCCATCGCCGCCACCTCGGCGGCGACCTCGGCCCGCGACCGGACGTCCGTCGGCCACTGCCGCTGGGCTGCCCACAGCCCGATCCTGCCGACTTCAAGTACCACCACGAGCCCCTTCCGCGCAGGGAACTGCGACTGTCCGCATGATTGCCCGTGAAGCATTGCTACCCCGTGCGCACGCCCCCTATGTCGGCAGGTTTCGTCGAACCTTTGCGGGGACGCCGTACGGACCTCCCGGGGACGCCGTACGGACCCCGCGGGGACGCCCGCCGGGTCAGGCGGACATCGGCAGATCGGGGACCGAGGTGGTCTGCGACACGGCGGCCTCGGGTCGCAGGTCCTCCAGGGAAAGCTGGTGGACGGGCGGCCCGTCGAGCACGATCCGCGAGGTCACCGTGAGATCGGCCGCGACGTGGAGCAGCTCGCCGCTGTCCATCAGCCGCCAGCGCGGGTCCTCGTCCATCCGCTCGCTCTCGACCACCACCGCCGGCTCGTCGAGCAGGTCGAGGGAACGGACCCGGATCTCGCTGAACGGGCTGGCGTGGTCGAGGTGGCGGCCGTTGCGTCCGCCGGCGCCACGCTGGAGCACGTACAGGCCGTTGGTGTCCGGGTAGCGCAGGGCCCACAGCTCCCCGGCGGTGATGAGAATCATGTTGATCGAGTAAAGGGGAAGGTTCTGCGCCGCCCAGCGCGCCGCCGCGGCGATGCCCTCGCCGACGTCGCCGTCGTGGGCGTCGATCTCCCGGGTGACCAGCGCGAAGAAGCGCTCGGAGTCGGTGTCGCCGAGCACCGGCAGGCCGGCCGTGCCGAGCTCCGCGTCCAGCTTGCCCAGGCCCTCGATCACCCCGTTGTGGGCGAAGATCCGCCCGTCGCGGACGAACGGGTGCGTGTTGGCGTCGCTGGCCCGGCCGGTGGAGGCATGGCGCACGTGCGCGACGAAGGTCGACGAGGTGACGTCCTGCGCCTCCCGGGCGAACGCCGTGTCCGCACGGCTGCGGATCGCCTGCCTCACCACCTGCGGGACGCCGTCCGCGTCGAAGGCGCCGAGGCCAGCGCCGTCCGGCGTTCGCAGGGTGGCGGCGCGTGGGCTGTCGGGCGCGTCCAGCAGCCAGAACGTGGCCTTGATCCGCTTCGGGCCACTACTCATCGCGAACAGGTGGCACATCGACGCCCTCCCTCACAGTCTCGACGGCCCCGGTCCGGCCGGGGCCCGGCTCACCGAGCCACGCGGATCCGCCGGTCCGGCGTGGGGATGGCCGTCGGCGGAGCGAAAAGGGCAACGCTACCTCCGGCCCGAAGCTACCTCCGGCCCGAAGCGCTGACGATCCACCCGACGCCCCGCGCCCGCGACCGGCGACACGTTCGGTGAAGTTCTCGCGGATGGTCTGTTCCCCGCACCGATCCGGTCACTCCCGGCACATGCGGCGCATCCCATGCCGGAGTGCGGTGACCTGGCCGTGATATCGGAGTCGGGCTGGACGGACGTATTGTTGTTTCGTTCCGTTTCGTCATGCACACAACGACAGATGTAGCCGGATGGTGCCGGCGCGGCCGCGGCCCGGACGCTCCTGAACCCGTCCCCGTCGGCCGACGCCGTGCCGACGCCGTCACCGCCGTACCGCCGCCGTCACCCCACCCCACCGCCGTCACCCCACCGCCGTCACCCCACCGCCGTCGCCGCCCCGCAGCTGCTGCCCCGCCGCAGCCCTCGACCTTCCCGGCACGTCCACACGCCGGGTCCGCTCGGGTCGGCCGCCCGGCGCCACACCCCGGCCATCTGCGATTCCCACGCGGCGGGCCCGGACGCAGATCCTCGCCCGCGAGAACCGCAGCCATCGCCACGACGAGGCCGTGTAGATCGGCCGAACACGGTCGTTACGCGCGCGGGCAGTCCCGCCCCGCCCAACCCTCCGCCGCGGTAGTCACAACGGGCACCCCGATGCGACCGTGTCTCCCACATTCCCACCCGGCCGTCCGACAATTTTTCTGTTTATCAGAAAACACCGCGACAAAAACCGGCCGGGTCATCGCCTCCTTTTCGATCGTCCGCCACCCCGCTTCGGCCAGGGCGAGTGGCCCGACCAGAGTCCGTCCTGTTCACACCGGGGTCGCCCGGCCGGCCGGGTCTCGGCCCTCCCGCGGAAACGGCGGCGAGCCACCTTTTCCCACAAGCTCGGACGAAGGACCGACTCCCGGCCGATCGGCGAACGGTTTCGGACCTGCCCGGACAATGTCGACGCCAGTCCCGCGTGACGCAATTCCACCACGTCCAGCCGGACCATCCCGGGCGAAACGCCGGACGCGCGTCGACAATCACCGGGAGCCCCGAGAGGTCCGCGGTAACGTATTACCGTCATTCCCGCATGCTCCGGTGACCGGACCGATGGAAACGGAGAAGCATGGCGGAGTCGGTCCGATCGCGCAACGCCCTGTGCATCCTGTTCTTCTGCGAGCAGTACCCGCCGGTCGTCTGGGACGGCGCGGGCAGCTACACGGCGACGCTGGCCGTCGCGCTCGCGCGGCTCGGGCACGAGGTGCACGTGCTCTGCGCCCAGGGTCACCGGGTCGTCGACTCCCTGCAGGACGGGGTGCACGTGCATCGCCGGCCGCTGCTGCGGGTTCCGGTCACCCGCGGGCTCGGCCCGGTCGGGGCGCGGCTGCGCGGGCCGCTGTACCCGCGGGACTCGATCACGCTGCGGGTCAGCCTGCCGTTGTCCTACAGCTTCTGGCTGCGCCGCCTTGGCCTGCGCCCCGACGTGATCGAGACGCAGGACGGGGAGACCCGCGGCCTGCTCCAGGCGCTGTACCGCACCCTTCCGCTCGCGATCCACCTGCACTGCCCGACCATGCTCACCGTCCAGCTCGCCGGCCAGCCGCTCGGGTGCAAGGGCCGGCTCGCCGACCGTCTCGACCGGATCTCCGCCGATCGCGCCGCCGTGGTGACCTCACCGTCGCAGCTCCTCGTCGACACCCTGCGCGAACATGGCTGGCTGGGCCGGCGCGCCGTGGAGGTCATCCCGAACCCGTTCGACGCCCATCCCTGGCTCGACGTCCCGGACGTCGCCGGCACGGCGCCGATGGTCGCGGCGGTCGGCCGCCTGGAGGCGTACAAGGGGGTGGACGTTCTGCTCGACGCGTCGGCGCGGCTCAACCGCGCGGGCGTCGCCCACCGGCTGGTGCTCGCCGGGCGCCCCGCCGGCACGATCGGCGGCGCCCCCGCCGGCAGCTGGCTCGCCCGGCGGGCCCGGGAGCTCGGCCTACAGGTGGAGTTCCCCGGCCATCTGTCAGCCGGCGAGCTCCGCGCCCTCTACCGCCGGGCCCGGGCCGTCGCGGTGCCCAGCCGCTTCGAGAGCTTCTCGATCGCCGCCGTCGAGGCGATGGCGGCCGGGCGGCCGGTGGTGACCACGACCCGGACAGGCGTGGCACCGTTCGTCGAGCGCTGGGGGTCCGGGACCGCCGTCCCGCCCGACGACGCCGAGGCGCTGGCCGCCGCCCTCGCCCCGTTCCTGCTCGACCCCGCGCGGGCCGCCGCCTGCGGCGCCCGGGGCCGGCTCGGGGTCACCGAGATCGACCCGGCGGCGATCGCTCGCCGCAAGGAGGACGCCTACCGCCGCGGCATCGCCCAGTTCGCCACGGCCTGCGCGCCACCGCCGGCCGGCGGGCGGCGGGCGGCGAGACCCGCCGCACCCCCTGCGCCCACCGCGCTCCCTGCGCCCACCGCGCACGCTCCGCCCGGACCCGCCGCGCCCGGTACCCCGTTCCCCTGCCGCCCACCCCGAATCCGACGGTGACCGGGCCGGGCCGGCCCTATCCCGACCGCCGCCGTGGGCCGAAGACCAGCTCGCGGAGCTCGCCGGCGGTGGGAAGCGCCTCGTAGGCACCGACCCGGCCCACCGTGAGCGCCGCGGCGGCCCGTGCGTGGTGGACGGCGGTGGCCGGGTCGTCGCCCGCGACCAGGCGGGCGGCGAGCACGGCCGTGAAGGCGTCGCTGGCCCCGGTCGCGTCGATCACCGTCGCCGCGACGGCGGGGTGGACGGTCGTCGCGCCGCCGGTCCGCAGCACACATCCCCGTTCGCCCAGGGTGACGCAGACGGTCGGGACGCCGAGCGTCTCGGCGACCGCTTCGGCGAGCCGCCCGGCGGGCCCGCGGGCGGCGGCCCGCCCGGCCAGCAGCGCGCGGGCCTCGGCCTCGTTGGGGACGAGGATGTCGACCTGCTCCCACGCAACGGCCGCGACGACCGCCGGGTCGCCCGGCGCCGGCGCCGGGTTGACGACAACCCGCGTGGCGGCCTTGGCGGCGGCGGTGACGAGGTCCGCGGCCCGTTCGGCGAACTCGAACGTCACCAGGGCCGCGTCGACCGGGCCGCCCGTCGCCGCCGCGGCGGCGTGGACCTGGTCTCCGGTGACGGCCAGCGCCTCGGGGACCCGCCAGACAACCGCCTTCTCGCCGTCACCCCGCACATGGACGACGCAGACGGGCGTCGGCACGTGCGGGACCACCGTCATCGCCGACACGTCCACCCCCTCGCCGGCAAGCGCCGCCCGCACGGCCGCCCCCACGCCGTCCGTTCCGACCGCCCCCACCGCGGTCACCGGCAGGCCGAGCCGTGCCAGGGTCACCGCCTGGTTGAGCGCCTTCCCACCCGGCGCGGTCCGCATCGCGTCGGCCCGCACATCCTCGCCCCACCCCGGCAGCCGCGGGGTGCTGACGAGGCAGTCGAGCACGAACGCGCCGGCGACGAGAAACCGCGGCGCCTCGGCCGCCGCCGTCACGGCCCCTCGCCGATGTCCCCGAACCTCCTGCTCTCCCGCCACCTGCCCCCGTCCGCGGTCAGCCGCTCACGCCGAGGGCCCACGGTAGATCCGCGGCGAACGGGTACTCGGAATGGGCTGATACTCGCGGCGGGCCCCCGCAGCGCCCTGGAGCCCTGGAGCCCTGGAGCCCTGGAGCCCCTAGAGCCGGACGGTCTCGTCGGGGCTGCTGGGGCCGGCCTCCTCGCCCGCATCGCCCTGGGGGTTCCGGTCCGACCGCGGGCCGGGTATCGCCACAAGGTGATCCCCCTGGTGGGTCCGCCCCTCTCGACCAGGCGACCGTCGGTGCCGAGGCGAGCGTCGGTAGCGCAGGAACAGACCCGCACCGAGTGCGAGCGCCGCGGCCAGGGCCCCGCACAGCGCCAGGAGCCAGCCGGGCAGGCCGGCCCAGCCACGACCGCCCCCGCCCGCGGAGCCCGCGGCAGCGCCGCCGGCGGGCAACCGGTCCGAGTCGGCGGCGCAGACGATCGGCCTGCTGTCGGCGTGCGCGGCCACGCACACGACCGCCGCGAGCCGGAGCAGGCCGGGCGGTGGCTTCGTCACCTCGGCCCGAACGCCGAACACGGTGTTGCGACCGGAACGCAGGTCGGTCCGCCAGGTGACCGTGCCGTCCCTGAACGCGCCGTCACGATCAGCCGAGCCGAACCGGGCGCCCGCGGGGAGTGTCTGGGTGACCAGGAGATCGGTCGCGTCGACCGTGCCGATGTTGCGGATCCTGACCGTATAGGTGAGATGGTCGCCCGCCCTGACATCGGTGTGACCATCGTCGATCGCGACCGAGAGATCGGGAGCAGCCGCATCGGCGTGCTCCGGCGACGGCGTCTCGTCGGCGAGGGCGCCGGGCGGGGCCACGAACGTACCGGCCACGACGAGGGGGCTGCCGAGCAGGGCGGCGGCCAGCAGAAGCCGCCCACGCACGCGCCCGAAACGGAAGATGCTCATCTCATCTCTTTCCGGTCTCGTCTCTTTCCGGATATCGGGCCGCCGCCATCGCACCTGGACTCGCCGCCATCCTCATCGACTGGCCGCCATCCTCATTGACTGGCCGCTATGTAGTCGAGCGTGGTGGAGTACGTGTCGGAGGCGACGAAGGGAACATCGATCGCATAGTCGTTGCTGACCGCGTCCCCGCCCGGGGCCGACGGCTGTCCCTTCGAATAGACCGGCACCGCCACCGTGTCGGACAACGGGGTAAAGGTCGACGTCCCGGACTGCCGAACCAGCAGGGAGCTCACCGGGATGGAGTCGCCGTTGCCGGCCGTCTGCCCCGTCAGGGTCGGCGACGTCGCCTGGACCGCGACCGTGTATCCGTCCGTGCTGTTCGTGGTGACGGTCATGGTCACCGCCCCGTTCTGGACGACGGAACTGTTCGGTTCGCCGGTGAGGGTGAAGGCGGGGGTGAGATCGGTCAGGGCCAGGCTCTGGGCGGTGATGGCCGTCGCGGTCGTGCAGGCCGGTTCGGTGCCGGTGCCGGTGCAGGTGCTGCCGGCGGCCGTGGACGCGACCCGGTTCACCAGGTCCGCGCCCGCGGTCGCGGCGTCGTCGACCGTCACCGAGTAGGTGATGGTGACTCCGGCGCCGACCGCGAGATTCCCGGTCCAGGTGAGCGTGGGCGCGGCGTAGGTGACCGTGCCGGCGCTGGCCGCGGCGTCCGCGTTGTAGGTCGCGTTGTTCACGACCGTCGCCAGGCTGTCGGTGATGGTCGCGCCGGTGTAGGCGGCCTGCCCGTTGTTCGTCGCGGTGATCGTGTACTGGACGGTCGAGCCGACGACGGCCGACGTCTGGTCGACCGTCTTGGTGATCGCCAGGGCCGGCACCAGCACCGCGGTGGTCGTCGTGCAGGCGGCGTCGGCGCTGCCGGTCAGGCAGGTGGAGCCCGCGGTGGTCGAGGCGACCGCGTTGATCGCGACGTGGTCGCCGTTGGCCGGCAGGGCCGTGGTCACCGAATAGGTGATGGTCGCCGTCGCCCCGAGGGCGAGATTCCCGGTCCAGGTCAGGTCGGGCGAGGTGAACGCGACGGTGCCCGTGCTGGCCGTGGCGTCGCCGTTGTAGGCGGCGTCGTCGAGCACGTCGGCGAGATCGTCGGTGAACGAGGCGCCCGTGTAGGGGGTCTGCCCGGTGTTCACCACGGTGACCGTGTAGCTGATCGCGCTGCCCGCGACGACGGTCGCGTTGCCGGTGCCGGTCGCGGCGGCCTTGGTGATCGTCAGGGCGGGGACGAGCACCGGAACCGCGACCCGGCAACCGAGCCCGCCGCTCCCGTCGGTCGGGCAGGTGCTCCCGATCGCGGGCGAGGTCACGGCGTTGTTCAGCGTCCGGTCGCCGAGGTCCGGATCGTTGACCGTGACCGAATAGCTGATCGTCACGCTCGCGCCGATCGCCAGGTCACCCGTCCAGGTCACCGTCGGCGCCGCGTACGTCACCGTCCCGCTCGTGGCGCTCGCGTCGGCGTTGTAGACCGCGTCGGCGAGCAGGCCGGTGAGGTTGTCGCTCACCGAGGCGCCCTGGTAGGCCGACTCCCCGTTGTTCGTCACGGTGATCGTGTAGGTGACGGTGCCACCCGGGGTCACCGTCGTGACGTCAGCCGCCTTGGCGATGGCGAGCCTGGGAGCCAGGAGCGTGACGGTGGCGCTGCAGTCCGGGTTCGTGTTCCCCGCCGGGCAGTTGCTGCCCGCCGTCGGGGAGGACGCGGCCGCCGTCATGGTCCGGTCCCCGGTGTCCGGGTTGTTCACCGTGACCGAGCCGGTGATCGTCAACGTCTGCCCGATCGCCAGATCCCCGACCCAGTTCAGTTGGCCGGTCGTCAGGTTGAGCTGGAGCAGGCCCGAGGAGGCGACCGCGTCGGCGTTGTAGGTCGCGTCGTCCAGCAGGCCGAGGAAGGCGGCGTTCACCTCGGCGTTGGTGTACGCGGTCGCCCCGGTGTTGGTGGTGGTGAGCGTGAACAGGACCGTCTGCGTCGGGATGGCCGTCGACGTGTCCGCCGTGAAGGTGGTCACGAGTTCACTGACCAGTACCGAGGCGGAGCACCGCGAGTCCGTGCTTCCGGTGGCGCAGTTGTTGCCCGCCACCGTGGAACTGACGCTGTTGGCGAGTTTGGCGTCGCCGGTGTCGGGGGTCAGCACGGTGACCGAATAGGTGATCGTGGTCGAGCTGCCCGGATTCAGGTTCCCGGTCCAGGTGAGCGTCGGGCTGGCGAAGCCGACGGTGCCCACGGTCGCGGCCGCGTCGTTGTTGTAGGTGGCGTCGTCGAGCACCCCGGTCAGCGCGTCGCTGACCACGGCACCCGAGTAGGGAGTCTGCCCGGAGTTGGTCACGGCGATGGTGAAGGTGACCGTGCCGCCGGGCACCGTCGTCGCCGCGCTGGCCGACTTCACGATCGTCAGCGCCGGGGTGAGGACGACCACATTGTGGCCGCAGCCCGTGCTCCCGCTGGCCGGCAGACAGGAACTGCCCACGTCGGTCGAGGCCAGGACACTGGCGAGGATCTTGTCACCCGGATCGGGGTTTCGCACGGTCACCGAGAAGGTCACGATCACCACCTCGTCGACGGCGAGGTCACCCGACCAGGAGACTGTCGGGCTCGCGAAACTCACCGTCCCGGCGGAGGCGGTGGCGTTCCCGCCGTAGACGGCATCGTCCAGGGCACCGCCAAGGTCGTTGGTGACGGTCGCCCCGGTGTAGGGCGTTTCACCGCTGTTCGTGATCGTGACGGTGTACGTCACGACACCACCAGGAACAGTCGCATTGACATTCGTCGCCGTCGTCATCGTCAGGCCGGGGAGCAGCACTGGCACACTTTCGAAACAAGCCGGATCAGTGCCACCCGTCGGGCAGTTGCTACCAGGCGCATCCGAGACGATGGAGCCCTTCAGCACCCGGTTCCCGGTATCCGGATCATTGACCTGAACACTTCCAATAATGGTCACGGTGCCACCCACCGGAATGTTGCCTGTCCACTGCAGCCCGGTCGCGCCGACCACCATCGTTCCCGAGCTGGCGCTCTGACCGCCGTAGGGGGAGGAGTCGTCCACGACGTCGTCACCGACCAGCGAGGCCGTGATCCCGGTGTAGGGAGTCTGTCCCGTGTTGGTGAAGGTGGTGGTGAAGGTGACTATTCCACCGGGGGTCGTCGACGTCACGTTCGCGGACTCGGCGAACGTCAGCTCACTGACCGTGACCGTGGCTGTGCACCGCGGGTCAGTACTCGCCGCCTGGCAGTTGCTCCCGACCGAGGCCGATGCCACCGAGTCGACCAGGATGTCGTCGCCGGTGCCGGGACCAGTCACCCCGACGGAGTAGGTGATGGTGACCGATCCGGACGCCGGTACGTCACCGGTCCACGACAACACCGGCGCGGTGTAGCTCACGATGCCGGCGGACGCGACCGCGTCGGCGTTGTAGGTGGCGTCGGTCAGAACGTCGGTCAGGTCGTCGGTGAAGGCCGCTCCCAGGTAGGGCGTGAGCCCGGCGTTCGCCACCGTGACCGTGTAGTGCACCGTTCCCCCGGCGGCCACCGAAGGCGCGTCCGCTTCCTTCGTGAACGTCAGGAGCGCCGCCGCCACGACCGGGAGCACGACGGTGCAGCGCGGATCGGATCCGCCGGACGGGCAGTTGGAGCCCCCGGTCGTCGAGACGATCGTGCTGGCCAGCGACTCGTTCCCCGGATCGGGATTCCTCACCGTCACCGAATAGGTGATCGTCGCGGTCGCGCCCGGATTGAGGCTGCCTGTCCAGCTCAGCGTGGCGCCGGCGAAGGATGGCGTGCCGGTGGAGGCCGTGACATCCGCGTTGTAGGTCGCGTCGTCCAGGACCGCGCTCAGCGGGTTGCTGAAGGTGGCCGCCGGATACGCCGTCTGGCCCGAGTTGGTCACCGTGACGGTATAGACGACCACCTGGCCCGGCACCGCGTTGTTTTCATCCGCCGTCTGTTCGATCGTCAACGCCGGGGTGAGGACGACGACGCTCGACCGGCAGGCCGGATTTCCGCCGGCAGGCAGGCAGCTACTCCCGACGGCCTCCGAGGTGACGGCGCTGGCGAGTATCTTGTCGCCCGGATCCGGATCAAGCACGGTCACGGAGAAGGTGATCGTGACGACAGCGCCGAGGGCCACGTTTCCGGTCCAGGAGATCGTCGGCGCCGTATAGGTCGCCGCGCCCGAGGAGGCCGACACGTCACCGTTGTAGACGGCGTCGTCGAGCAGACCGGCCAGGGCGTCGGTCACCGTGACACCGGTGTAGGGGGTCTGGCCGCTGTTCGTCACGGTCACCGTGTAGTCGACGGTGTCTCCCGGCTGCACGGTCGCGGCATTCGCCGATGTCGCGATGGTCAGGCCGGGAACGACCACGTTCGCCGTGGCCGTGCACCGCGGATCGCTGCTGCCGGCCGGGCAGTTGCTTCCCGGGGCGGCGGACTGGGTCACCAGGGTCATTACCAGGTTCCCGGGGTCGGGATTCTTGACCGTCACGGTGGAGGCGAGGGTGACGACGCCGCCGACGGGGATGTCACCTCTCCAGATGGCCCCCTGGCCGGGATTAACGGAGATCGTGCCGGAGGAGGCCGTCTGATCACCGTTTCCCACGGCGTCGTCGGTGATGCCCGTTCCGTTGAAACCGACGGTGATTCCGTTGTAGGCAGTCTGCCCGGTGTTCGTGAAGGTGATGTTCAACCCGACTACGGAGCCGGGAGTCGCCGTCGGCGAACCGAAGCTCGAGTTGAAGATCAACTGGGACACCGGCACCGCCACGGTGCAGCGAGCATCCGTGCCTCCGGTCGGACAGTTGCTCCCGACCGTGGGCGAGGTGATGGTGTCGGTCAGGATCGCGTCGCCGGTGAGGGAGCTGTGGGTCGTGACCGAGTAGGTGATCGTCGCCGAGGCGCTGGGCGCGAGATCTCCCAGCCAGGTCACGGCGGGCGCGGTGTAGCCGACGGTGCCCGAGGTCGCCGTGGCGTCGGCGTTGTAGGTCGCGTCGTCGAGCAGACCGCTGAGCGAATCAGTGAAGGATGCCCCGGTGTACGGAGTCGGCCCGGAGTTCGTCACGGTCACCGTGTAGGTGACCACCCCGCCGGGGGTCGTCGTCGCCGAGCTGGCCGTCTTCGCGATGGTCAGGTCCGGTACCAGCACCTGTACCACCGCCGTGCAGGCCGAGTCGCTGCCGCCGACCGGGCAGTTGCTGCCGATCGCCGGCGAGGTGACGGTGTTGACCAGGAGCTTGTCGCCCGGATCCGGGTCGAGCACGGTGATGGTGTAGGTGATGGTCGCACTCGCCCCGGCGGCGAGGCTCCCGGTCCAGGTGAGGTTCGGCGCGGAGTACGCGACCGTGCCGGTGGACGCGGTGGCGTCGGCGTTGTAGGTGGC
The DNA here is from genome assembly GCF_000058485.1 of Frankia alni ACN14a. NCBI lineage: Bacteria > Bacillati > Actinomycetota > Actinomycetes > Frankiales > Frankiaceae > Frankia > Frankia alni. The sequence goes on from NC_008278.1 coordinate 7,217,945, forward strand.
GTCGGAGAGCACTCCGGCCAGCGAGCTGGTGACCGTGGTGCCGGTGTAGGCGGTCTCCCCCGTGTTCGTCAGCGACACGGTGTAGGTGACGGTGCCACCGGGCGTCACGGTGGAGACGTCCGCGGTGTTCGTGATGGCCAGGCCCGGCGTCAGCACCGGCACCGTGGAGGTACAGGCGGGTAGCGCGTTGCCGACCGGGCAGGTGCTGCCCTGCGTCGCCGAGCTGACGATGGTGGTCAGGACCTTGTTGCCCGTGTCGGGGTTCTTGACGGTGAGCGAGAGGGTCACGACCACCGAGGCACCCGGCGCGAGGCTGCCCGTCCAGACCAGGGAGCCGCCGACGTTCGCGATCTGCCCCGTCGTGGTGGCGCCGTCCTGGTTGTAGGTCGCGTCGTCCACCACATTGGCGAACGGCACCGAGAAGGTCGCGTTGGGGAACGGGGTCTGGCCGTCGTTCACCGCCGTGTAGGTGAAGCCCACCACCTGGTCCGGCTCGGCCGTGGTCACCGTGCTCGCGGAGGTGATCGTCAGGACCGAGACGGTCACCGCGGTCGAGCAGCGCGGGTCGGTCCCCCCGACCGGGCAGGTCGTCCCCACCGTCGGGGAGGTCACCGTGTCGGACAGGATCTGGTTGCCCGTGTCGGAATTGTTCACCGTGACCGAGTAGGTGACGGTCACCGCCGCCCCCGCGGCGAGGTTCCCGGTCCAGGTGAGGTTCGGGCTGGTGAAGGCGACCGCGCCGATCGTGGCCGTCGCGTCCGCGTTGTAGGTGGCGTCGTCGAGCACCCCGGCCAGGGCGTCGGTGAAGGTCACGCCCGAGAATGCCGCCGCACCCGTGTTGGTGGCGGTGACGGTGTAGGTCACGACGCCGCCGGGCGCGGCCGAGGTCGCGTTCGAGGACTTCACGATCACGATGGGGCCGGAGCCGACGGTGAGGGTGACCGCCTGGGTGTCGGTGGCCCCGAACGCGTCGCTGACCTGGACCGTGAACGGGGTGCTGCCGGCCGTGGTGGGCGTCCCGGACAGGACCCCGGTCGAGGAGTTCAGGGTGAGCCCCGGCGGCAGGCTGCCCGCGCTGACCGACCAGGTGAACGGCGCGGTCCCCCCGGTGACCACGAGGGTGTTGCTGTAGGCGACACCCACCTGGCCGGCCGGGGGAGCCGGGAACGCCAGGTTCGGCCGCGGCACGATCACCAGGCTGACGGACTTCGTCACCGCCTGGCCGAAGGCGTCCACGACCCGGACGGTGAACGACGCGGTGCCCGCCGCGGTCGGGGTGCCCGACAGCAGACCCGTCGAGGAGTTCAGGGTGACCCCGGGTGGCAGCGACCCCGCGCTGACCGACCAGACGAACGGGCTCGTGCCGCCCGACACCGTCAGCTGGTTGCTGTAGCCCACCCCGACCTCGCCCGCCGGCGGTGGCGGGAAGGGGAGGGTCGGGGCCGACGCGATCGAGATCGTCAGGCTCTGCGTCGCGGCCTGCCCGCTGGCGTCCGCCACCCGGACGGTGAACGGATAGCTGCCGGCCGTCGTCGGCGTGCCCGAGAGCAGACCCGTGGCGGCGTTGAGGCTCAGGCCCGGCGGCAGGCTGCCGGTGCTGATCGACCAGGTGAACGGGGCGGTTCCGCCGGAGACGGTGAACTGGTCGGTGTAGGCCGCCCCGACCTCGCCCAGCGGCGGCGCCGGCAGGGCCAGGCTCGGCGAGACGTTGATCGTCACGGCTGTGGAGGCGGCCGACTGGGGTCCGGTCCCGGCCGCGTTGATCGCCGCGACCCGGAAGGTGTAGGTGGTTCCGCCGGTCAGCCCGGTGATGCTCTGCGTCGTCGCCGTGCTCGTGAAGGTCTGCGCCGTCTGCGCGACCCCGCCGATGTAGGGGGTCACGACGTACCCGGTGATGGCGCTGCCGTTGCTGGCCGGCGCCGTCCAGGACAGGTTCGCCGAGGTGCTGCCCGCGCTGACCGCCGTGATCGTCGGCGCGGCCGGCAGGGCGTAGGGCACCACGGCCGCCGAGGCGGGGCTCGCCGCTCCCGTGCCGACCGCGTTCACGGCCGCGACCGTGAACGTGTACGAGGCGGCGGCGGTCAGGCCGGTGAGCGTGCGGGTCGTCGTCGAGGCGTCGAAGGACACCGGCGTCTGCGCCACCCCGTTACGGATCGGGGTGACGACGTAGCCGATGATGGTGCTGCCGTTGCTCGCCGGGGCGACCCAGGTGACCGTGGCGCTGGTGACCCCCGCCGTGGCGGTCGGCGCCACCGGGGTCGCGGGTGCGCTCGTGTACACGTACGACGTCACCCCCGCCACCCCGACCGTCACGACGGTGACCCCCACCGTCGCCGCGCTGGTCCGGGCGGGCATCGACGAGATCGCCAGCGAGCCGTTGGCGTTGACGGTGAAGCAGCCGGCGGCGGGCCCCGACTGGCAGGGCAGCAGCACCACCGGGGTACCCGCCTGCTGCTGCGCGGTCGTCCCGATCTCGATCGCCGTCGCGCCGGTGATGTTGGTCCCCGTCACCGTGGCCGCACCACCGCCGGAGATCGACCCCGAGGTCGGGGAGATCGCGATCCCGGTGGGGGTCGCCGCGATCGTTCCCGCCGTGGCCGCGGCGCCGAAGCCCGGGTTCGCGTCGCTCGCCGAGGCGGTGGTGGTCGTCGCGGATCGGACGAACGCCGGGGTGACGCTCGCACCGGTGACGATCGCCACCACGGTGATCGGGGTCAGACTGGTCCCGTTGGTGAAGGGTCCGTTGCTGTTGGTGCAGGTGATCGTCTGCCCGCTCGGGGCCTGACAGACCCAGCCGGAGCCGAACGCGCCCACCGGGACCACGCCCGCCGGCATCGTCTGCGTCACCGCGATGGGCAGGGACTCGTCCGCCCCGGCGCTGACGCCGGCGGTCACGCTGTAGGTCACCGGATCACCCGGTGCGAGGGTCGTCTGGGTGAAACTGGTCGCGGCGACGTTGAGCTGCGGAACCGGGTTGAAGGTCACCACCCTGGTGTTGTCGATCTCGTGGAAGTCGGTGGAGCCGCCGGTGGAACCCACCCAGCCGAAGGCCAGCTGCCGGGGGATGCCGGCCGGCGTCGTCCAGCTCGACGACGGGTACAGCCCGCTGGGCACGGTGGGCAGCGTTCCGCTCAGGGTTCGCGACGTCCCGCCCACCGGCGTGAAGATGACCTTGTAGGAGCCGGGGGTCGCGGAGACACCCGAGTCCGTGACGATGGTCTGCGCGGTGGGGTTGACCACCACCTCGACGGGCACCACCGAGGCCGCGCGGGTGGCGGCGTGCAACGGCACCACCGGCGAGGATGTTGTCGTCGCCGTGCTGTTCACCGCGCAGTACCCGACTGTTCCCGCGCCGGGGCCGCGTACGACGACCTGCCCCTTGACCTGCGCGCCGGTGGTGGAGATGTAGGCCGGATTGGTGCAGCCCGAGCCCTGGTACGTGGTGTTGCTGAAGTTGCCGAAGACATCCAGGCCGACTCCCAGGTAGGCGGTGCTCAGCCCGCTGAGGCCGGCCGCGAGCCAGGCCGAGTAGCCGAGTCCGCCGCCGAGCTGGCCCATGCGCGCCGGCGCCGTCGGAGCGGCCGGATCGACCGCGGCCAGCACGAACGCGATGCCGTCGGCGCTGCTGCCGCCGTACTGGTACGAGTTGAAGGTGACGTCCAGTCCCTGCGAGGTCGGCACGCTGGTCGCGCCGAAGACCCCGCCCTGCAGGCTGGTCGCGTTGGCGGTCAGGCGTAGTTTCCCGGCGCCCTGGGCATCGTTGCTGGAGGTACAGCTTCGCAGCACCCCGGTGTTCGAGTTGCCGCTCGCGGTCAGACACGCCTGGTTGCCGCCGGTGGCGCTGACCGGTGGCAACGGCAGCGCGACCGAGCCGAGCCCGTCCGGTGTGTTGTTGTGGAACGGCTGATTGAACAGAAGGGTACCGGCGGCGTAGGCGACGGTCGGCATGAGAGCCGAAATCGAACCGGACAGAAAAAGGCTCACCAGGCCGATGACCAGCGCCTTGAATGCACGCCCACCACGGATCGCCGCCATCTTCCGCGGAGATCTCCGTCTCGTTCCCCTCACACCGTTCATTACATAGAGTTTATAGTCGATGACCTTAAGTAACAAGCGTCGGCCGACTATGAATCGGGCGTGTCGTCCCGGGTCTCGGATTCCGGGCTCAGGAGGTCCCGAGCGAGGTCGGTGCTTCCGCCGTCGGTGGTCTCACCGGCCTGACGCGGCTCGACGAAATCCTCCCGCCGCCGCAGGGCACGGGCCTCCGCAAGAATTCGCGCCCGGTAGCGCCGGCGTATGAACACACCGAGCAGGAGGATGACGACGGCGACGGCGACAAACAGCGCCGCCTGGCCGACCGGAAAGAGCACGACTCTGGCACGCGCGCTACTGACGCTGCCTTTCGAGCCAGGAACGGCGACCTCCGCCCGGCAGACACACATGCGTGGCGGATCGTTCCACCGCGCGGTGACCACCCGGGTCGCCCCGCGCTGCACGGTAAAGTCGGGGAAGGCGACGTCCCGCCCGTCGACCCGAACTTTGAGATGTCCCTTTCCGCGGAAGTCGCGGTGCACTGTGCCGGTGTTCCGCAGCGTCGCGGTGAAGTCGATCGGTCCGCTCGTCGCGAATCCCGAGGTCCGCAACGAGGTGACCCGGACGGTGTCGTCCACCGGGCCCGGCACCGTGATGTAGAGCGGAGCGCCGATCCCGCGGTTCAGCCGGATCGTCCTTCCGTCCTTCAGCGCGGGCACCATGAACAGCATCGCAACGTGGTGATCGCCCGGCTCCGGATGCGGCGGAACGGCGATCCGCACGGCGACGATCTGGCGGGTGCCCGGCTCCAGATGGAACGCGGCCGGGCTGACCGTTATCCAGTTCATCGCCGACTGCGGGCCCTCGTCGCGTTTGAACTGGAGGGTCCCGTCCCGGCCGGCCGTGAAGCCCGCCCTGTTGACCACGATGTCGAGCGGCAGGCGACCACGATTACTCACCGCGAAGTGCTGGTCCTTCGCGAGCTGCTCCTGCGGAATCACCAGCCTCGTCGGACTGACGCTCAGTCCGAAGTCCGCTTTGGGGGGAGAAGGTGCGGGGGTCGACGCAGTCGCACTGGACACCGGGCCGACCAGTGCTACCGTCAATGCGAGACACGTGGCCACCACAATTGCCCAACCGCCCAGCCGAAGCCGGTTGGTCATCGTCGACCCACCGCCATGTTCTTCTCTCCCTTATGCGTATCCGGGACCCGATGCCGCCCGAAGTCAGCTATGTCCCACAGCCGTTTCCGGCTGCCTCGGAGGAATTACTACAGGGTGGTGGCGACGTAGTCGAGGACCGCAGAGTAGGTGTCCGGAGTCACGAACGGAATGGTGATCTGGTAGTCGTTTGTGAAGGTGTCACCCGCCTCTGCGGAGGGCGTGGCCTGGGTGTGTACCGTAACGGGCGTTCCGAAGACCAACGGGGTGAAGGCGGTGGTTCCCGCCTCGCGGACCCGAAGGTCGCCGATCGGAATCGTGTCGGTGTTGCCCGGCGTCGTCGGATTCAGGGTGGGCGTCTCCGGCGCGACCGTCACCGTGTAACCCTCGTTGTTGTTGGTTGTCACCGTGAACGTGACGGGCGGGGCCGTGGTCGATACGGTCTCGCCCGGGTTGCCGGCCAGGGTGAACGACGGCACGAGGCCGGTGAGCGTGATGGACGAACCGACCACGACGTTGGCTATGGTGGTCTGGGTGGACGTCTGGCCAGGTACCGCGTTCGCTCCGGTGCTCAATCCTCCTATGACGGTCGCCACACCGGCCGTGACGACGAGACCGCGCCTGAGCGCGGTGCGTGATTCACGCACTAGGGACATTCTGGGCTCCACTTCCTCGGGCTGACTACGCAGAGTGTTTTGATTACTACTCAGCGTGTCAAGAATCGAGGCTCTCGGTGAGCGTCTTCCTCGGGCAGGTCCGCTCCGGCCGGCAGGTACGCCACGGCGACCAGGATGATTCCGGCGGGGCATGGACACTCGCCGACAACGCCGACGATCGGCCCTCGGCCCGTCGCTGACCCCGACTCCGACCCCGACGGAGACGACCGGACCGCGACCGCGCCGGAAAGGTGCGAAGGCGAGCCGACAAGGTCGGGTTACGACTGAACACGGCGATGGGTCGGCCTACCCGGCGGGGCTGGCCGCGTCTCCTACGCTGTGCCCGCCTCGGTGTTACGCCTCTTCTGATCTCCGGCCGGGGCGACAGGGAGGTCGACCCCAGAATGACAGCCGCCGCACCGGGGTCCGCGGCCTCGACAGCGGCGGTGTCCGAGCAGTCGCCATCATCGAGGTCGCTGAGAAGTCCAGGCGTTCACCCGAGGCTCCAGAGCTGAAGCCTGGCAACGGCAGAATGAGCAGGTCCGGCGATCCCGGACGAGCCTCACCCAAGTCTGAGCGGGCGACGGGAATCGAACCCGCGTTGCAAGCTTGGGAAGCTCGTGTTCTGCCTCTGAACTACGCCCGCGTAGTGCATCCGCATCGTACCGGATCGCGCGGCAGGCGGGGCAGGGCGGGTGCGGCGGGGCGGGACACGGAAGGCCCGTGCCCCCCGCCCGCCGCCGCCGGCGGCCCGACCCTGACAGTCCCGCATCGCCGCCGCCGCCGTCGTCGTCGGCTTGGCCTGCATGCCGGTCGGGACGCCGGCGGCGTGCGCCGATGTCAGCCGTCCACGGTGCTGCCGGTGGCGGAGGGGACCGCGCCAGCGGTGCTTCCGGAGCCGCCGCGACCACCGGTGTGGCCGCCGACTCCGCTGTGGCCACCGACTCCCGGGTGGCCGCCGACTCCGCTGTGGCCACCGTGGCCGCCGCCGACGCTGGCGGCGCCGCCTGCGCTGGAGCCGGCGCCGGGGTTGGACGGGCCACCCTCACCGGGCGGACGCAGGAAGCGCAGCGGCTCGCGGCCGGCCGGCTGCCTGGGTCGTTCCAGCACGGGGGCGGGCGGCACGTCCAGGCTCACCGGCTCGCCCGGCTGGACCCGCACCGTCTGGCCGTGGTGGAGCAGGGTCATCGCCGGACCCTCGGAGACGGTGTAGGTCGCCGTCGCATCGGACACCTCCACCCGCAGGTGACGCCCGCGCACGCAGAGGCCGAAGGCAAGCCTGGTCAGGCCCTCCGGCAGGCGGGGCGAGAAGGCGATGACCTCGCCGCCGTCGCGCAGGCCGCCGAAGCCCTCCACGAGGGCGATCCAACTTCCCGCGAGCGAGGCCATGTGCAGGCCGTCGCCGGTGTTGTGCTCGATGTCGCGCAGGTCCATCAGCGCGGCCTCGCGCAGGTAGTCGTGGGCGAGGGAGAGGTGGCCGCACTCGGCGGCCATCACGGCCTGGCAGCAGGCCGACAGCGAGGAGTCCCGGACGGTCAGCGCCTCGTAGTAGGCGAAGTTGCGGATCTTCTCGTCCATGGTGAACGCGTCGCCGCAGCGCTGCATCGCGAGCACGAGGTCCGCCTGCTTGACGACCTGCTTGCGGTAGAGGTCGAAGTAGGGGAAGTGCAACAGCAGCGGGTACTGCTCGGCCGTGGTGTGCTCGAAGTCCCACACCTGGTGCTCGGTGAAGCCCTCGGACTGCGGGTGGACCCCGAGATGGGGGTCGTAGGGGATGAACATGTCCTCGGCCGCGTCCCGCCAGGAGGCCGTCACCTCGGCGTCCACGCCGAGCTCGGCGGCGCGGTCGGGATGGCGGCGGGCGGCGTCCGCGGCGGCGATGAGGTTTCGCTGCGCCATCAGGTTCGTGTAGACGTTGTTGTCGGCGATCGCCGAGTACTCGTCCGGGCCGGTGACGCCGTCGATGCGGAACCGGCCGTCGAGGTCGTGGTGACCCAGCGAGCGCCACAGCCGCGCAGTCTCGACCAGGATCTCGAGGCCGACCTCGCGTTCGAACCGCTCGTCCTCGGTGACGTTGACGTAGCGGGCGACCGCGTCGGCGATGTCGGCGTTCACGTGGAACGCCGCCGTCCCCGCCGGCCAGTACCCGGAGCACTCCTCGCCGTGGATGGTGCGCCAGGGAAACGCCGCACCCGCGAGGTCGAGCAGCTCGGCGCGCTCCCGGGCCAGCGGCAGGGTCGCGTGCCGCCAGCGCAGCGCGTCGCCCGCGGCGGCCGGGGCCGTGTAGGTCAACACCGGCAGCACGTAGGTCTCGGAGTCCCAGAAGGCGTGCCCGTCATAGCCCGGACCGGTCAGGCCCTTCGCCGGGATGGCGCGCCGCTCCGCCCGGGCGGCCGACTGCAGGACGTGGAACAGCGCGAACCGGACGGCCTGTTGGACCTCCGGGTCGCCGTCGACCTCGACGTCGGCGCGCGCCCAGAACGCGTCGAGGTACTCCTTCTGCTCGCGTACCAGGCCGCCCCAGCCGGTCTGGCGGGCGGCGACGAGCGCGGCCACGGCCTGGTCGCGCAACGCCGGCAGGGACCGCTGCTCGGACCAGCCGTACGCGAGCCACTTGACCATCCGCAGCTTCTGGCCGGGCAGCAGCACGACCGTCGCGGTGACCCGACCCGCGTCGGGCTCGCTCTCCGAGGAGATGCCCAGCGAGTCCGGGCCCTCGAAGTGATGATCCATGGCGGCGGCGACCCGGATCTCGCTGTGCCGGGTGATGTGGACGGTCTCGACCTTGGTCCCGTCGGCACGGTGACGCTCGGAGATCAGCGGCGACTCCAGCGCGGCGGCGGCCCGCGGGTCCCCGCGCCAGGTCGGGAGCTGCTCGTTGGCGACCAGCTCCGACTGGATGACGACCCGGGCCGGATCGCCGATCGCCTCGACCTCGTAGTAGAAGGCGGCGATGGACCGCTGGGAGAACGACACCAGCCGCTCGGAATGCACCCGGATCGTCTGGCCGGCCGGTGAGACCCATTCCACGTCGCGGGTGAGCACGCCCTCCCGGAAGTCGATCATCCGCTGATGCGACAGCAGTTCGCCGTACCGGATGTCGAACGGCTCGTCATCCACCAACAACCTGATGATCTTGCCATCGGTGACGTTGATGACCGTCTGCCCTGACTCGGGATATCCGTACCCGGCCTCGGCGTACGGCAAAGGGCGCAGTTCGTGCACGGAGTTCAGGTAGGAGCCGGGCAGTCCGTGGGGATCACCCTCGTCGAGGTTTCCGCGCAGCCCGATGTGGCCGTTGGACAACGCGAACAACGATTCGGACCGGCCCAGATCGTAGAGGTCGACTCCGGATTCCCGGATCGCCCACGGCTCGATCAGATAGGACGCCTTGTCGATCATGCCGGGCCGCGCCCGGCGGCGGACGGCGTGGACGGCGTGGACGGCGCGAGCAGATCGGCCAGATCCTCGACGACGATGTCGGCGCCGTGCTTGCGCAACTGCTCGGCGTGCCCCTGCCCCACCCGGTCGACGCCGACCACGTAGCCGAAGCCCCCGGCCCGGCCGGCCTCGACGCCGGCCAGGGCGTCCTCGAACACCGCCGCCCGCTCCGGCGGCACGCCGAGCAACCTGGCGCCGGCGAGAAAGGTGTCCGGCGCCGGCTTGCCGGCCAGGTGGTCCCGGGCCGCGACCACGCCGTCGACGACCGCGTCGACGAAGGCGTCGAGGCCGGTGGATCGCAGCACCTCCACGCAGTTGGCGCTGGAGGAGACCACGGCCCGGGGCACCCCACGCCTCGACAGCTCCTCCAGATAGGTCCTCGAGCCCGGGTAGACCTCCACGCCGTCGGTCCGGATCCGCTTCAGGAGCAGGATGTTCTTGCGGTTGGACAGGGCGTTCACGGTCAGCGCGGACGGCGGGTCGTCCGCGGTCCCCTCGGGCAGCCGGATGTGGCGGGCGGCGAGGAAGGCGCGTACCCCGTCGACCCGGGGCCGGCCGTCGACGTATTCGGCGTAGTCCCCGCCGATGTCGAACGGGACGAACGGTTCACCGGACCGACTGGCCCAGTTCTCCAGAAAGTCGTCGAACATCTCCTTCCACGCGGCGGCGTGCACCGTCGCCGTGTTGGTGAGCACCCCGTCGAGATCGAACAGGCACGCCTGAATGTGATCGGGTAGCCCGAGCATGCTTCTCCCGCCTGTGTTCGCATTCCCCGCCTCTCCGCCGGGGACGCCCCGTTCCGGCCGGGCGTTCCCCGAGCGGACACGTCTCTCCTACCCCTGTCACGCTACGTCTCACTCCTTCGGTCGACCCCTCGGCCGACCCCCGGCCGACCCTCGACCGACCCCACCGCCGACGGCGACCGGCCGGACGGGCGGTGAAGATCGACCGCGCATGCTCTAACGTCCACGACGTGCTGCTGTCCGACCGGGACATCCGGACCGAGATCACCGCGGGCCGGATTCGCCTCGACCCCCACGACCCCGCCCTGATCCAGCCGTCCAGCATCGACCTGCGGCTGGACCGCTGGTTCCGGGTCTTCGCCAACCACCGGTACAGCCACATCGACCCGTCGGTCGAGCAGGAGGATCTCACCGAACTCATCGCGCCCGACGGCGACGAGCCGTTCGTGCTGCACCCGGGCGAGTTCGTGCTCGGCTCGACGCTGGAGATCGTCACCCTGCCGGACGACCTGGCGGGCCGGCTGGAGGGGAAGTCGAGCCTGGGCCGGCTCGGGCTGCTCACGCACTCGACGGCCGGTTTCATCGATCCCGGCTTCTCCGGGCACGTCACGTTGGAGCTGTCGAACGTCGCGACGCTGCCGATCAAGCTCTGGCCGGGCATGAAGATCGGCCAGCTCTGCCTGTTCCGGCTGACCTCGCCGGCCGAGCACTCCTACGGCTCGGCCGTCTACGGCTCCCGCTACCAGGGCCAGCGCGGTCCGACGCCGTCCCGCGCCTACCGCGACTTCACCCGCGCCCCCGTCCCGAACGGCGAACTCCCGCCCGCCTGACCCGCCGGCCTCCTTGCTTGTCCAGAGGGTTCTGCGCCCGATTTATCCCTCCGGACAAGCAGGGACGTGCCGGCCCCGTGCCGGCCGGGGACCGTAGACGACGAACCGGGGCCCTCGCCGCTGGCGAGGGCCCCGGTTGCGGTGGGGCTGGTGGAGCTGGCGCAGGTCAGCCGACGGGCTCGGCGGGGGTCGTCGCCGGCGCCGCCGGGGCCAGCGAGCGGGCCAGGAGCTGGGAGACGTCGAGCACCTCGACGCTCTCCTTCGCCTCACCCGCGAGCTTCTTCTCGGTGACGGCGTCGGTCAGCATCACGATGCAGAACGGGCACGCGGTGGACACGACGTCCGGGTCGAGGCCGAGGGCCTCCTCCATCCGGTCGACGTTCACCCGCTTGCCGATCTTCTCTTCCATCCACATCCGCGCGCCGCCGGCGCCGCAGCAGAACCCACGGTCCTTGCAGCGGTGCATCTCCTGACCGCGGATACCGGGGATGGCCTCGAGGATCTCCCGCGGCGGGGTGTAGACCTTGTTGTGCCGGCCGAGGAAGCACGGGTCGTGGTAGGTGACCGAGGAGTCGATCGGAGTGATCGGCACCAGCTTGCGCTCCTCGACGAGCTTGCCGAGCAGCTGGGTGTGGTGGACGACCTCGTACTCGCCGCCGAGCGAGGAGTACTCCCGGGCGAGGCTGTTGAAGCAGTGCGGGCAGGTCGCGACGATCTTCTTGACGCCCGTTTCGTTCAGCAGCTCGATGTTCGCCTTGGCCATCTCCTGGTAGAGGTACTCGTTGCCGAGCCGGCGGGCCGGGTCACCGGTGCAGGACTCGTTGGTGCCGAGGATCGCGAACTCGACGCCCGCGGTGTGCAGCAGCTCGGCGAAGGCCCGCGCGACCTTCTTCGCCCGGTCCTCGATGGCACCGGCGCAGCCGACCCAGTACAGGTACTCGACGTCCTCGGGAATCTGCTCGCCATCCCCGATGATCCGCACCTCGAAGGGCAGGCCCTCGGTCCACTCGGTGCGGGTCCGCGGCGACACGCCCCACGGGTTGCCGTTGTTCTCGAGGTTGCGCAGCATGACGCCGGCCTCGGACGGGAACGCCGACTCGATCATCACCTGGTAGCGGCGCATGTCGACGATGTGGTCGACGTGCTCGATGTCCACCGGGCACTGCTCGACGCAGGCGCCGCAGTTGGTGCACGACCACAGCACGTCGGGGTCGATGACCCCGCCCTCCTCGGCGGTCCCGACGAGCGGCCGGTCCACCTGGGGCTGGCCGGGCTCGGGCACGCGGCCGAAGCCGGACTCGGGCACGCCGTGGTGGGCGTGGGCGTCCTCTTCGACCCCGGTGACCGCCTTCGGTGCCTCCTCGCCCTCGGCCTCGCCCTTCGTCGACAGCAGGTAGGGCGCCTTGGCGAAGAGGTGGTCCCGCAGGTCCATGATCAGCAGCTTCGGCGACAGCGGCTTGCCGGTGTTCCAGGCGGGGCACTGGCTCTGGCAGCGCCCGCACTCGGTGCAGGTGGCGAAGTCGAGCATCGCCTTCCAGGTGAAGTCCTCGACCTTGCCGACGCCGACGAGCGGCTCGTCCTCCTCCATCAGCTTCTCGATGTCGGGGGTGCTGCCGAGCGGGCCGAGGGCGGCGGGCTCCCGCTTGAGCACGACGTTGATCGGGGCCAGGCCGATGTGCAGGTGCTTGGAGTACACCACCAGGACGGAGAAGCCCATGATGACGGCGATGTTGAGCAGCAGGAAGGCCGTCTCGATGTCCTCGTTCACATCGTGCGAGAGGCCCGAGAAGATCCGGCTGACGACGTAGGAGGCGAAGGCCCACTTGGTCTGGCCCTGCGGCAGGTTCCCGGTGTTGTACTGGGCGCCGCGGTAGATCAGCAGGGTCCCGACGACGGCCGTGATCAGGCCGAGGATGACCCACGCCGGTCCGGTGTGCGAGCCGTAGAAACGCGACTTCCGCTCCAGCCGGGCGGGCGCGTTCTTGACCCGGATGATCGTGAATGCAGCCAGTCCGGCGAGCACCGCCACGGAGAAGAAGTCCTCCAGGAAGCCGATGGCCGCCCAGTGACCGAATCCCGGAATGTGGAAGTCGTCGTCGAACAGACCGCCATAGGCCTCGATGACGGTCAACAACAGAATCGTGAATCCCCAGAAGGTGAAGAAGTGCGCGATGCCCGGCACCGACCACTTCAACAGCTTCCGCTGACCACCGACCTCGCTGATCTCGGTCCAGATGCGCTTCGGCAGGTCGTCCAGCCGGCCCTGCGCCGGCTGTCCCGACCTGATCAGCCGGAACAGCCAGAACACCCGGCGTCCGGCTACCGCGAGAGCGATCAGCGTGATCGCTCCACCGATCGCAATTCTCACAGCATCCTCCATCTGGCACCCACCATTGCGGGTGAGCCTACTCGTACCGGCCAGTAACAAATGGGACGAGTGATCCGCACCACCCGTTCGACGAGCCCCGTCCCATCCGACGAGCCCCGTCCCATCCACCGACCAAGGTCGTCTTCGCGATCCGGGTGCGGACGGCGTTGACCTCTTCAGCCGGCGGCGAGCCCGCCTACCACCCGACCCTGCCACGACGTGGTCCGAGCGGCCCGTTATAGGGGGTCCGAAGGCCCGATCACCCGCACCGGGTGCTCTGGACTGCTACTTTCAGTGGCAGATGCCCAACCGACGCGCAACGCCCCGCACCGCCGCGACTACCGCGCCGTCGCGCACCCGCGCCGGCCTCGGCGGGCGGCCGGCGGCGGGCGCGGCGCCAGCACCGTCCCGCCACGTCCGACCACGTCCCGCCCACGTCCGCGCCGCGAAGTCACCCGAGTCGATGATGTCAACCCTTGTGCTACAGGGATCTTCGACGCACCATGGGGACGGCCTTTCGCCCACGCTGACCGGGCGATCGTGTGTCCCGCGGTGCATGCTTCTCCCCGGCATGCGTGGGCTCGGTGCCAGCGCTGTCGCGACGACGCCCGGCGTTCCCGGCGGACGGGCCGCTACCAACGTTGACGACCCCTGCGACCATGGTGGGCACGATGGCAACGATCACCCGGCCGACGATGACCCGAGTCGGCCGTCCCGGGCAGTCCCTGCAGACGGAGTACCAGCGGGCCCGGGAGAACCAGGCACTGGTCCGGCGGGACCGGCTGACGCGGCAGGTCCCCCGCATCGCGGCCCGGGCGGCCGTGGTCGGCTTCGTCCTCGCCCTGGTCATCGGCTTCGGGGTCGGGCAGCCCGGCATCGCGATCGCCGCGTTCTTTCTGGTCTTCCTGGCCTGGCCGGCCGGCATCATCATCGCCGCGTACGGCACCGCACCGGACATCGAGTCGCTGCGGGAGGGCGCCGAGGCCGAACGCAGGACCGCCCGGGCCATCGCCCGGCTGCGCCGGCAGGGCTACATCATCCTCCACGACCGGTCCGTGCCGTACTCGGAGGCGACCATCGGCCACCTCGTGATCGGTCCCGGCGGGGTGATGGTGCTCGGCAGTGACAACAGCAAGGGGACCGTCCGTTACACCAAGGGCGGGGCGATCTGTGACGGCGAGTCGCTCAAGCCGGTGATCGACCGGGCCTCCTGGCTGGGCGGCGAGGTCCGCAGCCAGATTCGGGCCGCGCTGCCGATGCTCAAGATCCCGGTCAGCCCGATCCTGGTGATGGTCGAGGCCAACGTGCTGTGGAGCGACGGCGCCGTCGACGGTGTGACGATCATCAGTATCAAGGACGTCCCCAACTTCATCCGCAAGAAGCCCGGCCGCCTCAACCCGGGCGAGGTACGGCAGATCATCGCCGCGGCGGAGCGACTGTTCCCGGCCTTCTCGGCCAACCGCCTGGCCGACCAGGTCACCGTCGACCGGGACCAGTGGCTGAGCCTGATGGACGCGCTGCGCACCATCCGCGAGCGCGACGGCGACGCCAGCGACATGCTCGACCGGCTCGCCCAGATCGAGGCCGACCTGGGCCGGCAGGTCGACCTCAGCGAGCGGACCGGGATGCCGCTGGCCGTCCCGGGCCGCGAGGCGCCGGGCGAGGCCGCGGACCTCGCCGAGGACGACCCGCCCGACGCCGCCGGCGGCCCGGTGACCTCGATCGGCCTGGCCGCCCCGGGCGGCGGGGGCGCCCGGCAACGCCCCGGCGCCCGCCGGGGTCGCATCCTGGCAGCCGTACGGCCGCCGCGGGCGACCTCCGTGCCACCCCGCAGCGGCGCCGCAGGCAGCCTCGGCGACCCCTCGGACGGCTCCCCGTCCGACGAGGCGAAGCCGCAGCCACCCACCGACTCCTGACCGGCCAACGCCCGCCACGATCCCCGCACCCGACGCCGCCCGCCGGTCCCCGACCGGCGGGCGGCGTCGGGTCTGTGGCATGCCCAGCGGCCTGCCCGTGGGAATCCTCTCCGGGTTCGCAAAGTTGAGTGTGGCAGACTCACCTCTGCCGGGTTATGCTAGGGGCCGTCATCATGAGTCAGGAAGGCTCAACCTCCTGATACGCCCTAGCGTAAGCAGGACCGCACTCTCCGGGTGACCCTCGGAGAGCCGGTCCACCGAGAGGTTCAACCCCACGAGGTCGGCCCGCACGCACCGCCCGCGCGCCGACACGGATCGAGAGGCACACAGACATGGCACGAGCGGTCGGCATCGACCTCGGCACCACGAACTCCGTCGTGAGCGTGCTCGAGGGCGGCGAACCCACGGTGATCGCGAACGCCGAGGGCTCTCGCACGACCCCGTCGGTCGTGGCCTTCGCGAAGAATGGCGAGGTCCTGGTCGGCGAGGTCGCGAAGCGGCAGGCAGTCACGAACGTCGAGCGCACCATCCGGTCGGTCAAGCGCCACATGGGCACCGACTGGAAGATGAAGGTCGACGCGAAGGACCTGACTCCGCAGGAGATCAGCGCCTTCATCCTGCAGAAGCTCAAGCGGGACGCCGAGTCCTACCTCGGCGAGACCGTCGCGGATGCGGTCATCACCGTCCCCGCCTACTTCGACGACGCCCAGCGGCAGGCGACCACGGAGGCCGGCACGATCGCGGGCCTCAACGTCCTGCGGATCGTCAACGAGCCGACCGCGGCCGCCCTCGCCTACGGGCTGGACAAGGGCGAGAAGGAGCAGACCATCCTGGTCTTCGACCTCGGTGGCGGCACCTTCGACGTCTCTCTGCTGGAGATCGGCGACGGCGTCGTCGAGGTGAAGTCCACCTCCGGCGACACCCACCTCGGCGGCGACGACTGGGACCAGCGGATCACCGATCACCTGATCAAGACCTTCAACGGTCAGCACGGGGTTGATCTCGGCAAGGACAAGATGGCCCTGCAGCGGCTGCGGGAGGCCGCCGAGAAGGCGAAGATCGAGCTCTCCCAGTCCAGCCAGACGTCGATCAACCTGCCCTACATCACCGCCTCGGCGGAGGGCCCGCTGCACCTCGACGTGTCGCTGACGCGGGCCGAGTTCCAGCGGATGACCTCCGACCTCATCGACCGCTGCAAGCACCCCTTCCAGCAGGCGGTGAAGGACGCGGGCATCAAGGTCAGCGACATCGACCATGTCGTGCTCGTCGGTGGTTCCACCCGGATGCCCGCCGTCGTCGACCTGGTCCGCGACCTGACCGGCGGCAAGGAGCCGAACAAGGGCGTCAACCCGGACGAGGTCGTCGCCGTCGGTGCCTCGCTGCAGGCCGGCGTGCTCAAGGGCGAGGTCAAGGACGTCCTGCTGCTCGACGTCACCCCGCTGTCGCTCGGGATCGAGACGAAGGGGGGAATCATGACGAAGCTCATCGAGCGCAACACCACGATTCCCACCAAGCGCTCGGAGATCTTCACCACCGCCGAGGACAGCCAGCCCTCCGTGCAGATCCAGGTGTTCCAGGGTGAGCGCGAGATGGCCGCGTACAACAAGAAGCTCGGCATGTTCGAGCTGACCGGTCTCCCGCCGGCCCCCCGCGGCCTGCCTCAGATCGAGGTGACCTTCGACATCGACGCGAACGGCATCGTGCACGTGTCCGCCAAGGACCTCGGCACGGGCAAGGAGCAGTCGATGACGATCACCGGCGGGTCCGCGCTGCCGCGCGACGACATCGACCGGATGGTCCGCGACGCGGAGCAGTACGCCGAGGAGGACCGCAACCGCCGCGAGGAGGCCGAGACCCGCAACAAGGCGGAGACCCTCGTGTACTCCACCGAGCGGTTCCTGGCCGAGAACGGCGAGAAGATCGACGCCGCGGTGAAGTCCGACGTGGAGGAGAAGCTCGGCACCCTGCGCGGCGCCGTCGCGGGCACCGACACAGCGGCCATCCGCGAGGCAGCCGACGCGCTGGCCGCCGCGAGCCAGGCGATGGGCCAGGCCATGTACGAGCAGGCCGCCCAGGATGGCGCGGGCGCCCCCGGCTCCGGTGGACCGGCCGACGACGACGTCGTCGACGCCGAGATCGTGGACGAGGAGGACAAGAAGTGACCTCCGGTCAACCTGGTGACTGGTGGGGTGCGAGCAGGTCCGACAGTCGAGACGAGGAGGAGCCTCGCGTGGTCGTGCGCGACCGGCGGCGGATCGACCCGGAGAGCGGTGAGGTGCGGGCGGATGCCGCCGCCGCACCCGGCGGGGTGGGAAGTGCCGCTCCCGCCGGAGCCCTCGACCAGGAGGTCGACGGCGAGCTCGTCGCGTCCCTGCAACAGCAGATCGCCGAGCGCACGGCGGACCTGCAGCGGCTGAAGGCGGAGTTCGACAACTACCGCCGCCGGGTCGAGCGGGACCGCCAGCAGATCGGCGAGCAGGCGACCGCCAAGGTGCTCGCCAGCCTGCTGTCGACCCTCGACGACATCGGCCGCGCCCGTGACCACGGGGATCTCGAGGGCCCCTTCAAGGCCATCGCCGAGGCCCTCGAAGCATCGTTGGAGGCAGCCGGCCTGGAGCGCTACGGGTCGCCGGGCGACGAGTTCGACCCGTCCGTCCATGAGGCGCTCATGCACTCCTACCGGGCTGACGTGACCGGCCCGACCTGTGTGGACGTCTTCCGCGCCGGTTACCTGCACGCGGGTCGGGTCCTGCGCCCGGCGCAGGTGGCGGTCGCGGAGCCCACGGGCGAGGCGGCACCGGCCGAGGTCGAGCCGGAAGCCGTCGAGGCCGCGCGCGGCGGGTCCGGGCTGCCGGACGAGCAGGCGGCGCAGCGGCCGAGCCCCATCCCCGACGACACCGGCAGCATCCCCGGCCCGGACAACGGCGGGCCCACTGTCAGCGCCGACTGACACGACGAGGAGAGGAGGGGCGCCGTGAGTGTTCGCGACATGGTCGAGAAGGACTATTACGCCGCTCTCGGCGTTCCCAAGGACGCCTCGGCGGCCGACATCAAGAAGGCGTACCGCAAGCTTGCCCGGGAGCTGCATCCGGACAAGAACCCCGGCGACGCGAAGGCCGAGGCGCGCTTCAAGGAGGTGTCCGAGGCCTACGACGTCCTCTCCGACGAGAGTCGTCGGCGGGAGTACGACGAGGCCCGGGCGCTGTTCGCGGCCGGCGGCCGAACGGGCGGCCTCGGGGGCGGGCGGGCCGGCGGCTACGGCGGTTTCGGCGCACCCGGCGGCTTCGGCGCACCCGGCGGGGGTTACGGCGCCGGCCCGAACGTCAACTTCGAGGATCTCCTCGGTGGCTCGGGCGGCGGTCTCGGCGGTTTCTTCGACATGTTCCAGCGATCGTCGCCGGGTCGCGGGCCACGCCGGGGCGGCGACATCGAGGCCGAGGTGACCATCCCGTTCGAGAAGTCGCTGACCGGGCTGGAGGCTTCGGTCCGCCTGCCCGGTGCCGCGACCTGCACCACCTGCGAGGGCAGCGGGGCTCGGCCGGGGACCACCCCACGGACCTGTACGACCTGCCGCGGGCTGGGCGTGGTCTCCCGTTCGCAGGGCGGATTCGCGCTGTCCGAGCCCTGCCGCGACTGCCTGGGCAAGGGCACGCTGATCGACCATCCCTGTCCCGACTGCCGGGGCTCCGGTCGGCGCGAACGCGAACAGCGCATCCGCATCCCACCGGGCGTCAGCGACGGCCAGCGGCTGCGGGTACGGGGCCGCGGCACGCCCGGGGAGCGTGGCGGCCCGGCGGGTGACCTGGAGGTGACGGTCCACGTACTGCGTCACCCGGTCTTCGACCGGGAGGGCAACAACCTGACCATCACGCTCCCCATCACGATCACCGAGGCGGCCCTGGGCGCGTCGGTCCGGGTGCCGACCCTCGACGGCGCGCCGCTCACGGTGAAGGTGCCGGCCGGTACCTCCAGCGGGCGGCGGCTGCGGGCTCGTGGGCGAGGCGTCCCGGCAGCGGGCGGCGGCCACGGTGACCTCATCGTGACGTTGGAGGTGACCGTGCCCAAGCCGGCCGATCTCTCGCCGCGGGCACGCACGGCGTTGCTCGAGTTCGCCCAGGCCCATCCCGAGGACCCACGGGCGCCGCTGATGGAACGGATGGAGGCAGAGGGATGACCGCGCGTCCGAATCGCACCTCCGATCCGCCGGCCGCGCCGAGCGCGCGGCCGGCGCCGGCACGGCGGTCGGGGGACCGGCCGCCGCCGGACCCGTTGGGCTCGGCCACCGAGGTCCGGCCGGAGGGGTACTACCCGACCGGTCCGCTGCCGGGCCCCGCCCACGACGAGGACGCGCCGGTCTACGTCATCTCGATCGCGGCGCAGCTCGCCGGCATGCATCCGCAGACCCTGCGGTCCTACGACCGCCTCGGGCTGGTCACCCCGGGCCGCACGGCGGGGCGGGGGCGGCGTTACTCCGCCCGGGACGTCGCCCTGTTGCGGGAGGTCCAGCGCCTCTCCCAGGAGGAGGGCGTCAACCTTGAGGGCATCCGGCAGATCCTGCACCTGAGCGCTCAGGTGATGGCGCTGCAGGCGCAGGTCCGCCAGCTCACCGAGGAACTCGCCCGGGCTCGCGTCGACGCGGAGCGGCAGGTGGCCGAGGCGCATGCCAGCCACCGGCGCGACCTCGTCCCTGTCGACCGTGGGGCGATCGTGGTATGGCGGCCGCTTCCCCGCCGTTGACCGCCCGGCCGGCAAGGGCGTCGGCCGGTGCGGCATCCGACCCCAGGGGGCTCCTCTCGGTCCAGGAACGGGCCACGAGGAGCCCCTTTCGCCTTTCCGGGAACCCGCAGAGACGAATCAGGGTTGAGTGGGAACGACTCAGGTATGCTGAGCGTTCGAACGGATGACACTGCACGCACCTGACCACACTGGGATCCGCCATGAACGCTGAACGCCTCACCGCCCGCTCGCAGGAGGCTCTCTCCGCGGCGATCAGTCGAGCCACCGGCGACGGGTCACCACTCGTCGACCCCCTTCACCTGCTCACCGCCCTGCTCGAGGCCCCCGACGGGGTCGGTGCGGCGCTGCTGTCCTCGACCGGCACCTCCGTCGACGCGGTCCGGGGCAGGGCCGAGGCAGCCGTGTCCCGGCTGCCCCGGGCCACCGGGATGAGTGTGTCGGCGCCCCAACTGTCCCGTCAGCTCCTCGCCGTGCTCGACAACGCCGAGCGACAGGCGGGTCGCCTGGGCGACGAGTACACCTCGGTCGAGCACCTGGTCGTCGCGCTCGCCGAGGAGGGGGGCGAGGCCGGCCGCATTCTGACCACCGCCGGCGCGAGTCCGGACGCGCTGCGCGGTGCCTTCGACAAGGTCCGCGGCGGTGCCCGGCGGGTGACCAGCCGCGACCCCGAGGGTTCCTACCGCGCGCTGGAGAAGTACTCGATCGACCTCACCGAGCGGGCCCAGCAGGGCAAGCTCGACCCGGTGATCGGCCGGGACGCGGAGATCCGCCGGGTGATCCAGGTTCTGTCCCGGCGCACCAAGAACAACCCGGTCCTCATCGGCGAGCCCGGCGTCGGCAAGACCGCGATCGTCGAGGGCCTCGCCCTGCGGGTCGTGGCGGGCGACGTGCCGGAGTCGCTGCGCGGCCGGCGGATCGTCTCGCTCGACCTGGGCTCGATGGTCGCGGGTTCCAAGCTGCGCGGCGAGTTCGAGGAGCGGCTGACCTCGGTTCTCAACGAGATCCGCGAAGCCGAGGGGCAGATCATCACGTTCATCGACGAGCTGCACACGGTGGTCGGCGCCGGCGGCGCCGAGGGCGCGATGGACGCGGGCAACATGCTCAAGCCCATGCTCGCCCGCGGTGAGCTGCGCATGATCGGCGCGACCACGCTGGAGGAGTACCGCACCCGCATCGAGAAGGACCCGGCGTTGGAGCGCCGCTTCCAGCCGGTGATCGTGGGCGAGCCGACCGTCGAGGACACCATCGGCATCCTGCGCGGTCTCAAGGAGCGCTACGAGGTGCACCACGGGGTGCGCATCACCGATGCCGCGCTGGTCGCCGCGGCGACCCTCTCCGACCGCTACGTCACCGCCCGCTTCCTGCCGGACAAGGCGATCGACCTCATGGACGAGGCGGCGTCCCGGTTGCGGATGGAGATCGACAGCCGGCCGGTGGCGATCGACGAGCTCGAGCGGGCCGTGCGCCGGCTGGAGATCGAGGACATGGCGCTGTCGAAGGAGAACGACGACGCCTCCCGGGAGCGGCGCGGGCGGCTGCAGCGCGAGCTGGCGGACCGGCGCGAGGAGCTGTCGAGCCTCACGGCGCGCTGGCACCGGGAGAAGGACTCGATCTCCGAGGTCCAGAAGATCAAGGAGGAGCTGGAGAACGCGCGCCGGGCGGCGGAGCTCGCCGAGCGCGACCTCGACCTGGCGAAGGCCGGTGAACTGCGCTACGGCACGATCCCGACGCTGGAACGGCGGCTGACCGACGCCACCGACGCGCTGGCCGCCGCGGACTCTCCCGGTGGGGCGATGCTCAACGAGGAGGTCGGTCCGGACGACGTCGCCGAGGTCGTCGCAGCCTGGACGGGCATCCCCGCCGGCCGGCTGCTCGAGGGCGAGACCGCGAAGCTGCTGCGGATGGAGTCCGAGCTGCACGCCCGGGTGATCGGCCAGGACCAGGCGGTGCGGGCGGTGTCCGATGCGGTGCGCCGGGCCCGGGCCGGCATCGCCGACCCCGATCGGCCCACCGGTTCGTTCCTCTTCCTCGGCCCGACCGGCGTCGGCAAGACCGAGCTCGCGAAGGCACTTGCCGACTTCCTGTTCGACGACGAGCGGGCGGTCGTACGCATCGACATGAGCGAGTACGCCGAGAAGCACTCGGTCGCCCGGCTGATCGGGGCTCCGCCCGGGTACATCGGGTTCGAGTCCGGCGGCCAGCTCACCGAGGCGATCCGCCGGCGGCCCTACAGCGTCATCCTGCTCGACGAGGTCGAGAAGGCTCACCCCGACGTCTTCGACGTGCTGCTGCAGGTCCTCGACGACGGGCGGCTGACCGACGGGCAGGGGCGCACGGTCGACTTCCGCAACGCGATCCTCATCCTGACCTCGAACCTCGGCTCGCAGTTCATCGCCGATCCGACCCTGAGCCCGCAGGTGCGGCGCGAGTCGGTGATGGTGGCCGTGCGGGACGCCTTCAAGCCCGAGTTCCTCAACCGGCTCGACGACGTCCTCGTCTTCGACCAGCTCGGCCGGGAGGACCTGACCCGCATCGTCGATCTCCAGCTCGACCGGCTGCGGGCTCGGCTGCAGGAGCGGCGGATCGGCCTTGAGGTCACCGACACCGCCAAGGAATGGCTCTCCGACGTCGGTTACGACCCGGTGTTCGGGGCGCGGCCCCTGCGGCGCCTGGTCCAGACGGCGATCGGCGACCAGCTCGCCCGGGAACTGCTCGCGGGACAGGTCCGCGACGGCGACGACGTGCAGGTCGACGCGGTGCCCGGCGGCGCCGGGCTGATCGTCTCCGCCGCGGTCAAGCCGCCCGCCAAGGCACTGTAGGGGAGGCGGCCGGGCGGCTCGCGGCCGAGTCCGGGCGCGCGACGCACTCTGCGGCGCGCGCCCGGATCGGTGGCGGTCCGGTCACGCGCCGAACCCGTCGGGAGGTTACGGTAAGCAGTGGTCGATCGCCGCCTACCGGCGAGTCCGCGCCGAGGGGTGGGAGCCGACGATGTCCGCACTTCCCGATCCAGACACCGCGTTCGGGGCGAAGGTGGCTCGGCGGCTGGGCGAGGACCGGATCGCCTGGCTGACGTCCACCGACCGGTCCGGCACCCCGCAGCCGGCGCCGGTCTGGTTTCTGTGGGACTTCGCCACCGACAGCGCCCAGCTCTACAGCGAACCCACCGCGCGGCGGCTGAGCCGGATCCAGACGAATCCGCGCAGCTCTCTACACCTCGACGACGACGGCCGCGGCGGCGACTTCGTCGTCCTCACCGGCGTGCTCACCACCGACCCGCAAGCCCCGCCCGCGGATCAGAACCCGGGGTATCTCGTGAAGTACAGCGAGTGGGCGAAGAACGTGTTCGGTTCGGTCGAGCGGTTCGCGACGCTGTACAGCGTGCCGCTGCGGTTTCGGGCCGAGCGGACCCGCGGGCAGTGAACGTCCGGGTAGCGAGCCCCTGGGAAGTGAGGCCACGGGACGTGGGCCACGGGCAGTAAGTCGCGAGTAGTGCAATGAGACATCGATCGGCTGGAGGCGTCGGGACGACGGGACGTAGGGTCGGCGCATGGCGGGCAGATCGAACATCGTCGTCTCGGCAACCGTGCGGGACGCCCTGGCCGCCGGGGCGCCGGTGGTCGCGTTGGAGTCGACGTTGATCGCGCACGGGCTGCCTCGGCCCCGCAACCGCGACGTCGCCGTCGAGCTGGAGGAGCTGGCGCGCGCACGGGGAGTGACCCCCGCGACGATCGCGGTGATCGACGGCGTGCCCCGGGTCGGCCTGGACGAGCCCGACCTGCGCCGCATCGCCGACGACGCCAACGTCATCAAACTCTCCGTGCGTGACCTGCCGGTCGCCTGCGCGACGGGGTGGACGGGGGCGACGACGGTAGCGTCCACCGCTCTGCTCGCGGCCCGCGTGGGGATTCGGCTGTTCGCCACCGGCGGTCTCGGCGGGGTGCACCGCGGCGCAGGGGACAGCTTCGACGAATCCGCCGACCTGGTGACCCTCGCGGCCATGCCGATCACCGTCGTGAGCGCCGGAGTCAAGTCGATCCTCGACATCGGCGCGACCCTCGAACGGCTCGAGACGTTGGGTATCACCGTCGTCGGCTATCGGACGTCGACCTTCCCCGGCTTCTACCTGCCCCACACCACCTACGACCTGGACTGGCGGGTCGGCGACGCCGGCCAGGTCGCCGCGACGATGGCTGCGGCGGACCTGCTGGGCCTCACCTCGGCGATCGTCGTGGCCAACCCGCTGCCCACCGACCAGGCCCTCGACCCGGCCCTGCACGACCGGGTGCTGGCCGACGCCCTGGCCTGGGCCACCGAACGCGGCATCCGCGGCAAGGCCGTCACCCCGTTTCTCCTGGAGACCTTCCATCGGGAGACCGGCGGCGCGAGCCTGGAGGTCAACATCAACGCCGTGCGGAACAACGTCGCCGTCGCGTCGGACATCGCCCTCGCCTGGGCCGCCAAGGACCGGTCCCCCACAGACCCAGCCGCCCCAGACCCGACCGCCCCAGACCCAGCCGCCCCAGACCCGACCGCCCCAGACCCAGCCGCCCCAGACTCAGCCGCCCCAGACCTGGCCGGCCCGGACCCGAGTGCCCCAGACCCGGCCGCGGTAGCGCGAGCGCATCGGCCGTAGTCGGCAGCCGGGCCGCTGAGCTGCGACGATTCCGTCAGGGCCGAGACGCACGGTGAGTCGGACAACCGCGACGGCACCAATCGTCGCTGTCCGTCACCACGATCGGTGGCCGGGGCGCAGCACTGCCGAACAGGGGGCTGGCGGGTCGTGTCGTGGGTGATCGGACGCCGCTCGGCCTGGGTGGTCATCGTCCTGTGGCTCGCGATCGGCGGGGCGGCCAGTCCGATGGCGTTCCGCCTCGCGGACGCCCAGAAGAACGACGCGAGCGCGTTCCTCCCGGCAGAGGCCGAGTCGACCCGCCTGCTCGCGGCGCAACGCCACTTCCCCGGCGCGGATGCCGTGCCCGCCGTCGTCGTCCTGACCAGGCCGGCGGGCCTGACCCCGGCGGACCGCTCCGCCGCCACCGCCATCGGTGGGGCGCTGGCGCCCTTCGCCGCCGGGCCGGTCCTCGGCCCCGTCGTCGCCCCGGACGGCCACTCGCTGATCCTCACCGTCCCCCTCGCCCAGCTCGACGACGCCGCCCGGTTCACGGACAACGTCCGTGAGATGCGGCGGATCGCCGCCCGGATCGCCCCCGCCGGGACCGAGACCGCGATCACCGGGCCGGCGGGGCTGGTCGCCGACGCCTTCCAGATGTTCCGGACGATCGAGAGCCGGCTGCTCCTCGTCACCGCGGGGATCGTCGCCGTGATCCTGCTGGTGGTCTATCGCAGCCCGCTGCTGTGGCTGGTCCCCCTGGTGTCGGTGGGGATCGCCGACCAGACCGCCGCCGGGATCGTCAGTCTGCTCGCCCGGCACGGCGTGCTGACCGTCAACGGGCAGAGTTCCGGCATCCTGCGGGTGCTCGTCTTCGGGGCCGGCACGGACTACGCCCTGCTGCTCATCGCCCGCTATCGGGAGGAACTCACCCGCCACCGGGATCCGCGCCGCGCCATGCGGGAGGCGATGCGGCACGCCGGTCCCGCGGTCCTGGCCTCCGCCGGCACCGTCGTCATCGGGATGCTCTGCCTGCTGTTCGGGGTGCTGGCCTCCGACCGCGGGCTCGGGCCGGTCGGCGCGATCGGCATCTCGACCGCCCTGGTGACGATGACCACGCTGCTGCCGGCGGCGATGGTGCTCTGCGGACGCCGGCTGTTCTGGCCGCTGATCCCCCGGTTCGGGGAGCATCCCCCCGTCACCGACACGGCCCGGCGGGGGCCGGCGGCGCGGGCCGCCCACGACAACGCGCTGGCCGCGCCCACCGCCCCGGGCCACGAGGACCTCACCGAGTTCGACCTCGCCGAGGAGCCGGGACGCTGGGTCAGAATCGGCGCGGCGATCGACCGGCGCCCGCGGACGGTGTGGGTGGGGACCTCGTTGGTGCTGGGTGGCCTCATCGTCGGCCTGCTCACGATGAACACCTCGCTGCGGCAGGACGAGGGCTTCCGGCACCGGGTGGAGTCGGTGCGCGGCATCGAGCTGATCTCCGCGGACTTCCCGCCGGGCGTCTCGGCGCCGACGTACGTCATCGCCGCCGGACGGGTCGCGCCCCAGGTCGCTGCCGTGATCCGGGCGACGCCGGGGGTGGCGGGGGTGGCCGAGGCCGGCCGCGCCGGCGACCGGGTGCAGTTCGTCGTCGTCCTGGGCGACCGACCGGACAGCCCGGCCTCGTTCGACGCCGTGCGCGAGCTGCGATCCAGGGTGCACCGGGTGCCGGGAGCGGGCGCGCTGGTCGGGGGGAACACGGCGGTGAACCTCGACGTGCGGCACGCGGCCGTGCGGGACCGCCAGGTGATCATCCCGCTGGTTCTCGCGGTCGTGCTCGTGGTGCTGATGTTCCTGCTCCGCGCGATCGTCGCCCCGCTGATGCTCATGGCGACGGTGGTGCTGTCCTACCTCGCCGCGCTCGGCGCGAGCGCGGTCGCCTACCGCTGGATCTTCGGCTTTCCCGGCGCCGACCCCTCGCTGCCGCTACTGGCGTTCATCTTCCTGGTAGCGCTCGGCGTGGACTACAACATCTTCCTGATGACCCGGGTGCGCGAGGAGGCAGCGCGGATCGGGCCCCGGCCCGGTGTGCTGCACGCGCTGGCCGTCACCGGCGGCGTCATCACCTCCGCGGGCGTCGTGCTCGCCGCCACCTTCTCCGCCCTGATCATCTTTCCGCTCGTCCAGCTCGCCGAGATCGGCTTCGTGGTCGCGTTCGGCGTCCTGCTCGACACCCTGGTCGTGCGGTCGATCCTCGTGCCCGCGCTGACGCTGGACATCGGCCGGCGCATCTGGTGGCCCAGCCGGTTGGCCCGCCCGGACGACACCGCCGGCGGCACGCCCCCGGCGATCTCCCCCAGCGCGCCGGCGTCCCCGCCGCGCCCGCGGACACCCCGGCATCCCGTCTAGACCCGCAAACGCCCGCCGACACCCGCAAACGCCCGCCGACACCCGCCAACACCCGCCGACACCCGCCGACACCCGCCCAGGCTCGCCGACGACCACGGATGCCCCGCGGACGCCCGAACGGGTGAGAGCCGCGCCGGTCACCAGGACGGCAGCGATCCACTCGTCCCATTCCGGTCGGACGTATCCGAGGCGCGACTTATCGTTGCGACATGCCCGACGCTCTCCTGCCGGATCCCGAACGGTGGCGGGTCCTGCCGCCGGAGCTGCGGAGGCTACGACGGACGCTGCTGGTCCTCGCGGCCGTCCCGGCGGTGGCGCTCACCCTGCTGATCTCGCTGTCGGTCGGCGGCTGGCCCTGGGTCCTGCTCACCGTCGTCCCCCTGCTGGTCGCCGCCGCGGCCTGGCGATCCATCGGCGTGGGCTGGCGGGCCTGGCGCTACGCCGAGCGGGAGGACGATCTGCTGATCAGCCGGGGCGTGCTGGTGCGCCGCCTGGTCGTGGTGCCCTACGGACGGATGCAGCTCGTCGACGTGACCGCCGGACCGCTCGCCCGGCGCTTCGGCGTCGCCAGGGTGCAACTGCACACCGCGGCGGCGGCCAGCGATGCCGTCATCCCGGGGTTGCCGCCGCGGGAGGCCGCCCGACTGCGCGACGCCCTCACGGAACGCGGCGAAGCCCGGTCGGCCGGACTGTGACCACCGAGCGGGAGACCACCGAGCGGGAGACCACCGACCAGGAGACCACCGACCAGGAGACCACTGAGCGGGAGGTCGCCGAGCGGGAGGTCGCCGAGCGGAGGACCACCCGACGGGACGCCGCGCCGGTGACCGCGCCGGACGGGTTCCACCGGCTGCATCCCCTCACACCGTTCCTGCGCGGCTGGGTGATCGTCGCCGCGTTCGCCGCGACCGTCGGGCGCAACCTCGCCGAGGACGTCACCGCCCGGGCCGTCGGCCTGACCCTCATCTTCCTGATCCCGGCCGCCGGGACCTACGGCTACTGTGCCTGGCGGTTCACCCGGTACCGGCTCGATCGCGACGGCCTGCGGCTGGACACCGGCCTGCTGGTCCGGCGCACCCGCTACGTCCGGCTGGACCGGCTGCAGTCGGTGGACATCGTCCAGCCACTGCTCGCCCGGATGATCGGGCTGGCGATCCTGCGCCTGGACCTGGCGGGCCGGGAACGCCGGGAACGGTCCGACGCCGACGGCGGCGACTCCGGATCCGACCTGCGGTACCTGTCGATCGGGCACGCCCACCGGCTGCGCGCCGAGCTGCTCGCCACCGCGGCCGGACTCGCCCCCGACGTCGGCGAGGCGCCGTTCCATCCCCTCGCCGAGGTGCCGCCGAGACGGCTGATCGCCGCGATCGCCCTGTCGCCCGCGCCGTGGGCGGCGGTGTTCGGGGCGGCGGCGATCGCCACGCCGTCGCTGCTCACCGGCACCCGCGCCGGTGTCCTGGGCGCGATCCCGCTGCTCGGCTGGCTCTGGCACACCACCTTCCGGATCTTCGCCGCCGGCTATCCGTACGCCGTGTCCGAGTCGCCGGACGGGCTGCGCATCGACAGCGGGCTGCTCGAACGCGCCCACGCCACCGTCCCGCCGGGGCGCGTCCAGGCGATCAGCGTCGGGGAACCGTTGCTGTGGCGCCTGTGCGGCTGGGTGACCATCCGGATGAACGTGGCCGGCAGCGGGCCGTCGGTCCTGCTGCCGGTCGCCCGCCGGGACGAGGCGCTGGAGCTGATCGGCAAGCTGCTGCCCGGGGTGGATGTGGCCGCGGTCGAGCTGGCCCGTCCGCCGAGACGGGCCGCGCTGCTCGCCCCGATCCACTGGCGGATGCTGTCCTGCGGCGCCGACGACGTGGTCTTCGTCGCGCGCCACGGGCTGCTGCGCCGGTACACAGATCTGATCCCGCACGGCAAGGTGCAGAGCATCCGCCTGGTAGCGAACCCGCTGGCCCGGGTGCTGCGCCTCGCCGACGTGCACCTGGACACCACCGGCGGGCCGGTGCGGGTGCGAGCCGGCCTGCGCGACCGGGCCGAGGCACTGCGGATCGTCGCCGCCCAGGCCGAGCGGTCCCGGCTGGGGCGCCGCGCGGCCGTGCCGGACCGGTGGATGACCTGACGCCTCAGCCGAAGGTCGGGAACTCCGGGCCGAACACCGAGCCCCAGAGTGCCACGGCCTCCTCGTGGTCCCCGGCCTGCTCCGCGTCGACCGCCTTCGCCGAGTAGATGCGGGCGAGCCGGATGGTCCCCGCGAGCGCGTCGACGTCCTCGGGGCGCAGGTAGGCGGACAGGTCGCCGCCGACGTCCGCGGGATCCGCCGCGACCAGGCCGACCTCGTCCATGTGGCGGAAGACCTCGGCCAGCCCCTGCCGGGTGTTGAGCCCTCGACCGGCGAGGACCTGCCCGGCGAGCGCCTCGATGTGGAAGGAGCGCAGGTGGCTGCCGCAGACCCGGTTCCACGCCTTGAGCAGACGCACCGCCGAGATCACCCGGGGGCCGAGGTCCGCGGTCCAGCTGGTGTGCCGCTCCGGGCGGGTCGGCAGCCAGCCGCCGACCCGATCGGGCATGACGTAGCCGGCTCGGGGGTGGTCGAACGCCGGGACGAGGTGCACGTCCGGCGGCGAGTCGTAGACGATGCGCAGCGCCTGGCCGCGGCTGCCGATCGTCTGGATCCGCTCGCCCCCGATCGCGTTGCGCACGCAGAGCACCAGGTCGCGCGAGTCCCAGCGGAACCGCTTCCACGCGCTGTTCGCGGCGGAGAAGACGGCGAAGATGTCGACCTCGTCGAGCGGCTGGATCATGGTGTCCCGGCCGGCCGAGCCGATCGTCGCGACGCCGACCAGCGGCAGCGCGCACCGGGGCGGGAAGATCGCCCGCAGCGCCCGCTCCGCCTCGTCGCGCCGGGCGGCGATCACGGCCTTGTCCTCGGCACTGAGCCGGATCAGGTCATCCAGCTTGGCGAAGGCCCGCGCGGTGGTCCCGACGAGCAGGGGACCGGTCATCGCCCCGGTCGTCGGGTTGATCGGCGGCGGGACCTGCTGGGGCGAGGCGCCACCATCGGGTGGGAACAACGCGTTGGGCGCGCCCGGCGTGGACTCGTTGGACCGCCGCCAGTGCGACGGAATGATCAGGTGGTCGTAGGTGACCTCCCCCGGCCGAACTCCGGCCGGTGTCCCCCGAGGGGTATCCACGCTCATGCTGCTGACCTCCCAGGCGCAGGTAGCGCCGAACCGTTCGGGCTCCCCTCCCCGGACGCGAGACGGACCTCCCACGGACCGTCCCGGACGCCCCGCCCTCACTCAGCCCGTCGGCCAACGGTCGCGACATCGCTTTACATGGTGCCCCAGGGCATCACGGTCTGAACAGGGGGCTGCCACCGCGGCGTGTCCACCGCGCGCCCTATGCCGCCGAAATTACGAGAAGACGGCTGTCGCCTGGTTGACAGGAGGACACTGTCACGGCAACGCCGACACAACTTTGCACAGGCCCATCAATCAACGCTGGGCAGGCACTTTCGGTCCGGCGACCAGGAAACGGGCCGGTCCGGGCAGGGAAACGCCGCAACGCCGCCGGTGACGTCCGGGCTGGCGGGCGCCCAACCGGGCCACGTGACGGTGCGTGATCTCAAGGGTGATCAACCCGTCGGCGGACGCAGCCAGATCCGCCACCAGTCGGCTATCAGGACGGGGGTGGGCACGAACGAGGTCGCCTGTCCCAGGCGCTTTCCGATCCCGTCGCCGCGGCGGATCCTCGTCTCCACCAGGGCGCCGCGGTACTCGAACCAGCCGGCGACCGCGCGGACGGCCTCGGTCGCGTAGCCCTCGCGCCGGCAGCCGAGCACGATCGACACCCCGACCACGGCGCGGCGGCCGTGGGTGTCCGCGGCGACCAGGCCGACGGCCGCCGGCCCCGACCTGCGCCGCAGCACCCAGGTCAGCACCGAGCGCCCGGCGCCGGCCCGACGGCGTAACTCGCGGCGCAGCGACGCGGCCGGGTCGAGAGGATCCGGGGCGGGCGCGTGCGGATCCGTGCCGACGATCCCGCCGTACGGGCCGAGCCCGTCCCCGCCGCGCCCGCCGGAACGGGCGACCACCGCCGTGAACGCCAGTGCCGGCGCGAGCTCCTCGGCGACGTAGCCGGCGTTCCAGACGGTCAGCGGCAGGGCGAGCAGCCGAGGGGTGGTGAGGGTGGGCCCTTCACCCACGGCGGGACGGTTCCCGGACCCCGAGCAGGCCCCGTTCCCGCAGCCACGACTCGGTGCGGTCCATGCCGTCGGCGAGGGGCACGGCGGGCGACCAGCCGGCCAGGCTGCCGATCCGGCTGATGGAGAAGCCGGCGTCCCGGGTCAGTTCGCGCACGCCGAGCGCGCCGAGGTCCACCCGGGCGCGCGGGTCGACGCCGGCCACGAGCCGCGCGCCGAGGCCGCGGACCAGGGCTGCGGCGGGTCGGCCCGGCACGGGCGGCGGCGAGGCGACCCCGGGCGGCGCGGCCGGCGCAGTCCCGGCCGGCTCCGGCTCCGCCGCGGCGGACCCACCGCCCGCGGACACCCCGCCCGCCGACACACCGCCCGCCGACACACCGCTCGCCAGCGCACCGCCTGCCGACGCCGGGGACCTCGGTGCCGCCAGCCCCGCGCCGAGGGCCCGCACCCGGTCCCACGCGTCCACGGCCCCGAGCAGCCGGCCCGGCACGGACCGCGGCGAGGGCAGGTCCAGCATCCGGCTGTAGTACCCGAAGAACTCGGCGGCGCTGACCTGCTCGCCCCCGGTGACGTGCAGCACCTGGCCGGCGACCGCGGCGCGGTCCGCGGCGGCGACCGCCGTCACCGCGGCGACCACGTCATCGACGTGGACCGGACTGAGAACCCCGCGCCCGCCGTCCACCAGGACGAACCGGCCGGCCCGCATGAGCAGCACCGGCCACAGTGTCCAGCGCCCCGCCCGGGGGCCGTAGGCGTCGCCGATGCGCACCACGGTGGCTCCGAGCCCGTGCGCCGCGGCCGAACCCACCGCCTGCTCGGCGGCGGCGAGCGCGTCGGCCCGCACGTCGCCGGTGAGGCCGACCGGGGCGGACTCGTCCACCAGCGGCCCGTTCACCCGGCTGACCTCGGCGCGTTCGCCGTCACGCGGCGTCACCCGCGACAGCACGTCCACACAGGACAGATGCAGGAAACGCGCGACCCCGGCGCGGGCGGCCGCGTCGAGCAGGGCGGCGGTACCGCCGAGGGTCACCCGCCGGACCTCGGCACCGGAGACCCGCCGCGGCGCCCCGGCGCGCCCCGGGCGCACCGGGGTGAGCTCCGCGACACCGCCGGTGCCCACGGCGGCGGCGTGGATTACCAGTTCGGCGCCGTCGAGCGCCTGCTCCCAGGTGCCGGGCCGGCTGATGTCGGCCTGCACCACGCCGGGCGCGCGCCGGACGTCCAGCGCGACGACGTCGGCGCCCTGTTCGCGCAGGGCATGCGCAAGCGCTCCGCCCAGAAACCCGGCCGCGCCGGTGACCACCGCCCGAACCACGGCCCACTCCTCCTACCCGGGTCACCCATGCCCGGGTCACCCGCGTCGACGGTCCTGTCGCGATCGCCGCGGTCCGCTCCGCCGGCCGTGCCGCCCTCGCTGCCGTCGGCGACGACGTCCCGACCCTACGGGATCGACCGGCCGGCGGCCGCGGACCATCGGCGCGAGTCGACCCGGCCGGACGGCCCCCTCCACGCCCGAAACCGGAATCCGCCGGTGCCGGGCGCGGGCGACGCCTCCCGGGTACCTGCCCGAGCCGGGCCGGCCGATCGGGTCAGGGGCCCGTTTCGGGGGTCGCGAAGTCCTGCGTCCAGTAGTAGCCGTAGCTCCCGCCCGTCGCGAGGCCGACGCCGATCCGCGTCAGCGAGCAGGTGAGGATGTTCGCCCGGTGCTCGGGGCTGTCCATCCAGTCCCGGACGACCTCGGCGGCACTGCGCTGGCCGGCGGCGATGTTCTCCGCGGCGACGGAGTAGTCGAAGCCCGCCGCCGCCATCCGGTCGAACGGGCTACGGCCGTCGGGGCTGTCGTGGCGGAAGTAGCCGGACACGGCCATGTCGATGCTGTGCGCCCCGGCCGCCGCCGTCAGCACCGGGTCGGCCACCAGATCCGGGCAGCCGGCCGCCCGCCGGGCCCGGTTCGTGGCCGCGATCACGTCGGCGATCAGGCGGGCCCGGGCCGTCGGCTGGCCGGGCGCGGCCGGGCGGGGGGTGCCCGCAGAGGCCGTTTCCGGCGCACCCGGGTCGGGCCGCCGCGCCGACGGCGACCCGGCAGCGCCGCCGATGGGCGCCGCCAGCTCTCGGGCCGGCGTGCGCGCCGCGCCGAGGGAGCCGGAGCCGGCCCGGCCCGTGGCTGTGCCCGCGTCCGCGCCGGCGGGGCTCCCCGGGGGCGCCCCCTCGGCCGTCGACGGCGCGCCGGCCATCCGGGCGGCGAGTCTCCCGGTTGCCGTTCCAGCACGGTCGGTGACCCACAGCGCGAGCGCGAGCGTGGCCAACAGGACGCCCGCCGCCACTGTCCACGCGGGCAGCACCGGGCGGCGGGGCGCCCGGTGGCGATTACGCGTGCGCTGCATCGGACCCTTCGCTCGGTCGGCCCCCCCGACCTCGTGCCTGGATCGATCAAGGCTAGCTAGGAGTAGTCAGGAATTACCATCATCGACACCCATTGCCTACCCGATGTGATCTGGTAGTCGTGTGGTGGAGATTACCCGCCGGAGCGACCGGGGCAGCAACCCCTCCGCACGACGCACACGGGGACAACGCCGGCGTACTCGGCCGACGTCCTCCGGCGGCGGGTCGCGGCGAGCGGTCGACGACCTGTGGCGCGGACCCGGCGGTCACCGGTCCCGATCGGTCGCCGAGGCGGCCGAGGGGTCCGGTTCCGCGGCCGGCACCGGTGCCGCGGGCGAATCGCCGTCCGGGTGGGGATCATCGCTTGCCGTCCCCCGGTCGGCGGTGGCCGCCTCGGGGTCTGACTGACCGCGCGCGGACCGGCCCCGGGCGGTGCGGCGGCGCAGCAGCTCGCCCCCGACCCCCGCCAGGACGGACACGGCCACCACCACCAGCGCGAGCCAGCCGGTGGCGTCGCGCAGGCCAGGGATGGCGGATGCCGCGTAGCCCAGCAGGATCAGCCCGGTCCCCCACACCACCGCGCCGGACACCACCGCGAGGAGGAAGCGGTGCCACGGCATGGCCACGGCCCCGGCCAGGACCGGGGCGAACGTCCGCGCCCACGGGACGAACCGGGCGGCCACCAGGGTGACCGCCCCGAACCGTCGGTAGAACTCCTCCGTCCGGGCCAGGGCGGGGGCGTAGCGGCGCTCGAGGAAGGGCCGGCCCAGCCGGTGCCCGGTGTAATAGCCCGCGGCGGCGCCGGCGCTGGCGGCCAGAGCGACCCCCACGGACAGGACATAGATGGAGACGTCCGCGCCCGCGTCCGCGGCGACCAGGCCGGCCGCGAACAGGATCGTGTCCCCGGGAAGCCAGAACCCGATCAGGATCCCGCTCTCGGTGAATATCATCGCGAAAAGGACGATGTACAGCGTCGTCCCGGACAGACTGCCGACGTCCACGTGACCAGTGTGCCGGGCGGGTCCGGCCGGGTGGCGGGCGCGTCGCCACGGTCGGTGTCTCGGCCTGCCGACGGACCACACCCGTCCGGGCCATCGGCTCCCCCCACCCCTGGTCTCGCCGCTCGGCGACCCCCGACCTCCCGCCGAACAGGCAATGCGCACCGGCGCCGGGTCGATGACCGACTTTGTCCCGGCGACGTCGGCCGCATCCGACCACCCCGACGGGGCGAGCCGTCATACCCTTCGCCCACCAACAGTCCAACGGCGGTCTGCCGGCCCTGTCGGGCTGCTCAGCGCCGCCGTCCATGGCTGATCGGCGCCCCGACAGCTTCGACAAGGAGCCCCACCGATGCCCATCGCCACCCCAGAGACCTACGCCCAGATGCTCGACCGGGCAAAGTCCGAGTCCTTCGCCTACCCCGCGATCAACGTCACCTCGTCGCAGACCCTCAACGCCGCCCTGCGGGGATTCGCGGAGGCGGGCAGCGACGGAATCGTGCAGGTCTCCACCGGCGGGGCGGAGTACCTGTCCGGTTCGACGGTGAAGAACATGGTCCTGGGCGCGGAGGCCCTGGCCGAGTACGCCCACCACGTCGCGAAGGCCTACCCGGTCACCATCGCGCTGCACACCGACCACTGCCCGGCGGACAAGCTCGACACCTACATCCGGCCGCTCATCGCGATCTCGAAGGAGCGGGTCGCCGCCGGCCGCGAGCCGCTGTTCCAGTCCCACATGTGGGACGGCTCGGCCGTCGAGCTCGAGGAGAACCTCAAGATCGCCGAGGAACTGCTCGCCGACGCCGCCGCCGCGAAGATCGTCCTTGAGGTCGAGATCGGCGTCGTCGGCGGCGAGGAGGACGGCGTCGTCGGCGCGATCGACGAGAAGCTCTACACCACGCCGGGCGACATGTGGCGGACCGCCGAAGTCCTCGGTTCGGGCGAGAAGGGCCGTTACCTGCTGGCCGCGACCTTCGGCAACGTGCACGGGGTGTACAAGCCGGGAAACGTCAAGCTTCGTCCGACGATTCTTCGCGAGGGTCAGGACCACGTCGCCCAGAAGCTGGGTCTGCCGGCCGGATCGAAGCCGTTCGACCTCGTCTTCCACGGCGGCAGCGGCTCGGACCTCAGCGAGATCCGAGAGACCCTGGACTACGGCGTCGTGAAGATGAATGTGGACACCGACACCCAGTACGCATTTACCCGCCCCATCGTGGACCACGTCTTCAAGAACTATGACGGGGTACTCAAGGTGGACGGCGAGGTCGGGGCGAAGAAGGCATACGACCCGCGCACCTACGGAAAGCTCGCCGAAAGCGGCATGGCGGCCCGGGTGGCCCAGGCGTGCGAGGACCTCCGCTCCGCCGGCCGGTCCCTCAGCAGGGCATAGCACCGCCCGCTTCCGAGCCCGACCCGACCGCAACACTCCCGACCCGGAGGATGACACCCGGCGATCGCCGCGCCGGGTGTGCCGCCGGGCGCCGACCGGCCCGACCCGGGCACATCCGGGGCCGGGCCGGCTGATCTGTGGCTTTCCTCGGATCCGTCGGCTCTGTCAGCTCCGCCGGCCCCGGCCGGCACGTCGCCGGGACCGGCCCCGACGCGCATCGCCGTCCGTTCCGACGGCCGCGCGGTTTCCCGGCGGCACCCCGACGTCGGGACGAAGCGACCGGCACAGAACGGACATCCGGGAGATCCGCCCCATCGATCGTCCCGACGATGTCCCGTATCATGCGACCACCCGCGGTCCCCCAGTTGCGTCACGCGACTGGGGGACCACTGTCTTTCGCCGAGTGGTCCACCTCGGGTCCGTTGCCTGGTCACGCTTATCAGCAGCAGGTTTCGGCCAGATCGACCCACACGAGACGGACGTGCTACCGCATCGGAAGCCCCGCGCACCCAACCAGGACATCCTGCCCGGGAGCTGGGCCTTGGGGCCCCGCTACGCCGCCGCGTGCTTCCCGCAGCTGCATGACAAGGTCGTAAGTCACCACCAGGTTTCCGTTGTTTTTCTCACATGAGTAGGCTGGCCCGGACGAACCCGGGTAAGCGGCGCATTGCGCCCATCCGGCGCGCCGGGGCACAGTCGATGTTGCTTTCCCGCAGGTCACCCATTCGGCGTGATTCACCACGCTCCGCTCGCCATCACCCATCGGCAAACAGGGTGATCAGCCGGCCACAAATACCCCCGCCCGCGATAACGCCAGGTTGATGAGCGGGCGCGCACGCGCGATACCAGTCACCCCACGGGTGCTCAAGCAGGCGCGCCGACTGTGCTCTTTTTCACGTGACCTATTCAATGCTTGGCGACTCGCCGGCCGGCGTGGTTATGGTCTTCGCCGTGCCGACAACAACGTCCGGCATTCGTCGGGCGGCACGCCGAATCCTGCCCCCGGCCGACGATTTCGCCAGACCGGGCGGCAGGAACGGGGGAACCATCTCCGAGCGTCGAAGGGATTCGATGCTCTCGGGGTGAAGCCATGAGCGACGGACGCACCAGGGTCTTTCGGTGCGACGCACGTCCCCAGGAATCCCTGGCATGGCCGGGCAGTTCCCAGCCCGAATCCGACAGCTCACCTCGCAGGCGTGGGGAAGGACCACAAACATATGTCCGACGCACGTACCAGTGGCCGACAATGGAGCGCCGGCACCCGCATCCGGGCGCGGGCCCTCATGGTTGCTCCGGTTCTCGCGGCGGCGGTCGGCGGCACTCTTGCCGTCAGCCAGCCGGCCGAGGCGGCCAGCACCTGGGCGGGTCTGCGGCAGTGCGAGTCCGGCGGTGATTACACGACCAACACCGGAAACGGCTACTACGGCGCCTTCCAGTTCTCGGCCAGCACCTGGCACAGTCTCGGCTACTCCGGTCTGCCACACGAGGCGGCCCCGGCGGTCCAGGACGAGGCCGCCCTCCGCCTCGCCCAGCGCTCCGGCTTCGGCCAGTGGCCGGTCTGCGGTCGCGGCATGGGCGCCGACCAGCTCGCGGGCGGCTCGTCGGCCAGCGGCGCGGCGCAGGCGTCGCGCTCGGCGACGCGGGCCCCGCTGACCGCTCGTCCCGCCGCCTCCACCACCCCGAACTTCACCCGCAACCTCACGGCCGCGCTGGTCGGGCAGGACCGGGCCGACGTGCGCGCCTGGCAGACCCGGATGAGCCAGCTCGGCTACCCGATCGCGGTGGACGGCCACTTCGGGCCACGTTCGGCCGCCGCCGCCCGCTCCTTCCAGGGAAGCCACGGTCTGGCCGTCGACGGCATCGTCGGCCCGGCGACCTGGCACGCCACCTTCGGCTGAGCGCCGCATCACGCGCGGTAGCCATCCGGCCGATCGCCGCGCCGCCGAACGGCACCGTCCGCACGTAGTCCATCCGGCCCGGGACGCGGGGACGCGCGTCACGCCACCCGGACGACCTTCCCACCCCGGTGACACCGGCCAGGGGAGCTCACCGACTCGCCCCGACCGGCCCGCCCGGACGCCCGGACGATCTCCGCTGCGCGCTCCGAAACGGGCCGGTCGGCCACCAACTCCGCACCGGGCGCCGACGTCCGTCGTGGTGGTACCCCACGACGCCGGCGGCACACCCCGCCACCCGATCGGGCGGCACCGTCGGGCTCCGCCGTTCGCGCGTCCCAACCTGGTTACTCCGAACCACCCCGGTTTGCGCCCCCTGAACCGTTCTCGCTAGAGTGCCGATCACTCGCCACCCGGCGAGGTCGCTCGGACGGACGCCGAGTCCTGCCCGACGTGCGAGCGGCTGGTCCTAGTACGCACCGCAACGGGCAGGAGTGGGGGACCCACCATCCGGGCGTCTCTGACGCCCTTGGGGTTAAGCAGGCTCGTCCCAGCCATCCGGTGTGGGGAGAACGTTTCCCACGCAGTACCGACGGCCAGGGGCGGACCGGCCGGGCCATCCCAGCCCGCACCCGACAGCTCACCCCGCAGGCGATCGGGATTGGACTGACATGCCGTCAGGACGGCGTGGTGGTAGACATCGGGCCCCGCAGGCCCACTCGACCGCGGGTCGCATCCTTCGCACCACCGGCGCGGTGACGGCCATCGTCGGCAGCGGGCTCGCGGTCAGCACGGTCGCCGCGGCCCCGGCCGGCGCCGCGACCGCCGACGACTTCGCCAAGCTCCGCCAGTGCGAGTCCGGCGGGAACTACGCCACCAACACGGGCAACGGCTTCTCCGGCGGTTACCAGTTCGACGACCAGACCTGGCACGGCCTCGGCTACTCCGGCCGGCCTTACCAGGCCTCCCCCGCCACCCAGGACGAGGCCGCCGCCAAGCTCTACAACGCGCGGGGATGGCAGCCCTGGCCGTCCTGCTCGCGCAAGATGGGCCTGACGAACAACGGCCCGGCCGCGGTCGGCTCCGGTGACGTCATCGAGCAGGCCCTCGCCCCCGCCGAGCCGCCGATGACACTGGATCGCGCTCGCCAGGAGATGGGTGACAACTCCTACAAGGGCACCGTCCTCAACGCCGGTTACGGCAACGACGTCCGCCCGGACGCGTTCGTCTGGCAGGCCGCGATGCGCAACAAGAGCTTCCTGCTCACCGTCGACGGAAAGTTCGGTCCGCAGTCGCAGGGCATCGCCGCCCTCTACGGCTACCTGACCCGGGTCAGCGACGGCCAGCCCGGCGCCGTCGGCCAGAACCTGTGGAACGTCACCGTCCGGTCGTGACCCGCCGCGGCTGCGCACCACCCGCACACGGCCGGTCACCTCACCCGCACGGCAGGTCGCACCACCCGCACGGCAGGTCGCCACAGCCGTGCGGCAGGATGCATCCATGACGACGCCGTC
The DNA here is from genome assembly GCF_000058485.1 of Frankia alni ACN14a. NCBI lineage: Bacteria > Bacillati > Actinomycetota > Actinomycetes > Frankiales > Frankiaceae > Frankia > Frankia alni. Next base: position 7,257,217 of record NC_008278.1, read on the forward strand.
CGACCCGGGCCGCAACCTGCTCTCGGGCCCGCCGCCGACGCTGCTGCCCTCCGACGCCATCGCCACCGACGCGCTGGCCGCGGGGGAGTCGCCGGCGGCCGTGGCCGCCGCCTCGCCCGCGCTCAGTGCCCCGTGGGCCGCCCTCGCCGAACTCGCGCTGGCCGGCGACCGGCCCGTCGAGGCGTACGCCTACGCCCGCACCGGCTACCACCGCGGACTTGACGCGCTGCGCCGCGCCGGCTGGCGGGGCACCGGGCCGGTTCCCTGGTCGCACGAGCCGAACCGCGGTTTCCTGCGTTCCCTGGCCGCGCTCGGACGCGCCGCGGCGGCCATCGGGGAGACCGAAGAGGCCACCCGCTGTCAGAACTTCCTCACCGACAGCGATCCCGCCGCCGCACGGGAACTCGGCTTCGACGGATCGTGAGTCCTCGGCGCCGGTTGGTCGCGGCATCGGCCGACCGGCCACGCGCGAGTGCCATCCCTAGTAACCTCGCCCGGTGCCCGCTCTCGTCCTCATCGGCGCCCAGTGGGGCGACGAGGGAAAAGGAAAGGCGACCGACCTTCTGGGCGGCGCCGTCGACTACGTCGTCCGGTACCAGGGCGGCAACAACGCTGGCCACACGGTGGTCATCGGGGAGGAGCGCTACGCCCTCCACCTGATCCCCAGCGGCATCCTGCGGGCCGACTGCGTGCCGGTGATCGGCAACGGGGTTGTGATCGACCCCGGTGTCCTGCTCACCGAGATGGACGGGCTCGCCGCCCGGGGCATCGACGTCTCGCGCCTGCTGATCAGCGCGAACGCCCATCTGATCATGCCGCATCACCGGGCGCTGGACCGGGTGACCGAGCGCTACCTGGGCAAGGCCCGGATCGGCACCACCGGCCGCGGCATCGGCCCGACCTACGGCGACAAGGTCGCCCGCACCGGCATCCGGGTCCAGGACCTGCTCGACCCGGGCATCTTCCGCAAGAAGCTCGAACTCGCGCTGCGGGAGAAGAACCAGGTCCTGGCGAAGGTCTACAACCGGCGACGGATCGAGGTCGACGAGGTCGTCGAGGAGTACGCCGCCTACGCCGAACGCCTCGGCCCGCACATCGCCGACACCGGCCTCGTCCTGGACCGCGCGCTGCGCGAGGGCAAGGTCGTGCTGCTGGAGGGCTCCCAGGGCACGCTGCTCGACGTCGACCACGGCTCCTATCCGTTCGTGACCTCGTCGAACCCGACCGCCGGGTACGCGGCGACCGGCGCCGGCATCGGGCCGACCCGGATCAACCGGGTCGTCGGGATCATCAAGGCGTACACCACCCGGGTCGGCGCCGGCCCCTTCCCCACCGAACTGGACGACAAGGTCGGCGAGGAGCTGCGGCGCATCGGCGGCGAGTTCGGCGTGACGACGGGCCGGGCCCGGCGCACCGGCTGGTTCGACGCGGTGATCGCCCGCTACGCGGTGCGGGTCAACGGCCTGACCGACCTGTTCCTCACCAAGCTGGACGTGCTGTCCGGCTTCGATCGCGTGCCGATCTGCGTGGGCTACGACATCGGTGGCGAACGGGTCGACGAGATGCCGATGACGCAGACCGAGTTCCACCACGCGCGTCCCATCTACACCGAGCTGCCGGGCTGGCAGGAGGACCTCTCCGACGTGCGGAAGTACGCCGACCTGCCCGCGGCCGCGAAGGACTACATCCGGACACTGGAGGAACTCTCCGGCGCGCCCGTCTCCGCGATCGGCGTCGGCCCGGGCCGCGACCAGACCCTGGTCATCAACGACCTGGTCTGACCCCGCCCGGCGCAACCCCGGGGTCGCCGCCCCAGTTGCACAACGCAGCGTTACCGTCGAGGCTTGAACGGTCACGTTAAGCGATGGCGGGTGGGGGTGAGGACGGTGTCCGGTGCGCAGGCCCGCCCGTCCAGCGACGATCACTCCGTGCCCGGCCAGATGCCGCCACCGCCCGCCCCGGCCGACACCCGCACCGCCGAGGCCCCCACCGGCGAGGCACTGGCCGGCGAGGCACTGGCCGGCGATGCCCGGGCGGTTCCCGACACCCGGCCGGCGCTGTGGGCGCCGGCGGTGCGGCACCGGTACCTGCGCCCGACCGACTCCGACGCCTGGCCGGTCGGGTTCTCCCCCACCGGCGAGGCGCTGCCGGAAACGCTCACCGACGTGCTGCTTCGGGGCAGCCACGCCATCCGCAGCTCGAAGCGGGCCGAGGCACAGCGGCTCGAACGCGCCGCCGCCGTCGCGAACCACGTCGACGCCCAGATCCATGACTTCCTGGACTTCTGTGCCGCGGAGAACCTGGTACCGCCGGTCACCGTGCGGGCCCGCGGCACCGTGGCGCGCCGGACCGCGGGCCGGCACGGCTCCCGGCCGCGCGCGGTCGTCGACCCGCAGGGGAGCATCCCGGCGCGGGTCGCGCCGGAGGCCGCCGCCGAGCCCGCTGCCGGGCCGGCACACCGGGTGCACCGCCGCGAGCGGCTGAAGGCCTGGCCGCTGCTGTACTGGCGGTGCGAGTCCTTCCCGGCCGCCGGGCGGTCGCTGCACCTGTTCGTCGAGCCGGGCGGGCGTGCCTTCGAGGGACGTGACGATCCGTCGCCGCTGACCGTGCTCGGCCGGGAGGTCCGCGTCTGGCCGGTCGACACGGCCGTCATCGTCGCCGGCATGGCCGAGGTGGACGCCCGCCGCTGCGCCCTGCACCTGGTGCACGGGATGGCCCATCTGCTGTGGCGCGCGGGCGTCGGTCTCTGATCGACCGACGCGGGCCGGCCTGCCGCGGACTGCGGTGCGTTTCGCCCGGTCCGAGCCCCCGGGAACGTGCACAACGCACCGCTTTGGCTGCCACGCAACCGGCACGGGACACCTGATGATCAGTTGCGCGCTAGGCTGGGGCCGTGACCCGATCCGACCGCCACGGCTCCCGGCCCGTTCCGGCGGTCGCGGGAGTGCCGCGCCCTTCGCCGTGCCCGCGCCGGTCCCCTTCTCCCGGCCCGGCGCCGCGCGCCGGGGACCGGTTGTGACGGCCGCCCGGGGCCGCCGCCTGCACCACGTTCCGCCGCAGCGCGGCCGCGGCCCCGCTGCCGCCGCCCGCGCCACGCCATCCCAGGCCGCCCGGCGAGGCCCCGGTGCCAGCCGGCGCGCGGCCGGTCGCCGCCCCCGCCCCGAGGTGAACAGATGAAAGTCCTGGTCGTCGGATCCGGTGGACGCGAGCACGCACTGTGCCGGGCGCTCGCTCGCGACCCGCGGGTCGACGCACTGGTCTGCGCGCCGGGCAACGCCGGCACGGCCGAGCTCGCCGAGCCCCGCCCGCTCGACGTCGCCGACCCGGACGCGGTCGCCGACCTCGCCGAACGGGTGGGCGCCGACCTCACCGTGATCGGCCCCGAGGTGCCGCTGGTCGCCGGCGCCACCGACGAGGTTCGCGCCCGCGGCCTGTCGGTGTTCGGCCCGACCGCGGCCGCCGCCCGGCTGGAGGGCAGCAAGGCCTTCGCCAAGGAGGTCATGCGCGCCGCGGGTGTGCCCACGGCCGCCGGCCGCGACCACACCGAGGTCGAGCCGGCGCTGGCCGACCTCGACGAGTTCGGGCCGCCGTACGTGGTGAAGTACGACGGGCTCGCCGCCGGCAAGGGCGTCACCGTGACCGAGGACCGCGAGGCCGCGGTCGCCGCCGTGCGGGCGAGCCTGCGCGGCCCGGACGACCGGGTCGTCCTGGAGGAGTACCTCGACGGGCCGGAGGTCTCCCTGTTCGCGATCGTGACCGAGGCCGGCGCGGTCCTGCCGCTGCTGCCCGCGCAGGACCACAAGCGGGTCGGCGACGGCGACACCGGCCCGAACACCGGCGGGATGGGCGCGTACACCCCGCTGCCCTGGGCGTCGCACGGGCTGACCGCGGAGATCGTCGCGACGGTGATCCGCCCGACCGTGGACGAGATGGCCCGGCGCGGCACCCCGTTCACCGGCCTGCTCTACGCGGGGCTCGCGCTGACCACCCGCGGCCCGCGGGTGGTGGAGTTCAACGTCCGCTTCGGCGATCCCGAGACCCAGGCCATCCTCGCCCTGCTCACCACGCCGCTGACCGACGTGCTGTCCGGGCGCCGCGCGCCGGTGTGGCGCTCGGGCGCCGCCGTCAGCGTCGTCGTGGCCGCGCCCGGCTACCCGGCGGCGCCGCGCCTCGGTGACCCGATCCGGGGGCTCGCCGCCGCCGGGGCGCTGACGGGGGTCGACGTGCTGCACGCCGGGACCCGCCGCGACGCCGACGGGCAGGTCGTCTCGTCCGGCGGGCGCGTGCTGTCGGTCACGGCGATCGGCTCCAACCTGGAGTCCGCGCGAGGATCTGCCTACGAGGCCGTCAGCCGGATCTCGCTGGCCGGCGCCCACTACCGCACCGATATCGGGGACCCGTCCCGGATGCGTCATGCGGCTGACGTACACCGCGCGGACACCGCGCCGGGCGAGGACCCGACGCGGCCGAAAGAGAAGGAGTAGACCGTGTCGCAGAGCAGCACCGGATCCGACCGTCCCCGAGTGGCCGTCGTCTTCGGGTCGCCGTCGGACACCCAGACGATGAGCAAGGCCGGCGCCACCCTGGAGCGCTTCGGCGTGCCGTACGAGCAGGTGTCGCTGTCGGCGCACCGGGCCCCGCGCACCCTCGCCGAGTACGTCGGCCAGCTTCGCGCCCGGGACATCTCGGTGGTCATCGCCGGGGCGGGCCTGGCCGCGGCGCTGCCCGGCGCCATCGCCGCGCTGACGACGCTGCCGGTGATCGGGGTGCCGATCTCCGGCGGGGCGCTGGACGGGATGGACTCGATGCTCGCCATCGCGCAGATGCCCCCCGGCGTGCCGGTGGCCACCGTCGGCCTGAACAACTCGACGAACGCGGCGATCCTCGCCATCCAGATCCTGGCGCTGTCCGACCCGGACCTGAGCCTCAAGCTCGCCGCGTTCAAGGACGACTTCGAGCAGGCCGCGGCCGACGCCCTGGCCACGGCAGCCGCCGCCGGCGCCCGGCCGTGATCGGCCGGTACACCCTGCCCGACATGGGCCGGGTGTGGTCGGAGGCGCACAAGTACGAACTGTGGTGCCAGGTCGAGGTGCTGGTGATGGAGGCGCACGCCGCCGCCGGCCGGATCCCCGCCGACTCCGTCGCGCCGGTCCGGGCAGCTCCCGCCCCCACGCCCGAGGCGGTCGCGGAGATCGAGGCCGTCACCCAGCACGACGTGATCGCCTTCCTGTCTGCCTGGGCGGACCGCACCGAGCCGCGCTCGGCCGCCGCCTACGTCCACTTCGGCATGACGTCGTCCGACCTGCTGGACACGGCGCTGGCCCTGCAGCTCGTCGAGTCGACCGACCTGCTGCTCGCCCGCGCGGACACCCTCGTCGCGGCGCTGCGCGACCTGGGGTTGGCCCACCGGGACACCCTGCGGGTCGGGCGCACCCACGGCATCCACGGCGAGCCGACCGTGTTCGGCCACCGGGTCGCCGACCTCGCCTTCGGCCTGGCCCGCTGCCGCGACCGGCTGCGCGCGGCCCGCGCCGACGTGGCCGTCGCGAAGATCTCCGGCGCGGTCGGGACGTACTCGAACATCACCCCCGACGTCGAGGCGTACGTCGCCGAGAAGCTGGGCCTGCGCCCGACGCCGGTGGCGACTCAGGTGGTGCTGCGTGACGGCGTCGCGAACTGGGTGGCGGCGCTGGCGGGGCTGGCGACGCTCTGCGAGGCGGTCGCGCTGGAGGTGCGCCACGGCCAGCGCACGGAGGTCCGCGAGCTGTCCGAGCCGTTCGGCTCCGGGCAGAAGGGCTCCTCGGCGATGCCGCACAAGAAGAACCCGATCATGTCGGAGCGGATCGCCGGCCTCGCCCGGATCGTGCGGGCCCAGTACGTCCCGGTCCTGGAGGGGGTGCCGCTCTGGCACGAGCGCGACATCTCGCACTCCTCGACCGAGCGGATCGCCCTGCCGGACGCGGCGGCCGGCGTCGACTACCTGCTGCACCTGACGACGCGACTGGTCACCGGCCTGGTCGTCGACACCGGGCGGATGCGGGCGAACCTCGATGCCACCGGCGGGCTGGTCTACACCTCGGCGGTGCTGCTGGAGCTGGTCGAGACGGGCCTGTCCCGTGAGGACGCCTACGCCGTCACCCAGGCGGCGGCGATGGAGACCTGGCAGACCGGCGTGCCGTTCCGCGAGACCCTGCGCAAGCACGCCGGCGACCGCGGCCTGCCCCTCGACGAGGCCCGCCTGGACGAGGTCAGCCGCCCCGAGCGCTACACCGAGCGCCTCGGCCCCGTCTTCGCCGCCCTCGCCGCCCTCACCTGAGAGTCGGCGGCCGGCGGCCGGCCAACGGCACCGGCTCCCCGGGCGCAGGGCCACGACCGCCCGTCCGGACGGCCACCGCGCCGGCTTCCTGCTTATCCAGAGGGTTCCGCGCCCGATTCATCCCTCTGGATAAGCCGGCAGTCGGGGACCTGGACGGCGCCGGCCAGGGTTGGTCCAGGCGGCGCGGTCCCGGTTGTCTGCCGCCTCCATCCAGTCTCCTGCCGTCACCTCGGCCTGCATCGACACGTCCGGCGGCATCCATGCTCGGTGGCGGGTGCCGGCGACGCAGGTCGGCGGCGGATCGTCCGACCTGTACCGGACACACAAACGGACAAATCGTCACGCGGGCATGGCGCGGGACGCACCAGGCCACGGGTGGTGTCCGGGGTCGGTACGGTCGGGGCATGCCGCTGACACATGAGGAGTTCGCCGGACTCACCCACCTGGGTTCGGGCAAGGTACGGGAGCTGTTCGCGGTCGGGGACGACGCCGTGCTCCTGGTCGCCAGCGACCGCATCTCGGCGTTCGACGTGGTCCTGCCGACCGAGATTCCCGACAAGGGCGCCGTGCTGACCGGGCTGTCGCTGTGGTGGTTCGACCAGCTCTCCGACCTCGTCCCGTCGCACGTCATCAGCTCGAACGTGGACGAGTACCCGGCCGAGCTCGCGCCGTACACCGAGCAGCTGCGCGGCCGGTCGATGCTGTGCCGCCGCCTCGACATGGTGCTCATCGAGTGCGTGGCCCGCGGCTACCTGACCGGCAGCGGGCTGAAGGACTACCAGCGCACCGGCGCGGTCAGCGGGCATCCGCTGCCGGCCGGGCTGGTGGACGGCAGCCGGCTGCCGTCGACGATCTACACTCCGTCGACGAAGGCGCCGATCGGCGAGCACGACGAGAACATCAGCCGCGCGGACGCGGCCGGGCGGGTCGGCGCCGAGCTCGCCGCCGAGCTGGAGCGGCTCACCCTGCAGATCTTCGGGCGGGCCAGCGACCTCGCGGCCGAGCGGGGCATCCTGCTCGCGGACACCAAGTTCGAGTTCGGCCACGACGCCGAGGGCACGCTGCGGCTCGCCGACGAGGTGCTCACCCCCGACTCGTCCCGGTTCTGGCCGGAGGACACCTGGTCGCCGGGCGTCTCCCAGCCGTCGTTCGACAAGCAGTACATCCGGGACTACCTGACGAGCACCGGCTGGGACAGGACCGAGCCGGGGCCGGAGCTGCCGGACCACGTCGTCGAGGCGACGCGGGCCCGCTACGTCGAGGCCTACGAGCGGCTGACCGGCATCTCCTTCAAGGACTACCTCTCCACCTCCTGAGAACCTTCTGGAGGCCCCTGCCTCCAGAAGGACGGATGGTGGGGACAGCCCTACCGCGGACGGGCGGATGGCCGCAGCGGAAAGCCGGTAGCCCGCCGCAGTGACCATGAACGTCCGCAACGAGATCGTCGTTCCATGCAGACGCCACCTCGTCCGACAGACGTTTTCGCAGCTCCGACAGCCGATCGAGAGCGGTCGGCCGATCCCCCCGGGGCCGGCCGACCCACTCGGCCGACGGCCGGCGCGGATCGGCCGACGGTCGGCGCGAACCGGCCGACGCACCTCGCCGCGCGGGCGGCGCGGTGGAGCGTGCGGCACCGCGGGCTGGCCGTCGGCGGCTGGCTGCTCGGCGTCGTGCTGGCGATCGTCCTCGGCAGCATGATCGGCACCCACACCCTGGCCGACGCCGACTACAGCACGGGCGAGGACTCCCGGGCCCAGCACATCCTGGCCGATCACGGCTACGTCGACACGGACAGCGAGAACATCCTGATCCAGCGCGCGACCCCGGCGGCGGACCCCCGGGCGTTGCTGGCGGACCCGCAGGTCCGCGCGGCGTTGAGCGACGCCGCCACCCGGGTACGGGCGAGCGGGGTGGCGACGGCGCTGCGCAGCCCGCTGGGCGTGGCCGGGGCGAGCGTCGACCCCGGCCTGGTGTCGCGGGATCTGCGCTCGGTGCTGCTCACCTTCGACCTCAAGGGCACCGCCGACGATCCGGCGTCGGTCGACCCGACCCTGGACGCCGTCGCCGCCGTCCGCGCGGCGCACCCCGGCGTGTCGGTCGAGCAGTTCGGGGATGCCAGCGCCGACAAGGCGCTCAATGCCACCGTCGGCAAGGACTTCCACCGCGCCGAGCTGCTCGCCATCCCGCTGACCCTCGGCATCCTGCTGGCCGTGTTCGGCGCGGTGGTCGCCGCGGTGATCCCGATGGCGCTGGCGCTGACCGCCTTCGTCGGGGCGCTGGGCCTGGTCGCCTTCGCCAGCCGGCTGTTCCCGACCGACGACACGGCGACGTCGGTCATGCTGCTGATCGGGCTGGCGGTCGGCGTCGACTACGCGCTGTTCTACATCCGCCGGGAACGCGAGGAGCGGGCCGCCGGCCACGGTCCCGAGCGTGCGCTGGAGATCGCCGCCGAGACCTCCGGGCATGCGGTACTCGTCTCGGGCCTCACCGTCGCGGCGTCGATGGCCGGCCTGTTCATCACCGGCCTGTCGGTGTTCACCGGCGTCGCGGTCGGCACCATCATCGTCGTCCTGGTGGCCGTGCTCGGCTCGCTGACCGTGCTGCCCGCGCTGCTGTCGCTGCTCGGCGACCGGGTGGAGCTGCTGCGGCTGCCGTGGCGGCGCCGGGCGACGCGGCGGCGCCACAGCGATGTGCAGGCGCACCTGGCCAGGCCGGGAATCATGGGTCGGCTGCTGCGCCGGCCCGCGCCGGTCGCCGCGGTGACGGGCGGCCTGCTGGTGCTGCTGGCGCTGCCCGCGCTCGGGATGCACACCGCCGAGCCCGGCATCGACGACATCCCGAAGAACCTGCCGATCATGAAGACCTACGGACGGCTGTCGGCCGCCTTCCCCGGCGGCGAGGTCGCGGCGGCCGTCGTCGTCTCCGGCACCGACGGCGCGGACGTCACCACCCCGCAGGCGCGAGCGGCCATCGACGCGCTGCGCAGCCGGGCGGTGGCCAGCGGCCGGATGTTCGAGCCCGTGGTCGTCACGGTCACCGACGATCACCGGGTCGCACGGGTCAGGATCCCGATCGCGGGCAGCGGCACGGACGGGGAGTCCGTCAGGGCCCTGCACACGCTGCGCTCGACGGTGATCCCCGCGACCATCGGCGCCGCCCCGGGCCTGCGGGCCGACGTCACCGGCACCACCGCCGGATCCGCGGACTTCAACGCCCGGCTCAACGGCCGGACCCCGCTGGTGATCGCCTTCGTCATGGTGCTGGCCTTCGGGCTGCTGCTGGCGGCGTTCCGCAGCGCCCTGGTCGCGGCCGTGGCCGTCGGCCTGAACCTGCTGTCGGTGGGGGCGGCGTACGGCCTGCTCGTCGCCGTCTTCCAGCACCACTGGGCCGACGGGCTGCTCGGCTACACCTCCACCGGAGCCGTCACCAACTGGCTACCGCTGATGCTGTTCGTGGTGCTGTTCGGGCTGTCGATGGACTACCAGGTCTTCGTGCTCAGCCGGGTCCGGGAGGCCCGGGCGGCCGGGCTGTCCATGCGCGACGCCGTGACGGTGGGGGTGCGACGCAGCGCGGGGGTGGTGACCAGCGCGGCGGTCATCATGGTCGCGGTGTTCTCGATCTTCGCGACGCTGTCCCAGGTCAGCATGAAGCAGCTCGGGGTGGGCCTGGGCGCGGCGATCCTCCTCGACGCCACCCTGATCCGGGTGATTCTCATGCCGGCCGTGCTCACCCTGCTCGGGGATCGCGTGTGGCGCGGCGACCAGCCGGGGCCCGACGGCCGACGCCCCGAGCTGCCCACCCAGCCGGTCGGCACCGGCGGCACGAGGGGCGACGCCGGCACCGTCGGCACGGTCGGCAGCGTCGGCACCGTCGGCACGGTCGGCACCGTCGGCACGGTCGGCAGCGTCGGCACGGTCGGTGCCCAGGTCCCCGTCCGTTGTTCGGACCGCTGGGCGATGCCCCCGGGCTGACGCGCCCCGTCGTGGGCCCCCGCAGGGGCACGGGGCGCGGGGCACGGGCGCGGGGCTGGGGAAACGGTGCGTGGATCATCGGGGCGATGCCCGGATCACAGGGAGTCGCGGCGAGCATTGCGGGCGAGTTACAGTGGCGCTCGACGTCCGGTACCCCACCCGAGGACTGGAACGGAAACCATGAGCATCGTCTCCTCCACCGCGCCCGACCGCGCCCCGCGCCCCGGTCGGCCCAGCGGCTCCGATCCCGCCGTCATCCCCAGCCCAGCGCCGGCGCCGGCGCCGGCCGGATCCGACCGGCCCGTGCTGGTCCGCGACCGGGCCGAGCTCCGGGCCGCCCTCGTCGCGCTGGACCGCGCGGCGAGCTCGCACCCGCCAGCCGCCGCGCAGGACGCGGGGCCCGCCCGCGCGGCCTCGCGGCACGACCGGCCGGTCCGCGCCGTGGTCATGACCATGGGGGCGCTGCACGAGGGGCACGCCAGCCTGCTGCGCGCGGCCCGTGCCCGGGCGGACCAGGTGGTCGCCACGATCTTCGTCAACCCGCTGCAGTTCGGCGCGGGCGAGGACCTCGACCGCTACCCGCGCACGCTTGCCGCGGACCTCGCGGTGTGCGCCCGGGAGGGGGTCGACGTCGTGTTCGCCCCCGCGGTGATCCACGATCCGCCGCCGTTGGTCCGGTTCGGCGCCGGCCCGCTCGGCGCGGTGCTGGAGGGGGCGTCCCGCCCGGGCCACTTCGACGGGATGCTCACCCTCGTCGGGACCATGCTGCACCTGGTCCAGCCCGACCTGGCGTTCTTCGGGCGCAAGGATGCCCAGCAGCTCGTCTGCATCCGGCGGATGGTCGCCGACCTCGCCTTCGACGTCACGGTGATCGGCGTGGAGACGGCCCGCGAGCCCGACGGCCTGGCGAGGTCGAGCCGCAACGTGTACCTCACCGCCGAGCAGCGGACCGAGGCGCTCGCGCTGTCCCGGGCGCTCGCCGCCGGCGCGGCGGCCAGCGCCGACGGGGCGCCGGCGGTGCTCGCGGCCGCGCGCGCCGTGCTCGACGCGGCGGACGGCGTCGACGTCGACTACCTCGAACTGGCCGGCCCCGAGGATCTGGGGCCGGTCCGCGGCGGCCCCGCGCTGCTGCTCGTCGCCGCCCGCGTGGGCACGACCCGCCTGATCGACAACGTCTCGCTCATCCTCCCCACCGACACCCAGGGAGCCTGACCGTGCTGCGCACCATGCTCACCGCCAAGATCCACCGGGCCACGGTCACCCAGGCCGACCTGCACTACGTGGGCTCGGTGACGATCGACGCCGACCTGCTCGAGGCCGCCGACCTGCTCCCCGGCGAGCAGGTGACGATCGTCGACATCAACAACGGGGCCCGGCTGGAGACGTACGCGATCGCGGGCCCGGCCGGCAGCGGCGTGATCGGCATCAACGGCGCGGCGGCCCGGCTGGTCCAGCCCGGGGACCTCGTCATCATCATCGCCTACGGGATGATGGACGACGCCGAGGCGCGCCGGCACGTCCCGCGGGTGCTGTTCGTCGACGCCGAGAACCGGATCATCGGCCGCGGCCACGACCCGGCCGAGGCGCTTCCCGACGATCCCTCGAGTCTGCGCGGCGACCTCGCCGTGCCGGGAAACCCGGTGACGGCCGCCGCCCGCCGGGGCACCCCGACCCACCAGGCCCCCGTCGCGCTCCCGGCGAGCCGGACGGTCGTGGCCCCCCGGTGATCATGCTGCCGTGCCGACTCGGCGCGCCGCGCCCAGGGTGGAGCCGCGCCGCGGACATCGTCGTCATCGGATCGGGGATCGCCGGGCTCACCGCGGTCCTGCACCTGCGCCGGGAGCTGCCCGCGGCCCGGGTCCTGCTGGTCACGAAGGCGCATCTCGACGCCGGCTCCACCCGGTGGGCGCAGGGCGGGATCGCCGCGGCGCTCGCCGCCGAGGACTCCCCCGCCGACCATCTCGCCGACACCCTCGTCGCCGGCGTCGGCCTGTGCGACCCGGACGCCGCGCAGGTGCTGGTCGACGAGGGGCCGGCCCGGGTGCGGGAACTCGCCGAGCTCGGCGCGCGCTTCGACCGGGCCGACGACGGCTCGTTCGCCCTCACCCGCGAGGGCGGCCACCTGCGCAACCGGATCGTCCACGCCGGCGGCGACGCCACCGGGCTGGAGGTCGAGCGGGCCCTGATCACCGCGGTGCGGGCCGACCCGGCGGTCGAGGTGATCGAGAACGCCCTCGTCCTTGACCTGTTGCGGGATGCCGACGGTCGGACTGCGGGCGCGACCCTGCACGTGCTCGGCGAGGGCAGCCGGGACGGCGTCGGGGCGGTCACCGCGCCCGCGGTCGTGCTCGCGACCGGCGGGATGGGGCAGATCTTCGCCTCGACCACCAATCCGGGCGTCTCCACCGGCGATGGCGTGGCGCTGGCGCTGCGGGCCGGCGCCGTCGTCGCCGACCTGGAGTTCGTCCAGTTCCACCCGACCGCGCTGTGGCTGCCGCCGGCGGACTCGGCCCGGGTGGGCGCCCAGCCCGGCGGCCAACAGCCGCTGGTCAGCGAGGCGATGCGCGGCGAGGGTGCCGTCCTCGTCGACGCCTCCGGGCAGCGGGTGATGGCCGGCGCCCACCCGCTCGCCGACCTCGCTCCCCGCGACGTCGTCGCCAAGCAGATGTCGCGGGTGATGGCCGCACAGGGGGTCGAGCACCTGTACCTCGACGCCCGGGGGCTCGGGGCGGCGACGATCGAGCGGCGCTTCCCGTCGATCACCGCGCGCTGCCGCTCCGTCGGCGTGGACCCGGTGACGATGCCGATCCCGGTCGCGCCGGCCGCCCACTACGCCTCCGGCGGGGTGCGCACCGACCTGTGGGGCCGCACGACCGTGCCCGGCCTGTACGCCTGCGGGGAGGTGGCCTGCACCGGCGTGCACGGGGCCAACCGGCTGGCGTCGAACAGCCTGCTGGAGGGCCTGGTCTTCGCCGCCCGCATCGCCCAGGACATCGCGGGCGCCGCGCGCGCGGGCCGGCGCCGGGACCCGGTGCCCGCCGCCCCCGTCGTCGGCCGGGGCAGCGGGCTGACCGATCCGGCCGAGCGTGCCGAGCTGACCCGGGCGATGACCGACGGCGCCGGGGTGCTGCGCAGCGCCGACAGCCTGCGGGCGACGGCGAAGGTCCTCGCCGGCCTCGGGGACCTGCGGGTCAGCGGCGCGACCGTGACCGCCGGCCCGCCGGCCTGGGAGATGACCAACCTGCGCACCGTCGCGACCGCGTTGGTCGCCGCCGCCGCGACCCGCACGGAGACCCGGGGCTCGCACTGGCGGGAGGACTTCGGCGACCGCGACGACGCCCACTGGCTCGGCCGGATCCTGACCCGGCTCGACCCCGAGGGGGAACTGATCATCGATGTCGAACCCATGCGGCCGGCGCCGTGAGCGAGACCGACGGGCACGGCTGGACCGACGGGCACGGCTGGACCGACGGGCACGGCTGGACCGACGGGCACGGCTGGATCGAGGTGCACAGCGGTCGGCTGTCCCCCGCCACCCGCAGCGCGCTGGTCGCGGCCGGCCTCGACCCCGAGGGCGTCGTCACGGTGATCGGCCGGGCCGTCGCCGAGGACCTGCCGAGCGGGGAGCCGGACGGGCCGGGCGGTCGCGCCGGCGCGGTCGACGCCACCTCCGCGGCGACCGTCGACGCCGCCCTTGTCGGGCACGGCGCCCTGGTCAGCCGCGCGGCGGGGACGGTCGCCGGGCTGCCGGTGGCCGCGGCCGTGTTCGAGAGCCTGCTCGGCCGGTCCGTGACCGTCACCCTGACCGCCGCCGACGGCGACGCCGTCTCCCCCGGCACGACGGTGGCCCGGGTCAACGGCCCGGTCCGCGGCCTGCTGACCGCCGAGCGCACCGCGCTGAACCTGCTGTGCCACCTGTCCGGGATCGCCACGCTGACCCGGTCCTGGGTCGACGCCGTCGCCGGGACGGGCGCGGCGATCCGCGACACCCGCAAGACGCTGCCCGGCCTGCGCGCCCTGGAGAAGTACGCCGTGCGCTGCGGCGGCGGCAGCAACCACCGGATGTCGCTGACCGACGCCGCCCTGATCAAGGACAACCACGTGGTCGCCGCCGGCGGGGTGGCGGCGGCCTTCGCCGCGGTGCGGGACCGGTTCCCGGGGCTGCCCGTCGAGGTCGAGTGCGACACCGTCGACCAGGTCGCCGAGGCGGTCGCCGCGGGGGCGGACCTCATCCTCTGCGACAACATGACGCCGCGGGACCTGCGGGCCTCGGTGGCCCTGGCCAGGCCGGCGGGGGTGCGCCTGGAGGCCAGCGGCGGGCTGAGCCTGCGGGTGGCCGCGGACGTCGCGGCCACCGGGGTGGACTATCTTGCGGTCGGCGCCCTGACCCACTCGGCGCCCGCTCTCGATCTCGGCCTCGATCTCGATCCCGGCCGGCCGTCGGGACCGGACTGCGCGGGCCCGAGCTCGGCGGGCCCGACCGTGGAGGAGTCCTGATGCTGCTCGCCATCGACGTCGGCAACACCAACACCGTCGTCGGGGTCTTCGACGGTGACGACCTCGCCGACTCCTGGCGGGTCCGTACCGATCCGCACGCCACCGCCGACGAGCTCGTGCTGCTCTACCGCGGGCTGCTCGGCGAGCATCGGATCACGGGCGTGTCGATCTGCTCGACGGTCCCCGCGGCGCTGCGGGAGCTGCGCCGGATGGTGGTTCGTGCCTTCCGCGACCTCCCGGTCGTCATCGTCGAACCGGGTACCCGGACGGGGGTGCCGATCCTGATCGACAACCCCAAGGAGGCCGGCGCGGACCGGATCATGAACACGCTCGCCGCACACCACCTCTACGGCGGGCCGGCGATCGTCGTCGACTTCGGAACCTCGACGAACCTGGATGTGGTCTCGGCGCGGGGCGAGTTCATCGGCGGGGTGCTCGCGCCCGGCATCGAGATCGCCCTGGACGCGCTGGCGTCCCGGGCGGCGCAGTTGCGCAAGGTCGAGCTCACCCCACCGCGATCGGTGATCGGCAAGAGCACCGTCGAGGCGCTGCAGTCCGGGATGATCTACGGGGTCGCCGGCCAGGTGGACGGGCTGGTCCGGCGCATCCGTGCCGAGCTCGGCGCGCACGCGACCGCGATCGCCACCGGCGGGCTCGCCTCGCTCGTCGTCAAGGAGAGTGAGACGCTCGACCGGCACGAGCCGCATCTCACCCTCATCGGTCTTCGCCTGGTCTTCGAGAAGAACATCTGATTCCGACCTCGGGGTGATTCGTCCGGCGCGCGGCGGCAGAATTCTCTGACGAACGCCGGTCGGGATACCGACATCCCGCCGCATCGAGAGTGCGCGACCGGTTCCACCGGTTACGATTCCAGGCTATGCGGGACCGATCCTCGGAGGCCTGGGCGGGTGGCAGGCGCGGTCGGGCCGGGCGCCTGGCCCGGCCCTTCCTCCTCACGCTGTCGACGGTATTTCTGTATACCGCCGTGACGGCGTCGTCCGGGTGGAACACTCCGGCGTCCGCGGCGGCCCGGCCCCGCACCCTGGCGGTGCTGGGCGACTCCTACTCCTCCGGCGAGGGCAATCCGCCCTTCGACGTGCTCACACCCCGCTGTCGGCGGAGCAACCAGGCGTGGCCGCGCACGCTCGCCACCATGGAACCGCCGACCACCGTCGCGCTCTTCGCCGCGTGCGCCGGGGCGACCACCGACGCCCTCAACGAATCGTACAAGGGCGAACTGCCACAGCTCACCCAACTGCGGCGGCTGCGCACCGCCCCGGATATCGTCACCATCACCATCGGCGGTAACGACGCCGGTTTCAGCGACGTAATCCTGAGCTGCTTCACCTGGAAGTGTTTCTGGGATGGCAAGGACAAGCGCGAGCGAGATCTCATCACCAGGGAGCTCCCGGACGTCCTGAGCGCGAACTATGCCGCACTGAAGGCGGCTGCGCCGCAGTCCAGGATTCTCGTCGTCGGATATCCCGACATCTTCCCGAGCAGCCAGCGGAAGAACAACTGCAAATGGTTGAGCAACACCGAACGGCGGCAGCTCACCAACCTGAACAGCCAGTTGAACCGGGTGATCCGACGGGCGGCGGCCGACGCGGACGTGGAGTACGTCGCGACCGACCGGGCGCTGCGCGGCCACGAGATCTGCACCAGGGACTCCTGGGTGGCCCCGATCGGCCTGCTGCCGCCGGCCCGCGACCTCAGCGCGCACCCGACGGCCCGCGGCCAGCAGGCCATCGCCACAGCGGTCGACCGCTACCTCGCCGCCGACCGCCGCTGAGGCTCCGTCCGGCGGTGGCCGGGGGCGATCGCGGCCGGCGCCGGCACGATCGGTCCCGACGTCAGCGGTGGCCGCCGAAGAAGGGGGTGGCCTTCAGTGGAAGGAGGGGGTGGTCTTCAGCCCGGTACCCGAGGCGGCTGGCTCCCATGAACGCTAGGCTCTTACCTGACGCAGATGTCGGCGGCTTGGAAGCAGACAACCATGACGATACGTAGTGCAGACCAGGTCTATACGATACGTATCGAAACGGCGGAGATCGACGGCGGCTACATCGCGGAAGTCCTCGAGCTCCCGGGATGCGTGTCCCAGGGCGACAGCCTCGACGAGACGGTGGACAACATCATCGACGCGATGATCCTCGTCCTGGAGGTCCAGAGCGGCCAGCACCTCAGTGTGGGTCGGCACGAGCAGCCCGACGCGGACAGACTACCGACCGAGCTGACCGTCCCGGTCCGGGTGGCGGCCTGAGCTCCGCGGCGCCTACGGCGGCGGATCGTCAGCGCCGCCGGAAGTAGTCGCAGTACTCCTCCAAGGTGAGGCCGGCTCGTTCGATGAGCTTGGCCAGCAGCGGCCGCTTGACCTCCTGCCCATTGCAGGGCACCGAGAGGTTCGCCTGCACCCCGGCCCGGCGGAGCACGACGTGGCTACCGCTGCGGCGAGCCACCTCCCAACCCGCCCGTTGGAACGCGGCCACATGCCGGTCTCCGACCGCGACGGGAAGATCTTTCAGCCCCATCAACCCTGGCCTATTCGTCGTCGAATGGAACAGACTTGCGTAGCGCCGTGACAACCGGGCCGTGAACAGAAGATCTCCGACCCGTGTACACGCACCGTACCGGCAAGGGATGCACGATCCCCGCCCAGGTACGCACACGGATCGCCGAGAGCTACAAAACGTTTCATAACGGACACAACGTGTCAAGTGCGCACGTTTGCCGTAGGTGATCGGCGACTTTCCGGTACGGATGGCCACGGCGGATCGTGACGTCCCAGCCGCGCCGCGCCGCCGGGCGGGCCGCCGCCGGTGCCGCGCCGCCGCCGCGACCACGCCTCCGCGCCGACCACGCCTCCGCGCCACCGAACGATCTCGCCCACCCGTCCGGGCCACCGGCCCGTGCCCCGCCACCTGCGGTGCGGCATCCCGAGGCAACCTGCGGATGCGCGGCGCCGACGGTCCGAGGACAATCGACAACGTTGCGCGTTGGCCACGTTGCGCTCTGGCCTCGTCGCGCATTGGTCACGTCGTGCATTGGTCACGTTGCACAGCACAGTCGGGCGCGAGCGCGCGGCCGACTCCGGCGTGGCCGCCGCAGGATGATGAAGGTCGGTTCTACCACCTTGCGGACCGGGTGGCGGTGGGCCGCCACCGGGCCATGAGGGGTAAAAGGTGCGGAACGCCCTATGCCCGGCTTGCATGTCGGAGCGGCCACACTCATTTGACAGCGAGCCTGAAGTTAGCCTTACCTAAGTCCATGCTGGTGCCACTGCCGACTCCCGCAACGCCGCGGGAGCCGGCCACCGAAGGTGGATCCTCGCCCCTCCGATCCCCGCGGGAGTCGATCGCGACCGCCGCCCAGGGGATGGTCCCGCGTAGCCTCGCCAACGCGCTGGAACCTCGCGGCCTGTGTCTTGGCGTGCCGACCGGCCCCGGCTGGGCGGACTGCGCCTTTCTCTCGGGGCCGGCGGGTGTGACGCGGTCGCTGGCGCGGATCGCCCGGTCCCATCCCGGCGCCAGCCCCGAGGTCGCCGCGAGCTACCTGGCCAACTGGTACGCCGCCGCCGTCGTCGCGCCGGCCGTCGCCTCCTACGTGCTGCTGCGACGGGTCCCGGACCTGGAACCGGCGGGGATGTCGCTGCGGGAGCTCGACAGCGGCTGGTTCGACCGGACGGCGCTGCACCTGCCCGTCGGGACGGTGCTGGCCGACGCCGCGCTCGCGGGCCCCGTCGACCGGACGACGGCGCGCCACAGCGGGTCGGATCGGCCGGATCGGGTGGTCGGCGATCTCGCCGCCCTGCGGGGAGTCCTCGTGGAGGAGGTGCTCTCCCATCTCGGTCCGTTCGTCCGCGAGCTGCGGGCGCGGGTCCGCACCGGCTACCCGGCCCTCTGGGGCGCGGTGGCCGCGCAGTGCGCACGGGCCTTCCTGCTGACCGAGCGGGCCACCGGGGACCCCGACACGGGACGGCAGGAGGCGGACGCGTTCTTCGAACGCGCGGCCCCGACGATGCGTGCCCGCCCGCGTTGGCACGAGTTCGTCCATCGCGGCCGGTCCTACACCGGGATGCGCTGCGGATCGTGCTGCCTCGCGCACCGCCTCGGCGAGGAGTACTGCACGACCTGTCCCTTCACCGACGACGCCGATCGCGAGCGGCGGATGCGCGCCTGGATAGACACGCAGGGTAATGGAGGTCTTGCGGTCTGACTCGCGCTCAGCACGCGGTCGGCCGTGGACACACGTAAAGTGGTTGTAGGAAGGCGTTGAGTCTCGATAATGCAAGATCTTTAATGCCTCAACGCCGAACAGTAACATCAAAATTGCAAAGCGATGTGCATGTGGCCCCAATCACAACAGAAGGCACCCCGCCATCGACTACCGTCGGTAGCGACAAGGGAGAGCCGGCCGGGCGAGAGATCGCCTGGCGGGCAGGCCCCACCGCCCCGAGCGGGCGGGCGGCGACGGCGCCGCGAGGCTCGAGTCGTTCTGCTCTTGGCGGAACGACGTGACGGAATCATGGCTGGTCGGCCACGGTTGCCTTAGGCGTCTCCGCTGGTCGGGCCGGCAGTCAAGCTGGTCCTCCGTCCCCGACGAAGTGGACGGAGCCGGCGGGTAGGTTTCTGTTCGATGCGTGAGGACATGCCTCGGCGGAGCTAGCATGCGGATACCGGCTGTCGTGTGGTCGGTCGCAGCTCGAAGGAGCGCACATGTTCGAGAGATTCACCGACCGGGCACGTCGGGTCGTCGTCCTGGCCCAAGAAGAGGCCAGGATGCTCAACCACAACTACATCGGGACCGAGCACATCCTGCTTGGCCTGATCCACGAGGGCGAGGGCGTCGCCGCCAAGGCCCTCGAGTCCCTCGGCATCTCCCTTGAGGGTGTGCGGTCGCAGGTCGAGGAGATCATCGGCCAGGGCCAGCAGGCACCGAGCGGGCACATCCCGTTCACCCCGCGTGCGAAGAAGGTCCTGGAGCTGTCGCTTCGGGAGGCCCTCCAGCTCGGCCACAACTACATCGGGACCGAACACATCCTGCTTGGCCTGATCCGCGAGGGCGAGGGCGTCGCCGCCCAGGTGCTCGTCAAGCTGGGCGCGGACCTCAACCGCGTGCGTCAGCAGGTCATCCAGCTCCTGTCCGGGTACCAGGGCAAGGGCGAGACGGCCACCTCCGGCGCTCCGGCCGAGGGCACCCCGTCCACCTCGCTGGTGCTCGACCAGTTCGGCCGCAACCTCACCGCGGCGGCGCGCGAGTCCAAGCTCGACCCGGTCATCGGGCGCGAGAAGGAGATCGAGCGCGTCATGCAGGTGCTGTCGCGCCGGACCAAGAACAACCCGGTCCTGATCGGCGAGCCCGGCGTCGGCAAGACCGCCGTCGTCGAGGGCCTGGCGCAGGCGATCGTCAAGGGCGAGGTGCCCGAGACCCTGAAGGACAAGCAGCTCTACACCCTCGACCTCGGCGCTCTGGTCGCCGGTTCCCGCTACCGCGGTGACTTCGAGGAGCGGCTGAAGAAGGTCCTCAAGGAGATCCGCACCCGCGGCGACATCATCCTGTTCATCGACGAGCTGCACACGCTGGTCGGCGCGGGCGCCGCCGAGGGCGCGATCGACGCCGCGTCGATCCTCAAGCCGATGCTCGCCCGCGGCGAGCTGCAGACGATCGGTGCCACCACCCTCGACGAGTACCGCAAGCACCTGGAGAAGGACGCCGCGCTGGAGCGCCGCTTCCAGCCGATCCAGGTCGCGGAGCCGTCGGTGGCGCACACCATCGAGATCCTCAAGGGCCTGCGCGACCGTTACGAGGCGCACCACCGCGTGTCGATCACCGACGCCGCCCTGGTCGCCGCCGCCTCCCTGGCCGACCGGTACATCTCGGACCGCTTCCTGCCGGACAAGGCGATCGACCTGATCGACGAGGCCGGCTCGCGGATGCGCATCCGCCGGATGACCGCGCCGCCGGACCTGCGCGAGTTCGACGAGCGCATCGCGGGTGTCCGCCGCGACAAGGAGTCCGCGATCGACGCGCAGGACTTCGAGAAGGCCGCCTCGCTGCGGGACAAGGAGAAGACCCTCCTGTCCGAGAAGGCGAAGCGGGAGAAGGAGTGGAAGGCCGGCGACATGGACGTCGTCGCCGAGGTGGGCGACGAGGAGATCGCCGAGGTGCTCGCCATCTGGACGGGCATCCCGGTCTTCAAGCTCACCGAGGAGGAGACGGCCCGTCTGCTGCGCATGGAGGACGAGCTGCACAAGCGGGTCATCGGCCAGCAGCAGGCCATCAAGGCCGTCTCGCAGGCGATCCGGCGCACCCGCGCCGGGCTGAAGGACCCCAAGCGTCCCGGCGGGTCGTTCATCTTCGCCGGCCCGTCCGGAGTCGGTAAGACCGAGCTGTCCAAGACGCTCGCCGAGTTCCTCTTCGGCGACGAGGACGCGCTCATCCAGCTCGACATGTCCGAGTACATGGAGAAGCACACCGTCTCGCGGCTGGTGGGCTCCCCGCCCGGCTACGTCGGCTACGAGGAGGGCGGCCAGCTCACCGAGCGGGTGCGGCGCAAGCCGTTCTCGGTCGTCCTGTTCGACGAGGTCGAGAAGGCCCACCCCGACGTCTTCAACACGCTCCTGCAGATCCTGGAGGACGGTCGCCTGACCGACTCCCAGGGCCGGCTGGTCGACTTCAAGAACACCGTCCTGATCATGACGTCGAACCTGGGCACCCGAGACATCTCCAAGGGCCCCGGCATCGGCTTCGCCACCGGTCAGGGCGCCGTCGACTACGAGCGGATGAAGGCGAAGGTCCAGGACGAGCTCAAGCAGCACTTCCGGCCGGAGTTCCTCAACCGGATCGACGACATCATCGTCTTCCACCAGCTCTCCGAGAACGAGATCATCCAGATCGTCGATCTCATGCTGGCCCGGGTGGACATCCAGCTCAAGAACAAGGACATGGCCCTCGAGCTGACGTCGGCCGCCAAGGCGCTGCTGGCGAAGAAGGGCTACGACCCCGTGCTCGGCGCCCGGCCGCTGCGCCGGACGATCCAGCGGGAGATCGAGGACGTCCTGTCCGAGAAGATCCTGTACGGCACGCTCAAGCCGGGCGAGATCGTCGTCGGCGACGTCGAGGGCGAGGGGGACGACGCCAAGTTCGTCTTCCGCGGCGAGACCAAGCCGAACCAGGTGCCCGACGCCCCGCCGGTCGACCTCGCCAAGTCCAGCGAGTAGCACCAGCGGCGCGTCTCCAGCGCCACCGGACCGCGGCTGAGCCCCGGAACCCCGCCAGGTTCCGGGGCTCAGCCGTTTCGGCGGCCCGCGCGCAGACGGCTCCCCTCGGGCGTGGGCGCGGCCCAGCGGTAGGCCCGGCTCAGCGGTGGGCCCGGCTCAGGCGTGGGCGCGGCTCAGGTGTAGGCATCCCACGCGAGGCTCGTGGCGAGGCCGAGCGCGGCCAGTCCGATGAGCACCCGCAGAAGATCGCCCGGCAATCGGCGCACGATCAGCGGCCCGACCGCGCCGCCGATCAACAGACCGACGCCGAGGGGCACCACCGCGGTCCAGCGCACAGGGCCGAAGACGGCGAACCCCGCCGCCGCGACCAGATTCGCGAAGCCCGACGACACGTTCTTGACGGCGTTGACCCGGGCGAGCGGCTCAGGGATCGCCACCGCGAGCACGGCGAGCAGCGCCGCCCCGCCACCGGCGCCGAAATAGCCCAGGTAGATCCCGGTTCCGAAGACCGCGGCGAGCACCGCCGGGCCACCCTCGGCCGGCGCCTCGGCCCGCCGGGCGAGGATCCGGGGCTGCGCCCACAGCAGCACGGCCGCCCCGGCGATCAGCACCGGCACCGCTCGTTCGAACGTCCGCTCCGGCAGCGTCAGGAGTCCGACGGCGCCCACCGCCCCGCCGGCGAGGGTCATCACCCCGAACCGGGCGACCCGGTCGGCCTGGCCCGCAAGCTCGGGCCTCGACCCGGCGGCCGCACCGACCGCGACGAACAGCAGCGCCGTCGTGTTGGTGACGTTCGCCGCCAGCGGCGGCAGCCCGGTCGCGAGCAGCGCGGGGTAGGAGACGAGCGACGCCAGCCCCGCGACGGTGCTGGTGATGCCGGCCAGCACGCCGGCGCCCACCAGCAGGGCGATGTCGGCGGCGGTCAGGGTTCACTCCCCCGGTGTCACCCGTCCCCGGGACGGCGGGCGCCTGCGGCGTCACCAGGACAGTAGGGGATCACGGGGCGAGCAGCGGCGGCGGCGCAACGTCGGCCATCCCACACGACGTTCAGTCGATGGGCAGCCGGGGGCCGTGGCACCATGCTCGTTGGTCGGCAACGACAACCAGGTCAGATCAGACCAGTTCAGGCGGGATCGGGTGGAGTGACGGGCGGTGCCGACGATGCCTACGGCGTTCATCTCACCTTCGGCGCCGAGCCGTCGACGGCCATGGTCGTCTCCTGGCTGAGCCACGGCCCCGCCACCCGGCCCGCGGTTCGCTGCGCAGCCCGGCCCGGCGCCCTCGGCCCGCCGGTGCCGGCGACCATCCGCTCCTACCGGGACGCGCGCACGGGCGAGCGGGTCTTCGTCCATCACGCGAGCCTGACCGGGCTCGAACCCGCCACGGACTACGCGTTCACCCTCGAGCACGACGGCCGGCCGCAGGGGGCGGACGGCTCGTTCCGCACGGCGCCGGGCTCGCGGGCCGCCTTCGGCTTCACCTTCTTCGGCGATCAGGGCACCGACCGGCCGTACGACCCGTACGGCTCGCCCGCCTCCGGGTACGCCGTGGTCGGGGTCGAGCGGTGTGCACCGCTGTTCGCGCTCACCGGCGGGGATCTGTCCTACGCCAATCAGCGCGAGGACCCGGTCCGCACCTGGTCCGACTGGTTCACGATGATCAGCCCGTCCGCGGGGGCACGGCCGTGGATGCCGTGCGTCGGCAACCACGAGATCGAGCGGGGGAACGGCGCGCTGGGCCTCGCGGCCTACCAGACCTACTTCGAGCTGCCGCCGAACGGGGACGAGGGCTACCTCGCCGGGCTCTGGTACGCGTTCACGGTCGGGGCGGTCCGCTTCGTGGTCGTCAGCGCCGACGACGTCTGCTACCAGAACAGCGGCCCGATCTACCTGCGCGGGTTCAGTGCCGGCCGGCAGACCGCCTGGCTCGCCCGGACGCTGGAGCAGGCCCGGGCCGACCCGGGCATCGACTGGATCGTGGTCGCCATGCACCATGCGGCGCTGTCCACCTCGGCCGATCACAACGGCGCCGACCTGGGCATCCGGGAGGCCTGGCTGCCGCTGTTCGACCGGTACGGAGTGGACCTCGTGCTCTACGGGCACGAACACCACTACGAACGCAGCCACCCGGTGCGAGGCATCGTCCCGGGCAGCCCGACCCTCGCCCCCCGGCCGGTCGCGAGCGCGGTCGGGCCTGGCGGCGCCGTCGTGGACACGTCGGCGGGCACGGTCCACCTGATGGCGGGCACCGGAGGCTCGTCGTCGCCGTCCACGGACACCCTCCTGGACCCGCCCGCCGGGCGGATCGTGGTCGGCGTCCGTGACCCCGAGCCGGGACGCCGGCACCGGGCCGCCGTCCGTGCGCTCGAGGACGCGGCCTGGTTGGCCTTCCGGGCTCCCGACCACCCCTACGCCTTCGCCGGGTTCGAGGTGGATCCCGGCGAGGCCGGCGGGCTGACCAGCATCCGGGTCACCGCGTACGACTCGGGCTCTCCCGACCCGGTGCCGTTCGACCGGGTGACTCTGGTCCGGCCCAGAACCGACGCGGCACCGACCGGCTGACGCCGGGAGCGGGCCCGGCCCTCCGCCGGCGGTGGCCGCCGCGGGGTTCGTGGGCGCCCTTCGGGAAATGCGGAACTCAGGGGATGCGCCGCGGTCGGCGATCTTCCGATCGTTCACCGCTCGCCTGCCGTGACGAAATATGTTCCGGCCGCGCCGCCGAACCGAATTCGCGTCACGCCCGGTGAAGAAGGCTCCTCGCGTCCCGGCGCGACGAGATGATCGCACGCAGCTCCGGGCTCCTTTCCCCGGACAGCCCGACCACCCCCGGGCGGTGACCGCCGGACATCCCGCGGAACATCGAACCGACATCAACACTGCAACGTCCGCACATCTTTGCCGGAAACCCCGGCGCGGTGTTCGGAACAGTCGTACGCGAGGACACTCGGAACGATCATCGATCGCGGTCCCACGGCGCACCGCAAACGGGAACAACGTGCTGCACATGCCGCTGCACGCGGCACCTGCCTTCGGCTCCGTCACACGGTGGAGCCGACCAGAATTCCCGCTGCCGGCGACGGTCGCTGCCGGCGGCGCCGTCCGGAGATCCAGTCACCCGGGCCGGGATGATTTTTTCGGACTTCCGCTGGACCGACCGGGGGTCCGAGGAATAACTTTCGCCAGTAGGCGGTAATCGGTCGACTACACGATCATTGTCAACTGCGGCGAACCGGGGGGACGTCCATTGTCAGGGATGCAGCGGACGCCGGGTGAGGGCAGCTCATCCCGTCCACGTGCCGAAACCCGGGCATCCATTCTGCGGGAATACTGCCCGCCAGCAAATCAACGGCAGTCCCGAAACTCGTCGAAGGTCGATCTCACCCAGGCATACCCGACCCGGCGGAATGAACGTCCGCGGGGTCGGCGGAATGGTTCGCCGCTGCGCGGGACGGCCGTCGCCCGGGGCCCTCGGTGAGCGCCGCGGCCGCCCCGGTGGCCACCCTGGACCTGCGCTCGGGCTGCCGTCGGCGGGTGGCGCGACGCCCCTGGGCTCCCGGTGCCCTGCGGACGCTGCTCACCCGGCGGCTGCGGTTCGACGTGGGCGCGGCGCAACGTCTGCTGATCGTCGACGAGGCCCGCGCGGCGGCGGCCCACCAGGTCGGAGTGGCCGCGCTGACCACCGGGCGTCCCGCCGAGTCGGTGCTGCTCGTCCTGGTGGGGCCGGCGCCGGGCGAGATCACCGCGCGCGGCACCGGTGTCCGCGACGAGCCGTTCGGCGCCGGGCCGAGCGAGGAGCCGCTCCTCGACCTCGACGCCCCCTACAACCCGGCCTTCTATGCCTTCGCCGACGACCCGACCTTCGGCGACCACCACACGGCCATCACCGACGACACGGCCCTCGGCGACGACCCGGCCTTCGGCGACGACACCACCGCGGCGGACGGCAGTGCGGCGGACGGCAGTGCGCCCGCCGTCCCGGCGATCCTCTGGGTCGGAGCGGTCGAGGGCGGATCGTCGGCCGCCGCGGTGGACCCGGCCGGCCCGGCGCTGCGGGTGCTACTCGACGCGCTGCGCAGCCCCGAGGTGTTCGACGCGGTCCACCGTGCGGTGTCCGCCATGCCCGGCCGCCTCGCCTTCCCCGGCATCCGCGCCGTCGTCGGCCGGCTCCCCGGCGAGTTGCTGCGCGCGTTGCGGATCGGGGCCGCGGTCCAGGCCGATGCCGGCGCCCAGTCCGATGTCCACGCCGACGCGGCGGCGGTTCCCGAGCTTGCCGGCGAGAGGCAGCGTGTGCTGCTGGATCCCCGACCCGAGGCCGCGGCGGTCATCGCCTTCGCGCCACGGGTTGCCCGCACGGAGCCGGCACCGCCGGAGCCGGCACCGCCGGAGGCGGATGACGCCAGCCCGGCAGACGCCGTCGAGCCGGCAGACGCCGTCGGGCCGGCCGTCGAGATCGTCTGGACCGCCGCGACGATGCTCGCCGGCGTGCTGCGGCTGACTCCTGCGCGGGACGCCGAAGCGCTGGGGGTCCTGTTCCCGGGTCTGCAACCGTGAACCGCGCCGCCCCCGCGGCCGTGGACCGGGCCCCGTCGGCGGGGGACGCCACCTCCGCGGTGACCCGCATCGACCAGATCGTCTACGCCTGGTCCAGGCGGACGCGGGCCGGCACCGAAGGCTACTTTCCCGTCGCGAGCTCTCTGAGCTCCGCGGCGACCCGTTCGTGGAACGGCCTGCTCGCCGCCCAGGTCGAGGCGGGCGACAGCCCTGTCGACCGGCCGCCGCCCACTCTCGCCTACGTCGTCGGCGCACCCGACCGGCCCGCCCGGGACGATCCGGACGACGTCCCGGACGCCGCGCTCGTCCACCACACCCACGTCGCCGGCCGAAGCGGCGCCGGAAGCGGCCGGCTGCGGGCGCATGTCCTGATCGGGCGGGCCGACTACCTGACCGAACGGGTCGCGCTGGCGCTCCACGCGGCGGGCGGGGCCACCGCGGCCGGTGCCCGGACCACACCGCGGCTTGAGCCACTGCACCTCGACGACCTCACCGCGCAGCGACGGGCCGGCGAGCGGACGCTGCGCCAGGCCGCCCGGGCCAGCGCCCGGCGCAACCGGCTGACCGTCCTGGTCTCGACGGCCCTCACCTGGTCGTGGATGGACCGACCGGTGGTGGTGTCACCTACCGGCTCGACCGAGGCCGTCACGCTGATGTGGGCACTCGTCGAGATGCTCGAAGGGGTGCTTCCCTACCGGCTCACCTTCGCCATCCACGCCGCCCCGCCCACTCCCCGCCGCACGTCGCCCGCCGCCCGCGCGGCCGGTGCGGCGAACGGGCCGGCGTGGGCGGCGAACGGGCCGGCGTCGGCCGCGGACCACGCGACGAGGGCGTCGGCCGGGGCGACCACCGGCCTGGGCCGGTCCGATCCGCGGTTCCGGTTCGTCCCGGTCCCCCCCGAGCTCGGGCCCGGCACCGACCCGGCGGTGATACACGTGGATCCCCGCGTGGCGCCGCCGGTCCCCCCGACCATCTCCGACGCGGCCCACCTGCTCGTCGACGTCTACGGACGGGGCGGAATCCGCGGCGTGAGCGACCTGCTGGCCCTGGTCGGCGACGAGGCGTTCCGGCCCCACGATCCCGAGCGCTGGTGCCACCGGCTGCTGGCGACCGGCGGACGGGACGCGGCGGTGGCCGGATCCGGCGTGTGGCCGGGCCCCGGCACGGCCGGGTCGTTCGCCGCCGGCTCCCTCTCCGCCGACCCCCTCACGGCCGACGCGCTCACGGCCGACGCGCTCACGGCCGACGCGCTCACGGCCGACCCTCCGCCGACTGCCCCCCAGCCGAGCGGCCCCGGTCCCATCGACTCTCAGCCGATCGACCCGAGTCCGATTGACCCGAGTCCGATTGACCCGAATCCGATCGGCCACCCGCACGCGGACTGGGCGTCCGAACCGGCCTGGCCGTCGCCGGGGCGGCCCGCACCGCCGCCGGCAGATGCGCGATCACCGGCGGCGCCGCTCGCGGGGCGAGGGGCCGCCGGGCAGGCACTCGCGGTCGCCGAGCACCTTCATGACGCCTACGAGCTGGTGCTGGCACCGGGCGGCGCCGTCGGGGACGACACCGATCCGGCGGGTCGCCTGATCGCCATCCTGACCCACCCGGTCGGCCTGCCCGCCGACCTGCCGAGCGCCGAACGGCTGCGCGGGCAGCTCCACCGCGTCGCCGGCCGGCTGACCACGCCGGGTGCCTCCGGCCAGCCGCCAAGATCGGCGACGGGGCAGCAGGCACGCCCCGGGCCGCAGTCGCGCGAGCAGGGACGCGACATGATCGTGGCCGGTGTCCTCGACCGCCTGGGGTGTGATCCGGCCGATCGGGTCCGGATCACAGCGGACGTCGAGGCCGCGGTCGTCGAGGAGCAACGGCAGGTCGAGGGGGCGCTGACCGCGCTGGCCGACGACCTCGCCGCGCTGCGTGGCCCGTCGCCCACCCGGGGTGCCGAGCAGTCGTCGCGCCAGGCGATCGGACTCCTGACGGCCGGCCTGGACGCAGTCTTCTCGTCCTACCGCCTCGCGACGGCCGGCGGGAGCGCGCGGCGGCTCGCCGCCGAGACCCTCGACGCGCTGCGCACCGTCCGTCGCCCGGCCCCCGCGGCCACCCCGCCCGCGGCCACCCCGCCCGTGGCCACCCAGTCCGCACCGACCACCCCGCCAAGCCACCTCGAAGCACCGCCCAGCCGCATCGACCGCCCGGCCGGGGCGGAGAACGGCTTCGAGGTGACGGTGACGGTCCGACCGCCGGCGGCAGTCTCCCCCGCGGTTGCTGCCGCCGCGCACCGGCAGGAGCTGGAGCAGGCCGCATGGGCCGCGGTCACCCGGCACGTCGCGGCGGCCTACCGGACGGAGTGGTCGTACTGGGACGGCCGCCTGCACCCCGTCGACCGGCTGCTGGCCGTGCTGGGCGTGCCGCTCGGGATCTCGCTGGCGGAGTCGGGTCCCGATCCGCTGGCCGATCCGCTGGAATCGCCCACCGAGCTGCGTGAACTCGCCGCGCTGCGCGACCTGTTCGGCCCGCTGGGCCCGCCGGCCGCCCGGTCCCGGCCGCAGCCTGACCGCCCGCCGGGCCGGTGCGCCGACGTCCTCGCCCGCGCCGCCAGCGACGTCACCCAGGCGATCACCCGACTGACACCGGAGCGCCGCCTGGCCGAGGTGGACCGGACGGCCTACGTCGCCGCGGTCCACAGCGCCGTCGAGGAGATGCATCGGCAGATCGTGCAGCTACTGGCCGGGCTGGTCACGGACCTGGCCGCCCTGCCGGTGGCAGCGCAGGGCGGCACGGACCGGCCGGACGAGACCCACCGGGCCGCGCGCATGCGGGACCTGCTCGCCCCCGCTCTGCGGACCGTCTTCGACCGGTTCGGGCTGACGGAGGGGTTCGCGTTCGCCGACGCACTGGCCGACGAGCTGGCCTGGCTGACCGCCGGCCCGGCACCCCCCACGACGGCACGCCCGGCAACGGGACTCCCCGCCCACGAAGGGCCCGCTCAAGAACGGCCTGCCGACGAGCAGCCTGCCGACGAGCGGGCCGCCGGCGGATGGCCCGCCGACGGACGGCCCGCCGAGTCGCCGGCCGAGTCACCGGCCGCGGCGGTGGTGCGGCTGCTGCGGGAGACCCGGTCGTGGGGAGCCGACGCCTTCCGGATACTCGTCCTGTACGCCCCGGGCTGGCACGGAGCCGAGGACGTCCGGTATGCCATCGCCGCCGCCGTGGCGGCCGAGCCGGGCGGGTTCGGGCCGCCGGGAGCCGACGACGACGGATCCGCGCTGCTCGCGGCCGGCGCCCGACCCTTCTTCGAGCGGCTCGCGACGGCCCGACCGGGCGGGCGCCAGGTGGTCGACACCGTCGCTCGCGTGCTGGACCTCTACGTCCGCGGCGACGACGGCGAGGCATCCGGAGAGGGCGCGGCATCCGGGGAGGAGGAATCCGGGGGGGTGCACGGCGAAGGTGGCGAGGTCCGGGCGGCGAGCGCGGCGCCACGGTCGCGGCGGCCCACCTCGTCCGCTGCGGAACTGCACGCCCTCGGCGGCGAGCTCACCAGGCGCATCCCGCCGACCGCGGCGGCACCGCGGGATCCGGCGGTCGCGTTCCTCGACGCGTGCACGTCGGGCCGACCCGACGCGGCCCGGGTCTTCGGCCTGCTCGTCCGGTACGTGCCGAGCTGGGACGACGCCTGGGATCTGTACGAGGCGATCTGGAGCCGAGGCACACCTCGCCGCGACGGCAGGATGGTGCCCGGCCCGCCCTCGGCGGCGGAGCTGGGCGCTGCGGGGGAGCGGTACTTCCGCCACGCCCTGCGTGCCGGCGACGGTGACGGTTTCGGCTCCGTCGGCGCCGACGACCACGCGCAGGCCCGCGGCGACGAGGGCCACGGCGACGGAGGCTACCGCGACGAGGGGTACGGCGACGAGGGGTACGGCGACGACGTCGTCGGCACGCACGCCGCCGACCTGGAACGTGTCGTGCGCCGACTGGTGGCGCTCTACCTGCCGGACGACCCACGCCTGCGGGCCGCCCACGAGCTCCCCGGCTTCGTCGAGTCCCGGGTCATCGGCGAGATCGCCGCAGGAGGCGAGACCCGGCGCCGTCGGCGCTCCTTCGGGCTCCCCGTGTTCGCTCTCACCCTGGCCGTCGCCGTGCTCGCCCTGCTCGTCGTCGTCCGGTGACAGCACCGGTCGCCGGGCCGAGGGGCGACGACCGCCATCCCGCCCGACCGGGCGGCCCGATCACCGCGGCTGCCCCGTTCGCCCTACTCGGGGTCGGTCGAGTCTGGAACAATGACCTGCACCTGTGTCGGTGTCGCGACACACCCGGGGTTCGCCGTGCGTCGGTGCCCTTGGGTAAGAAGGAAGACGGCTGGCGACACGTCCCGACAGCGTGATCGTGACTGGTTCGGCGAGGACGGAGGCCATGGGTAGCTCGCTGGTACCAATCATGCTCATCGTGGTGCTGCTGGTGGCCCTGGTGATCTACTTCGCTCTCAACAACCGGCCGGTTCGGCAGGGCAGCCAACGCCGCAGCCGTGGCTTGGACCATCAGCGGCATCGATCCGGTACGGTGCCGCTGCGAGACAGCTCCGACGCCGCCGCGCCGGACGGGATCGTGCCGGGCTTCACCGAGCCGGCGCCGGACCCCCCCGCCGAACAGACGGCCGACGACCCGAGCGACGGCCCGGAGGCGGGCGCGTCGTGGGGAGGGGATGTGACCACGCAGGTTCCAGTCGGGGGGGAGAACAGTCGCGATCCCGACGCGACCGGTTGGACACCACCGCCCGCCGCCCCGCCGCATCAGGCCCAGTCCCGCGAGGACGAGCGGGAGGACGCCACCCGCTACTACGACCCACAGACCGGCGACTACCCGATCGCGCCGCCCACGACGACCTTCGTCGCGCAGTCGGCCGCGGTGGGAGCGGAGCCGGTTGGGGGGCGGGCGGCCGTGGGCGACCCGCGGTGGGAGAGCTCGCCGACCGCGACGACCTATCCCAACGTCGCGGCCGCCGCGTCGCGGGAGCAGGCCGCCGACCTGATGGCGACCGAGCCCGAGCAGACCACGGCCGCCCCGCTGCGGCTGGCCGCCGCCGGCCGGACCCGCCGGGGCAAGCGCGGCGGTCCCAACGAGGACGCCTTCGTCGTCGTGGACGGCCTGCTGGCGGTCTCGGACGGCGTCGGCGGGGAGGCCGCCGGGCAGATCGCCTCCACGCTGACCGTCACCACGGTGGCCGGCTTCCGGCCGCAGTACGCGGAGGATCCGCTGGAGGGCCTGCGCCGGGCCGTGGAACGGGCGAACCGGGTGGTCCGCACCCGCGCCAGGGAGGAACCGACCTGGCTGGGCATGGCCTGCACGCTGGACGTCGTCATCCTCGGCCGGCAGCACAACACCGGCGAGTACCTGACCGTCGCCCACGTCGGCGACAGCTCGGTCTGGCTGCAGCCGGGCCGGGGGCGCCCGCGGGCGTTGACCACCCCGCACGCGATCCGCAACGGCCCGCTGCTGAACGCCGTCGGCCTCGCCGACGAGATCGAGGCCGACATCTTCAGCGAGCCGGTCCGGGCCGGCGACCGGGTCGTCCTCGCCAGCGACGGCATCACCAAGGTGATGACGCCCGAGCAGCTCGACGGGCTGCTCGGCGAGCTGGGCTCCGAGCCGCCCGAGCGGGCCGCGGATGCCCTCGTCGAGGCGGCCCTGCTGGCCGGCGCCCGCGATGACACCACCATCGTCGTCGCCGATCTGGTCTCCGAGCCCACCTCGCGGTGACCCCGGTCGGGCGTCCGGCCCGGCCGCGGCGCACCCGGCGTCGGCGGTCGGAGTCCCGGACCCGGCCCCGGCAGTCCGCCCGGGACGGCCACGGTGATCGGCCGCGGCGCGCCCGGTGGCCGGGGCGGGCGCGCCGGCCTGGGGCACCGGCTGGAACGCTGGGCGGCCCGGCCGCTGCTCGTCGCCGGGCGGCTGGCCCGCTGGTTGCGCCGCCACCTGCTGGGGACGTTCGCCGTCCTCGGGGTGATCGCGTTCAGCCTCGGCCTGATCGGGATGTACCGGCATTTCCGCAGCGAGCCGGCGATGTTCAGCTGGCCCAACATCGTGTTCTTCACGGCGACGCTCTTCCTCGCCGACGGGACGGTCTTCCAGGACGGCGGGAAGTTCCCGCTGACGCTGGAGATCGCCCGGTTCCTCGCGCCGGTGGCGACGGCCGTCGGGGTCGCCGACGGCGTGAGCACGATCTTCGCCCAGCGCTTCGAACGGTTCCGGGCGCGCCACGCCCGCCATCACGTCATCGTGTGCGGCACCGGCCCCACGGCGTCGGCGCTCGTCGACAAGCTCTCCCGATCCAAACGGGTGGTACTGGTCGCCGAGGATGCGGAGCGGGAGTATCCGGACGCCGAGCTGCCGCCCGGCCTGCTGCGGGTTGTCGGTGACCCGGTGGAACCGCTGGTCCTGGCGAAGGCCGGCGTCGCCCGTGCGGACGTGGTCTACGGCTGTCTGCCGGACACCTCGTCGAACCTGGCGATCGCGCTGGCCGCCCGGCGCCTCGCCGCCGACCGGGTGGAGCAGCCGCTGCGCTGCCTGGCCCAGGTGGGCGACCTGTCCCTGATCCCGCACCTGCGCGCCCGGCGGATCGGGCTGAACGACGACAGCGGGTTCCGGCTGGACTTCTTCGCCGTCGAGGTGCTCGGCGCGCACGCCCTGCTCAACCGGTACCCGCCGAGCTGGGCCGCCCCGGAGCCCGGCGCGGCGCCGACCGTCGCGCCGGCGCCGCTGGTCGTGCTCGGGCTGTCCGGCCTCGGCCGCGCCCTGGTGATGGAGCTGGCCCGCCGCTGGCGGTCCCTGGCCGGCGCGTCCGGGCCGCTGTTGCCCATCGCCGTGGCCGATCCGGCGGCCGAGGAGAAGCTCGCCGCGCTGCGCGCCCGGGAGCCCGCCCTGGCCCGCGTCGCGCTCACCGCGCACGACACCCCGCACGGCGAGCTGCCGCCGGCCGTCACGCAGGCGGATGGTCCGCAGGAGCCGCCCGAGTTCGTCTACGTCTGCCAGAGCGACGAGGAACGGGCGCTGTTGTACGGGCTGGACGCCGCCCAGGCCCTCAACGGCCGGTTCGGCGTCGCGCGGACCACGGTCATCGTGCGCACCGGACGCCAGCGCAGCCTGCAGGACGTCTTCGGCCGGCCGACGTTTCCCCGCCCCGCGACCCCGCTGCCGGGGCCGCTGCTGGAGGACCTCCAGGGGGGCGTGCGCTTCTTCGCCGTCAACGACGAGGCGCTTCCCCTCGACCTCGGCGACACCGACCTCATCGAACGCTTCGCCCGGGCAAGCCACGAGCGCTACCTGGACACGGAACGCCGCCGGGGCAACGCGATGGGGTCCAGACGGGCGATGGTGGCGTGGGCGGACCTGCCGGACGACCTGCGCGACTCCAACCGGGCGCAGGCCGCCCAGTTCGGGGAGGTCCTGCGGGCGCAGGCGCTGATGCTGATGCCGGCCGGAGAGGCTGACGCCGACTTCGCGTTCACCGTGGGGGAGATCGACGAGCTCGCCCAGCAGGAGCACGAGCGGTGGCGCCGGGAGCGGGAGGCGAAGGGCTTCGCCCTGGGGCCGACCCACCAGGACGGGGCCGACCGGCGCCACCCCGCGATGGTCGACTGGTCGGCGCTGTCCGAGATCGACCGGGATCGCGACCGCGACGTCATCCGCAGCCTGCCGGCGATCCTCGCCCACGCGGGGCTGCGCATCGTCCGCCTGGAGGATCCGACCTGACTTCCGACACCTGCCCGGTTCGGTAGCCGCCGGCACTGCGCCGTCGGCAAGTAACGCAGGCGGCCCGAACACGACTTTTCATCGGCCATACCCCGCACCCGGCCGAAAGAAGTTTTCTCGGTGTACGCGACCCTGATCCGTCTGACAGCAAAACGAGATCTGCCCGCAGTCAGCAGACGCCCCGAGACCAAAAGTATGACGTAGCTCACATTCACTTTACCGGCCCGATTGCGGCTGACCATAAACCAATACGCCTACTTTGATTCACTCGTATTCTCGCTGAACCAGCCTTCCGGAGCCCACATGCGGCAGAATCATGTGTATCTGGTCGACACGTATCACTTCGTGGTCGAGACCGAGGTGAGGTGGGATATGCCGTCGAGCACGCCTGACAGCGCCAGCCGACGGCGCACCGCGGTGCGCAGCCTCGCCGCCGACGTCGGCGGGCTCGCGGCGAGCCGGCCCGCACCGACAGGCCGCGCCCCGACCGCCCCCGCACCACCGGTCGCGGCCGAACATGGCCGCACTGCCTGGCTGGCAGATCTGGGCGTGCTGGGCGTAGCGGTGGTATGGGGCTCAACCTACGTGGCGATGCAGTGGTCAGGACGGTTCATCTCCGTCCCCGCCTTCCTGTTTCTGCGGTTCGCGATGGGAGCGTCGACCATCGTCGTCCTGGCACCGCGGGCATGGCGTGGGCTGACTCGCCAGGAGATGTCGATCGGAGCCCTGTTCGGCTGTTTGCTGTTCGGGATCCTGTATCTCGAGACGCTGGGTGTCCGTCACACCCTCGCCTCCAACGCGGGCTTTCTCATCTCACTGTCGGTGATACTCGTCCCCCTGATCGAGAGGACCTTCCTCCGGGCACGGATCGCCCGGGTTACCTACCCGCTGACGCTGGTGTCCCTGGCCGGGTGCGCGCTGCTCACGCTGGATCGGGGCTTCACCGTACGCGGGGGAGATCTGATCATTCTGGGGGCCGCGCTGATCCGGGCCGTCCAGATCGTGCTCTTCAGCTCGCAGTCGAAGGGCCGGGACATCTCACTGCTGCGCGTCACCGGCGTCGAACTCTGGGTCGTCGCGTGCGGGGGTCTGCTGGTCTCCCTGTTCCGGCCGGGCCGGTCCGTCCACGAGGCGACGCACCTGCCCGGCGAGGCCTGGCTGGTCATCGCGTACCTCGGCGTGGCGGGCACCGCCTTCGCCTTCCTGACCCAGCTCTATGCCGCGCGGGCGTCCTCCCCGACCCGGGTCGGTCTCATGATGTCCACCGAGCCGTTCTTCGCAGCGGTCTTCGCCGTCGTGCTCCTGAGCGAGAATCTCGGCCCCACCCAACTCACGGGAGGGGGGTTGGTCCTGCTGTCGGCCTACCTGGGGCGGTGGGCGGATGCTCGGCGGCTGGCATCCCGACCGGAGTCGCCGGCTGCCGCGCCGGTGCCGCCGGAGGGCGCTACGCGCCGCGGCCCGCTTCGGCGGTCCTACGGCACAGATCCTCGAACATGACGAGCTGCGGCGACGCTCCGCCGCGCTGCTGCGGGCCGACTTCGCGGTATGTGACTCGTTCGTCCGCGAGCGGAAGGACACCAGGATCTCTGCCACGATCGTCGCCTGCTCCGGATCCGCCGGTGCGTTCACCCCCGAGCAGCTCGCCGAGTGGCCACGGCCGGGGTCAGGAGATGCGCTGGTCCACGGGGCAGTCCAGGGCGCTGGCCCGGGTCAGGCCGTCGACCGAGAGTCGGGCGGACAGCCGCACCGGCCCGGACGCCTCGGTGAGAATGCCCGTCCAGCCGCCGGCGGCGCGGAACACGCACGCCCTGCCCTCCGACAACCGCCAGTAGGGCGTGTAGTGGACGAGCACGGTGGCGATCCCCGGAGTGCGAAAGCGCACGGCCACCGAGCTCACCCCGAGCTCCGTGAGGCTCGCCGGCCCCTGCACCAGACCGGCGGAGTCGGTGACGAGCCAGACCTTCCAGTGCGGGTTCGCCCAGGCGAGTTCGAGGTAGGGCAGGCCCGCCCGCAGTAGTTTCGCCTCCGCGACGGCGGACGGGTCGAGCTCCACGTCGGGCAGGGCGACGTAGCGGATGCCCCGGGCGAGCAGCCACTCGTGGTAGGTCTCGGCGTCGAGGCTGCCGTCGTAGAACAGCGCGTTGTACTTGCTGTCGAGCTGGCGCAGCCAGCCCCGGGCCATCGGCACGCTCGGCGCCACGAAACGCGCCTCCCAGTGGGCGCGGGTGAACGGCACCTCGACCCGGCCGGCCGGCACGGGCGCGCCGCGGTCGAGGTAGTCGAGCAGCTCGGTGTAGTACCCGGCGGACGACGACGGATCGCCCTGGGTGAGCAGCGCGCCGTGGATCGGGCCGACCTGCCAGCCGATCAGCGGGATCGCGACGATCGCGAGCACCCGGCGGCGGTCGGCGAGCAGCAGCGCCGCCGCGGGGCCGGCCAGCAGCGTCGCCGGCCGGGTGATGTTCCCCCCGACCTGGGAGGGGATGAAGAAGAACACCGCCGCCGCGGCGGCCCACAGCAGCAGGCCGTGACGGATCGCCCGGGCCTCCCTCGGGACGACCAGCAGGCCCACCGCGATGAGCGCCAG
Source organism: Frankia alni ACN14a (assembly GCF_000058485.1). NCBI lineage: Bacteria > Bacillati > Actinomycetota > Actinomycetes > Frankiales > Frankiaceae > Frankia > Frankia alni. The sequence goes on from NC_008278.1 coordinate 7,294,098, forward strand.
CAGTGACAGGAAGGTCAGCGCCGGGAACGGCTGGTAGCCGTCCTCGGGGAACGCCAGCGCGACGACGATGCCGGCCCCGGCCCCGGCGAACGGCAGCACGCGGCGCCAGCCGATGGTCAGCACCAGCGCGGCGCCGACGAGCAGGACGAACCCGGCGGCCAGGGGCGAGGCCAGCGACGACAGCACGGCGCCGGCCCAGGTCAGCTTCGTCCGGCGCTCACGGGCCCCGAGCAGCGCCAGCGCGCCGAACGCCATGCCCAGGGCGAACGGCATCCGCCCGACGACGAGGTTCGACACCGTCGCCACGGCGAACCAGACGAGGACGAGGTCCTGCCCCGACCGCCGGCCCGGCCCGCGCAGCAGGCGGGTCACGATCACCGTGGAGGCGACGCAGGAGATCGCGCCCAGCAGCTGCACCCCGAGCAACGCCCCCAGGGGCGGGAACAGCACACTGTACCCGGGTATGGTGTGGCCGCCGTACCACTGATCGTCCCACAGGACCGCCCCGCCATGGCGGAACAGCCACACCCGGTATTCCTGGGCGGGGGTGTCGGGGCCGGTCACGCCGAGCCCGACGCACAGCAGGCACAGGGCCGCGGTCAGCGTCCAGGGCCACCGGCGCACGGCCGCGACGAGGACGAGCAGGCCACGCACGACCGGCCCGTGGTGCCGCGGCGGCTCGAGGGCGATGAAGGGGGTCTGGGGCAGTGGAGCCACGCGAGACTCGGTCTCGCCCGCCGGCACCGCCACGGCCACAGTCGTCGGCTGGCTACCGCGCGTGGCGTCGACCGGGGAACCGGGCGCCGCGAGCGCTGTCACCCGCGACCTCCCAAGGCACCGACGACGGTCCGTCCGCCGCGTCCCACCGATCATCTCCCGACGGCCCGCCGGTCGGCGAACGGCCGGCCGCGGCCACCACCGACGCGGCGGCGCACGACGGCCGCGGACCGACCGCCGTCAGGCCCCCGACCAGCGTCATCTGGTTGATCATCGGGGGAGCCGGCGCCGCGGTCGCGGCCATGTTGGCCGAGGGGTGGCTCGGCCCACGCGATCCGAACGTCACCGACCCCTCGTCCTGGTGGGGAATTCTCCCATCGACCCCGCCGACGGAGACGGCAAGGGGCGTTCTGGCCGGACTGTCCGCGCTCAGCGTCATCACGCTGTGCCTGTGCTGGGTTCTCCTGGTACGCGCGATGGCCGCCGGGCGGGTGTCCACCCGCACCGGGCTCGCCGCCGCCGCCGCCTGGAGCCTGCCGTTCGCCGTCGGGCCGCCGCTGTTCAGCCGGGACGTCTACGCCTACGCCGCCCAGGGGGAGCTGGCCAGGCTCGGCCTGGACCCGGCGACCCACGGGGTGGCCACCCTGCTGACGGCCGGCGCGTCGGACGGATCCGGCCAGGCCTTCGTCCGAGCCGTCGACCCGCGGTGGTGGCACACCCACACCCCCTACGGCGGTGCCGCGGTCGCGGTCGAGAAGGCCGCGGCGGCCATCGGCGGTGGCCCGGCGGGGACCATCGCGGTTCTCCGGGTGATCGCCGTGCTCGCCACGATCGCCCTGATCTGCCTGTCGCTGCTCCTCGCCGGGTCCGAGCCGGGCCGGCGCCGCGCGGTCGCGGTCCTGGTCGCGGCGAACCCCGTCGTCGTCATCCACCTCGTGGGCGGCGCGCACCTCGACGCGCTCGCCGCCGCGCTCGTCGTCGCCGCCCTCGTGCTCGACCGCGTCCCGCGCGTGGCGGGACACGGGACCCTGCCGGGCGCCGCCGCGACGGGACTGGCGGGCCTCGCCGGCAACGTCAAGGCGACCGCCCTGCTCTGCGTCGGCTGGCTGGTGCTGGCCCACCTGCTGGCCGCGCGGCGGGCGCCGCGACCGGTACGGGCGGCAGTCGTGCGTCTCGCCGCCGACGCGGTCGCCGTCGCCGTCGCCTCGGCCCTGAGCATCGCCGCCGCCGGCTTCGGCCCGACCTGGATCCACGCGCTGTCGACCTCGGGCACCCTGACCACCGGCATCGCTCCCGCCGCGGTCCTCGCGGCGGCGGCGGACGGCGTGCTCGCGCTGCTCGGCGTGCATCCCGCGGACGGGGCGACGCAGCGGGTGACCCGGACGCTGTGCCTGGCGGCCGCGGCGGCCGTCGTCGGCGCCCTCGCCGTGCGCGCCTGGCGCCGCTCCTCCGAGGCACCCGCCGGCCCCGGCACGACGGGGGGCGATCGCGCGTTGCGGGCGTTCGCCGACCGGCGGCCGGACCTGGTCGTCGTCGGCTTCGGCGGGCTGGCCGTGGCGCTCGGCAATCCGGTGGTCTACCCCTGGTACCTGGCGCTGTGCCTGACGCCGCTCGCGATCCTGACGACCGGCGGCGCCCCGGGCGGGCGACGGACGGGACGGCTGCCGGGCACGGCCGCGGGACGCACGGTCGCCGCGCTGGTCGTGACCTCCGCCTGGCTGTGCCTCGCGACCCTCTCGCCGCTCGCGGCCACCTGGCGGCTGCTCGGTCCCGCCGGGATCGCCGCCCTGGTCACGGTCGCCGCGCTCGCCGTGGGGGCCGGGGTCGCGACCGCGCTGGTGGCGGCCCGGCGGCGGCCCGCACCGCCCACCAGCACACCGTGAGCAGACCGAGGTTGCGTCCGACCAGCAACAGGCTCAGCACGATCCGACCCTGGATGACGTCGTTGTACCGCCACGGATAGATGAGCTGGGTCAGCGCGGCGCAGGCCAGCAGCGCCACCGGCAGGCGACCGGGCAGGCCCCACGGCCGGCCGCCGAGCCCCGGCGCCGGCGCGCTGCCGACGCCACCCCCGGCGGCCCCGACGCCACCCCCGCCACCCCCGGCGGCCCCGGCGTCCGACGCGGCCGCGGGGGCGACGGCCAGGCCAGCGGCGACCAGCGCGAGGATCCACACGAGGTACTGCGGGCTGAGCACCCGGGCTGTCACGACGACCACGACGACCAGCGCGAGGGCCCGCCCGGCGAGCGTCCCGGCCATCGCCCGCGGGTCCTCGCCACCGCCGCCCGTCGAGACCATGCGGGCCTCGCCCGTCGGGGCCCTGAAGGTCTCGTCCGGCATGTCCGCCGCGTCACCCGTCCGGGCGGGTCCGGCCGCCGGCCGGCGGCCCCGCGTCCACCACCACGCCGCCGCCGCGACGATGACGACGCCCTCGACGAGGCTGCACGCGGTGGCGACGGCGCGGGCCACCGAACCGCCGAACTGCAGGGAGCCGTAGGAGTAGGCGGGCGCCGGGCCGCCGAGCATGTGGGCGACGACGAACGGCGTCGCGGCCACCGCCTCGATCTGCAGCCCGCGGGCCTGCTGCGCGCCGAGGAAGCCCAGGATGTCGCGCCACCAGCCGGTCAGCGCGACGACGGCGGCAAGCAGCCCCACCGCGCCCGCCAACCCGCCGGCCAGCCGGGCCGCCCCCGCCCGCAGCCGGGCCGGCCACCGGGCCGGGGAGCCTGCCGGCGCCGGAATCGCGACCAGCAGCAGCAACGGCCACACCTTGAGCAGCGTCCCCACGCCGAGGTGGAAGCCGGCGCGGCCGAACCGGGCCCGCGACACGGCGAGCACCGCGGCGAGCCCCGCCGCGGCCGGAAGCAGGTCGAACCGGGCCAGCGCCACGGGGCCCAGGGCGGTGATCCCAAGCACCCAGAACAACGCCGCGCCACGGTCGCGCCGCGCCAACGCGGCGGTCACGGCGAGGTCGGCGAGGAGCGTCAGCACGACGAACGCCACCCGATAGGGCACCGCCGAAAGGGTGTGAGCCAGCTCCGGCAGCACCAGCGCGACCGCCGCCCCGGGCGGGTACTGCCAGCGGTCGTCGCCGACGGGCAGCCCGCCGCCGTGGCCGAGATCGTGCGCCCAGCCGGCGTAGATCCGAACATCACCGAGGACGGTCTGCTGAGCACCGAACGTCTGGCCGGTCAGGACGCCGGCGACGAGCAGGGTGCGAGTGAGCAGCCAGCCGCCCCACAACCGGCGGGCGGCCGATCGGGGTGCCCCCGGACCGGTCCGGGATGTGGCTGCCCGGCCGGCGGCGGCGGTCGCCCGCGGGGCGGGCGGGCGGGGCGCCCCGGCGGACGGGGCCGACTGATCCGGGCGCACGCCCGCGACCGTACCCGCCCGTTCGGGCGGCCCGAGGCGCGCCCTCGAGGCGCCGGGCGGAGGGCCTCTGCCGTCACCTATTGTTTGCGCCATATCGAGTCACTGCCACGGTGCGCAACGGAGCGCGCCGTGGCCGACGAACCCGGCGGCGCGTTCGGCGGCAGAGGGTGGCTCGAAACGCGCCGCGGAGGTGCCTGTGATCCTCGGATCCGGCTCAGCATGGGACACGGCCTGCGTTCAACTGGGGAACGCGGCTCGTCATCTGGGCCTCGACGACGGACTGCACGAACTGCTCCGCACGCCCCGCCGGGCGATCACCGTCAGCGTGCCACTGCTGCGTGACGACGGATCGCTGATGGTGTTGACCGGCTACCGGGTCCAGCACAACCTCGCCCGCGGCCCCGGCAAGGGCGGCATCCGCTTCCACCCCAGCTGCGACCTCGACGAGGTCAAGGCACTGGCGATGTGGATGACCTGGAAGTGCGCGCTGATGGGGATCCCCTACGGCGGGGCGAAGGGCGGCATCGCCGTGGAGCCGGCGCTGCTGTCCCGCCAGGAGCGCGAGCGCATGACCCGGCGCTACGCCGCCGAGCTCGTCCCCCTGATCGGGCCGGAGAAGGACATTCCCGCCCCCGACGTGGGCACCGACGAGCAGACCATGGCCTGGATCATGGACACCTACTCCGCCCACACCGGCTACACCGCGACCGGCGTCGTGACCGGCAAACCGCTGTCGATCGGCGGCTCCGCCGGGCGGGCCGGGGCGACCAGCCGCGGCGTGCAGCTCGCGTTGTTCGCCGCCCTGCGCCAGACCGGGCGGGACCCGTACGACACGACCGTCGCCATCCAGGGCTTCGGCAAGGTCGGGGCGCTCGCCGCCCAGTACCTGCACGACGCCGGCTGCAAGGTCGTCGCCGTCTCGGACGTCAAGGGCGGCGTCTACAACCCGCAGGGCCTCAACCCGGCGGCGCTGATCCGCCACCTCGCCGAGGGGGCGGAGACCGTCGTCGGTTTCCCGGGCACGGACACGCTCACCAACGACGACCTGCTCGAACTCGACGTGGACGTGCTGGTCCCCGCGGCCCTCGAAGGCGTCATCACCATCGAGAACGCGGACCGGATCAAGGCAAAGATCATCGTCGAGGGCGCCAACGGCCCGGTCACGGCGGACGCCGACCGGATCCTGGAGGACCGGGGCGTGATGGTCGTGCCGGACATCCTCGCCAACGGCGGCGGCGTCGCGGTCTCGTACTTCGAGTGGGTGCAGGACATGCAGGCCTACTTCTGGTCCGAGGACGAGGTCAACGACCGGCTGCGGACCCTGATGGAGCGGGCCTACGGCGAGGTGGCGATGCTTGCCACCACCCAGGGCGTCACCATGCGCGCCGCGGCGCACATCATCGGGGTGAGCCGGGTCGCCGAGGCCCACCAGACGCGCGGCCTCTACCCCTGAGCGACCCGCGACACCCCCGAGCGGCCCACGGCCGACACGCCGTTCCCACCTGACACCGACCCGTCCCCTCCCCCACGCCGACCCCCGAGGACGGGACCCGCTCGTCCGGGCTCAGATCCGACCGGCGGGACGCCCGCCGGCGCGAGGTGACGCGCCGGCACCGGAACGGGCCGCGCCGGGCGGCATCCCGGGATGTCCGGGACTGCCACCGGACGGTGCCGGTCGCCGAGTTGCCGAGGGTGACCACGGTCAAGGCCACCGATCGTGCGATCTCTCGGCAACTCGCGCGGCTGCCCTACCCGGCCGCCTCCCGACCGGGCCGCCTCCCGACCGAACCGCCTCCCGACCGGGCCGCGTCGGGGAACACCGCCGCCTGGGCCGCCGCGGCGGCGACGGCGAGCAGGGCGTCGCGGTCGTCGGCCGGCGCGGTGCGGTTTCGGCGGCGGTGACCGCAGCGCTCGCAGGCGTGGGTGAGCATCACGTCATGCGTGCGGGCCTCGACGGCCACCGGGCGCATCACCCCACCGCAGGCGGCCGCGCGGTCGCCGGGATGCACGTCGACGTGGCGCGAGCACAGGCAGGCCGGGCAGTGGTTGGTGTATCCGTCGCCGCGCACGGCGGTCCCACAGACGAGGCAGTCGAAGTCCTCCGTGGTGCGGGTGAATCGCCGGCTCACCGGTCCAGCGTAGCCATCGGCCGCCGGGCGGCACGGTGCGCACGGTCCGCGGACCCGGACCGCGCAGAATGCACCGCAATCGGCTCGGCCCGGTGTGCAACGAGCTCGGGTGGCGGTCATCGGCCGGAACGTGTGTTCCCGGAGACGACCGGGGATGTCGGACCCACAGGATGAAATAGTGGGCGGCGAACCATACCGGGCGTGGCGTGACCGCGCCCGACCGCGCTCGTCATCCCGGATGCGTCCCGAGGAGGTCCCGCTGTGCAGGCAGCTCAACCCCTGCCGCCCGAGGAACCCGGGCGGACGAGCACCCCGGCCGCGGAGCTGTCCGACCGCGACCGTCGCATTCTTCGCTTCGAGCAGGGCTGGTGGCGTCATCCGGGGGCGAAGGAGGAGGCGATCCGCGCCGAGTTCGGCCTGTCCTCGACCCGCTACTACCAGATCCTCAATCGACTGATCGACTCGGACGCGGCGCTGATCACCGATCCGATGCTCGTCCGGCGGCTGCGCCGGCTGCGCGAGCAGCGCCGGGCCGCCAGGTCCGGCCGCCGGGACCGGAACGAGGAGTAGAGCTCCGCATGACGCATGGCACGAGCGCGCCACCGCGACGCCGCCCCCCGGGCCGGCGCGCGGACCGGCTGCACGCCGTGGCGGCGGGGGCCGTCGCCGTCCTCGCCGTGCTCGCGGGCATCCTGCTGGTGAACCTGGTCAACGGCTCGTCCGACCCCGAGCGGCCGAAGCCGGTCGCGGCGCCCGCCCACACCCCGGACGACGCCGGCCCGAGCCCGTCGGCCTCGGCGCACCGCACGACGCCCGCGGCCTCGCCGACCCGCCGCCCGAGCCCGGCCGCGACGACGCCGCCCGCCGAGCGCCCGCCGTCCCCGACACCCGCGCCGCCGCCGGCAGCGCAGAGCCACCGGCCCACCGTGACGGCGCCGGTGGTCGTGCTGAACAACTCCCGGGTCTCCGGCCTCGCGGAGGTCGCGGCCGGGCGGGTCGAGGCGGCCGGGTTCACCGTCGAGCGGACCGGGAACTTCCAGTCGGTCTACAACGTGCCGGTCTCGACGGTGTTCTACGACGACGACGACGCCGCGGCCGCCCAGGCGCTCAAGGACGCCGTCCCGGGCATCGAGAAGATCGTCCCTCGCTCGCAGACGAGGATCGTCTCCACCGACACCCTGATCCTCGTCATCACTCGCGACTTCCCCGCCGACCCGGAAAAATGATCAGTGATCGTCCCGCCTGAGACATCCCCCGGTGGGAATGTCCGCCGGCCCTCGACCATCGACGACATCGACCCCGGGAAGGCTCCGTGAGCGATTCCGCCCCGCACAGCACGCCAGCGCCCCGCACCCCCGCCGGGGGTGCCGGGCTCGCCGCCCTGCTCACCGCGCCCGACCGCGCGCTGATCGCCCTCGACTACGACGGCACGCTCTCCCCGATCGTCGCCCGCCCGGCCGACGCCGTCCCCGCACCCGGGGCGATCGAGGCACTGCGCCGCATCTCCCGCGCGGTGGGCACGCTGGCAATCATCACCGGGCGGCCGGTCGACGCGCTGCTGGAGCTGACCGGGCTGGAGAAGCTTTCCGACCTCGGCGAGCTGGTCATCCTCGGCCAGTACGGACTGCAGCGGTGGGATTCGCAGTCCCGGGCGATCACCAGCCCGGAGCCGTTGCCGGGCGTGGCCGCCGTCCGCGCCGCGCTGCCCGAGCTGCTGCGCGACGCCCCCGCCGGCACGGTCGTCGAGGACAAGCACCAGGCGCTCGTCGTGCACGTGCGCCGCACCGCCGACCCGGACGCGGCGCTGGCCGCGCTCGCCCCGGCGCTGACGACGCTGGCCGAGGAGCACGGGCTGGAGGCCGCCCCCGGCAAGAAGGTGCTGGAGCTGCGCCCGCCCGGCCACGACAAGGGGGGCGCGCTGCGCGAGCTCGTCGCCGCCCGCGGAGCACGCTCGGTGCTCGTCGCCGGGGACGACTACGGCGACCTGCCCGCCTTCTCCGCCGTCGACGAGATGCGGGCGGGCGGGCTGCCCGGCATCTCGGTGTGCAGCGACAGCCCCGAGGTCCCCGCCGTGTTGCGGGAGCGCGCCGACCTGGTCGTCGGCGGTCCCGCGGGCATGGTCGCGCTGCTGGAGGTGCTCATCGAGCGTCTCGGCGGCTGATCGGTGCGTCGGGGCGGTCGGCGGCGAGGGCGTCGAGCTGGTCGGTGAACCAGACCCGCGGTGGCAGCCGGCCCGCCACGGCGGCGAGCTCGCCGGCGCGGCGCCGGCGGTCGGCCGCGGGCATCGTCAGCGCCGCGTGCAGGGCCTGCGCCGTCGCCTGGATGTCGAACGGGTTGATCACCAGCGCAGCCCTGCCCATCTCCGCGCAGGCCCCCGCCTCCCGGGACAGCACCAGCACGGCGTCGCGCCGCGACACGACCGGCCCCTCCTTCGCGACGAGGTTCATCCCGTCCCGGATCGGGTTGACGACGAGCACCTCGGCCAGCGAGAGCGCGGCGATCGACCGCGGGTAGTCGTCGGTGATCTCCAACCGCAGCGGCAGCCACGTGTCGGTGGCGAACTCGTCCTCGATCTCCGCGGCGAGCCGCTGCACCGCGGCCGTGTACTCGCGGTACTCCGGCAGGTCGTGCCGCGACGGGTAGGCGCAGACGAGGTGCATCACCTTGCCGCGCCACTCCGGGCGGGTCCGCAGCAGCTCGCGGTAGGCGGCGAGGCCGCGCACGATGTTCTTGGACAGCTCGGTGCGGTCGACCCGGACGATCAGGCGCCTGCCCTCGGCCAGCTCGACGAGCTCCGCGGCCCGGGCGGCGACGTCGGACGCGTCGGCCCGGTCGCGCAGCTCGTCGGCGTCGACGCCGAGCGGGTGCACGCCGATGCGCACCGTGTGCCCGGCTCCCGCCGCCCCGGCGGGCGGCGCCACCGTGATCGAGCGTCCCTCGACCCGCACACCGAGCAGACCGCGGGCGCACTCGGTGAAGGCGTCGGCCCACGCGTCGGTGAGGAACCCCAGCCGGTCGGCGCCGAGCATGCCGCGCAGGATCTGCTCGCCGACGTCGTCGGGCAGCATCCGGAAGTACTCCGGCGGCGCCCACGGGGTGTGGCTGAAGTGGCCGATGCGCAGGTCCGGGCGCAGCCGGCGCAGCTGCCCGGGGACGAGGGTCAGGTGGTAGTCCTGGACGAGCACCGAGGCGCCCGGAGCGGCCTCGTGCGCCAGCGCCTCGGCGAACATCGCGTTGTACGCCTCGTAGGCCGCCCAGTCGCGGCGGAACGACGGGTCGAACACCGGCTGCGAGGCCGGGGCGTAGAGCAGGTGCTGGATGAACCACAGGATGCGGTTCGCGACCGCGTTGTAGGCCCGGTCGAACACGACCCGGTCGACGTCGAGCATCCGCACGGCCGTGCCGCCGGTGTCGTGGCCGGCGAGGTCGAGCCGGCCGGCCGGTGCGGCGCGCACGGCGCGCCGGTCGGCGTCGCCGAGCGCGGCGCACACCCAGACCATCGGCAGGGCGTCGGGCGGGGCGTCGGCCGCCGCCTGCCCCAGACCGCTGACCAGCCCGCCCGCCCCCCGGCGCAGCACCAGCTCCCCGCTGTCACCGGTGGCGAAGGCGACCGGCCCCCGGTTGGAGGCGACCAGCACCCGCGCCGTCCCCAGCGGTGAAGGACCCCCCGACGTGCCCTGCTCGGCTTCCCGCGTCCGCTGCACACTGCGGAGGGTAGGCCATCCGGGCGGCCTTCCAGGCCGGACCGCCGGCCACACCGCGGCCATCCGGCGCGGATTCCGGCGGATATGGCCGGAGATCGTCCGTCCGGTGTCCGAACACCGTCCGGTCGGCCAACACCGGGCGAACCCTCCCTGAACCGGCGTCGGACCGGCCGTGAACCAGCGTCGGACCGGCCGTGAACCAGCATCGAACCGCCTGCGAACGCGCCTGGAACAGGAGGGGCGCTGCCGGCGAGCGGGTCAGGCGGCGACGGCCGTGCGCACGGCGCTCGCCCACCCCGCGCCGACCGTGCCCGCCTCGACGGTGACGTTGTCGTACCGCTCGAGCAGGGCGGTGATGTCGGGGTGGCGAAGCGCGTTGGCGACCAGGTGCATGCGGCCGACATGCGGGGCCATCGCCAGGTCGCTGGCCGAGTCGCCGATCGCGATCGCCTCGGCCGGGGACACGCCGCGCCGTTTGAGGTCGTAGGCCACCGCGTCGCCCTTGCCCACCCCGTCGGGGACGAGGTGGTAGACGTGCGGCGCGACGCCCAGCCCGGGCATGTGGGCGGGCGAGATCAGACCGTTGTCACGCATGCTCAACCAGGCGAAACCGGTCTCGGCGAGCCAGCCGTCGACCTCGGGGACGTCGATGCGACCGCGGAGCATGACGTCGACCTCGCGGCCGGCGTGCCAGGGGGTGTGCAGCTCCAGGCGGCCCGGGTAGTTCTCGATCAGCCGGTCGAGCAGCGACGCGGGGACCTGGTCGAAGTCCGGCGGCATGGCGCCGCGCAGGATCTCGCTGTCCCGCCCGTCGTTCCAGCCGACGATGGCGCCGAGCTCCCCGATGAAGCCGTCCGCGCCGAAGATCTGCGCCGCCTCGACGAGCTGGGGCCGAGTGCGGCCGCTGACCAGCACCAGCGCGATGCCGGCCGCGTGCAGCTCGGCGAGCGCCTGCGCCGGGTCCAGGGTGATCGCCCCGCCCTCGGCGCGGAAGAAGCAGCCCTTCGGGCCGACCATCGTGCCGTCGAGATCGGTGTAGACGACGCGAATACTCACTGTCACGGACTCCCTGGTCTGCAAGGTGGGTCGGCCCGCCGGCACCGACCGCCCGGGCACCGGGCGCGAGCGGCGGTCGCCGGACGCGGTCCGGCGTTCCCGGTGCCGGTGGACGTGCCCGGCCCCGGTGACCGTGCCCGGGGCGCCGAGGAACGTCGATGAACATTGTGGGGCCGCGGCGGGCCGCACCCGACGAAACACGATCTCATGAGCGTGAACCACGAAACACCGGTGCACGATCTCCGGCACTCGGTCTACAGTACGGACAGACAACTTCATCTGGCTCATCCAGAGGGGCAGAGGGAACGGCCCAGTGAAGCCCCGGCAACCACCCGCATCCGATGCGTGGCAGGTGCTAATTCCGACCCGTGGCAGGTTGCCCCGGGAAAGATGAGGAGCTTCTTCATGACTCTCGCGCCCGAGCGTGCCGACACTCCCGCCCTCGACGTCGCGAACCCCGCGGTCGGACTGTCCTGTCGCCACTGCGGCGCCACCTACCCCCTCTCCCCGTCCCACGTGTGCGTGGAGTGCTTCGCCCCGCTGGAGATCTCCTACGACCCCGACCTGCTCGGCCGGGTCACCCGGGAGTCCATCGAGCGTGGGCCGGCCAACCTGTGGCGCTACGTCGGCCTGCTGCCCGCGGGGCACGACCCGGCGCGCCGGGTGTCGCTCGGCGCCGGCTGGACGCCGCTGCGCCCGGCCCCGCGCCTGGCCGCCGAGCTGGGGATGAAGACCCTCTACGTCAAGGACGACAGCGCCAACCCGACGCACTCGTTCAAGGACCGCGTCGTCTCGGTGGCGCTGAGCGCCGCCCGCGAGCTCGGCTTCACCACGGTGGCCTGCGCCTCGACCGGCAACCTCGCCCAGTCCGTGGCCGCGCACGCCGCCGGGGCCGGGCTGCGCTCGGTGGTGCTGGTGCCGCACGACCTGGAGGCCGGCAAGACCGTCTCCACCGGCGTGTACGGCGGGACCCTCGTCGCGATCCAGGGCAACTACGACGATGTCAACCGGCTGTGCAGCGAGCTGGCCGGCGAGTACGAGTGGGCGTTCGTCAACGTCAACGTCCGCCCGTTCTACGCCGAGGGCTCCAAGACGCTGGGTTACGAGGTCGCCGAGCAGCTCGGCTGGCGGCTTCCCGAGCAGGTCGTCGTGCCGATCGCGTCCGGCTCCCTGCTGACCAAGGTCGACAAGGCGTTCGGCGAGCTCGGCAAGCTGGGCCTGGTGGAGCCGACGCCGTACCGGGTCTTCGGCGCGCAGGCCGCCGGCTGCAACCCGGTGGCCGCGGCGTTCGCCCGCGGGGTCGACACGGTTGCCCCGGTGCGACCGTCGACGATCGCCAAGTCGCTGTCCATCGGCAACCCGGCCGACGGCCCGTACGCCCTCGACGTCGCCCGCCGCACCGGCGGTGCGATCACGGACGTCAGCGACGACGAGATCCTCGAGGGCATGCGGCTGCTGGCCCGTACCGAGGGCATCTTCGGCGAGACCGCCGGCGGCGTCACGGTCGCGAACCTGCGCCGCCTGCTGCGCGAGGGTCTGCTCGACCCGGCCGCCGAGACCGTCATCTACAACACCGGCGACGGGCTGAAGACCCTCGACCCGCTGGTCGAGACCGGCGGCCCGACGGCCACCATCAAGCCGTCGCTGCGTGCCTTCGAGGCCGCCGGCCTCGGCGACGACTGACCCCGCCGGCCTCGGCGACACTGACCGCCCCGGCGCCCGGCGCCGATGCCGCGGCCTGTCGGCTGGCCGACACCGGGCCGGCAGCCGGCGCGTCGCGGCCCTGCCACGCGGCCTGACCGGGGGCGTCGCCGTGCCGCGCCCGGTCGCGCAGCGGGCCGTGGAGGCCGCGGTGCGCAACACGGAGAAGCGGCGGCGAGCTTGCACTCTCCCATGCCGAGTGCTAAACAGGACTTGGCACTCTCACCTAGGGAGTGCCAAGGCTGAAACGGCGAGGCTGCCCGTTCCGCCCGGCGTCCACGGTGGTTGCACCGAGGTCGGAGCCGGCGGGAGCCGTCCGTCGCGGGCGTCGTTGTGGCCAGGCCATCGAACCTGCCATCCCACTGGGAGGACCCAGAAACCATGCCGAAGATCATTGCCTTCGATGAGGAGGCTCGGCGCGGCCTGGAGCGCGGCATGAACCAGCTGGCCGATGCGGTCAAGGTCACGCTCGGTCCGAAGGGTCGCAACGTCGTTCTGGAGAAGAAGTGGGGCGTCCCCACGATCACCAACGACGGTGTGAGCATCGCCAAGGAGATCGAGCTCGAGGACCCGTACGAGAAGATCGGTGCGGAGCTCGTCAAGGAAGTCGCGAAGAAGACCAACGACGTCGCGGGTGACGGCACCACCACCGCGACGATCCTGGCCCAGGCCCTGGTGCGTGAGGGTCTGCGCAACGTGGCCGCCGGTGCGAACCCCCTGGGCCTGAAGAAGGGCATCGAGGTCGCCGTCGAGCGGGTCTCCGAGGAGCTGTCGAAGCAGGCCAAGGAGGTCGAGACCAAGGAGCAGATCGCCTCGACCGCCTCGATCTCCGCCGGTGACTCCGCGATCGGCGGCCTGATCGCCGAGGCGCTGGACAAGGTCGGCAAGGAAGGCGTCGTCACCGTCGAGGAAAGCAACACCTTCGGCCTCGAACTCGAGCTCACCGAGGGCATGCGCTTCGACAAGGGCTACATCTCCCCCTACTTCGTCACCGACGCCGACCGTCAGGAAGCCGTCCTCGACGACCCCTACATCCTCATCGTCAACAGCAAGATCGCCGCGGTGAAGGACCTCCTCCCCCTGCTGGAGAAGGTCATGCAGACCAGCAAGCCGCTGGTCATCATCTCCGAGGACGTCGAGGGTGAGGCGTTGGCGACCCTCGTCGTCAACAAGATCCGCGGCACGTTCAAGAGCGTCGCGGTCAAGGCCCCCGGCTTCGGTGACCGCCGTAAGGCGATCCTCGGTGACATCGCGATCCTCACCGGCGGTCAGGTCATCTCCGAGGACGTCGGTCTGAAGCTGGAGAGCACCTCGCTGGACCTGTTGGGCCGCGCCCGGAAGATCGTGGTGACGAAGGACGAGACGACGGTCGTCGAGGGCTCCGGTGACCCCGACCAGATCGCCGGCCGGGTCAGCCAGATCCGCAACGAGATCGACAAGTCCGACTCCGACTACGACCGGGAGAAGCTCCAGGAGCGGCTGGCGAAGCTCGCCGGTGGTGTCGCGGTCATCAAGGTCGGCGCGGCCACCGAGGTCGAGCTGAAGGAGAAGAAGCACCGCATCGAGGACGCGGTGTCCAACGCCAAGGCCGCCGTCGAGGAAGGCATCGTCGCCGGCGGTGGCGTCGCGCTGCTCCAGGCCTCGATCACCGCCTTCGAGAAGCTCGACCTCTCCGGCGACGAGGCCACCGGCGCGAACATCGTCCGCCTCGCGCTCGAGGCACCGATCAAGCAGATCGCGTTCAACAGCGGTCTCGAGGGCGGCGTCGTGGTCGACAAGGTCCGCAACCTGCCCACCGGCCACGGCCTCAACGCCGCCACCGGCGAGTACGTCGACCTCATCGCCACCGGCATCATCGACCCCGCCAAGGTCACCCGCTCCGCCCTGCAGAACGCCGCCTCCATCGCCGGCCTCTTCCTCACCACCGAGGCCGTCATCGCCGACAAGCCGGAGAAGAACCCGGCCCCGGCCGTCCCCGGCGGCGGCGGCGAGATGGACTTCTAGTCCAGCTCCTCCGCGTCACCCAGCGCACGCGCTGGATCAGCACCACCGTCACGACGAAGGCGGCTCCGGCTCACGGGGCCGCCTTTCGCCGTTCCCCGTCGCCCGCCGTGCGCCGTACCCGCACGAAGGCGCAGCAGTCCACTCGGCCTGTGGGCGGACTACCGCGCAGACCTCCACCCGTTCCGACGCCACGTCAATGCCGCAATACCCCTTTATTGGGGTGATGAATATCAGAGTCGTGCGTCACACTGAAAGTGTGCACCATCGACACTCGCACGGCAAAGCCGACATCTCCGGCTTTTCGTCGAGCTTGACCGGCCCAGGAAGATCGCCGAAGGCGATCTGACGGACACCCCGAACGGTGCCCTGGGCCAGGGGTCCCCGTGAATCGCCGAAGGCCCCAACGGCTCCCCCAGGAAGATCGCCGAAGGCGATCTGACGAAGACCCCGAACGGTGCCCTGGGCCAGGGGTCCCCGTGAATCGCCGAAGGCGATTCACGGGGGAAGGCGCCGCCTCCGCGGACGGGAGGTTCCGCGGAGGCGGGCTCATCGGCCTGGGAGCGGCGCCACTCGGGACGGAGCGAACGCCGGGAGGTGCCCCCAAAGACGGCCTTGCGCCAAGAAAGATCCTCGGCCACCAGCAACGGCGATCAAGTTACCACCCGGTATTGGGGCCGACAAGAGCTTTATGTCACTTCTTTTCAACAATTCGCGGTGGGGCCGGTTAGAGCTCGACTATTTGCACGACACGGACAATTAACGCAGCCGGCCTTTCGACAGGACCGCCACGGCGGGGCACCATGGACACGTGGTCCAGGCACCCGCGCAGTCCCGCTCCCACCGCCCGTCAGTGACCGTGCCCGCGCCTCCGGTCATGGTCGAGGACCTGGATACCGGCGGGTATGACGATGCCCGGCTGGAGCTGCTCGACGGGCTGTGCCTCCTGCGCCCGTGGCCGACCCCCCTGCGCGCCCGGGTGACCAGCCGGCTGACCCGGTTGCTGACGCGGGCGGCGACCTCCGGCGCCCACGTCCTGCCCGCCGGCGTCGGGGTGGAACTGTCGGAGCGATCCCTGCTCGTGCCGGACATCGTCGTGGCCCCGAGCGCCGAGGTGGTGGGCCGCCGGCTACGCGAGACGCCCTACCTCGTCGTCGAGGTCGCGGATGCGAGCACCCGCCGCTACGACCGCACGCTGAAACTCGACCTCTACCGGGAGCGCCGGGTACCGGCGTGCTGGCTGATCGATCCGGACACGGCGACGCTGGAGGCGTTCGAGCTGGTCGGTGGCGTCTACGTGACCGCCAGCGCGACCGGCCCACACGGTGAGTTCGCCGCGACCCGACCCTTCCCGGTGACCGTCCGACCCGCCGAACTGATCGACCCGCCCGACGCCGAGTAGGCGGCGGCGCCGCCGCGGGCCGGGCCGGTCAGCCCCGGCCGCCGGCGAGGTCGTCCGGATCCGCCAGATCGTCCGGATCCGCGAGGTCTCGTGGACTCGCCCCGTCGCCACGGCCGGTGTCACGCGAATCGGGGATGTCGTCGGCGTCGACGATCGTGTACGCGTAGCCCTGTTCGGCGAGGAAGCGCTGGCGGTGGGCCGCATACTCCTGGTCGAGGGTGTCGCGGGCGACCACGGTGTAGAAGTGCGCCGCCCGGCCGTCCGCCTTGGGCCGCAGCACCCGCCCGAGGCGCTGCGCCTCCTCCTGCCGGGAGCCGAAGGTGCCCGAGACCTGCACCGCCACCCCGGCCTCCGGCAGGTCGATGGACACGTTCGCGACCTTGGAGACGACCAGCGTGGTGATCTCGCCCGTGCGGAACGCCTCGAACAGCCGCTCGCGCTCCCGGTTGCGGGTCGAGCCCTGGATGACGGGGGCGCCCAACAGCTCGCCGAGCTCGTCGAGCTGATCGAGGTAGGCGCCGATCACCAGCACCCGGTCGTCGGAGTGCCGGCGGACCAGACGCTCCACCACCGCCCGCTTGCTGTGGGCCGTGGCGCACATCCGGTAGCGCTCCTCCGGCTCGGCGACGGCGTAGGTCATCCGCTCGTCCTCGGTCAGGGTGACCCGCACCTCGGTGCACTGCGCGGGGGCTATCCAGCCCTGCGCCTCGATCTCGCGCCACGGCGCGTCGTACCGCTTCGGCCCGATGAGCGAGAAGACGTCGCCCTCCCTGCCGTCCTCACGGACCAGGGTCGCCGTGAGGCCGAGCCGGCGGCGGGACTGGATGTCGGCGGTCATCCGGAAGACCGGCGCGGGCAGCAGGTGCACCTCGTCGTACACGATCAGCCCCCAGTCACGGGCGCCGAACAGGTCCAGATGCAGGTACTCGCCCTTGCGGCGTGCCGTCATCACCTGGTAGGTCGCGATGGTGACCGGGCGGATCTCCTTGCGCTCGCCGGAGTACTCGCCGATCTCGTCCTCGGTCAGCGAGGTGCGACGCAGCAGCTCGTGCCGCCACTGCCGACCGGCGACCGTGTTCGTGACCAGGATCAGCGTGGTCGCGCCGGCCTGGGCCATCGCCGCGGCGCCCACGATGGTCTTGCCCGCGCCCGAGGGCAGCACGACGACCCCCGAGCCGCCCTCCCAGAAGCCCGCGACCGCGCCCTTCTGGTACTCGCGCAGCTCCCAGCCGTCCTGCCGGAGCTCGATCGCGTGCTTCTCACCGTCGACGTAGCCGGCCAGGTCCTCGGCGGGCCAGCCGAGCTTGAGCAGCGCCTGCTTGAGCCGGCCGCGCTCGGACGGGTGCACGGCGATCGTGTCGTCGTCGAGGCGCGTGCCCAGCATCGGCGCGACCTTCTTCGCCCGCGCGACCTCGACGAGCACGGCCCGGTCGAGCGCCCGCAGCACCAGGCCGTGGACCGGATCGTTCTCCAGCCGTAGCCGGCCGTAACGATCCATGGTGTCGGCGACGTCGACGAGCAGCGCGTGCGGGACCGCATACCGGGAGTGGCGGACGAGCGCGTCCACCACCTGCTCGGCATCGTGCCCGGCGGCGCGGGCGTTCCACAGGGCCAGCGGGGTGACCCGGTAGGTGTGCACGTGCTCCGGGGACCGCTCCAGCTCGGCGAACGGCGCGATGGCCGCGCGGGCCTCGGCCGCGCCGGGATGGTCGACCTCCAGGAGCAGGGTCTTGTCCGACTGAACGATCAACGGGCCGTCCGCCACCCTCACCATCCTCCAGGTCCGCCGTAGGGCACAGGCCCACGCCGGGCAGGTCCCGACGGGCACGCCACCGTGCTGGCGACGTCCTTCGACGGTACAGGCGCCCACCGACAGGTTGTCGACCCCGCCCCACCGCGGCCCACGGCTCAGCTCGGGTCGGCCGCGTCCGGCGTGGCCGCCGTCCAGTCCGCCGGCGTCGCGGCGCCACCGGCACCGAACCCCTCGTCGATGTCGGCGACCCCGGTCACCCGGTGCAGGGCGAAACGGCGCGGGCCCGCGCTGAGCTCGTCCCAGGCTGTCAGCCAGCCGCCGTCCACCGCGGTCGGCCGCACGATCCGGTCACTGGGCGTGCCCTGCTGGTCGACGTACCCGAGCAGGACCCGACGCCGGTCCCGGACGGCGCCCTGCAACATCACCAGGATCAGCGGGGCGGAGCGGGTGAGTCCGATCTCGGCGCCGGCGACGCCACCGGCCGCCCGCAGCGCCCGCGCGCTGTCGTCACCGCGGCGGACCAGCCGCAGCACGTCGCGCGCCTGCGCGAGCCGCCCGTCGGCGACGTCGACCGGCGCCGGGCGCGGCCTGGCCGGGGTCCGGTGGGCGGCCGGCCGGCTGAGCACCACCCTGCCGTCGGGAGCCTCGGCGACCGGCGCGTAGCCCGCGGCGCGCAGGCCGGCCAGCAACTCGCCCGTCGGCAGCGACGAGATGACGATGGTCGGCGCGATCCGACGCAGCCCCAGCGCCTGCGTGCGACGGCTCGCGACCACCTCGGCGAGCAGCGCGGTGTCGTCGCAGCGCAGGTAGCTCGACGCCGGACCGGCGCGCAGCCGGCCGTGCCGGCGGGCGGTGTCGTCGATCAGGTAGGTCAGTCCCTGGGGAACGCCGGTGCGGCCCAGGCGACCGAGCGCGGCGTGGATGTCCTCGGCGACCAGCCCCGAGTCGAACCCCCGACGCAGCGACTCCTCCGAGAAGCGGTAGACGGTCGCGGCCCCGGACGACTCGACGTCCGCCATCCGCGCGAGCTGCGCGGCCACCCGGGGAACCAGCGGGCCGGGGGCGACCGCGGTCAGGTCCGCCTGCAGCAGCAGCTCCTCGACCGGTTCGGGCAGCAGCGGCGCCAGCGCGTCGGCGAGCCGGGCGCACAGCGCCGCGTCCCCACCGGCCGGCCGGCTCGGCAGGCCGACGACCCGCGCCGGGTCGGCGCTCTCCTCGTCGAGCTGCGCGGCCAGCAGGCGCCCGACGGCGCTGGGTGCGCCCCGCCCGGTCAGACCGAGCAGCTCCGCCTCCGCGAGCGTGCCGTCGATCATGCCGGCCAGCAGCGTGCCGGCCCGCCGCGGCGCCCGCCAGGTCAGCAGGGCGCGCAGCGACTCGCCGGTCGGTGCCACCCCGGCCGGCGCCGCCGCGAGTGCGCGCAGCACCTGGGCCCGCAGATCCGGCGCGTTGGAACGGCGGACCTCCAACGACAACGCGGCGATCTGGCGGCCCCGCTCGTCGCGCTCGCCCACCAGCCAGGCGGCGCTCGGTGACCGCAGCCAGCCCTCGACGAGCACCGCCCACCGCGCCGCGACCAGGTCGGTGCCCCAGCGGTCGTAGGCGGCGGTGGGCACGTACTGGACGTCAACGCCGGCGGTGGCGTCGACGAGTCCGGCGGCCGCCGCGAGCTCCACGACGAAGGCGGCGGTCCGCTCGTCGGTGTCGAGCAGCTTGGCGGTCGCGCGCAGGTCGCGCACGCTCAGGCCGCCGGTGCGCAGCGGCGTCACGGGCGTCGTGCCCCACGCCTCAAGCAGCGTGGTGACCCAGCGCACGACGGTGTCCGCGGCGAGCGCGGCCGCGGCGTCGGCGGCCGAGGCGCCGACAGCGCCGCCGGTCAGCTCGGGCGGATGCGGATGCAGCCGGCCGGCCGGCTCGTCGCCGCGCACCGCGAGGCCCACCTCCCGGGGCAGCTCGACGGTGTCGTCGTCGATCCCGACCAGCAGACCCCGGGCGAGCAGCTCCTCCACCGGGCTGCGGGCGGTGGCGACGGTGAGCAGCCGACCCGCCTCGGTGGTGGTGCCGAGCGCGGGCCCGGCCGCCAGCCGGAGCAGGAGCTGGTGGGCCCGTTCGGAACATCCGTCGAGCCAGCCGCGGACCCGGCTCGGTTCGGCGAACAGGTCGGCGATGGCGTCGACGAGGTCGGCTCGCACGGTGAACCTGCCCCCGGACTCCGTCGGATCCGTCGCGGCCGGGATCAGGTCCAGGGCGCCCGCGATCCTGGCGAGCTGGGTGTGCCGGTAGACCGACAGGCACTCCCGCACCGGTCGGCCGAGCCCGAGCGGCCGCGCCCCCACGAGGTCGACGACCATGCCGACGACCCGGAGTGCGCCGTCGTCACCCCAGAGCAGACCCAGCTCACGCAGCCGGCGCACCACCCCGGCGACCTCGTCGTGCCCGCAGAACGCGGTGAGCTCGGCGAGCGGCACCGGGGAGGGCAGGACGGTCAACGCCTCCAGCACCTCGCAGGCGAAGGTGTCGAGGCGTTCCAGGGCACGCGCGACGCTCACCCGGATCTCCAGCCGGGCGGCCAGGACGTCGAAGTCGGGGGGCGGTGGCGTCGCGAGATCGGGCCGCAGCAGGAAAAGCCGGATGATCGCCTCGTCGGGCAGCGCGCGCAACCAGCCCACGAGCGTCGTGGACTCGTCTGGCGCGCGATCGGCCGGCATCGACACCATCATGACGGTAGCTGGCCCGGCGGCGGCCGGACACAGCGCCGCGACCTACCCCGAACGCGCCGCGTCACCCGTCCGCAGGACGGAGTCGCAACCCCGGCGGACGCCGCCGTCACGGCGGACCGGCGGCGCCCCGGCGACCTGAAGGTCCGCGCGCCGCATGGTCGGGCCGCCACCGCCGCCCGCCCCGAGTCCGAGCCGGGCCGTGCCGACCTGGTCCAGCACCCAGCCGCAGCAGGTGTCCCAGCGCAGCACGGCGATCGCCGGATCGGTGCCACCCGGGGTGCGCAGGACGGCGAACGCCCAGTCCGGCGCGCCGGTCGAGGTACGGATGCCGGTGATGCGCAGGTCCGCCGCGACCGTGGCGACCAGCGGGCTGTCGAGCACGGCGGCGGCGATCGCGGCGGCCTCGGCCTCGGTCGCCGGGCGACCGGGGCCGTCGGAGACGTCGGCCGTGGTGGCCCCCGTCCCCGTGAGACCCGGCGCCGTCCAGTCCCGCTGCGGCACCCCGCGACCGGCGTCGCCAGCCAGCGGGACCGCAGGGGCTACTGCGAGTCTCGGACGCACGTGGCCTCCTTGGATGCCTTGGCAGGCCAGGGCACGCATTCGGTCGAACATCGGCGACCAGGCTGCCCGGCGGTTGCGGGCGCTCACGAGACGAGGCCGACGGAATGCGACAGACCTACCAATACCGATTGGACACGCCGAGGACCGCCGAACGCAAGGGGATTCGGCAAACTGGGACGCATCAATTTCGGCCGGGTCCGCTTCCCCCTCCTCGGGGGCGGGGAACGTCACACGCAACCTAGATCGCAGGTTACCCGAACATTGACTTGATCACACGCAAGGGCGACCATAAAGCGACAAGCTCGACAACGGCGACAACAATGCCCCTCCACCTGACAAACCGGTAACTATGTCACCGCCTGCGACGGCATTCCCACCCGGACCACCAAAACGGCCACCTGTCGGGCCCTCAGCGCAGCGCGTCGACCCGATCGACGAGGAACGTCAGGTGGTTTGCGCGGCCCCAGTCCGCGATCCGCGAGATCGTTCCGGCGTCCCCGGGCAACGCCAGCGTCCGGCCGAGCGACACCCCGACGACAAGCGCCACCAGCACGAGCACGGCCTGCAGCAGGCCGGGCCGACGGCGCCCGCCCGGGCGAGCGCCAGGCCCGCCGACCGGTCCGCCCGTCCGGGCACGTCCGTAGCCGCGTTCGCGCGCACCCCGGCGGTCGTGTGAGTCGTCGCGGTCGTGCGGGTCGTCACGGTCGTACGGGTCGCGGTCGTACGAGTCGTCACGGTCGTACGGGTCCGGCGGCGGGCGCCCCTCCTCGGGCGGGCGGTCGAATCGCCCGCGAGGTCGGTCGTCTCGGCGCACGGCCGTGCCCCCGGTGGGCCCGCCGGCCTGCGGCGATCGCCCGGAGGTCCGGGCCCGCCGGTCATCCGGGAGGCGGTGACCCGCCCCCAGTCGCTCGGCGCCGGCGGGTGGCCGCGTCCCGTCCCGGGTCGCCCCGCGGGGCTGCCAGCCCTCGCGGACGGCGGGCTGATAGCCGGTGAAGCTGACTTCGTCCAGCGCCGAGCCGCCGTCCGGACTCCGTCCGCGGGGGCCGGCCGGCCCCGGTTCACCGACCGGGACCGCCCGCTGCACGCCGGTGAAGCTGACCCGGTCGAGCAGGCTGGGCGCGGCGGGCAGATCGCTGGTCGGGCCGGCGGCGGGGCGCGGCTCGGGCTGACGGAGCTCCCGGTCCCGGTGGCGAGGATCCCGATCGCGGGGATCGCCGTGGCGAAGATCCGGATCGCGGCGATCGCCGTGGCGGGGATCGCCGTGGCGGGAGTCTGGGTGACGAGCGTCCGGACGGCGAGGGTCCGGACGGCGAGCGTCCGGCGCCCCGGGGACGGGGGCGACCGTGGCCTGCCGACGCTGGTCGGGAAAGCGCCGGCCGCCCGGCGGATCGACCGCGGGAAAGTCGCTACGGCCCGGCGGATCGGCGTCCCGGAATCCCCGCCAGGCCGGCGGGGCATCATCCCGAAAGCCGGTCGGCGGCGGCGCCGGTTCGCCGCCGAACTCCGCGTACGCCGGCCGTCGCCGAATTCCGGCGAGGTCCGATCGGTCGAACCGGTCGGACCGATCGGACCGGTTCGACCGATCGGACGGATCAGCCAGCGGATCACCGCCCGGAGTGCGGTCGGCGGGATCGGGACGCCACGGGCCCGGCGGCGGTACCTCCGCGGGATCGAACGGCACCACCTCGGCCCCGCCGGCCGTGGGATTGCCGAAGGCCACAGCTCGAAACGTCTGGCGGGCCCGGCCCTGCGGCGCTCGCCCGGAGGGTGGAGGGACGGCCGGGGGCACGTCGGCGGACCGAGTCGGCAGGCCACCGTCCGGGGGCTGCGCGGTCATCATGTCCGCCGGGTCGAACCCGGTCACGGCCGCGATGCGCTCGGCCCGGGGCTCGGGGCGCCTGGTGGGGCCGGTCTGCAGGGTGCCGAAGGCGACGATCCGGCCGCCCCCGGTCTGCTCCAGCCCGGGTGGGTCCGCGTACCGAGCCGGCTCCGGAGGCGGGAGAGGGGGCGGGGCCGGGAGAGGGGGCGGGGCGCGTCGGCCGGCGTCGGACGGGTAGCCCCGCGCACCATCGCGGCTCCGGCCCTCAGCGACCACCACCCGCACCTTCCCGCCTTCGCGTCCTGCCACCGCGACATCGGCCGATCAGCAAAATTCTTGCCAATCACCACAAGGTGGTCTTAACACGGACAACCCTGGCACCGATCGGGGTCACATGCGGCGATTCACCTCAGAGTAGCTCCGGTGTCGAGCTGCCCAACAACCAGCTCGGCGGTCATGACCAGCCCCGATCCGCCCACCGCGGGCACCGGGAGACGGCAGGCTCGTTCGGGCCAGCACAGTCGTACCCCGGCAGGTCGGGACGCCGGGCGGCGGGTCGGGCCCGCCCGCACCAGGCGCGGGAGTCCGACCGGGGCGGCGCCGATTCCCGTGCCGCCCCGGCACAGTAGTTGCGGTACGTCCTGCATGGTCTGACGCGGCGAACCGTGCACACCGCGCCGCAGCCCAAGCCACGCAGGCCGGCACCGAACACCGGAGTCGGTGAGCGGCTGCGCTACTGCTTCTTGACCCGGCACACTCGTTCCAGGACCAGCCCGCCGACGACGAGCACGACGGCGGCGGCCAGGCCGAGCCCCGCGCTGATCGCGTCGCCGCCCGCGGTCGGGAACTCGTCCGTCCGCGGCGTGGTGTACGCGAGCGCGCCCGCCCAGGCCCCCGCGAGCGCCGCTCCCACGACCGAGCTGGCCTTCGCCAGGGCCGCCAGGCGGGCAACGGTGAGCGGCAGGATCGGCCGGGTGCCCGGCCGGCCCTCCAACCGGTGCCGGGTCTGGGCGGCGACCTGAAGCTCGATGACCCCGATGACCAGCACCGACAGCGACGCCGTGCGGGGCAGCGTGGGAATGGACCGGTAAGCCCACCACAGCAGCAGGTAGCCGAGGATCCCGAACACGACCGCGGCCAGTGCGAGATCGCGCGGTCGGGTGGGTCTCACGCCGACGCACCGCCTGCACCGAGCTCCCCGGCCGAGGTGGACGTCCTGGCGGTGCCGGACGGATCGGGGCCGGACGGATCGGGGCCGGACGGATCGGGGCCGAGCCGGCCGGAGGCCCGCCGCAGGCCGGCGAGCTCCCCGGCGCTCGCCATCCTGGCGACCAGGTCCGCGACCCGGCCGTGATCCGGCAGGGTCGCCTCGGGGTCGACGTCCAGCCAGGGAACGCAGACGAAGGCCCGCAGGTGCGCCCGCGGGTGCGGGATGATGATCTCTGGGTCGTCGCTGTGCAGCGTGCCGAGGGCGATCACGTCCACGTCGAGCGTGCGCGGCCCCCACCGCAGGGTCCGCGTCCGCCGCGCCCGCTCCTCGACGGCACGCACGGCAGCCAGCAGCTCCCGCGGTGGCGCCGGCGCCGTCAGCACGACCGCGTTGAGGTAGTCGTCCTGCTCGGGACCGCCCACGGGGTCGGTCTCGTACACCGACGAGCATGCCCTCACGCCGAGGAGCTCGTCGAGCTGGCGCACGGCGGCCCGCAGCAGCGCCCAGCGGTCACCCAGGTTCGAGCCGAGCGCCAGCACCGCGTGGGCGGCCTCGGCCATCGGGTCAGCGGCCATCGGGTCAGCGGCCATCGGGGGCGGGGCCGATCGGAGGCGGCGGGACCGGGGGTCGGGCCCGGGTCACGGTGACGGCGACATCCCTGAAGGGGAGCGGGATCGGCGCAGCCGGCTTGTGCACGGTCACCTCGGCGCGCACCACCCGGTCAGCGCGCAGGCAGGCGGCGACGAGACGCAGGGCCAGGGTCTCGATCAGATCCACCGGCGGCCCGCCGACGATCTCGGCGAGCGTCTCGGCGAGCTCGCCGTAGTGGACGGTGCGGGTGACGTCGTCGTCGCGCGCCGCCGCGGAGACGTCCAGCCAGACGACGGCGTCGATGACGAACTCCTGGCCGAGTTCCCGTTCGGCGGCCAGCACCCCGTGGTGGCCGCGGACCCGCAACCCGGTCAGGGTGATCCGGTCCAGCGGCACGTCGCCAGGCCCGGCCCCGACCAACTCCGACCGACCCGCCTCCGACCGGCCCGCCTCCGACCGACCCGGCTCCGAGCCGTCCGTCACCGGGCTCACCACGGCACCTCCCGCTCCCCCGCACAGCCGGGCGTGGCCGCGGGTCGGGCCCGGCGACTCGGCCCCGACTCGACGCTGCCGCCGCCGCTGCTGCCCGTGCCCCGGGCCGGGCCGGCGCCGGTCCGCGGCGCCGTGCCCAGCCGCGGCCGGTGCTCGGCCGAACCGCCGGCGGTGCCGGGCACGACCACCGGCAGACTCGCGGTCCTCGCCGCGTCCCCGGCACCGCCCTGCCGCCATGCCCGCACGACGCGCACCGCGTCGGCCGCCGGTCGCACCGCGTGCACGCGCACGGCCCACACACCGGCGGCGGCCAACAGCGCGGTGGTCGCCTGCGTGGCGTCGTCGCGCTCGTCGCTCGGGCGCGCCAGCGCGCCCCCGGTGGCCAGGACCGTGCCGAGGAAGGACTTGCGCGACGTGCCCACCAGCAGCGGCCGGCCGAGGGCGGCGAACGCGTCGATGTTGTTCAACAGCGCCCAGTTGTGCGCCGCCGTCTTGGCGAAGCCGATTCCCGGGTCGAGGATCACTCGCTCCGGCGCGACCCCGGCGGCGACGACCACCTCCAGCCGCGCAGCGAGCTCGGCGATCACCTCTGAGACGACGTCGCCGTAGACGGCTCGGCTGGACATGTCGACGCTGGGCCCGCGGGCATGCATGAGCACATAGTGAACGCCGCGGTCGGCCACCAGGGCGAGCAGATCCGGGTCGCAGCCGCCGGAGACGTCGTTGACCAGCACCGCCCCCGCGTCGACGGCGGCGGCGGCCACCGAGACCCGGCTGGTGTCGACGCTGACCCGTACCCCGGCGGCGGCGAGCTCGGCGACGACCGGCAACACCCGGCGCATCTCCTCCGAGGCGACCACCCGGGACGCGCCCGGCCGGGTCGACTCGCCGCCGACGTCGATGAGATCGGCACCCTCGTCCACCATCCGCAGCCCGGCCCGCACCGCGTCCACCGGGTCGAGGAACGTGCCGCCGTCGGAGAACGAGTCGGGCGTGACGTTGACGACGCCCATCACCCTGGTGAGGCCATCCGGCTCGAGGAGGTCGTCGACGCTCACGCGACCCCCGTCCCCGCCGGCCCGCCGTCCCGGGCAGCCGGCAGGTCCCGGGCAGCCGAGAGCGGCGCCCGGCGGTAGGAGTACCGGTAGACCGGCCGGAAGCCGAGATCGGCGTACAGACCCCTGGCCACGGTGCTGACCTCCTCAACCTGGAGATAGGCGTGCGTGGCTCCGCGCGCCCCGGCCCACTGCGCGAGCGCGGCGACGACGCGGCGCGCCGCGCCCCGGCCGCGGGCCGCGGGCAACGTCGCCATGCTGTAGATGCCCAGCCAGCGATCGTCGGCGACACCACGGCCCACCGCCACCGGCGCACCGTCGACGGTCAGCGTCACATAGACGGTGGGCAGGCGCAGCGCCGAGAGCACGGCGAGGGTACCGGCCCGCTGCCCGTCGAAGGTGGCGAGCACCTGCCCGGCGACCCGCAGCCACGCGTCGCCGGGCACGTGGGCCGTGGTCACCGCGAGCGAGGTCGATGTCGACGGCGATGTCGACGGCGATGTCGACGTCGACGTCAGCGCCCCGAGCGGCGCCACGCACACGTCGGTGGGCCCCGTGTCGTCGTAGCCGGCGGCGTCGAGCACGGTGGCAAGCTGCGACGGCTCGGTGACGGGGGTCTGCTGGAAGGTGGGCGGCAGGCCGGCGGCGGCGTAGAAGTCGGTGACCGCGGCCAGCGCGGCCGGCACGTCGGGCACGCCGCCATGCGCCCAGACCGAGTTCCCGCGCCGGGACGAGCCGGCGGAGGCCCGCAGCGTCCAGCCGCCGATCTCGATCTGCCGCAGCGGCGGCCACGCCCGGTGGGCCACGGCCTCGAGCTCGCGGGCCACCGACGCCTCGGCCGCGGGTAGATCGGCCCGCGGGCCGATCAGCGGGTCCGACGCGCAGGGCGCCGCCTGGTCACCGGGCACGGCGCGCCCCGGTCGACCGGGCCGGTCCGCGCCCCCGGCGCGACCTGCTGGAGTGGGAGTTCTGCTGGGCCGCATCCGCCATCATCCCGAGGCTACCGACCCGATGGCGTCGATGGACGGCGGCACAGGTCGGATGAGCACCACCTCTGTACCCCACCCAGCAGCGGCAACCATGACCGAATGTCATAATTTCCGAACTATTGCCGCTTCGTTCCCATTCTGGCGCAGACCGACGGTCGGTTGCCACCGGCGACCGATCCGGCCTCACCACGCAAGGCCGGCGGATTCCGACGGCACCTGCACAATCCTTCACCGTTCGGTCCGGTCAGGACGTGATTTCCTTCTCCCGCGGCCGCCGGAACCGGTCTCGGCGCAGCCCCACCAGGCGATCGAGAGCCGCCGGCCACAACAAGATCAATTGTGGAAACCTCGGAGAAACACCACGTAGAGCCACAATGACCGGCACATTGCGGCTGCTTCATCGTCACCCTCCGGCGCAGTGGTCCTCCTACTATCGAGAACGAGGAACCGGGAGAGCCGGGTCACCACGACCGGCGTGATCGGCCGGTGGCAGCGTCGCCACCGCGCGATCGCCGGAACAGCCGGCCATCGACCGCCGAAGCAGACCGGACCGCCGCCGGAGCAGCCGGTGGTCACGGAACCCGTCAGATCGCGTGGTCTCACTGTGCGCTTCCGACGGGTTGCCCCTCGAAGCGGACCTCGCCCCTCGCTACCTTGTCAACACGGTCGCAGACCGTGATGTCTTCGGAAGGAAGGACGCGCGGCATGCCGCAGTCGAGCGGATCTTCACCGGGCCGTGGAGCCGACCACGGGTCCTCGGGTCCGACCGGTCGCTCCGGCCCTCTCCCGGTGCGGCGAGCGACGAGCGAGTCGATCAGCATCCCGCCGGCCCGCACCCCCCCGGATGATCATCCGGAAGACTACCTGCCGGAGCCGCCCGCGCAGCCGCCGGTCGACCGGTGCGACCTCGGCCCCATCAGCGCGCCGTCCGCCCAGCGGCTCTGGGCCGCGGACGACCTCGCGGACCTGGCCCGTGCCGCGTCCCTGTTCGGCCAGGATCCAGTCGGCCCCGGGAGCACCATCGGGAGCGGGAGCACCATCGGGAGCGGGAGCCCGATCGGTTCCGGCTGGTCGGCGGGTGGCCCGCACCCGTCGTGCGCGGCGCCGTCGACGCATCCGGCCACCCTGTCCCTGACGATGTTCGGCGGCCCGGCCGCGTTCGCGCCGACCACGGCCGGGCCCGCGCCCGCCGACGCCGCACCCCCGGCCGCGCGGCCCGCGGCCCCGGGCGTCTCCGACCGACGCCAGTTCCACCGCTACGCCGGCGCGGCGATGATGACCGCGATCCTCGCCGAGGGCCAGATCATGGAGGTCTCCGACGTCCTCGCGGCCAGTCCCATCCAGCTTGCGCTGGAGCGGGCGGACGACATGCTCGGCGACCTCCTCGACGCCCACGAGGCGACCCCACCGGCGCACATCTTCGCCCAGACCGCCCGCCTGCGCCGGGGGCTGGAACGACTCGGCCGCCGCTCGATGCCGACCGGCGACGCCCGTCGCCGCGACGTGCTCACCGGGCGGGTCGCGGTCCTCGGCGCCGACGCGGCCTTCAAACTCGGCGACATCGAGACCGCCCGGTCGCTGACCGCCCTCGGTTTCCAGGCCGGGGGGCTCGCCGGGGAGGGGGCACTGCGCGGCTCCGCCCGGGAAGTCGCCGCGGTCAACGAGTTCTACGCCGGCCGCCCCGACGAGGCCCTCCGCCTCGCCCGCGACGGGCTGACCCACGTCGGCGACGGACCCGTGCGCGCGCGGCTCACCTGCCAGGTGGCCCGTGCCCTGGCCGCCCTCGGTGATGTGCGCGGCGCCGCCCAGGCGTTGGACCAGGCCTACGATCTGGCGGATCTGATCCCACCGGACCAGTGGGGCCGGCCGGGGCCGAGTTTCGAGAACTTCAACCCGGTCGAGGTGTCCTACAACGCCACCACCGCGCTGTGCCTGCTCGGCCGGCCGAAGGCGGCGCAGGAGCACGCCGAACTCGCCCTGCCGAAGCTCGACGCGATGAACGCCCCCGGCTTCCGTTCGGTCATCCGGCTGGACCTCGCCCTCGCCCTCGCCCGCCAGGGCCGCCTGGAGCTCGAACGGGTGTGCGACCTGGCCACCGAGGCCATCCAGATCTCCTGGGGACGCACGGTCGCCTCCGTTTCCGGGCGCGCCGACCAGCTCCTGTCCGCGACCCGTCCGCACAGCGAGGTGCGGGAGGTCCGGGACCTCGCGCTGCTCGTCCGGGAATGGCAGCGCTCCGCCGCCGGGCAACGTCCCGGACCGGGTGCGGTCACCGCCCCGGGCCTGACCGTCTGATCGGGCACCCCGACCCGGGGTGTCCCTCGATCGGGAGGACCGCGGCGATGGCCGACGACAGTCCTGCTCGGCACGATCCACCCGGCCCGCCGCGGCGGGCCCGTTTCACGGCGGCAGCCACCCGTCGCGCGGTGGCCGAGCTCGCCGCCCGCGCCGGGCTCGACGACGCCGGCGCCGTCCTGGTCAAACGGACGGTGAACGCGGTGTACCGATTACCCCGCGCGGGAGCGGTCATGCGCATCACCGGTTCCGCCGCGATGACGCACCGGGTGGCGAAGGTCGTCCGTGTTGCCGGCTGGCTGGCCGATCGGCGCGCCCCGGCCGTCCGCCTCCTGCCCGGCGTGCCCGCCCCGGTCGAGGCCGGTGGCTTCGTCGCGACCGTCTGGATCGACGCGACGCCCGCCGGAGCACCGTCCGCCGGCCCGGCCCCGCACACCGGCGACCTCGCCGCCCTGCTGCGCGTCCTGCACACCCTCGACCCGCCCAGTCCACCGCTGCCCCGCTGGGACCCCCTCGACGACGTCCGGCGCCGATTATCGGACGCGGAGGTGTTGGCCGGCGCCGACCGCCGGTTCCTGGAACGGATGACCGAACGCGTCGCCGCGGCGCTCGATCACGTCCGCTACGCCCTGCCCACCGTCGTCGTGCACGGCGACGCCCACCTCGGCAACCTGATCCGGGCGGCGGACGGCCGGGTACTGATGTGCGACTTCGACGCCACGAGCCTCGGCCCGGCCGAATGGGACCTCGTGCCGGTCGCGGTCGGCCGCAGCCGGTTCGGCCACGATCCCCAGGCCCACCGCGACCTCGCCCGCGGGTACGGCTTCGATGTCACGTCCTGGGAGGGCTATGCCGTCCTGCGAGCCGTGCGCGAGCTGAAGCTGGTCACCAGCGTCCTGCCCGTGCTGGCCAGCAGCGCGACCGTCGCGGCCCAGTTCCGGATCCGGATCGACAGCCTGCGCCACCGGGACCACGACGCCCGCTGGTCACCGTACCGGTGACCCTGCTCCCCCGAAGCCGGGCCCGCCGGCCCGGCGCGCCCGGCGGCGAGTGCACCCGGCTGCCACGGACGCAGCAGAGCCGCCATCCCCAGCGCCCACGCGACGCCGAGAAGGTAGCCGCCGACGACGTCGGACACGAAGTGCACCCCCAGCCCGAGCCGGGAGAAACCGGTCAGCGCGACGATCAGGCCCCACCCGACCCACCAGGGCCACGGCGCCCGGCGACCGGTGACGGCCCGGACTGCGACGAGGCAGACGACGGCGGCGACCATCGCGCCGAGCGCGTGCCCGGAGGGGAAGCTGAGCCCGGCGGCGTGCGCCACCGGATTGGTGAACGACGGCCTGGCCCGCCCGATCAGGTCCTTGAACCCCGTCACCAGCAGGCCCCCGGCGCCGACCGTGACCAGGGTGAACACCGCCAGTCGCCGGGTGGCCGCAGGATCGGCCCGGCCCACGCCACCGCGGCCGGAACGCCACCACAGCACGGCGGCGCCGACCGCCGCGATCACCCGGAAGACCGTCGGGTGGAAGATCTCGCTCACCCAGCGCAGGGCCGTCACCAGCCATCCCGTGGTGGCCGCCAGCCGACCGAGCGCCTCCGCGACGTCGGCGTCGTTCTCCACCACCGGCATCCAGCCGACGTCGACCATGATCGCAAGTATCACGAACGCCAGGGCGGCGGCCTGCGCCCCCCGGCGAATCCCGCGGGTTCCCGATGGCATCGTCGTGTCCCTGCCCAGCTTCGTCCGGCTTATCCCGGGCAGCGCCCGGCTCTCGAACCGCGCGAGCTGGGCGTTGCCGAGGCGATACGGGCGAGGCACGACGGATGGGACACACCGGCCCGTGCGGTCCGTCCTCCCGCATGTCATTCTGGTTCAACCCGCCGGACCCGTCCGGCCGGCCACGTCCTGCCACAGACGGTCGGTTCAGCTCGCCTCGAACCGACGTACCGTCCCCCCGCACGGGCGTCAGACAGCCCCGGCCGCATGGCTCGGCTCGCCCGATCGGAGGGGAGACCCTTGGACATCGCGGAGGGAAAGCCCGGATCGGAAGATCCAGCCCTGGGCCGCGCCGCCCGGGGAGTCCGGCCGTGAACGGCGACGGGCGAGAGATCAGCGCCATCCAGGTCGGCGGTGTGACCGACACCGAGCGGACCAGCGGTGACGCCGCGCGGCGCGAGGGCGATGCCAGGCTGGTCGCGGGCGACTCCGGGTGGGCCGCCGGCGACTCCGGGTGGGCCGCCGGCGGCACCGGGTGGACCGTCGGGGAGCCTGGGTGGACCGTCGAGGAGCCTGGGTGGACCGTCGACGAGCCTGGGCGCTCGCAGTCGCCCGTCCGTGGTTCGACCCGCGGGCCGGCCGGCGGAAGCGCGCTGCCGGGACCCGGGCATCCGTCCTGGCCGCAGGGCCGGCGGCCGGCGTCCTGGCCGGCAACCCCGCTCCCGGGCCAAGGAGCAGCGGGCGGTTCCGGGTGGTCCGCCGCGAGCACCGCCGGCCCCGGTCCCGCCGCGGGCCAGGGCTGGTCGGTCGACGCTGCCCCGCGCGGCGGTGACGCGGTCGCCCTGCCGTCCGAAGGGGCCGGTCACGCGGCGCCGCCGGCTGTCTCCGACACCTGGCCGTCGATCCCCCAGGCCGAGCCCGGCCCGGCCCCCGATCCGGCCCCGCAACCCGGTGGGACCAGCCGCAACGGCCGGATGCTGCCGATCGAGACACGCACGTTCGACCCGCTGCTCGACCGCCTCCCGCTGGCCCCGGGCGGGTCGTTCGGTCAGCCGTACCCGTCG
This sequence comes from Frankia alni ACN14a, assembly GCF_000058485.1. NCBI lineage: Bacteria > Bacillati > Actinomycetota > Actinomycetes > Frankiales > Frankiaceae > Frankia > Frankia alni. Next base: position 7,326,446 of record NC_008278.1, read on the forward strand.
GCCCCACCCGCGCAGACCCGCGCCTGGCGGGCGGAGCCGCTCCCGCCCGGCCCCCGGGCACAGCCGCCCGCCGCGCCGCCCCCGGCTGCCCCTGCGCCGCCCACCCCGCCGCTGCCGCCCACCCCCACCCCACCGCTGCCAGCCGCGCCCACGGCGCGCTACGCCACTCCGGTGATCCGCGGCGACGAGCGCCTGGGCGGTCCGGCCGGTTCGGGGTCCCTCCCCCCAGCCGGCACCGGTGCTGGCGCGCCCCCTGGCGAGCGCTTCGACGGGTACCGCCCCTCGACCGAGTACCCGGCTCCGCCACCCGGCAGCACGGCCACCGAGGCGATCGCCCTCGGTGGGCCGCTCACCGGGCCGGCGGCGCTTCCTGCCCCGCCGGGGCGCGTCCCCTCCTGGCTGCGCGACCCCACCGTGTCACCGGCCCGCCACCGGCCAGCGCCAGTGGACCCCGCGGCCTCGGTGGGCCGCGAGGGCCGCGGTCCCGGGCCCGACCCCCGGCGCCGGCTCCCGGCACCCGAGGCCCCGCACCCGGGCGAGACGCGCCAGCACCGCCCGCCCGCGCAGCCGCCCCACCCGGGCTGGGCCCACCAGGGCCGGCCGGCCGACCCACCCGGCCACGACCTACCCGGCCTCGACATGCCCCGCCGCGAGATACCGGCCCGCGACATGCCCGGCCGCGACGCGCCCCGGCCGGCGCCGCGCGTGGACAGTCATCGCCGCGTCATCCGGCAGGAGGCGCTCGGCCGCGGCGGCGCCCTCCCCACCCCGCCGCCCGTCGACGGTGCGCCGTACGGTGCCGGGCGGGCACCGGTCGGCCCGCCGCAGGGGTCGACCCCGTATCCCGACGACGGTTCCTACCGCCGGGCGAGCCGCCCGACGGATGCCGACCGGCAGCGCGCCCAGCGGAGCACCGGTTCCGGACGTCACCGCGGCGCCCGCACCGACCAGCCGCTGCGCACCGCCCAGCCGCCCCGCACCGGCCAGGCCCCCCAGATCAACCAAGGCCCCCAGATCAACCAGGCCCCCCAGACCGACCAGGAGTCCCGCACCGACCACACGCCCCGCACCGACCGGGAGTCCCGGGCGCGGCCGGACCAGGAACCCCGGCCGGACCGCGGCCCCCACCGCGAGCGCCGCCACCCCGCCCAGGACGTCGGCCCCCGCCGGGATGCGGAGATCCGTCCGGACCGCGGGCACCGCCAGGACTCAGCCGGCCGCCAGGACGGTGGGACGTGGTCGAGCCGCGGGGCGCGAGCCGGCCGTGGATCGCGGGCGGACTACGACCCCTACCCGGACGACGCTCCGTCGGTCTCGGCCGCTCCCTACGTCCCGTATCCGGACGGCGAGGCCCCCCTCGGCCAGACCCGACGGCACCGGGCGGACGGGTCCGACCCGTATCCGTCCGGGGAACACCCGTCCACCGGGACGACGCCGGGCGAGACCCGCCGGCCGACCGTCGCGCAGCCGGGGCCACGCGACGCGGGTGGCCGCGCCGGGCTGCTCACCAGCGCCCTGCTGCCCCCGCCGCCGCAGACGGCCTCCCGCGGTTGGCGCAAGCTCGTGTACCAGGTGTCGGCCGGCGCGGTGAATCCCGGGCCGTCGCCCGACGAGGTCCGCGATCGCCGGCAGCTCGCCCGCATCCGCACGCCGCTGCTGGACTGCCACCGGATCGCGGTGCTGTCCCTCAAGGGCGGGGTCGGCAAGACCACGACGACGGTGGCGGTCGGATCGACCCTGGCCAGCCTGCGGGGTGACCGGGTGGTGGCGATCGACGCGAACCCCGACCGCGGCACCCTCGGCTCGAAGGTGCCGCGCACCTCCGCGCACACCGTGCGGGAGCTGCTGGAAGATGCCCCGCGCCTGCACCGGTACGTGGACGTTCGCAAGTACCTGTCCCAGGCCGACTCGCGGCTGGAGGTGCTGGCCTCCGCCAACGACCCGGAGCTGTCCGACACCTTCGGCGCCGACGACTACCGGGCCGTGGACGATCTGCTCCAGCGGCACTACTCGATCCTGCTCACGGACTGCGGGACGGGCATCCTGCACAGCGCCATGCACGGGGTGCTGGAGCTCGCCGACACCCTGGTGATCGTGAGCAGCGCGACGGCGGACGGCGGCTCCAGCGCGAGCGCCACGCTGGACTGGCTGGACGCGCACGGGTACGCCGATCACGTTCGCGAGGCGGTCGCGGTGATCTCGATGTTCCCGGCGCAGGGCGAACGGGTCGACGTCGACGCTCTCGCCCGCCACTTCGAGGCGCGGACCCGGCGCGTGGTGCAGGTCCCCTTCGACCCGCACCTGGCCGACGGCGGGCGGATCGTGCTGTCGGACCTGAAGCGGGAGACCCGGACGGCCTACCGGGAGATCGCGGGAGCCGTTGCCGAACGCTTCGGCGAGGAGCGCGGCAGCGACCTCCGTTGAGCCGGGGCCGCCCCGAGCTCAGCGGCCCAACGCCGCCACCGCGGCGCGGACACCGGGGCGCCGCAGCTGGCGGGCGACCGTCGTGCGGCCCTCGATGAGGCGGGTGAACAGGCCGAAGGTGCCCGGGCCCGCCATGAGTGCGTGCATCACCCCCGGCCGCCGGGTGAACGCGCCGAGCACCTCGCGGCCCGCCGCCATCTCCGGCCCCAGAGTCGCCTCGACGCGAGCCGGGTAGGCGTCCAGGGCGGCCGAGCCGACGGGCCCGGCGGCGCCGGGGGCACCGACTGCGCCCGCCGCCGCCTCCCCGGCGAGCCGGCCCGAACGCAGCGCGAACGAGATGCCCTCCCGGGTCCACGGGTCGAGCAGGCCGGCGGCGTCCCCGACGACGAGGACCCGGCCACGGCGCAGTGGGGAGTCGACGGCCCGGACCCGGGTGAGGTGGCCGGAGTCGTGCTGGCGGGGGACGCCCGCGAGCCCGAGCCGCGCGACGAACCGCTCGTAGTAGCCGCGCAGGGCGGCGCCCCTGGCCCGGTCGCCGATCACCCCCACCGTCAGCACGCGCCCCTTGGGGAACAGCCAGCCGTAGGAGCCGGGCACCGGGCCCCAGTCGAGCAGCATGCGGCCGGCCCACCGATCGGCGAGCGCGGCGTCCACGACGAACTCACCCTCCAGGCCGACGTCGATCTGATCGCACCGGACCCCGACGTGGGTGCCGCAGCGCCCCGAGGCGCCGTCCGCCCCGATCACGACCCGGGCCCGCAGGTCGGCGCCGCCGCGCACCCGGACGTGCACCCAGCCGTCGTCGGCCCCGAGCACCGCGGCGCCCGCCCGCCGGTCGGCCGAATCGGCCACATCGGCCGCCTCGGCCACATCGGCCGCCTCGCGCAGGCCCAGCACCTGCACGCCGGTCCGCACGACCGCGCCCGCCGCCTCGGCCTCGGCCAGCAGCGCGGCGTCCAGGTCGGCCCGCATCACCATGGACAGCCAGGGCGGCGCGTCCGGCTGGCCGCGGCTGACCGTGTACCGGCCGTCCAGGGTCATGGTCAGCGAGCTGACCGTGGCGCGGACCAGGCCGGCCAGATCGATGCCGACAAGGTCGGTCGACAGGCCGACCAGGCCGCCCCCGCAGGTCTTGTAGCGCGGCATCGACGACCGTTCGAGGACGCAGACCCGGGCCCCGGCGGCCGCCGCCGCCCGCGCCGCGCTGCCCCCGGCGGGGCCCGCCCCGACGACGATGACGTCGAACGTGCTGTCCGGCCTGTCGCTCGTGCTGTCCGGCCTGTCGCTCGTGCCCACCGCAATCCCCTCCTGTCGGACCACGGCCCGCCTCAGCGCAGGGTGAGGCTGCGGCCGACGAGACCGGCCCGGACCCGGCGCTCCGGCGCGGTGAGCGGGGTCGGGTCCGCGAGCGCCTCCCGGTAGGCGAGCGCCAGCGCGGCGGCGGGCTCCTCGCAGCGCTCGGCCGCGGTGTCCGTGGCGAGATCCCAGACCGGGATGACGAGGCCGTCGGCCCGGAAGAAGCCGACGAACCGGGTTCCCGGACCGACGGTCAGCCGCTCGGCCGCGGCCAGCCGGGCGAGGGCGTCCAGCAACGCCTCCTCCGAACGGGCGGCGTCGCCGGTGTCCGCCGCGCCCGTGGCCGCCGGGTCCGTGGCCGCCGGGTCCGTGGCCGCCGCGCCCGAGGCCGCTCCGGCCGGCGCGGCCAGGGGCAGCGCCCAGCGCAGATGCCACCGGTCGCTCGGGTGACACCAGTAGGCGGCGGGCACGGCGGACAGCCGCACGGTGGGTACCACGGTGGCGTTGGCGCGCTCCAGCATCGCCGCCACCTCCTGGTTGGGCCCGCTGTCGTCGTCCGACGGCGGCAGCCACCACCCGAAGCCGGAATGGACGGTGATCTCCAGGGGAGCGGGGTCGAGCAGGTCGGTGAGCCGGGGCAGCCCGGCCAGCCCGTCCGGCCGCTGCTCGACCAGGCGCGGCGACGAGGCCGCCGGGACGTCCACCACGTTGCCCGGGTCGGCGTCGAGCGCGGCGAGCAGCGCCCCGGCGATGTCCCGGGACGGGTCCAACCCGGGTAGCGCGGTCTGCATCGCGACGAGGATCTCCCCGTCCTCGCGGACCAGTGCCGGCGCCGCCTGCGGCAGCATCGTGCAGAGCGTGATGCGCCTCTCGGCGTGCTCGGGATGCTTGGCGAGATGGTCGGCCGAGAGGATCACCGGGGCGGTCGCGCTCGGCACCAGCTCTCGCAACGCGACCAGGTCGGGCTCGTCCCGGCGGCCGAGGAAGGGCCGCAGTACCGGCGCCGGCCGCCGCCGCTCGCCGTGGCACGCCTTGTAGCGACGCCCGGAGCCACAGGGGCAGGGTTCCCGCGGCCCGACAACGCCGGTCGCGCCGGTCGGATCGGCCGAGCCGGTCGAGCCGGGCCCCGGCCCGGAGGGACGGCGGCGGGCGGCGGGGGTCGAACCGGCCGCGAGGCGAGAGGAGGGGCGGGCGCCCGGACGCTGGGGTGCGGGTCGACGTGCGATCGCGGGCTCCTGAGGTCATGACCGTCACGCACGGTCGTGGGCATGGGCTGGGTACGGCTGGATTCGGGGTAAGGCTAGGCCATGAGCGGCGCGAGGCGGGAACGCCGGGCGCCGCGGCGGCACCCCGCCCGCGCATTCCGGGAGAACCCCCATCCACCCTGGGTGTTGTCCCGTCAAGCCGGCACCGGCCGTACCCGGGCCTCGGGGTCGACAGGCACGATGATGGTGCCTGTCCGCCGGGGCGCTCCCGGCGGGTGCGCGGAGATGATCGCCGTGCTCGGCTCGCCTGCGCCGCCCGGTCGGACCCCGCGATCCCACGAAAGCGACATCCCGGGGCGGAGAATGGGGGTTTTCCCGCGAGCCGGCCAGCGTCGATGTCGAGACAACGGGGGGCTTGGTGGCAAAGGTCGTCGTGGCCGGCGGTGGAATTGCGGGAATCGCCTGTGCCAGTGTGCTGCAAGCGCGAGGAATCACGGTGGAGGTCCGGGACCGGGGCCGGGTGATCGGCGGCCGGATGGCCTCTCGGTGGATTGACGGGCGGATCGTGGACTCCGGCGCTTCCTACTTCACCGTCACCGCACCCGAGTTCGCCGAGGTCGTGGACGACTGGACGGCCCGGGGCACGGTGCGGCTGTGGACCCGGCGGATGTCGGTGATCAGCGGGCCGGACGCGACGCTGACCGCGGCCGAACCGGGGCCGCTGCGCTACGCCGCGCCCCGCGGGCTGCGGTCCCTGGTCGCGGACCTCGCGTCCCGCGCCGGGGTCAGCGTGACGCAGTCCGCCCCGATCGTCCGGGTCACCCCGGGCCCGCTCGTCGACGGCGAGCCGGTGGACGCGGTGGTGCTGGCCATGCCCGATCCGCAGGCGGTGCGCCACCTCGACGAGGCCTTCACCGAGGAACGCGCCCTGGTCGCCGACCGGCCCTGGTCGCCCGCGCTGGCGCTGCTCGCGGGCTGGTCGCACCGCTGCTGGGCGCCCATGGACGGCGCCTTCGTGCACGACGACGACACGATCGAGTGGATCGCCGACGACGGGCGCCGCCGCGGGGACAACGCGCCCGTCCTGGTGGCGCACTCGACGGCCGGGTTCGCCCGGCCGCGGCTGACCGAGCCGGCCACGGCCGGCCCCGCGCTCATCGAGTCGCTGCGGCGGCTGCTCGCCATCCCGGAGCAGCCCCGGTGGATGTACGTGCAGCGGTGGACGTTCGCCCGGCCGCAGCGCCCGCACGAGCAACCGTTCCACCTGTCCGACAATGGAATCGGCCTCGCGGGCGACGGATGGGGCCGCCCGAAGATCGAGAATGCCTGGCTCTCGGGCACCGGGTTGGGCCGGGCGATCGCCGAGCGACTCCGATGATCCGCAACGGTGTGACGCACTTCCGAGAATGTTCGTCTACCAGGGTCGATTGACGTTGCTCGCGGGGGGTACACCAGCCGACATGGAGATCAAACTAAGCCTGTCGTTGCCTCGCGATGAGATCTCCATACCGGTGGTTAGACGAATCTGTACGCAGTCGCTAAAGGTTCTCGGGGTATCCCAGGAATGCATCGATGATGTTGAGCTTGCGTTGACGGAGGCATGTGCGAATGTTCTTCTCCATGCCCAGATCGAGGACGAGTACGAGGTGTCGGTCGGCGTCGACAACGAGGTGGCCGTCATCGAGGTGAGCGACCGCGGCGGCGGCCTGGACAGCACCTTCGAGAGCGTGTTCGATCCGGACCGGGCGACCCGCCCGACCCCGGACGGCACGGCGCCGGAGAACGTCCCGGAGCAGGGGCGGGGAATCTTCCTGATGCGGGCGCTCATGGACCGCGTCCAGTTCCACCGCGTCGAGGGCCCACATCGGGGTACCCGCGTCCACCTGGAGAAGGTACTGGCCTGGGAGGAGAGCGCCCCGGGTGCGCAGCTGGCCCGGGCACGCAGGGCGACCGGCCCGTGGGGCACCCCCCACCCGCCGAAGGCCGCCGACGAACCCGTCTGACCCCACCCCAACCCACCCACGGTCACCGCGTGGGCGTTCGACCGGCCTTCCCGCGCGGGGGAAGCGGCTACCCTGACGCTAGTTGACGGAAGCTGGCGGAAGTTGACGGCGAGCGGGGGCTGGGTGGGTGCCGGGATGGATGCGGTGAGGACCGACGCGACCAGGACGACGGCCAGGATCGGGGTCGTCACCTTCCCGGGTTCGCTCGACGACCGGGACGCGGCGCTCGCCGTGCGGGCCGCCGGCGCCGAGCCGGTCGCCCTCTGGCACGGCGACGACGACCTCGCCGGGGTCGACGCCGTCATCCTGCCCGGCGGCTTCTCCTACGGGGACTACCTGCGCGCCGGCGCGATCGCCCGGTTCTCCCCGATGGTCGCGGCCCTCGTCGCCGCGGCCGCCGACGGCCTGCCCACGCTGGGCATCTGCAACGGCTTCCAGGTGCTGTGCGAGGCCGGCCTGCTGCCGGGCGCGCTGACCCGCAACGCCGGGCTGCACTTCGTCTGCCGCGACCAGCGGCTGCGGGTCGAGACCACGGCGACGGCGTGGACGCGCGACTACCAGGCCGGCGAGGAGATCGTCATCCCCGTCAAGCACGGTGACGGCCGCTTCGTGGCGAGCCCCGAGGTGCTCGCCGAGCTGGCTGCGCAGGACCGGATCGTCCTGCGTTACCTCGGCGGCAACCCCAACGGCTCGGCCGACGACATCGCCGGGGTCTGCAACGCCGAGCGCACGATCATGGGCCTCATGCCTCACCCGGAACACGCCGTCGACGAGCTGACCGGCTCGGGCCTGGACGGGCTGCGCATGTTCACCTCGGTGCTGACCGGCCTGCTCGCCCGCGCCTGAGGCGGCCCGCCGGTCACACCGGCCCGAGACCGGGCGCGGCGGGCGCGGCCGGCTGCACCCGACCCGGCGGGCTACTAGAGCTCGGATGCGAGCTCGTCGGCGGGCTCGTCGTCCCGCGCCACCGACCGGCGCAGCGCCGTATGCAAGGCCGCCGGCGTGAGCACGCCGACCAGCTCGCCGTCGGCGTGGACGTCGAGCGCGCCGCTGTCCTGCGCCAGCAGCGCGGACAGCGCCTCCCGCAGGGACGCCCCCACCTCGATCCCGCCCGGCCGGTGCCCGCCGGGTCGGGGCGGTTCGAGATCCTCCCGGCGCAGCGTGGTCACCGACAGCCGCCGCAACGCCCGGTCGGAACCGGTGAAGCCGGCGACGAAGTCGGTGGCCGGGCGGCCGAGGATGCGGGCGGGTCGATCTGCTCCAGGTGACCGCCCTGGCGGAACACCGCGATCCGGTCACCGAGCCGGATCGCCTCGTCCAGGTCGTGGGTGACGAACACCACCGTCTTGCGGATCTCCCGCTGCAGCCGCAGGAACTCCGCCTGCAGCCGGTCCCGCGCGATCGGGTCGATCGCGGAGAAGGGCTCGTCCATGAGCAGCACCGGCGGATCGGCGGCCAGCGCCCGCGCGACGCCGACCCGCTGCTGCTGCCCGCCGGACAGCTCGTGCGGGTAGCGCCTGCCCATCGTGGCCGGATCGAGGCCGACCAGATCGAGCATCGCGTCCACCCGCGCACGGATGCGGGCACGGTCCCAGCCCAGCATCCGCGGCACGGTGCCGACGTTCGCGTGCACCGTCAGGTGCGGGAACAGGCCGATCTGCTGGATGACGTAGCCGATGCGCCGGCGCAGCCGCACCGGGTCGGTGCGGGCCACGTCCTCGCCGGCCACCAGGATGTGCCCGGACGTCGGCTCCACCAGCCGATTGATCATCTTCATGGTCGTGGTCTTGCCGCAGCCGGACGGGCCCACCAGGCACAGCAGCTCGCCGGCGGGCACGTCGAGGGAGAGGTCCGCGACCGCGACCGTGCCGTCCGGATAGCGCTTGCCCACCCCGCGCAACGAGATCATCGGGTCCGCCGCGGTCGTCGATTCCACGGTCGTCATGGGCGTCGAGTCCTCCGTACCGGTTACGGTGCTTCGGTGACCATCGTCGCGTCCGGGAGCTGTCTCGAACGGAACGCCTGGATCTGCGGAGATTACGTCGAGACCCGCTCGGACGAGCTGTCCGCGGCGCTGCGCGAGCACGTCAGCCTCACGCTGAGCGCGGTGGCGATCGGGCTGGTGATCGCGGTGCCGCTGGTCCTGCTCGCCCGGCGCTGGCGGTTCGCCGTCGCCTGGATCAGCGGGCTGGCGAGCATCCTGTACACGGTGCCGTCGCTGGCGTTCTTCGCGCTGCTGCTGCCCGTCACCGGCCTGTCCACGACCACGGTGCGGATCGGGCTGGTCGCGTACACGCTGGTCATCCTCTTCCGCGGGCTGCTCGCCGGGCTCGACGCCGTGCCGGCGGACGTGCGCGACGCCGCCCGGGGCATGGGCTACGGCCCGCTGCGGCTGCTGGTCACCGTGGAGATCCCGCTCGCCCTGCCCTCGATCATGGCCGCGATCCGGGTCGCGACGGTCTCGACGATCGCGCTGGTCACCGTCGGGGCGACGATCGGCCACGGCGGGCTGGGCGATCTCATCTACGACGGCCTGACCAGCTCGTTCAAGTCGGAGGTGCTGACCGCCTCGGTGCTGTGCGTGGCGCTGGCGGTCGTCGCCGACCTGCTGCTCGTCGGCCTGCAGTGGTTGCTGACCCCGTGGCGCCATGGCCGCCGGACCCGCGCGGGCCGGGCGGTCGGCCCGCCGTCCGCCGCGAACCCGCAGCATCCGCAAGGGACCGCCGTATGAGCACCCTCGGCAGCGCGTTCGACTGGCTCACCACCGGCGCGAGCTGGCGCGGCGACGAGGGCATCGCCCACCGCCTCGGCGAGCACCTGCTGCTCACCGGCGCCTCGGTGGGCATCGCCTGCGCGGTCGCCCTGCCGGTCGGGATCGGCCTGGGCCACCTCGGTCGGGGCGGCACGCTGGCCATCAACGTCTCCAACATCGGACGGGCGGTGCCGACGTTCGCCGTGCTCGTCCTGCTGGCGATCGGACCGCTCGGCATCGGCGACACGACCACCGTCGTCGCGCTCACCCTCTTCGCGATCGCTCCGCTGGTCACCAACAGCTACGTGGGGATGCAGGAGGTCGACGCGGGGGCGAAGGAGGCCGCCCGGGGCATGGGCATGTCCGGCGGCCAGCTCCTGCGCCGGGTCGAGCTCCCGCTGGCCCTACCGATGATCATGCTTGGCCTGCGCCTGGCCGCGGTGCAGGTGGTGGCGACGGCGACGATCGCGGCGCTGATCGGCGGCGGCGGGCTCGGCCGCTTCGTCGTCGACGGCCTGGCCAACAACCGCCGCCCCGAGGTCGTCGGCGGCGCGATCCTCGTGGCCGTGCTCGCGCTCGGCGTGGACGGCCTCCTGCTCGTCCTGACCCGCGCCGTGTCGACCGCCCGGACTCCCAGAACCCGCTGAAGCCCGCTGAGCCCGCTGAGCCCCGCGCAAGGACCTCGATGGGGCAGCGGCGACTCGACCAGGGCACATGTCCGTACGGCACCCCGTACAGCTTGGTTGGGCATCTCCTACGCCTCGGTACCGGACTCGAATCGGCTGCGTGACCGATTGTCCACCTTGGCGCTGTTACTTGTGTCTTTTCCGGTTGCGGAGGCTCCCTGACCCGGAGGAGCGTGTCCCGGACGTCCGGAAGTTGTCGGACCGGGGTGCGAGGGTGGGGACGGTCGGGGGCCACCAGGCACGCGCCCGATGATCAGGGAGAGCAGTCGAAGATGAACGGTGGGGTCCTCGAACGTGACTGATGCAACAGCACCGAGCGAGTCGCGGAGCCGACGCGAACCAGGGAGCCGACGCGCCCCGTGGGGCCGGCTGCACCGCGGCGCCACAGCCGGTCACCGCCACGGCGGGCGTCCGCGCCGCGTGGTCGCGGGTCTGGCCGCGCTGGTCGCCCTCGCGCTGACCGCCGCGGCCTGCGGCTCCGACTCGGACGGCGGCAGCAGCGGCGCCGCCGGGGCCAGCGCGACGACCTCGGCCGGGGGCTCGCTCACGGTCGCCGACGCCGGCTTCACCGAGAGCAAGATCCTTGCGGAGATGTACGCGGCGGTCCTGGAGAAGGCCGGCTACAAGGTCGAGCGGACCTCGGTGCAGCAGACCGAGCTCGCGCAGTCGTCGCTGGAGAAGGGCACGGTCGACGCGATGCCGCAGTACGTCGCGACCTACGCCGACCTGCTCAACTCCAAGGTCCACGGTCCGGACGCGGCCTCGGTCTCCTCGCCGGACCTGCAGAAGTCGCTGGCCGCGCTGCGCCCGCTCGCCACCGGGCTCGGCCTGACGGTGCTCGACCCGGCCGACGCCGTCGACCAGAACGCCTTCGCCGTCAGCAAGTCGTTCGCCACCCAGCACAACCTCAAGACGCTGTCCGACCTGGGCGCCAGCGGCCAGACGGTGAAGATCGCCGCCGGCCCCGAGTGCGAGAGCCGGCCGTTCTGCCAGCCCGGCCTGGAGAAGACCTACGGCATCAAGATCAGCGAGATCGTCAAGACCGGGGTCGACACGCCGCAGACGAAGGCCGCGGTCAAGGACGGCACGGCGCAGCTCGGCCTGGTCCTCACCACCGACGCGACCGTCTCCGACTACGACCTCGTGGTGCTGACGGACGACAGGAAGCTCCAGAACGCGGACAACCTCGTGCCGATCGTGAACACGAAGTCGCTGACGCCGCAGATCTCGGCGGCGCTGAACAAGCTGGCACCGGTACTCACCACCGCCGACCTGGCCGAACTGAACAAGAAGGTCGACGCGCAGCGGGAGAAGCCCGCCGACGTCGCCAAGGAGTACCTCAGGAGCAAGGGCCTGCTCAGCTAGCCGCACCCCGGTCACCCCACCGCCGCGCCGCCCTTCGCGGGCGCCGGCGCGGTGGTGGGGCGCGCCCGCCGGGTCGCAGTGGCCCATGCCACGCCGGGCGCGCGGGGCCGGTGTCCGGGCACAGGGGCCGCGAGCTGGCGGAATCCGCGAGGATGGGGGGGTGACCGGCAACCCGACCGCCCCGGCGGCCACCTCCGAGACCACTGGCAGCGCGACGTCCGGTGCCACCGGCACCGCCGAGCAGCCGTACCGCGAGCTGGGACTCACCGACGACGAGTACGCCCGGATCGTGGCGACCCTCGGCCGGCGACCCAGCGACGCCGAGCTGGCGATGTACTCGGTGATGTGGAGCGAGCACTGCTCCTACAAGTCCTCCAAGGTCCATCTGCGGCAGTTCCGGGACACCCCGGCCACCGACCGGCTGCTCGTCGGCATGGGGGAGAACGCCGGTGTCGTCGACGTCGGCGAGGGCCTGGCCGTCACCTTCAAGATCGAGTCACACAACCATCCGAGCTTCGTCGAGCCCTACCAGGGGGCGGCGACCGGCGTCGGGGGCATCGTCCGCGACATCCTGACCATGGGGGCCCGGCCGATCGCGGTGCTCGACCCGCTGCGCTTCGGCGACGCCGACGCGCCCGACACGGCGCGCACGCTGCCCGGGGTCGTCGCCGGCATCGGTGGCTACGGCAACTGCCTCGGCCTGCCCACCATCGGCGGCGAGGTCGTGTTCGACCCGACCTACGCCGGCAACCCGCTGGTCAACGCGCTCTGCGTCGGCGTGATGCCGGTCGGCCGGGTGCAGACCTCGGCGGCCACCGGGGTCGGCAACGCCGTGGTCCTGCTGGGCGCGAAGACCGGCCGGGACGGGATCGGCGGCGTGTCCGTGCTTGCGTCGGCGACCTTCGACGAGGGCGGCGGCCCGGCCCGGCGGCCGTCGGTGCAGGTCGGCGACCCGTTCACGGAAAAGATCCTGATCGAGTCCTGCCTGGAGCTGTTCGACCGCGGGCTCGTCACCGGCATCCAGGACCTCGGCGGCGCCGGGCTGACCTGTGCGCTGACGGAGACGACGGCGGCGGGCCTGGCCACCGGCCAACCCGGCGGCATGGACGTCGATCTGGACCTGGTGCCGCTGCGCGAGCCGTCGATGGCCGCCCACGAGGTGCTCGCCAGCGAGTCCCAGGAGCGGATGCTCGCGATCGTCACGCCCGAGGCGCTGCCCGAGGTCCTCGCCCTCGCCGAGCGCTGGGGGGTGCTGGCGACCAGGATCGGCACGGTCACCGACACCGGTCGGCTGATCGTGCGCTGGCACGGCGAGGTCGTCGTCGACGTGCCACCCGGCTCGCTCGCCGACGAGGGCCCCGTCTACGAGCGCCCCCTACGCCGCCCCGCCGACCTCGACCTGGTCCGGGCGGACGCTCCGACGGCGGCCCGACTCGCCCGGCCGACCACGGCGGCGGAACTTCGCGAGACCCTGCTGCGGATGATCGCCTCCCCCAACCTGTGCTCCCGGGCCTGGGTGACCGACCAGTACGACCGGTACGTGCAGGCCGCCACGGTCCTCGCCCAACCGGAGGACGCCGGGGTGCTGCGACTGTCCGAGTCGACCGGGCTCGGCATCGCACTGGCCACCGACGGCAACGGGCGCTACGCCCGGCTCGACCCGTTCACCGGCGCGCAGCTCGCCCTCGCCGAGGCATGCCGCAACGTCAGCGCCGCCGGGTCGGTGCCGATCGCCGTGACGAACTGCCTGAACTTCGGCTCCCCCGAGGATCCCGAGGTGATGTGGCAGTTCGCGCAGGCGTGCGCGGGCCTCGCCGAGGGCTGCCGGCGCCTCGGCCTGCCGGTCACCGGCGGCAACGTCTCGTTCTACAACCAGACGGGCGCCGCGCCGATCCACCCGACGCCGGTGATCGGGGTGCTGGGCCTGTTCGACGACGTCGCCCGGCGCACCCCGATCGGGTTCACCGACGAGGGGGACGCGCTGATCCTGCTCGGCGAGACCGCCGACGAGTTCGGCGGGTCCGAGTGGGCCTGGGTGACGCACCGCCACCTCGGCGGGCAGCCGCCGGCGGTCGACTTCGCCCGGGAGAAGCTGCTCGGGGAGGTCCTCGTCGCCGGTTCCCGCGACGGCATGCTCACCGCCGCCCACGACCTGTCCGAGGGCGGACTCGCGCAGGCCCTCGTCGAGTCGTGCCTGCGCGGTGGCCGCGGCGCACGGATCGTGCTGGGTGCCGACGCCGACCCGTTCGTCGAGCTGTTCAGCGAGTCGGCCGGGCGCGCCGTCGTCGCCGTGCCGCGCTCGGAGGAGCTGCGCTTCACGGACATGTGCACGGTGCGCGGCCTGCCCTGGCGGCGCATCGGCGTGGTCGACGGCGACACGCTCGACGTGCAGGACGTGCTGCGCGTCGGCCTCGACGAGCTGCGGGACGCCCACGAGGGCACCCTGCCCGCCCTGTTCGGCCGCACCGCCTAGCAGGCGGTCAGGAGTGGCCGTAGGGCTCGGGGTCGGCGCCGTCCTCGGCCAGCTCCCCCGGCTCGGCGTCCGCCACCGAGCCGGGGCTGTGGGCGGCGACGCCGATCAGCTCGACGTCCGTCGGCTCCAGGTCGGAGGGGTCCTCGTCGAAGACGATCGGTTCCGGATGCGCCGACGGCGCCACCAGCGCCTCGGAGTGCGCCCCGCAGCCGTGATCGATGGCGGTGACCCGACCGTCGTCGGGGGCCAGCTCGTTGGCGCAGGCGCCGAACATGCGGCCGAGCGCGCCCGCGAGACGGACATGGAAGCCGCAGGTCAGGCACGAGGCCGGGGCGACCTTGGCGATCGAGGCGTCCGGCCCGGCGTCGCCGGCGTACCAGCGCTCGACCGCCTCCTCCCGACCGGTGACGGACAGCACCCGGGCTCGGCCCAGACCGAGCTCGAAGTAGTCGTCGGTGTCGAGGAGCTCCTCGACGTCCTCGACGCGCAGCGCGAGCCGGGGATCGTCGATCGCCGTGGGCAGCAGGTCGCCGACCCCGACATCGCCCGGCCGCAGCCGCTCCGACCACGGCACCCACGCCGGGGCGAGCAGCGCGCCCTCGCCCGGCATCAGCACCACGTCGTCGACCGTGACCTTGCGCACCCGCGAGGCCCGGGTGACGACGACCGTCCACGCCCAGCCCGGGTAGGCGGGCGAGGTGCAGGCAAAGCGGTGCAGCACGATCCGGTCCCCCTCGGCCTCGATGCCGAGATGCTCGCCGACCTCGTCCTCGGCACCCGCCTGCTCGACCGCGGCCGCGCGGGCCACGTCCACGGCGGCCGCGCACACCGCGTCCACCGCCGGCTCCCGCGACGTGCGGGCCACCCGGGACCGGGCGGTCGCGACCGCCGCCGGGTCGGCGACCGCCTCGGTGGCGATGCTCACGTCGGGCGGCGGCGCCGCGGTGGTGGGGGCTGACGACGCCCGGGGTCGCGTCCGCCGCGGCGGCGCGTCGGCGTCCGTCGCCGGAGCCGTTGTCACCGTTGTCACGTCTGGGACCTCCGCGCTGCCCTGGGCCGTTGCACCCGCCATGTGTTCCGCGTGTTCCGCGCCGGCCGCCTGCGCAGCGTCCGGCACCGAATCCGCACCGAGGGTAACGGATGGATCCGGCGGCTCGGTCGTGGCGGAACGGACCTCGGGAGCATCCACGCAACGTATTCTCACCCACGGACACTCGCACCGCCCGACGTGGTCGTAGGAGCGCAGGCCAGGGACGAGGACACTCGGCATGGTGAACCTGGGCAGCACGGTCTCGAACAACCTGCGAAGGTTGCGGTCGAGCGTGCGCGGGGACGGTGCCGACCGGACCGGACTGTCCGCCCTCACCGAACTGTCCTTCGTCAACGCCGCCGGCGACGCGCTGGTGACGGTCGCACTGGCCGGGTCGCTGTTCTTCTCCGTGCCCTCGGGGGAGGCCCGGTCGAAGGTCGCCCTCTACCTGCTCATCACCATGGTGCCCTTCGCCCTGCTGGCACCGGTCATCGGGCCGCTGCTCGACCGGGTCGCGCACGGCCGGCGCACGGCGCTCGCCGCCATCTGCCTGGGCCGAGGCCTGCTGGCCTGGCAACTTGCCGGGGCCCTGCACGGGCTGGCCGTCTACCCGCTCGCCCTCGGCCTGCTCGTGCTCTCCCGCGGCTTCGGGGTGGCGCGCAGCGCGGTCATCCCCCGGGTCGCCCCGGCCGAGCTCACCCTCGTCAAGGTCAACTCGCGGATCTCGCTGGTCAACATCGTCGCCGGCGCCATCGTGGCGCCGGTCGGGCTGGGCATCGCGCACGTCCCGTTCGTCGGCTATCCGTGGGTGCTGCGGCTCTGCGCGATCGTCTACATGGCCGGCGTCCTGCTGGCCTTCAACCTGCCCAGGCACGTCGACTCGGCGGCCGGCGAGCTGCCGCTGCGCGCCCCGGTCGCGCCCGGCGGCCGGCGCGGGCTCGGGGCGCGGCTGCGGGCGTTCCTCGGCGCGCTGCCGGTGGCTCTGCGCGCCACCGCGGTCCTGCGCGGTCTGGTCGGCTTTCTCACCTTCTATCTTGCCTTCCTGCTGCGGACCAACGGCGGCAACAACCTGTGGCTGGGCGGCCTGGCCGTGGCCGCGGGCGTCGGCAGCGGGCTCGGCGTGTTCATCGGTGGCCGGCTCGGCCGGCGACGCCCCGAGGGCATCCTGATGCTCGCCCTGGTGCTGGCGGCCGGCGGTTGTCTCGGGGCCGCCATCACCTACACCAGATTCACCTCGCTCGTCGCGGCGCTGCTGGCCACGATGGCCGGCTCGATGGGCAAGCTGGCGCTCGACGCCGTCGTCCAGCGCGACATCCCGGAGGCGACCCGCAACTCCGCGTTCGCCCGCTCCGAGACCGCGCTCCAGCTGACCTGGGTCGCCGGTGGCGCCCTCGGGCTCATCGAGATGCCTGGGACGGTCGGCTTCGCGGTGGCCGCCGCCGTCGTGTGCGCCACGCTGTTCGTCCAGGCCGGCGCGCTGCGCCGCTCGCGCCTGGCGGCCCGTGACCGGCTGGCGGGCGCCGAGCTCCCGCCGCCGGGCAGCGCCGTTCCCGCCGGTGATCCCCTCGACGCCGTGCCGGCTCCCGCCGGTGAGCCCCGCGTGGGGCCGCCCGGGCCGGCGTACCCGGTCCACCCGGACCAGACGGCATACCCGGGCCAGACGGCATACCCGGATCAGACGGCATACCCGGACCAGACGGCATACCCGGGCGCGGCGGCGATGGTGTCCGCGCCGGCGCCGCCCGGCGATCCCTGGTGGGAGACGCCGGCGCCCATCCCGCCCACGCTGGAGGACCCCACCCGCCCGGACGCGCCGCGGCAGCGCCGGGGACTGGGTCGCCGGCGGCGCGCCTGACTCACCCGGCCTGACCGGTCTGTCCGACGGCAGGGCCCAGCCCGCATCCGCCGGCGGGAGGTGACTCCGCTCACGACGGTGGCCCCGCGCCACTCGCGGACGCCTCGACCTGGGACGCCACGACTGCGGCGGCGATAACCTCCGAGCGTGCGCACGTCAACGCGGTCCCGTCGCCGGCCGTTCCCACGGCCCGCCGCGCCCACCGCCGCCGTCGCCGTGGCCGTCGCGGTCGGTCTCGGGGTGGCCGGCTGCGACCGTCCGACACCGCTGGTGACGATGGAGTCGGGCGGCGACTTCGTGCAGACGAACGCGGCCCAGTACCTGCGGGACGGTGCCCTCATCCAGCAGACGGTCTCCCCGCCGCACCTGCACGCCCGGCCCGGGGGCAGCCTCAACATCGACGTCCCGACCTCGGTGGCCGATCGCGGCTACTTCCTCTCGGTCAACAACCAGCGGCTCACCGAGACGATCAACGACACCCACTACCGCTACCTGCTCCCGAACGTGCAGGCGACGGTGAACCTCGTGGTCTTCGCCGCGCCCACCGGCCCGAAGTCGACCACGGCCTCGGGGAGCTGGCCGTTCGTGGTCTCGATCAAGCTCTGACCCGCATTCCGCCGCGCCGCCCACCCGTGACGGCGGCCCGACCGGCGACCATACGGGCCGGATCGGGGGACATACCGTCCGGGTACCCCCGTTGCCACCGCCCGGCCCCCCGGCATGCGCGCAGCGTGCCCCTGGTCGCCATCAGGGCCACGCAGCGTCGACCGTGGTGCTAAGGTCCGGCAACAAGTCCGATTTGCACCACATCGAAAATCCCGTGCCGTTACATCGCCGTCCGGCCCGGTGGCATTCGAGTAGATCGACCGACAGCGCATGACGGCAGACGAGGACATTCCAGATCATGATCCGGACCTGGTCGTGAGCCGCACCCTGATCGTCACCGCGGTGACAGCCGAGGCCGACGCGGTGTGCGCAGGGCTGATGGGTAGCTGGTCGCGTGGCCGGACGAGGTTGCCGGCCGGCCCGGGCAACCTGGTGTCCCCGGACTGGGACCGCCAGTTGCTCACCACGTCGACGTTGGGCCCCTACGTCGGGCGCAGGCGTGGCCCGGTCACGGTCCTCGCCGCGGGCACCGGCGGCCCGGCCGCGGCCGCCGGCACCGCGACGGCCCTGGCGGTCGCGAGCGCCGCCGGGCAGCCGTTCGATCTCGTGGTGACCATGGGCGTGGCGGGCGGGTTCCGCGGCTGGGCGGAGCTCGGCGACATCGTCGTCGCCGAGCGGATGGTCGCCGCGGATCTCGGCGCCGAGTCCGGCCTCGACGAGGAGCCCCCGCCGGCACCGGCCGGCCGGATCAGCGAGATGGACCGCAACCTCGGCTTCCACGCGGCCGGCGCGCCGGCCCGCCGGGGCCCCGATGGACGCGGCCCGACCGGCGGCGGGGTGTTCCTCACCCTGGACGACCTGGGACTCGGCTCGTCCACCGTGCGCCCCGAGCCGGAGCTGGTGTCGCGGCTGCACACCGTGCTCGACGCCACCGGCCGGCGGATCGTCACGGGTACCGTGGTCAGCGTGTCGACCGTGACGGGCACGGAGCGCCGGGCCAGCGCCCTCACCGAGCGGCTGGACCCGGTGGCCGAGGCGATGGAGGGCTACGCCGTGGCCCTGGCCGCGCGGTCCTTCGGCGTCCCCGCCGCGGAGATCCGTGCCGTGAGCAACCCGGTCGGCCGTCGTGACCGTGCCGCCTGGAACCTGCCGGCCGCGCTGGCCAGCCTGCGCACGGCCGCGGCGGCGCTGGTCGCGCACCCCGAGGGCCTGGTCGCGGCCGAGGCGTTGCCCGCCGCCGGCGGGACGGCCCCGGCGGGCTCGGGCCCCCAGCACGGCAGCAACGGCGCGCGCTGAGACGAGCGGGAGGACAGCGGATGAGTGAACGCCTGGCGGCCACGGCGCGGGACACCCGGTCGCTGTCCCTGGCCATCTCCCCGTGTCCCAACGACACGTTCGCCTTCCACGCCCTCGCCCACGGGCTGGTGCCGGACGCGCCCGCGGTGACGGTGACGTTCGCCGACATCGACGTGCTGAACTCCCGCGCGGCCGAGCGGCGTGACGATCTGGTCAAGGTGTCCTACGGGGCCCTGCCCTGGCTGCTGGCCGACTACCAGCTGCTGACCTCCGGCGGGGCGCTGGGGCGCGGCTGCGGCCCGCTGGTGCTCACCGCCGGCCGCACCGACCTGCGCGGCGCCCGGGTCGCCATCCCCGGCACCCGCACCACCGCCTACCTGCTTTTCCGACTGTGGGCCGCCGATCGCGGCGTGGCGAGCATCGACGTGGTGCCGTTCGAGAAGATCATGCCGGCGGTGCAGGAGGGTCGGTACGACGCGGGGCTGGTCATCCACGAGTCGCGGTTCACCTACCCGTCGTACGGGCTGACGGCGCTCGCCGATCTCGGCGACTGGTGGGAGGAGCAGACCTCGCTGCCGATCCCGCTGGGAGCGATCCTCGCCCGCCGCGAGCTGGACGGCGCCGCGCTGTCCGCCGCGGTGCGCGCCAGCGTCGCCGCCGGGTTCGCCGACCCGTCCGCGAGCGCGGACTACGTCCTGGCCCATTCGCAGGAGATGGCGCCGGACGTCGTCGATGCGCACATCAAGCTGTACGTCAACGAGTTCAGCCTCGACCTCGGCGACGAGGGGTTCGCCGCCATCGAGACGCTGCTCGCCCGCGCCGCCGACGCGGACCTCGTGCCGAGGCTGACCCAGCCGTTGCGCTGAGCCGGCCGTTGCGCTGAGCCGGCCGTTGCGCTGAGCCGGCCTTGCGCCGGCCTGGTATCGGTGCCGCGGGTGAGACACTGCGGTCATGCCGGAGCTGCCGGAGGTCGACGCCCTCGCCGCCTTCCTGCGCGAGACGGCGCTGGGCCGGGTCGTCGAGCGGGTCGAGCCGGTCGCCGTGAGCGCCCTGAAGACGTTCGACCCGCCGGTGTCCGCGCTGCACGGGGCCGCGCTCGCCGCGGTCGAGCGGCACGGCAAGTTCCTCGACCTCGTCTTCGCCCTTCCCACCGGGGAGCGCCTCGACCTCGTCACCCACCTGGCCCGGGCCGGCTGGCTGCGCTGGAAGCCGAGCCAACCGGCGGCGCCGGCACGCCCCGGGCGGGGTCCGCTGGCGTTGCGGGTGACCTTCGACGACCGCAGCGGCTTCGACCTCACCGAGGCCGGCACCCAGAAGCGGCTGGCCGTGTATGTGGTCCGCGACCCCGCCGAGGTGCCCGGCATCGCCCGGCTCGGCCTCGACCCGCTCGGGGCGGACTTCACCGTGGCCGCGCTCGAGGAGATCCTCGCCGCCGCCGGGCGCGCCCAGCTCAAGGGGGTGCTCACCGACCAGTCTCGCCTGGCCGGCGTCGGCAACGCCTACTCCGACGAGGCGCTGTGGACGGCGCGGCTGTCGCCGTACAAGCCGGCCTCGGGGCTGTCGGCGGCGGAGACCGCGAGCCTGCACGCCGCGCTCGTCGGGGTGCTCACCGCTGCCCGCGACAGCGCCGCCGGGCTCGCCGCCGGCGAGCTGAAGGCCGAGAAGAAGGCGAACCTGTCGGTGCACGGACGGGCCGGGTCGCCCTGCCCACGCTGCGGCGACACCGTGCGGGAGGTCTCGTTCGCCGACCGGGCCCTGCAGTACTGCCCCACCTGCCAGACCGGCGGGCGGACGCTCGCCGATCGCCGGCTGTCCCGACTGCTGAAATAGGTGGCAGGATGGCAGGGTGAGTTCTGATCAGATCCCGGCCGTCAGCGTCGCCGACCTGCCTGCCGACCTGTCCGCGGACGGTGCCCCGCTGCTCGTGGATGTCCGGGAGCCCGACGAGTGGTCCGCCGGCCACATCGCCGACGCCCTGCACATCCCCATGGGTGAGCTCGTCACCCGGCTCGACGAGGTGCCCCGCGAGCAGGACGTGGTCGTCGTGTGCCGCTCCGGCGGACGCTCCGCCGCCGTCACGGGCTACCTCGTCCAGGGCGGCTGGCAGGTCCGCAACCTCACCGACGGCATGCTCGCCTGGCAGGCCCACGGTCGGCCGATGGTGAGCGAGAGCGGCGCCGCGCCCAGAGTCCTCTGAGCCCGGCGGCGTCCTCCCCGGGGCTTGTGGGTACTAGGCCCCGGCGGCCGACTGGGTACTAGGCTCCGGCGGCCGACGCATCCTCGACCCGCACCACGTAGTCCTCGATGACCGGATTGGCCAGCAGTGTCGACGCGAGATGCTCGACCCGCGCGAGCACCGCGCCGTCCAACGCCACGCCGTCCGCCAGCTCCAGCTCGAAACGCTTGCCCTGGCGGACGCCGACGATCCCGCTCACCCCGAGGCGGGGCAGCGCGTTCAGCACCGCCTGGCCCTGCGGATCGAGGATCTCCGGCTTGAGCATCACATCCACCACAACCCTGGTCACACCCGCGGACACTACCGGCCCCGCGGCCCCCTCGGCGCCGATTGCGGGCCGCCGGGGGCCGCGGCGCCGAGTCGGCCCGCTGTGCCCATGCCGGTGGGCCCTGCCGGCGAAACGTCCGGCCGGTCCGTCCAGTCCGGCCTAGGCTCGGTTCGTGCCGTCCTGGAAGGCCGCAGCCCCGGTGGTCGGGTTCGACCTCGACCTGACCCTGTTGGACGCCCGTGCCGGCATCCGGGCCACCGTCGCCGCCCTGTCCGGTGAGACCGGCGTGTCCGTCGACGCCGAGCTGGCCGTCTCCCGGCTCGGACCGCCGCTGGAGAGCGAGCTCGCCCACTAGTTCCCCGCCGCGCAGGTCCCCGCCGCCGCCGCGCGCTACCGGGAGCTGTACGCCGTGCACGCCCTTCCCGTGTCGCGGCCGATGCCGGACGCCCGCGCCGCGGTGGACGCGGTGCGCCGGCTCGCCGGTCGTGTCGTCGTGGTCACCGCCAAGAGCACCGCGCTCGCCCGGGCGAGCCTGGACCGCATCGGCATCGCCGCCGACGTCGTCGAGGGTGCGCTGTTCGCGCGGACGAAGGGCGCCGCCCTGCGCGCCCACCGGGTGGACGTCTTCGTCGGGGATCACCTGGGCGACATGATCGGCGCGCGCGAGGGCGGCGCGCTCGCGGTGGGTGTGACCACGGGTCCCTGCTCGGCGGGAGATCTGCACACCGCCGGCGCGGACGTCGTCCTGACCCGGCTCGGCGAGTTCCCACCCTGGCTGCTGGGCGAGGACACCCGCCGACGCTGAGCGTCGTTCAGTCGACCGGCAGGTGCGGATTGGTCCGGTAGAGCTCCGGATCGGCCTCCTCGGGGATCCGGGAGCGGACGGCGGCCAGCACCCCGGCCAGCGCGACGGCGAACCCGAGGGTCAGCCCGCCGCCGGCCACGGCGTTCAGCCACGTCGGCAGGTTCCTGACCCCGAAGAAGAACGGGATCACCGCGACCGCCGCGGCGATCAGTCCGATCCCGAACAGCACGCAGCCGGCCCTGACGAGCCGGTCGGGGCGGCCGGCCGCCGGCTCACCCCCGGGTTCGACCTGCTCGGACGGTGTCGGCGTCGACGGCACAGCCGCCAGCCTACGGGCCGCCGCCCAACCGCGGCAGCGGCCATGGGCACCGGCCGGCGGGGACTCCTGGGGTGCCCGGCTCCGGGGCGGGCACCCCGCGGGCGGCGCTCAGACGACCGGCGCGCCCTCGCCCTGCTGGTGTGCGCCCCGCTCGACATGCTCGCGGTAGT
Organism: Frankia alni ACN14a; assembly: GCF_000058485.1. NCBI lineage: Bacteria > Bacillati > Actinomycetota > Actinomycetes > Frankiales > Frankiaceae > Frankia > Frankia alni. Next base: position 7,349,235 of record NC_008278.1, read on the forward strand.
TCGCGGCCTCCTGGTCGGAGACCTCCAGACCCTCGGCCGCGCGGCTCGCCTCGGGGTCGTCCGGCCCGCTGTCCGCGCCGAGCACGGCCTCGTCCCGAGCCCGGCTCCGCTCGGCCTCCTCGAAGTCCTCCGAGGTACGAAAGTCCTCGCGATCGGGATTCGCCATCGAAACGCCTCCTGCCATCGGGGACCGGCCGTCCAGTCCGGACGGTCGGCCCAGGGTCAGGACCTGGCATGCCCGGGGTACACCCCGGATAACACCGCAGCGGCGATCGTCACTGGTGAGGTCCGGCCGACAGCCGATCGCGACCGAAGACCCCGCGCGTGGTGCGGTCGGCGGATAGCCTGGGATTCCCTCAGCTTTCGTCGCGTTGTCCTGTCGTTACACAGAACGAGGTCGCCCGTGCCCACCGGCAAAGTCAAGTGGTTCGACGTTGACAAGGGCTTCGGCTTTCTCAGCCGCGACGACGGCGGCGACGTCTTCGTCCACAAGGCCGCCCTACCGGCAGGGGTGGAGCGGCTCAAGCCGGGCGACCGGGTCGAGTTCGGCGTCGCGGCCGGGCGGCGCGGGGACCAGGCGCTGTCGGTCCGGCTGCTGGCCGCGCCGCCGTCGGTGGCGAAGGCGGCCGCGCACGCGGCCCGGCGCAGCCCCGACGAACTGCACAGCATGGTCGAAGACATGATCAAGGTGTTGGACGATGTCCAGCGCGATCTGCGCCGCGGTCGCTACCCCGACCGCCGGATCGCGCAGCGGGTGGCCAAGGTCGTGCACGCCGTCGCCAATGAGCTGGAGGCGTAGGAGGCGGGGCGTCGGCCCTCACGGCTCCGTCGGCGGCAGGAAGCTCACCCGGCGGCCGCAGCCGGTGCACACCGCCACCTGGGCGCCGGGTTCGTCGTCGGACGCGACGAGATGGGTCAACGGGACCGGCCCCGCGCACCAGGGGCACAGCAGCCACGGTCCGTCGACGCCGGGCGGGCCGCCGGTATCCATCCGCCCACGATGCCTCATCCCCCCGCGGGCGCGGGCCACTATCGCCACATCCACTATCCGCAAACGCCCGGAGTCCGCAAACATCCACAATCGCAACACATTGTCGGCCAACCGACCCGAACGACCGGCCGAGAGCCCGTGCGTGCCGAAGACGGCGCCCGGTGCGGCAGACTGCGAACGGAGACGACGCGACCCAGAAACACCGGCGAACCCCGACCGCCGCGTGCCGCCGGACGGGGGCGAGCCGGTAACGGGTCGGGTCCGGGCCGTGCGTGGGATCGGGAGCTGAGAGGCATTCGCGTGACAAGCAGTGGGCAGCGGTCGTGATCACATCCCTGGGGTGCTGACCGTGGTCGACGACGCCGCGGGCCCGAACCCCCGCCGCACCGACCCGGGCGACCCGCTCAACCCCCACGAGCCGCGGTCCATCGGTCCCTACGCCCTCGTCAGCCGCCTGGGCGTCGGCGGGATGGGCACGGTCTACCTGGCTCGCAACACCGCCGGGCGGCGGGTCGCCGTCAAGGTGATCCGGCCTGACCTCGCGGCCGACGAGGAGTTCCGTCGGCGGTTCCGGGCCGAGGTGGAGGCCGCCCGGCGGGTCGCCCCCTTCTGCACCGCCGAGGTGCTCGACGCCGATCCGAACGCGCCGGCGCCCTACCTGGTCACCGAGTTCATCGACGGCGTCCGGCTGGACGAGCAGGTCGAGTCCGGTCCGCTGGCCTCCTCGACCCTGACCGGTCTGGCCGTCGGGGTGGCGACGGCCCTGACCGCCATCCACAGCGCGGGGCTCGTGCACCGCGACCTCAAACCGAGCAACGTGATGCTCTCGCTGTCCGGCCCCCGGGTGATCGACTTCGGCATCGCCCAGGCGCTGGAGGGCGCGAAGGCGAAGCCGACGGCGTGGGGGTTCGGCTCGGCCGGCTGGATGGCGCCCGAGCAGGTGCACGGCCAGCCGATCGGACCCGAGGCGGACGTGTTCGCGTGGGGCATCCTCATCGCCTACGCCGGCACCGGCCGGCACCCCTTCGGTGACGGCTCGGACATCGAGATCGGCATGCGCATCGTGGGCTCCGCCCCGGATCTGCGCGGCCTGCGGGAGCCGCTGGTAGGGCTGGTCAGCGCCGCTCTGGCGAAGCATCCCGACGACCGGCCGAGCGCCCGGGAGCTGTTGCTGCGGCTCGTCGCGCAGCCGCCGGCCCGCGGCGGCCCCGCCCTCGGGCCGGCGATCGGCCAGGTCGAGGAGCTGCTCAACCGCACCGGAGAGGTGCCCCGCCCGGCGCCGACGCGGGTGGGTCCGGCGACCTCGGCCCCCGCCCGCCGCCCGCCCTGGGACGGTGCCCCGGCGGTGCGGCCCGCCACGGCCGTCCCCCCGGGCCGCGCGCCCGCCGCGGACCGGGCTCCGGGTGCCCACGGGCCCGGCCCGGCGCCGGTGGGTGGCCCGGCGAACAGCGGCCGGCCGCGAGGCACCCCCTACCCGGCGACCGCCGGCCCTCCCGGTGGTCGCGGGCCGGCGGCCGGGCCGGGCGCACGCCCGTCCCCGGACGCCCGCGCGCCGTCCCCGCCGGACAACCGCCAGCCAGACGGCCGCCAGCCGGACAGCCGCCAGCCCGCCGCACCGAGCGGCCGCCAGCCGGGCGGGCCGGCGCCGGGCACACCACCCGCGGCCAGGTGGGCCGGTCCGGGCGGCCAGCGCGCACCGGGCCAGGCGCCGGGACCCGGGCCCCAGCCGGCGCGGATGGCCGAGCCGGCACGGATGTCGGGACCTGCACGGATGCCGGCGCCGGCACGCGTCCCGGAGCCCGCGCGGGTGCCGGGTCCCGCGCCGATGCCGGGCGCCGCCGACACCCCCTACCCGCCGTACCCACCGTCCGCCCCGCCCCGGCGCGGACCGGACCGCCGGCAGCTCGCACTGATCGTCGGAGTCGTCGTGGCGGCGCTGATCGCCATCGCGGTCGTCGTCGTCCTGCCGGGCCGCGGCGGCGGGGCTGACGCCGGCCGGCCGCCGGGCTCCACCGCGACGGTCGCGGGCGGTGCGTCGGTCACCTCGAGCCCCACCCCCACCGCGGGGCTCGGCCTGCCGGCGACGGACGGCCGGCTGGAGTTCGTCGTGGCGGGCATCGACTGCTCGAAGTCCCAGCTGGGCGGCGGGCTCCTCGCGCTGCGCGCGAGCGGCAGGTTCTGCCTGGCCCAGGTGACGGTCCGCAACACCGGCGACACCGCCGCGGCGCTGGACAACGCCACCGAGCTGCTCTGGGACGACCACGGCGACCGGCACGAGGCGAACTTCCTCGCCCGCTTCAAGCTGGACGAGAATCTGTGGGACTCCATCGACCCCGGCGAGACCAAGCGCGGCACCCTGGTCTTCGACGTCCCCCGCGACGCGCAGCCGCAGGAACTCGAGCTCCACGAGAGTGCGCAGAGCGACGGGGTCCGCATCCCGGTCCGCTGACGGCCGCAGCCGCCGGCCGGCGGCCGTCGGCAGCCAGCAGGCCTCAGCCGACGCTCGGCGAGGTCTCCCCGGTGCCCGCCAGCGCGGTGTAGGCCGCCGCCGGCACCGGCAGCTGTTCGCCCCGGGAGTCCGGCCGGAAGCCGGCCAGGATGATCTCCAGGGAACGCCGCCAGGACCCCGGTGCGACCCGCTCGGTGAGATCCACGACCAGCCGCAGCGACCGCATCAGGACCAGCAGGTCGGCCAGCACCACGTCGCTGCGGACGGTGCCAGCCCGCTGGGCCCCGGCGAGCATCGCCGCCACCGGTGGGACGACCTCGGCGATCATGCGTTCCGCGGTGTGCCCGCTCCACAGCCGCTGGGCCAGGAAGGCTCCGTGGCAGGGATCGGCCGCCAGCACCCGCACCACGAAGCAGTGCAGCGCGCTGGCCGCCGGTTCCGTGGCGGCCACCGTCACGGCGAGCTCACGGATGTCGTCGACGGTCGAGCGCAGAATCGCCTCGACGAGCGCGTCCTTGTTCGGAAAGCGTCGGTAGAGGGTGCCCATGCCGACGCCGGCGCGGCGGGCGATCTCCTCGACGCCGACGTCGTTTCCGCGTTCGACGAACAGCTCCCGAGCGGCGGTGAGGATGCGGGCACGGTTCAGTTCGGCGTCGCGGCGTAAGGGCCGGGCTGGCACAGCCGACGATCGCGGCGACGCGGACGGGACGGCAACCACGTGCTACCCGCGGGGATGGGACGGCGTCGGGGCGGCAACCTTCGCCAGCAGTCTGAGCATGGCAGCACACTGTAGGGGATTGACCGGCTACGGTGCGATGCTTCGCGCCAAGAACTGCTCTTTTCGGGTTGTTCCAACCACCAGGGCCCACGATCTCCCGCTAACGTGACTCTCTGCCCGGACGGGCGTCAAGCGGGCAGAGACGTTCTTCCCGTGGACCCGGGGCGTCGAGGTGGCGGGGCGTCGAGGTGGGGAGTCAGGTGCGGACGAGCGCTGTCGGTGCTGCGGGGGGACAGGCAGGACCGGACGGACGGCCGGGATCGCCCGGGCGGATCAGGTCCGTCGGGCTCGCGCTGCTGCTCGCGGTGGCCACGGCGCTGGTCGCCTGCGACAGCCTCGGCGACCAGACCGGCGCGGCGGATCCGGGCGCGGCGAGCTCGGCGGGCTCGGCGGGCTCGTCCGCCAGGGGCGCCGCGGGCTCGGCGCTCGCGCTGCTTGCCACCCTGCCGGTCCGCGTCGAGGACAACTCGCCGAAGTACCAGCGCGACGAGTTCGGCACCGCCTGGTCCGACGTCGACCACAACGGCTGCGACACCCGCAACGACATCCTGCACCGGGACATGCGCAGCACCACCGTGCGGCGCTCCGACGGCTGCACGGTGCTGACCGGCGAGCTCACCGATCCGTACACGACCCGGATCATCCGCTTCGACCGTTCCCGCAACGCCTCGGCGGTGCAGATCGACCATGTCGTGCCGCTGGCCGACGCCTGGCGGACCGGCGCACTCGACTGGACCGACGCCCAGCGCCTGCAGTTCGCGAACGACCCGGAGAACCTGCTCGCGGTGGACGGCCCGACGAACCAGCGCAAGAGCGACCACGACGCGGCCGAATGGCTGCCGCCCAGCCCCGGCGAGCAGTGCCCGTACATCGCCCGCCAGGTGGGCCTGAAATCGCGCTATCACCTGTGGGTGGTGGCGGCGGAGGCCCAGGCGATGCGAACCGTTCTCCAGAAGTGCCCCGCCCAGCCGGCCCTGGGCACCACCGCCGCCCGCTAGACCGCGGGCCCGCCGCCCGGCCTCCGACCTGGATGATCTTCGTTTCCGCGGACCCCATACCCGCGGCATGACCCGCCCCCGGGAGGGTCTGGCACGGTCCTGACGGTTCCGCGGAACCGCGCCGACGCCATCGGAGGCGAGCCCGACGTCAGGACGACCCCGACGTCAGGACGACCCCGACCCCCACGATCAGCCGTCCACTTCGCGACAGTCACCCGCCCGACCCACCCCCGAGGCCGCACCCCGTGGGGTGGCCACCGGGCCCACCCCCGCCCCGAATGGTCGCCCTAAGACCCCAACTAGCTACTTTGTGCCAGCCACAACGACCCCGCACCAGACGGGGTGGTCGACCCAGGCACCAAAAAAAGACGCACCCCCGCGCCCCCCGCCACCCACCCGACCAGGCCAGGCCACCGTGGGGGGCTCGGGGGGCTCGGCCCCCCCGGCAAAATAAGGAAGCCCCCACCGGCGCAGCACGCACCGGTAGGGGCTGACGTGGGCGAGGGGGGAGTTGAACCCCCACGTCCGCTAGGACACACGGACCTGAACCGTGCGCGTCTGCCATTCCGCCACTCGCCCGAGTGGGACTATCTCTTAACCAGGGGACACGCTATCACGTCGGAGATGTCCGCTGCGTCGGGGGGTCGCCTACCGCGGTGGACCTGTCAAGCGGCCGAGCCGTGGGGCGTCCGCGCCCTGGGGCATACGATCTCACAGACCGGGAGAAGGGAGGTCGAGCATGGGCGTGCTACAACGCTTCGAACGGCGCCTGGGCGGCCTCGTCGAGGGTGCGTTCGCCAAGGTGTTCAAGGGCGGGGTCGAGCCCGTGGAGATCGCCAGCGCGCTGGCCCGGGAGACCGACGACCGGCGGGCGGTCAGTTCCAACCGCGTGCTGGTGCCCAACGAGTTCGCGGTGGAGCTCGCCAGCGGCGACTTCGCCCGGCTCTCCCCGTATGACCGAGCGCTGTGCGACGAGCTGGCCGAGATGGTTCGCGAGCATGCGGCCGAGCAGCGCTACACCTTCGTCGGCCCGGTGTCCGTCCGGATGTCCGAGGCGGCCGACCTCGACGTCGGCGTCTTCCGGATCCGCAGCAGCGTGGCGGCGGCGGACCCGGGGGTCGTCAGCGGGCGACGCGGCCGTCCGCGCCCGAGTGCGCCCGGCACCCCCCATCTACTGATCACGACGAAGGCCCCGGGCGGGACGGGGGGCGGCGGGGAGCGGGAGTACCCGCTGGACGCCGAGACCACCGTCATCGGGCGCAGCGTCGAGTGCGACATCCGGCTGAACGACACCGGAGTGTCCCGGCGGCACGGGGAGATCCGCCGGCTGCCGGACGGGCAGTTCCTCTATGTCGACGCCGGCTCGACGAACGGCAGCCTTGTCAACGGCCGTGCGGCCACCCAGGTCAAGCTCGTCAGCGGGGACCGGATCGAGCTTGGCACCGCGACCATCGTGTTCCGCCGTGAGGACGGCCGGGGCAGCGTCGCAGGCCGGACGCCCTCCCGCGCGACCCCCCCGCCGGAGCGGATCGGGCACCGCACGACGGCCCCGCCGGACCGGCGCCCCACGCCCCCGCCGGACGACCCGTACCGGCGTGGCTCGACCCCGCGCGGCGGCCGGCCGGAGCCGTACGAGGAGCGGGAGCCGCGCGGCGGCCAGCCCTACCCGACGGATCCCTACCGGGACCGTCCCGCCCGGGCGGGCAGCGACCCCGGCTACCGTGGGCGCGGCCACGACCAGGGGTCGGATGTCGGCCGGGTCCGTGACCAGGCCCGTCCGCCCCGCCGCGATCCCGGCCCCCGGGACCCGGGCCGCGACACCGGACCGGATCGCCCCCTGCCTGATCGCTCGCTGCCGGATCGCCCGCTGCCGGATCGTGGCGGGCGAGACCCGTATCGCCGCGATCCGCGAGACCGCCGCGACGACGGTCCCCGCCGGCCCGACCCCTACCGGGAGGACGCCGTCGACCGCTACCGCGAGCCGGCCCGGCCCGCCCGCGGCGCGGCGGGGCCCGACGGCGGCCTCGAACCGCTGGACGACGTGTACGACGCGCAGACGTACCTGCCGGGCCAGCTCGACCCCCCGGCGGGCGGCGACGGTGGGCGTGGGCGGTCGCGGTCGGATCGGGGCTGGTAGCGGCCGATGGATCCGACCGAGCCCAGCGAACTCGTCCTGCTGATCGTCAAGATCGGTTTTCTCGCCCTGCTGTGGGGATTCGTCCTGGTCGCCGTGCGCGCCGTCCGGCTGGACATGTTCGGCCCGACGAAGCGTCAACAGCGGCGCGAGCCACCGCCGATGGCGCGGCCCACACCCCCTCGGACCCCGCCACAACCGGCACGCAAGCCACAGTCTCCGAGCAAACTCGTGGTGACCAAGGGGCACTTGGCAGGCACAACGATTCCCCTAGGATCGTCACCTGTCACCATCGGACGGGCACAGGACTCGACTCTGGTCCTCGAGGATGACTTCGCATCAGGGCGGCATGCGAGACTCGTGCCCCACGACGGACAGTGGTTCGTCGAGGACCTGGGCTCGACCAATGGCACATTCCTCAACCGTTCGAAGGTGACCAGTCCCATGCCGGTACCTCTCGGCGCGCCGGTCAGGATCGGGAAGACGGTCCTGGAGCTCCACCGGTGAGCCTCAGGCTTCACTTCGCCGTCCGCTCCGATGTCGGGCACGTACGGGAAGGAAACGAAGACTCCGCCTACGCCGGGCAGCGCCTGCTGGCGGTGGCCGACGGCATGGGGGGGCACGCCGCGGGCGAGGTCGCCAGCTCCATGGTGATCTCCCGACTGGCCGACCTCGACGACGACATCGACAGCGACGACCTCGTGACGGAGCTGAACGAGGCCGTCCGCGACGCCAACCGTCAGCTGCGCGAGATGTCGCTGGAGAACAGCGCCCTGGACGGCATGGGCACCACGGTGACCGCGGTGCTCTCCTCCGGCGACATGCTCGGGGTCCTGCATGTCGGGGACTCGCGGGCCTACCTGCTGCGGGAGGGCATCCTCAGCCAGGTCACCCACGACCACACGCTGGTGCAGGACCTGGTCGACCAGGGCCGGATCACTCCCGAGCAGGCGAACACGCACCCTCAGCGCTCGCTGCTGATGCGGGCGCTGGACGGCCGCGAGGTCGAGCCCGACCTGTCGGTGCGCCAGGCCCGGGACGGGGACCGCTACCTGCTGTGCACCGACGGCCTGTCGGGGGTGGTCAGCGAGGAGACGATCCTGGAGACGCTGCTGCTGCCCACCCCGCAGGAGGCGGTGGACCAGCTCGTCGACCTGGCGCTCAAGGGCGGCGGCCCGGACAACATCACGGTCGTCGTCGCCGACATCTCCGAGGACCACGGCGAGAGCCGGCCCTACCCGCTGGTCGCCGGTGCCGCGGCGGAGAAGCGGGTGGTGCCCGGGGCCGCGTCCGCGCGCAGCGGGCCCGACCCGCGCTACCCGGACACCGAGTCCGCGGCGGCCAAGGCGGCCCGGATCGGCCGGTCGGGCTTCCACCGCCGGGACCGCCAGGAGCAGGCCAGCGACCGCGGCGACGGCGAGAGCGACGACGCGGACGGAGAAGGGGACGGCCGACGCCGCTCGGGTCGGCGGATCCTGTTCGTCTCCACCGTCGTGTTCGTCCTCGTCGTCGCGGGGGCCGCGGCGGGGTGGACCTACGTGCGCGGCCAGTACTACGTCGGCGTCGACGAGAACGGGCGGGTGGCCCTGTTCCAGGGGGTGAAGGGCAGCATCGCCGGCGTCCATCTCTCGTCGAAGGTCTCCCACAGCGACCGCCTGCTGTCCGAGATCTCCCCGGCCGATCAGGACGATGTGCGCCACGGCATCCCGGCCAACAGCCGGGACGAGGGGAAGCAGATCATCGCCCAGCTGCACACGCCGGCCCCCACGCGGCAGCCGGTCACCGCGACGCCCAGCCCGTCCCCGACCAACCGTCCCAAGTCCCCGTCGCTGGACCCCGCCGGTCTGATGTCCGCGGCGTGCCAGTCCGCGAGCCCCGCCGGCGCCGCCGTCCCAGGCTGCCCGAGCACGCCCGTACCCACCACGTCCCCGTGACCTCAGGCCAGCGATGACCCGCCCGCCGATACCCCTTCCTCCGCTGCGCAGGCCGAGGTCGGCGGACCTCACCGCGACGTTCGCCGGCCTGCCGCTGCCCCAGGGCACCGACCTGCCGCCGTACCGCCGCCGCGAGCTCGTCCTGCTGGTCTTCGCCGGGGTGTTGGCGACCAGCGCGCTGGCCGCGCTGACCTTCGCCGACATCGGCGAGCTCTCGCTCGGCATCTTCTCGATCGGCCTGGGCTTCTTCTGCCTGTGGGCGCTCGCACACCTCGCGGTCCGCCGGTTCGCGCCGGCCGCCGATCCGGTGCTGCTGCCGGTCGTCGTCGCCCTCAACGGCCTCGGCCTGGTCATGATCTATCGGCTGGACCTGGCCAAGAGCCAGGCGGCCAAGCAGGCCGGCACCCACATCCCGCCCAGCGCCGCGCAGGTGCAGCTCGTCTGGACGCTGCTGGCGGTCGTGGTCTTCGTCCTGGTGCTGGCGCTGGTGCGCGACCACCGCAACCTCTCCCGCTACGCCTACACGGCCGGGCTGATCGGCATCGTCGGCCTGTTGCTGCCCATCGTGCCGGGCATCGGCACCTCCATCAACGGCGCCCGGCTCTGGCTGCGGGTCGGGCCGTTCTCGTTCCAGCCCAGCGAGGTCTCGAAGATCATTATTCTGATCTTCTTCGCCGGCTATCTGGAGAACAAGCGGGACGTGCTGTCCCTGGCGTCGCGGTCCGTGCTCGGGGTGAAGCTGCCGCGCGCCCGCGATCTCGGCCCGGTCCTGGTGGCGTGGCTGGCGAGCCTCGGCATCCTGGTGGTGCAGAACGACCTCGGTTCCTCCCTGCTGTTCTTCGGCATGTTCATGGTCGTGCTCTACGTCGCCACCGAGCGGGCGTCGTGGTTCCTGATCGGGTTCGTGCTGTTCATGATCGGCGCCGTGCTCGCGCACAGCTTGTTCAGCCACGTCCAGGTCCGCGTCGACGGCTGGCTGCACGCCTTCGACGGCGACAACCCGTCGAGCACCTCCTACCAGCTCGTCCAGGGCCTGTACGGGTTCGCGGCCGGCGGGCTCACCGGCACCGGCCTCGGCGAGGGCCACCCGCAGAAGGTGCCCTTCGCCAACACCGACTTCATCATGGCCAGCCTCGGCGAGGAGCTGGGGCTCACCGGGGTGATGGCGATCATCACGCTGTACGCGCTGATCGTGCTGCGCGGTATGCGTGCGGCCCTCGGCGCGAAGGACGCCTTCGGCAAGCTGCTGGCGACCGGGCTGTCGTTCACCCTGGCGCTCCAGGTGTTCGTGCAGGTCGGCGGGGTTATGCGACTCATCCCACTGACCGGGCTCACCCTGCCGTTCGTCTCCTATGGTGGGTCGTCCATCGTGGCGAACGCCGCGATCATCGCGTTGCTGTTGCGGGTCAGCGACAGCGCGCGCCGTGCGCCCGAGCCGGCGTCGGACGCCCCGCTGTTCGATCCGGGCGCGGTCGCCGACAGCCCCACCCAGGTGGTGAAGACGACATGAACCGCCCGGTGCGCAAGGTCGCCGTCGCCTGCCTGGTCCTGTTCGCCGCGCTGCTGGTGAACGCCAACTGGCTGCAGGTCGGCGAGGCGAGCGACCTCAAGACCCAGCCGACCAACGGCCGCCAGATCACCGAACGGCTCGAACGCGAACGCGGGGCGATCCTGGCCGGCGACGTGGAGATCGCGCGGTCCACCCCGTCGAACGACCAGTACAGGTTCCAGCGGCAGTACCCGGCCGGCTCGCTCTACTCCGACGTCACGGGCTACTACACGCTGTTCACCGCGGCCGGGCTGGAGCGCTCCCAGGACGTGTTCCTCTCCGGCGACGACGACCGGCTGCTCGCCAGCCGGGTGACCGGCCTGCTCACCAACAAGCAGCGCCGCGGCGGCTCCGTGGTCACCACGATCGTGCCCGCGGTCCAGCAGGCCGCCGCGCAGGCGCTGGGCAACCGCAAGGGCGCCGTGGTGGCGCTGGACCCGTCCACCGGTGCCATCCTGGCGATGGTGACCAGCCCGTCCTACGACCCGAGCCCGCTGGCCAGCCACACCGAGAAGACGGCGACCAACGCCTACGGCGTGCTCTCCGGCGACCCGGCGCAGCCGCTGCTGAACCGGGCGACGCAGCAGACCTATCCGCCGGGGTCGACGTTCAAGCTCATCACCGCCGCGGCGGCGCTGTCAGCGGGTCGCAGTCCCGACACCCGCGTGTCGGCCCCCGACGAGCTCCAACTGCCGCTGAGCACGGTGCGGCTGCCGAACTTCGACGGCGAGCGGTGCGGCGACGGTGAGACCGACACGATCATCCATGCGCTGACGATCTCCTGTAACACCGCCTTCGCGCAGCTCGGCATCGATCTCGGCGCCGAGACGTTGCGCCGGCAGGCCGAGGCGTTCGGCCTGAACTCGACCTTCCCCGACTTCCCGCTGCAGCAGGCCCGCAGCGTGTTCCCGACCAAGCTCGACGGTGCGCAGACCGCGCAGTCGGCGATCGGCCAGTACAACGTCCGGGTCACGCCCCTACAGATGGCGGAGGTGGTCGCGGCGATCGCCAACGGTGGCACCGAGATGAAGCCCTACCTCGTCTCCGAGCTGCGTGGCCCGGACGAGAAGACGATCAGCCGGACCGGTCCCAAGGAACTCGGCAAGCCGGTGAGCAGCGACGTCGCCGACGAACTCAGGACCATGATGGAGAGCGTGGTGACGTCGGGAACGGGCCGCAAGGCGCGCATCGACAACGTCTCCGTCGCCGGGAAGACCGGAACCGCGGAACACGGCACGGGCGAGCCGCCGCACGCCTGGTTCGTCGGGTTCGCCCCGTCGGACGCGCCCAAGGTGGCGGTCGCCGTCATCGTCGAGGACGGCGGGGGTGAGCTGAGCACCGGTGGTGCCATCGCCGCCCCCGTCGCGAAACAGGTCATGCAGGCCGCATTGGACAGACCATGAACAACTCGCCGGGTAACCCCACCTCACCGTCGCAGCCGTTCGCGGGCGCCGCCTCGCCGAACACCGTCCTGGACAACCGCTACCGGCTCGACGGCCGGATCGCCGCGGGCGGCATGGGCGAGGTCTGGCGGGGCCTCGACCAGACCCTCGGTCGCCCCGTCGCGGTGAAGCTGCTGCGCCCGGAGTACGCCAGCGACGAGTCGTTCCTGGTGCGCTTCCGCGGCGAGGCCCGCCACGCCGCCCGGCTGTCGCACCCCGGGGTCGCCTCGGTCTACGACTACGGCGAGGTCGCCACCGCGGACGACTACCCCACCGCCTACCTGGTGATGGAGCTGGTGGAGGGCGAGCCGCTGTCGGCCGCGCTGCACCGGGAGAAGCGGCTGTCGCCCGAGCGGATGCTGGACATCCTCGGCCAGGCCGCCGACGCGCTGCAGGCCGCCCACGCCCTCGGCGTCGTCCACCGCGACGTCAAGCCCGGCAACCTGCTGCTGCGCCCGGACGGCGCCGTCAAGGTCACCGACTTCGGCATCGCCCGCGCGGTGGACGCCGCCCCGCTGACCGCCACCGGCATCATGATGGGCACGGCGTACTACGTCTCCCCCGAGCAGGCGTCGGGGCGGCCGGTGACGCCGGCCAGCGACGTCTACTCGCTCGGCGTCGTCGCCTACGAGTGTCTCGCGGGTCGCCGGCCCTTCGACGACCGCAACCCGATCGTCGTCGTGATGGCCCACCAGCAGGACACTCCGCCCCCGCTGCCCGCCGACGTCCCGTACCAGGTGCGGGCCCTGGTCGAGTCGGCCATGGCCAAGGACCCGGCCCGCCGGCCGAGTTCCGCAGGCGCGTTCGCCCGCTCCGCCGCGGGCATCCGGCGCAGTCTGTGGAGCCCGGACACCGGTCGATGGCCGGGCCCGGGCGACGCGCCGGACGCGACCGCGCGCCACCCCGGTCCGGGCACCGGCCTGCCCCCCTCGGGGCCCGGCAGCCGCCGGCCCACCTCCCGTAACCGGCCGCCCTCCTGGGTCACTCCCCCGCCGCCGACCAGCGGGCGAACCAGCGGGCCGGGCCGGGCCGGCGCCGGGTCGGACCACACCCAGGCGGTGCCCGGCGGGCCGGCGGGCCCCCCGCACGGCGCCGCCGAGCTGCCCGCGACGGCGATGCACAGCCCGTCGTTCGGTCCCGACACGGGCTATGGCGACCATCGCGGCGAGCAGGGCGGCTACGGCGCCGAGACGGCGTACGGCGAGCAGGGCTACCGGGCGGGCGACCGCGGCGACCGGGCGGGCGACCGCGGCGACCGCCGCGACAGCCGAGACCCGGGCACCCTCTACCGACCGGGTCCCCCGTCGTGGTCCCGGCCACCGGGCGGCCCGCCAGGCCCGGCCGAACCGGACCCGGCTCGGCCGGGCCGGGCGGCCCGGCGCCGATCCGGCCCGGCGGCCCGACGGCCGATGCCGCTACCGGTCCTGATCATCCTGCTGGTCCTGACGGTCGCCATCACCGCCTTCGTGACCAACAAGCTGTTCTCCAGCAAGGGCTCCGAATCGAACTCGGCGGCCACTCCACCAGGAGTGGTGTACGCGAACGCATTCGGTGATGAAATCGTCAGCGGCAACGCCGGGTCGGCGCTCTCCGACGCGGGAGGGGCGACGGCAGGGGAGTATTCGTGACCGACGCGACGGAGATGTACACACCCGACGCGGCGCCGCAGCTCATCGGTGGCCGCTACGAGCTGGGCGCGGGCATCGGCTACGGCGGGATGGCCGAGGTCTTCCGCGGACGCGACATCCGGCTCGGGCGTGAGGTCGCGATCAAGACGCTGCGTCCGGACCTCGCCCGCGACCCCACGTTCCTCGCCCGGTTCCGGCGGGAGGCGCAGTCCTCGGCCGCGCTGAACCATCCGGCGATCGTCTCGGTGTACGACACCGGCGAGGACGTCATCAACGGGACCCACATCCCGTACATCGTCATGGAGTTCATCGAGGGCCGGACGCTGCGCGACGCGCTGCAGGCCGAGGGCCGGTTCACCGAGCGCCGCGCCATGGAGATCACCTCCGACGTCTGCGCCGCGCTGGACTACAGCCACCGGATGGGGATCATCCACCGGGACATCAAGCCGGCGAACGTGATGCTGAGCCCGGACGGCTCGGTCAAGGTGATGGACTTCGGCATCGCCCGCGCCACCACCGCGACGTCCTCGACGATGACGGCGACGGCGGCCGTGATCGGCACCGCCCAGTACCTGTCCCCCGAGCAGGCCCGCGGGGCCCGCGTCGACGCCCGCAGCGACGTCTACACCACCGGGGTGCTGCTCTACGAGCTGCTCACCGGCTCCCCGCCGTTCCGCGGGGACAACCCGGTGGCAGTCGCCTACCAGCACGTCCGCGAGGATCCGGACCCGCCGTCCGCGCACGACCGCGACATCTCCCCCGAGGCCGACGCGATCGTGCTGAAGGCGATGGAGAAGGACCCGGACGACCGCTACCTCACCGCGGGTGAGATGCGCGACGATCTGGAACGGGCGTTGGCGGGACGCCGGGTGCAGGCGATGATGGGAGGTGGTGGCGCCAGCGGTGCCGCCACCACCCTCGGCCCCGCCGCCACCGCCGGTACCGCGCTGCTCGGCCGGGGCGACCGGGCGGGCTACCCGACCCGGGACCGCTACCCCGACGACCGGTTCGACGACGACGCGACCTCCTACCGCGACGACGCCTACGACGACGGCCGCTTCGGCACCGGTCCGTTCGACCGCTACGACCTCACCGGCGCCATCGACCGCCGGGCGGTGCCGGACCAGCAGCGGTCGCAGACGTTGAAGTACGTCCTCGCCGGCCTGAGCATCGTCGTCGTGTTCGTCGCGGTGGTCCTGCTCGCGACCACCTTCCTCGGCGGTGGCGGCGGCGACCACACGGCCAAGTCGTTCACCATGCCCAAGGACCTCGTCGGCCAGTCCGAGCAGTACGCCCGTGCCCGCCTCCAGAGCGCCGGCTACACCGGGAAGCCGACGATCGTCTCGGTGGACGCGCCGGACATGGCGGGCCGGGTCACCAAGGTGGACCCGGACGGGGGCAAGCAGGTCGACGTCGACGCGGTGGTCACCCTGTCGATCGGCAAGGCCGCCGGCGACATCGCGATCCCGGCCGACCTCGTCGGCAAGTCGCAGGCCACCGCGGAGGCGGAGCTGCGCGGGCTCGGCCTGGTGCCGAACTCGGTCCCCTACGCGAACGCGACGAGCCACAAGGTCGGCACGGTCGACAGCACCGATCCGCAGGTGGGTTCCGCCGTCAAGCCCGGCAGCACCGTCCTGCTGAACGTCGTCAGCGACAACGTCAACGTCCCCGACGTGCGCAACCGCTCCTTGGACAACGCCGTCGCCGAGCTCGGCCGCTTCGGCCTGAAGGCGGCCCAGCAGTCGGTGGCGAACAACAACGTGGCCCCCGGCACCGTCGTCGACCAGCAGCCCTCCGGTGGCAACGTCCCCCGCGGGTCGACGGTCCAGCTCTCGGTCGCCGCCCAGGTCCAGACGACCCCGCCGCCGAGCCCCACCCAGACCCCGCCGAGCGACCAGCAGCCGACCGAGCAGCCGGACACCGCCAGCCCGAGCCCCGCGGCCACCCAGCCCCAGCCGAACCCGTCCCCGAGCCGCACCGGCCTGCTCGGTGCGGTCGGCGCCAACCGTGGCAGCGGCACCGGCGCGGGCCCCGGCGCCGGTGGCGGTGGCGGCGCAGGTGCCGGAGCGCCGCAGAACGGGACCGGGACCGGGACCGGATGAGTCCGAGTACCGAAAAGCAGGGAGGTGGCGCGCTGATGCGCATCCTGGTCGTCGACAACTACGACTCGTTCGTCTTCAACCTCGTCCAGTACCTCGGCCAGCTCGACACCGAGTGCGTGGTGCGCCGCAACGACGAGATCACGCCGGCGGAGCTCGGCGACCTCGGTGTCGACGGCGTGCTGCTGTCCCCGGGGCCGGGCACGCCCGAGGCGGCCGGGGTGAGCATCCCGATGGTGCGCGAGTGCGCCCGGCGCGGCACCCCCCTGCTGGGGGTGTGCCTGGGACATCAGGCGATCGGCGTCGCGTTCGGGGCGACGGTCGACCGCGCACCGGAGCTGCTGCACGGCAAGACCTCCCAGGTCCACCACGACCGCGTCGGCGTCCTCGCGGACCTGCCGTCGCCGTTCATCGCGACCCGTTACCACTCGCTGGCCGTGGAGGAGGGCACCCTACCGGCCGAGATCGAGGTGACCGGCCGGACCGACAGCGGCGTGGTGATGTCGCTGCGCCATCGCGAGCTGCCACTCGAGGGCGTGCAGTTCCACCCCGAGTCGGTGCTGACCCAGGGCGGTCACCTGATCCTGGCGCGCTGGCTCGACCAGTGCGGCGACGGTGGCGCCGCGCGCCGGCTGGCACCCGAGCTGTCCGCCGAGGTCGAGACCCTGCGAGCAGCCGCCTTCGCCTGAGCCGGTCTCCGGCTCAGTCCGCCCGGCCCGTCGCGTTGCCCGGGCGGGCGAGGGTCGACGGCCCGTCGTAGGCGGGCATCCTCATGTCCGCGACCTCGCTGACGCGGTAGCCCAGCCGGTAGGCGGCGACGTACTGCTGGTAGATCGCGATCTGCGGGCTGTCGCGAAGCGCAGAGCGCAGAGCGGCCAGGCCGCCGATCGCGGTGATCCGAAACGGCGGTGAGAAGACCTCGCCATGCAGCAGCAGCGTGTTGCCCACGCACCGGACGGCCGTCAGGGCGGTGACCCGCCGATTCATGATCGTCATCGCCTCGGCGCCGCCGGCCCACAGCGCGTTCACGACCGCCTGCACGTCCTGTTGGTGCACGACCAGATCGTCCGGCCCCGGAGCGAGGATCCCCGCCGGATACGGGCCGCGGCGGCTCTCCCGCGGCGCGTCGTCAAGCTCCACGGTCAGCGCCGGCCCGTGCACCGGCGCCAGCCCGGCGGCCGCCGCCAGGCCCGTGACCGGCCCCCCGCCGGTTCTCGGCGACCCGCCGGACTCCGCCGCCGGCCCGGTCGCGGCCGAGCCGGTCGCGGCGGCCGCCGCGGGCCGGCGGGACGCCTCGGCCACCGCGTCGCGTCGCGCCGCGACCCGCTCCGACTCGTCCCCCACGACCTCGGCGATGCCGCCGGGACCCAGGGCGGTGCTGGCCGGGGAGTCGCGCACGCCGTCAGGATCGGCGAACGGTCCGGCGCTGGCGGCGGCGACCCCGGCCAGCAGGCCGAGGCAGCACACCAGCCCGATCGCCACCAGCCGCCGAGCTCGCCGGCCACCCGCCCAGCCGCCGGCAGTCCGATTCCAGCCAGCCAGCCGAGCCGCGCGGATCAGCCGGCCCGCGCTCGCCATCCGACGCCCCTCCCCCTGTCGGCGGATCACCGGTCGGCGGCGCGCGGACACGCCACCACGGACCCGGCCGGGCGATCCGTCCGCCGCGTCGGAGGTATCGCCTCTCGCCGCAGGCTACGCGGCCGGCGACACCCGCGATGCCACGTCGCGACGATCGCCTGACCCCGGTCACCAGCCGCTGCCCGCGCTTTACCCGCTGCCCGCCGTCCAATGTGTTGCCCGCCGTCTAACCTGTTGCCCAGTGCGGGACCGCTACCCGCCGAACCGGAAGGGCGGCGGCGGTCGCCGCTCGTCCACGCACGGCCAGCCGAGGAGTCCCGCAGTGCCCGAGTCACGACGTCGCAAGCCGAAGAAGCCGACGCCGAGCGTCAACGCCAGCCAGACCCGCCGCAGCAGGCCCCCGTCCCCGCCCTGGTTCGGCGGGCTCATCCTGGCCTTCTTCCTCATCGGGATCGCCTACCTGCTCGTCTACTACTTCTCCAACGGCGGCGTGCTGGGAATGGAGGGGTTGGGCGGCTGGAACATCCTCATCGGGTTCGGCTTTGTCGTCGTCGGCCTCGCCGTGTCGACCCAGTGGCGTTAGCCGGGTATCCGCCTGGCCGGCAGTCGTTCCGGCCGGCGCCCGGCACGCACTCGGGCGGACTTCCAGCGGTGTCATTTATCCACAACCGTTGTCCACAAGTGTGGATATCAACCCCCGCGCGCCATTGACGGATAGCGACCACATGAATACCGATCGTCAGCTCATCGCCGGAACATCCCCGTTCGAGGCGACCATCGGATTCTCCCGGGCTGTCCGGGTCGGTGACCGGGTGTTCGTGAGTGGTACGGGCCCGGTCTGGCCGGACGGATCGGTGGCCGCGGACGCGCAGGCGCAGGCCCGGCGCTGCTTCGAGCTCATCGGCGCCGCGCTGGAACAGGCCGGGGCGAGCCTGCGCGACGTCACCCGCACCCGCATGTTCCTCACCGGCACGCAGCACGCCGCAGCGGTCGGGGCGGTCCACCGGGAGCTGTTCGCGACGATCCGTCCGGCCGCCACCATGGTCGTGGTCGCCGGCCTGCTCGACGAGCGTTGGGTCGTCGAGGTGGAAGCCGAGGCGATACTCGGGATTGAGTAGGGCGTCGGTTGTGTCAGCGGGCGAGGACCGCGGCGCGCAGCCGGGACACGGTGCTCTCGGCGTCGTCGGCACCGATGATCAGCCGCCGGAACTCCCCGCCCGGGCGGACCTCGACGACGACCGCCGGCCGCCCCCGGTAGACGGCCGCGAAGGCCTTGCCGTCGCGGGAGCGCCACGTGCCGAGCGCGATCACGCGCGGGATCCCGGTCCCCGGCAGCCGCCATCCGCAGAGCTCGGCGAACGGTTCCGGCGCCGGACGGACGTCGAGGATCTCGTCGAGGGATACCGAGACGTCGCCGCGTAGCGCGCCGAGCCGCTCCAACCCGCTCATGACGACCTCGACCCGCTTGTCCCTGACCTCCAGGCTTGCCACGCCCCCACGTTAGTGCCACAACCGCCGCCGACGCCGCGAATACGGCCGAGGCTCAGGTGGACGGGGACGGGCGGGCGTACGCCTCGGCGTCCTCGGCCCGGATCACGTACATCACGGCGTTGATCAGGGCCAGGTGGGTGAACGCCTGCGGGAAGTTCCCGAGGTGGCGTCCGCTGTTCGGGTCGATCTCCTCCGCGTAGAGGTCCAGCGGGCTGGCCAGGCTCAGCAGCCGCTCGCAGAGCTGGCGGGCCCGGGTCAGCTCACCGATCTCGACCAGGGCCGACACCAGCCAGAACGAGCAGATCAGGAAGGCGCCCTCGTCCCCGGCGACGCCGTCGTCGGTCTCCTCGGTGCGATAGCGCAGCACCAGGCCGTCCTCGGTCAGCTCGTCGGCGATCGCGAGC
This sequence comes from Frankia alni ACN14a, assembly GCF_000058485.1. NCBI lineage: Bacteria > Bacillati > Actinomycetota > Actinomycetes > Frankiales > Frankiaceae > Frankia > Frankia alni. The sequence continues at coordinate 7,368,710 of NC_008278.1, forward strand.
ACGGTCGCCTTCACGCGTTCGTCCGACGCGGGCAGGAAGCCCAGCAACGGAATCAGCAGCAGCGAGGCGTCCAGCGCCTTCGACCCGTAGTACTGGGTGAACACGCCGCGATGGTCGACGCCGGAGTCGCAGACCTCCGCGTGAATCTCCTCGGCGATCGCCTTCCACCGCGCGGCCGTCTTCGTGTCACCGCGCATCTGGGCCAGCCGGCGGCCCCGGTCCAGCGCCACCCAGCACATCATCTTCGACACGGTGAAGTGCTGCAGCGCGCCGCGGACCTCCCACATCCCGCAGTCGGGTTCCTGCCAGTGGGCGGCGGCGGCCTCGACGAGGCGCACCAGCACCGGCCACAGCCGCTCGGAAAGGTAGTCGCGCGACTTGGTGTGCAGGTAGACCGAGTCCAGCACGACGCCCCACACGTCGTGCTGGCGTTGCAGCGCGGCGGCGTTGCCGACCCGGACGGGCGAGGCCCCCTCGTAGCCCGACAGGTGACCGAGGATCTCCTCGTCGATTCGCGGCTCCCCGCCGACCCGGTACATCACCTGGATGTTCTCGTCGTGCTCCGCGACGTCGGCGATGAACGAGAAGAAGTCGTTGGCCTCGTAGTCCAGACCCAGCGTGTAGAGGCCCCACAGGGCGAAGGTGGAGTCCCGCAGCCAGCTGTACCGGTAGTCCCAGTTCCGCTCGCCGCGTGGCGTCTCGGGCAGCGAGGTGGTGGCCGCGGCCAGCAGGGCGCCCGTCGGCGCGTAGGTGAGTCCTTTCAGTGCCAGGGCGCTGCGCTGCAGGTGGCGCCGCCAGGGGTGGTCCGGGAACATCCCGCGCGAGAGCCACTGCCGCCAGAACTCGGTCGTACGGTCCACGGCGCCGCAGGCCTGCAGGTAGGTGTCCGGCAGCAGCGGTTCCTCGGGACGCCAGGTCAGCGCGACGAAGGCCGTGTCGCCCTCCCGCAGGGTCGTGCGGGCCAGGGCACGCCGGCCGTCGAAGCCCAGCCGGAGGTCCGTGCGCAGCCGCAGCGTGATGTTGCTGCCCGCGTTGGCGATCACTCCCGAGGAGTAGTCGTCCTCCTCGTACTCCCAGGACTCCGCCTGGCGGCCGTAGTCGAAGTTCGGTTCGCAGACGAGGCTGAGGTCGACCGAGCCGTGCTCGCAGCGGGCGAGGCGCAGCAGCACGTGGTCGGCGTCCCAGTCGCTGGGGGTCCGCCGGTGGGTGTTGGAACGCTCGTGGGTGCGGTGCCAGCGGCCGACGACCAGGCAGTCGGTGACGATCAGCCAGCCGTTCGGCGTCTGCCAGGTCGTCTCCAGGATGTTCGTCCCGGGCAGGTAGCGGCGCCCGGCCGGGATCTGCGTGCGGTCGGGCCCGAACCGGAAGCCGCCCGCCGAGCGGTCCAGCACCGAGCCGAAGACGCTGGGTGCGTCCGGCCGGGGCACGCACATCCACTCGACGTTGCCGCTGGGCGCCACCAGGCACGTCGTCTCGCAGTCGGACAGGAAACCATACTCGGCGATCGGCGGGAACGGACTGCCCCCGCTGCGTCGCACCGGTGAATGTGCCACCCGTACCCCCTGATCACGACCTGCCACGGCATCTCTCACGCCATCGCCACCCCACCGAGATCAATACAATGAGTGTTGATGAGATAGCGAATAGTAGCCGCTACCCAGCATGGTGCAAGCACCTCGGCCGCCCGGCAACTCGGCAATGTGGTTGCGTGGTGGCGTGACCACGCAGCCCACCGGGTCCGGGGAACCGCCCGGCGCCGACCGTCCGCCGACGTCCGCCGCCTGGTCGCCGCCGCTGTGGCGGGTCGGGCTCTATGCCCTCGGCGGCACGGCGGCGGCGCTGGTGGCCGCCGTCGGTCCGCTGGCGCAGCGGGTCGGCTCGCTCGACGCCGCCGGCCGGCTGCTCGTCGGGGTGCTCGCCGCCGGCCTGTGGGTGCTGGCAGTGCGCGACCTGCTCGCCCGGCCGACCCTGCGGGTCTCCCCCGCCGGACTCGACCTCGTCGACGGGCTGCGCCGCCGGCACCTGCCGTGGGCGGCCGTACTCCGGGTGCGCGCCGGCACCCTCACCCACAATCGGCGCGCGGTGCATCTGCGCACCCTCGAGGTGGAGACGATCGACGGCCCGATCCTGCTCACCCGCCGCCAGCTCGGCACCGATCCAGGCCCCGTGGCCGAGCGCGTCGAGGAGATCCGGCTCCGGCTGGGCTGACCGGCACGGCCGGGGCCACCGCGGCGACCGGCGGGCTACACCAGCGTCGAGGACTTGACGGCCGCCGCGACGAACAGCAGCGCGATCAGGCCGACGACGCCGCCCGCCTGCGCCCACGCCCGCCGCGGGGGCACGTAGGCGTAGATCAGGCCGACGATCACGCCGGCGGCGAGACCGCCGAGATGGCCCCACTTGTCGATGTTGCTGAACGAGAAGGTGATGAGCAGGTTGATCCCCAACACGACGAGGATCTGCCGCGAATCGACCCGCAGCCGGCGGGCGATGACGTAGTAGGCGGCGAAGAAGGCGAAGATCGCGGTGGACGCGCCGACCGAGGCCGTGGACAGGCCGCCGAGCAGGTAGCTCAGCGTGTTCCCACCGACCGCGCCGGCCACGAACAGGCCCAGGTAGCGGGCCCGGCCGAGGATCGCCTCGAGCTGGAAGCCCAGCAGGTACAGCGCGTACATGTTGAACAGGATGTGCAGCACGCCGGCGTGCAGGAAGGCCGCGGTGAGCAGCCGGTAGTACTGGTCGTCCGCCGCGATCCGGAAACCGATCATCGCGAAGTCGTCGGTGAACCGGTTGCTGTTGTCGCCGCCGGCGAGCCCCGGCGCCCCCTGGAGGATGTACGCGACCACGCACAGCCCGATGAGGATCTGGGTGACCAGCCCCTGCCGGGCGAGCTGCGCCCGGCCACCGAGGGTCGTGCGCGGCTCGCGCTCGGGCGGGGCGATCCGCCCGCCCGCCGGGCGGCCCTCCTCCGGGCAGTGGAACCCGACCGCCGCCGGCCGCATGCAGTCCGGGCAGATCGGCCGGCCGCAGCGCTGGCAGGAGACGTAGGTCTCCCGCTCCGGATGGCGGTAGCAGTGCGGAATCGACGGCGCAGGCGAGCCGGGTTGCGGGGTCCAGCCGGGGTGGCCGGCCGGCGGGCCGACGGTGGGCCGCCAGCCCGCCCCGGCCGGGCCGGAGCCCGCGTCGCCCGCGGGTCCGCCCGGCTCCGGCGGCGGCTGGGTCATCGGCCGACCCCGTGAGCGCGGCCGGGTCGCACCCGCCGCGCCGGGCACGACCGGCCGGCCGGCGGCACGTCCGGTGGTCTCATGGTCGTACTCCCGCGGGGTCGGGTCCGGCCGGCCGAACCGGTCAGGCCGGCCGACGGTCGATGACGATCTCCTGGATCACGATGTCGGTCTTCGGGCGGTCCTGCGCGGCGGTCGGCGCCTTGGCGATCGCGTCGACGACGTCGGTGCCCCGGGTGACCTCACCGAAGATCGTGTGCTTGCGGTTGAGCCAGTCGGTGGGCGCGACGGTGACGAAGAACTGCGAGCCGTTCGTGCCCGGCCCGGCGTTCGCCATCGCGAGCAGGTAGGGCTTGTTGAACGTCAGGTCGGGGTGGAACTCGTCGGCGAACTGGTAACCCGGGCCGCCGCGGCCGGAGCCCAGCGGGTCCCCGCCCTGGATCATGAAGTTCGGGATGACCCGGTGGAAGATCGTGCCGCTGTACAGCGGGGTTCCGGTCTTCTTGGCGCCGCTCGCCGGGTCCGTCCACTCCTGCGTCCCGGTCGCCAGCCCGACGAAGTTGCGGACGGTCTTGGGAGCGTGATCGGGGAACAGACGGATCTCGATATCCCCCTGAGTCGTCCGCAGCGTCGCGTACAGCTCCTCGGCCATGAGCCTCTCTTCTCTTCAGGTCTGGGTCGATGTCCGGTCAGACGGCGCCCGAGCCGGACCCGATCGTATGCGCCGGGCGCAGCCGGCGTTCCGCACCGCCCGCATCGGCATGCACCGCGTGACGGACCCGGGTGCACGCCGCCGGTGCCCCGTGCACACCCCCGGTGCACAGCCCAGGCATGTCACGCCAGGTCGGCGTGACACGCCTGCGGGGGCCCGGCGCGTTGGAGAGGGCGGCCAACGGGGTACGGCACACTGCACAGATCTTGACCGCCCGCGACCCCCCGCCACGATCTCGGCTCCAGGGAAGGACGCCATGAGCACCACCATCAAGGACCGTATTTCGCACGTCACCGACACCGCGCCGGTCAGCGGGCTCTCCGACGCGGCGAAGCACGCCGCCGACCGGGCCGGCACGGTCGCCCATCGCGCGGCGAGCATCGCCGGGGAAACCGCCGGCACCGCCGCGTCGGCCACCCGGGACGCCGGCGTGACCGTGGCGCACCGGATCTCCGACGTCTCCGGCTCCGCGACCCGCGGCGGAACGGCCGTCCCGCGCGTCGCGGGCAAGGCTGCGAGCAAGGCCGTCGCCGTCTCCGGGCGGGCCGGCCGGCGGATCGAGAAGGCCCGGTCCCAGGCCGAGCTGTCCGCCGAGCGGGCGCGCGCCGCCGCCGAGCTGCGCTCGGAGCGGCAGCGTTCGCGTAAGGCCGTGGCCAACGAGGCCAAGGCCCGCATCCAGGCCGACAAGGCCCAGGAGATCCTGGAGAAGCGGCTGGCCAAGGCCGAGGGCAAGCTCGCCAGGGTCCACCGTCGGCGCCGCCGCGGCCTGCTGACGCTCGCCCTCGCCGGCGCCGGCGCGGCGGGCACCGTCGCGGTGCGCCGCTACCTGGCCCAGCAGGACAGCCCGACGATCACCGCGGAGCCGGCGCCGATCGGCAGCACGACCGGTTCCGCCGCGGCCACCGACCGGGCGAGCGGCCGCGACGCCTTCGACGACCGCCTGTCGACCTCGACGAACAGCCTCGAGGAGATGCCGGGCGTGGACACGACGTTCGGCGAGCCCAGCCGGCCCCGCTGAGGCGCGCGGCGGCGGCAGCCGGCCGGCGGGCGTCGAGCCCGCCGGGGTCGGTTCCGCCGCCGACGTCCGTCCCGGCCTCGGCCTCGGCCAGGATTTCGTGCGGCCGGGGTGTGGGTCGGCCCGGCTCGGGTGGGTCGGCCCGGCTCGGGTGGGTCGGCCCAGCTCGGGTGGGCCGGGCCGGCTCGGGTGGGCCGGGCCGGCTCGGGCGGGCCGGGCCGGCCGGTCAACGGCGCGGCGCCGCGGCCGGATCGCCGATGCGGTACGCGCCGGGGGCGTCCGCCGGAACGGCCGGTCGGGCCGGCGCGCGGGGATCGACCCGCCGGTAGGGCTGGCCCATCGTCGGACGGGGGTCCGCTTCGCCCTTGTTCGGCCAGAACGACATGGCCCGTTCGGCCTGGGCGGTGATGGTCAGCGACGGGTTCGCCCCGAGATTCGCCGAGATCGCCGCGCCGTCGGCCACGTGCAGGCCCGCATAGCCGAAGACCCGCTGGTAGGGGTCGATCACGCCGGTGGACGGGTCCGCGCCGATCGGGGCGCCGCCGAGGATGTGCGCGGTCATCGGGATGTCGGCGATCTCCCCGACGGAGCCACCGGGGTAGCCGCCGATCCGGGCTGCGATCCGGCGGACGGCCTCGTTGCCCGCCGGGATCCACGACGGGTTCGGATCGCCGTGGCCCTGCCGGCTCGTCAGCCAGCGAAGACCGAACGGGCCGCGCCGCAGCGACACCGTCAGCGAGTTGTCGCGCGCCTGCATCACCAGAGCGATCATGGTCCGTTCGGACCAGCGCCAGGGCAGCCCCATGGCCAGTGCGTGGTGCGGGCGGACCAGTAGTTCCCGCAGGTACTTCAGCCACCGCGGCGCCCGGCCCCCGCCGTCCGTCATCGCCGCGCTGATCAGGGCCATCAGGTTGCTGCCCCGGCCGTAGCGGACCGGTTCGACGTGGGTCTGCCCGTCCGGGTAGAACGACGACGTGATCGCCACTCCGCGGGCGACCCGGCGGTCCGGGCGGAACCGCGTCGCGCCGAGGATCGACTCGGAGTTCGTCCGGGTGAGCTCGCCGAGCCGGGGGGACAGGGCGGGCAGGTCCCCGCGCTCGCGCGCCGAGAGCAACAGACGCTGGGTCCCGAGGGTGCCGGCGGCCAGCACGACCTGCCCCGCGGTCAGCGTGCGCCGCCCGCGCCGGGGCATCCCCGGCGTCCGGGCGACGTCGACCTCGTACCCGCCGCCGGGCCGCGGGCGGATGGCGGTGACGGTGGTGTCGGGCAGGACCCGCGCGCCGGCCCGCTCGGCGAGGAACAGGTAGTTGCGGTCCAGCGTGTTCTTCGCTCCGCGGCGGCAGCCGGTCATGCACTCGCCGCATTCGACGCAACCCGTGCGGCCGGGCCCGACCCCGCCGAAGTAGGGGTCGGGTACCCGGACTCCCGGCTCCTGCCGGCCGTCGCGGCCGAAGAAGACCCCGACCCGCGCCGGGGCGAAGCTCGGCCCGACGCCCATCTCGTCCGCCACCGCGTGGAACACCTCGTCGGCGTACGTGGTCGTCGGATTCGCGGTCACCCCGAGCATCCGCTCGGCCTGCTCGAAGAACGGGGCCAGCTCGGCCCGCCAGTCGGTGATGCCGCGCCACTGCGGGTCGGCGTAGAAGGCGTCGAGCGGTCGGTACAGGGTGTTCGCGTAGACGACCGATCCGCCGCCGACCGCCGTCCCGGACAGCACGATGACCCGACCCAGCCAAGTGATCTTCTGGATGCCGTGGCACCCCAGCCGCGGCAGCCACAGGAACCGGCGGATGTGCCAGTTGTTGCGCGGCAGCGTCCGCGGGCTGAACCGGCGACCCGCCTCGACGACGAGGACCCGGTAGCCCTTCTCCACGAGGCGCAACGCGCTGACGCTGCCGCCGAAGCCACTGCCGACCACGATCACATCCGCGTCGAGGCCACCCGCGTCGAGGCCACCCGCGTCGAGGCCACCCGCGTCGAGGCCACCCGCGTCGAGATCGTCGCCGGATCCGCGTTCCGCCATGCCTGTCACCTGCCGCCGTCGACGCCGGCCTTCCATGATGACCCAGCGACCGGCCTGCGCAACACCGCTCGGCGGGCGCGGCCCACCGCCACCCGGCGGGATCCGCTCAGGCCGCGCCGTCCGCCGCCTGCTGCCGTTCCCGCAGCCTGGCCTCCCGCGCCGCCTGGGCGGCTCGCTCGATCGCCTCGAGCGGCGGCCGCGGAATCTCCACCGGCGGTGCCTCGGTCGTCGCGGCCGCGGAGCGTTTCGGCTCGGCCGCGGCCGGCCGGCCGGCGCCACGACCTGCCCCACTCGGGCGGTTGAACCGGCCCCGGGGGGAAGGGGCTGACGGCGACTTCAACTGGTCGGCCCGGCGCTCCCGGCAGGAGCGGCACTCGCAGTCGGTCGACGCCCGCGGCAGCCGGTCAAGGCGCCAGGACAGGTTGTCGATCTCGTCACCATCCCCGACCAGTACCCCGGTCTGGATGATGTGGACGAGGTGCAGGGCCAGCGTGACCGGATCCCAGTTGTCCTCGTCGAAGATGATCTGCAGCTTGCCGAAGATCTCCAGGAAGTCGGAGGTCGGGCGGCGCATCGCGTTCGCCAGCACGTTGATCACCTGCGTGGCGGCGAGAGTCATCGGCGCGGGCGGCGGCGGGGGCAGCGGAACCGTGGGTGCCGGAGCCTCGTCCGCCGCGTCCTCGTCCGCCGCGTCCTCGTGCACCCCGTCCTCGTGCACCCCGTCCTCCCGCGGGGCCTCGTGCCCGAATGCGTGCGCGGTCGCATCGTCCAGCGGGGGCCGCGCTGCGGGCGCCTGGTAGGCCGCTGCCTGATCCGTGGGCTCCGCCGCGGCGGCCTCGGCGGAGATCGGCTCGGTGACGGCGGTGGCCGTGGGCGCGGCCGGGTGCGGCGGCGCGGCCGGCGCGACGGTGGCCGGTTCGTCCGGCACTACGGGTGCGTCCACCGGCTGGCGCGGATGGTCCTCGCGGCGCCAGTCCTCGGGACGCTGATGGGGCTCGGCTCGCTGATGGGGCTCGGGATGCTGGGTCGCCTCGGGGCCGAAGGGACCACGATCGCGCGAGGGGACGAGGTCGACGACGAAGCCGCCGGCCCGGTCCTGCGCCTCGCCGCCCACGGTCGCCATCTCGCGCTCGCGGGTGCGCCGCCGGGCGGCGCCCTTCGGATGGGAGCCGGCACGGCTGCGGCGCCCGCGGCGGCGGCCCGACTCACGCGAGGACTCGTGGGTTCCCGCGGCCCCGGCGCGCGTCTCGCCGGTCGGTCCGGCGGTCGCCTCGAGAGGCGACTCGACCAGGCGGACGAGACCGTCCCGGACCATCGAGTCGGGGATGCTCAGGGCGAACCGGGTCGTCCTGCCGGCGGCCGGCCGCGCCACGGTGGTCAGCCAACCCTGCCGGCGCAGCAGGGAAACCTGCCGCTGCACGTGGGTCCGGCTGTAGCCGGTCTCCTCCTGCAGGGTGATCAGCCCGGGACCGCTCACCGCCGCACCGGCGGGGAGGAACTCCGGTGCCTCGGCGAGGTGGCACGCCAGGGTGCACGCGACGAGTTTCGCCGCGGAGGGCATCGATGCGCGCAACACGGCCCGCTGCCATCCGCTGCGGTCCGCGATCAGGGTTCCCGGCTCCTGCACCGTCTGGACCGAAACCAGAGCACCAGGGATGGTGAGCTGGATCGTGTCCGGCGGCACAAGCCTCCTTCCCTCGGCTGGATCACTCGATGCTGACGGACTGCCCGGACCCGATGCGGTCACGGCCGGGTGTCCGGGGATCAGTCCCACCGGAACGGGCTCGGTGGGACGAGAGCGGGTCGACGTCTGTTCAGGCACCGTACTCCGCACCGGGTCAAGCGGCTCCTGTGGAGGGCCACCGCGGTCACATGAAGAGGACATGACTCCATCACCGCCGTTGGGTGGTCGTGGTGTGACAGAAACATCAAACATCGCCCGACTGCTGCAAAGCAAAAAGATGGCGGCGCGGCCACGAAAGGGCCACACCAATGCCGCAGAAAGGCAAGGCCAAAGCAGCCGAACAATTCGGCCGATCAAGCCGCCGAGGACAACCAGGCATCGAAATGATCGGTATTCTTCGGCCGAGTCCCTGGCCTTCCGACGAGGCGGCGGAGGTGACCGTGAGCAGGAGGCCTTCCGCACCACGCCCACGCCGGGCGGCACGCCCGACTCTGGTTCACCCCACCGCCCGGCGGCCGCCCGCGTCGCCTCCCGCCGGACGCCGTCCCGGTCCGCCCCTGGACACCCGCACGGCGGGCGCGCAGACGACCGGATCTGCCCCGGGCGCGGCGCCCGGCGCACAATCATCGCCTCTCCTCGGCCATCCCAGGCCTGCAGGGGATGGCCATTCACCAGCGGCCCCGCCCGGCCACACTCCCGACGCCGCCACGAACCGGACGGGCCGGCCGCAGCCCCGCGCGCCGCGGGGAAGCGGCGGCGGCGAGGTGGCCTGGAGGCCGCGGAAGGCTGGCCGCGGGAATTCCAGACCCCGCAGTGACGCTTCCCCGTCAGGGCCGAGGCCCCGAGAACCAGCGGCCCCGCTGCCGGCGGACAGGGCGGACAACACCGCTCCGCCGGCGAGTCAGCGCGCGACGGGCCGCCATTCTTCCGAACATCACGTCATATCCTTGCGCGATCTTTCCGGGTGATTCTGGCGTCCATTCCCCGCGCGTCCGGAGCCCGCCGCGGGCCGGGGCACCGTGCGACAACCACCGACCGACGGCGCCGGCCCGGGTCGGCCGGTACATCAATGCCGGAATTGCGGGGCAGGGCACGGCCGGCAACATCCCGTCGCGCCCGGTGACGAATGCCGCCCGGCGGCACCGTGATTCGCGCGCGGCCAGATTGGCATGATCTGCCGGATCATATGGATCATTGCCGGATCACGGCCAACCGAGACGGTCACGGATCAGATACAGCCGGGCTTGCCCAACCACGGCTCACACTCCACCGACTTTCCCGCCGGCAGGTGGGACGGAAAAGTCCCGGGTAGCGCGTGCGCGGCGACAACCCACGGTGAGAACACCACAGCGGGCCGCCATGCGGCCGGCTGCGCCCCGGACCCTCCGGACAACCGGGAAACGGCGGCCAGGAACATCGAACCCATCCGTCTGCCTATGGAGTCACCACGCCGCGGGCCCCGGTGGCCCTGGCCGGGTGGTCGGCCAGGGCGGTCGGACCCTGGGTGATCGGGTCATGGTGGCCAGCCCAGGAGGGTCGGCCCAGGAGGGTCGGCCGCGCGGGGCGGACCGCCGGCCGGGCCCGCTCGCCCAGGGTTCCCCACCGGCGGGCGGGGTATTCCGACCGTGCTTCCGCGAACGCGGCGCCACCCGGGCGGCGAAGGAGGCGGCGGATGGCCGACATCGTGGTCGGGGTCGACGGCTCAGCGGGCTCCCACGTGGCGTTGTGCTGGGCGTTCGACGAGGCTGAGCGGCACGGCTGCGGGCTGCGGGCCGTGGTCGGAATCGGGCACGGCGGACCGCCGCGGCCGGAGGCGGCCGACGGCCTGGCCGAGCGGGCGGCCCACGCGCTGCACGAGACCGTCACCGCCTCGGCCCCGGCCGGATCCTCGGTCCACGTGGCCGAGGAGGTCGTCGATCAGCCCGGGGCGGAGGCCCTGCTCACCGTGGGCCACAACGCCCGCATGATCGTGGTCGGGGCCCGCGGGCGGGGCCTGCTGCACCGACTGCGGGTCGGCTCGGTCAGCGCCTCGGTCGCCGTGCACTCGCCGGCACCGGTGGTGATCGCGCGCGGCGGCGACCCGGCCCAGACCCGCGGCCGACCGTCGCGAGCGGTGGCCGTGGGCGTGGACGGCTCCCCGAACTCACTCGCCGCCCTGGGCTGGGCCGCCGAGGAGGCCGACCGGCGCGGGGTTGCGCTGATCCTCGTGCACGCCTGGCTCGCGGCGATACCGCTCCCCTTCGCCGAGGCCCCCGGGGAGATCACCCAGGCGCTGGAGGAACAGGCCCGGGCCGCGCTCGACGAGGCCGTCGCCGCCGTGCACGACGCCCTGCCCGCCGGGCTGGAGCTGCGACGCCGGGTGGTGCCGGACTCACCGACCCAGGCCCTGCTCGCCGCCGGCCGGGAATGCGACCTCGTCGTGGTCGGCGCCCGCGGCCATGGCGGGTTCGCCGAGCTGCTGCTGGGTTCGGTCAGCCATCAGTGCATGATCCACTGCCCGACTCCCGTAGCGATCATCCGTCGGCGGTAGGCGGTAGCGGGCCGTCACCGGGTGGGTCCGTGCACGACCGTGTGCACGTCCGCCACGACCTGCGACCAGGCATACCACCGGACGTTGTCCGCACCCGGCGCGGGATCCCAGGGATTGCGCAGCAGCACCCGCCCCCGCGCGGCATCCACCGCCAGCGCCGGGTACGCGTGGGCGGCGACGAGCCCGCCGGACCGGGTCCGGCTCCGGGTCGCGAGCACGACGACCTCGCCTCGGTCGAGCAGGGCCGCGAGATCCGCGACGCTCGTCGCGCGGGCGGCTCGCCGGCTCGCCGGCCGTCCGGTGAGGGTCCCCAGGGCGAGCGAGGCGCTGCCGAACCCGATCGCGGGGTATCCGCCGTGCAGACGGGCGTAGGCCTTCTCGTAGAGCGCCGGCCAGAGCTCGGGCTGGCCCGCGGCGTTGTCGCCGTCCATCGCGATCTCCTGGACCCCCTCGCCACGCTCGCCCTCACGGCCGGTGGACGCGGGTGCCGACAGCCGGCGTGCGGGCAGCATCGCGGTCACCGTCACGCCGACCGGTGCGCCCGAGCCCGGGTGGAAGGTGATCGTGACGGTGCCGTTGGGGTTGCGGCGCAGCCGTTCGGTGAGCAGGGCGGGGTCCTGCCGGGCGATTCCGATCAACGCCGCGGCGAGGTAGCAGTCGGCGACGGCGCCCTGACCGACGTCGCCGGGGTCGGCGCCGTCGCGCACGATGGCGTCGCCGGACCGGTCCACCCCGACGACCGGCCCCGACCGCTCGCCGCCGGGGGGCGGCGGGGCGGCGGGTTCGAGCCATGGCAGGGCCCGCACCAGTTCGCCGAGCAGGTCGGGCGGCGCCCCGGCGAGCAGGTCGTCCGCGAGGCCCGCGAGTTCGGCCGCGGCGAGCACCGCCCCCGGCTTCGGCGTGCCGGCCAGCCGCGCGGCCATCGCGCCGAGAGCGGTCAACGGCCCGCCCCGCAGCAGCCCGATCACACCCGCGCGAGTCGGATCCGGCAGGTCCGCCAGCCGCGCCCGGACCGCCCGCAGCCGGTCGACGCCGAGAGTGTCCGGTACGGCGTCGGACCTGGCGCCGGCGCCGGCGCCGAACAGGGCCAGCAGCCCCGCCGCCACGGCCAGGGCGGTCGGCGACGCGGGCCGGGCAGGCGACGGCACGAACCGGGCGGTCGGCGAGGCGGGCCGGGCGCCGGGCGGCCGGCTGATCCGTTCAGGTGGACCGCCCGGCCCGACTCGACGCAGGGTGATCGGCGCGGCGGCGAAGCGGGCCATCCGCAGCTCGATGTCCCCGGCCGCGTTGGGAGCCTCGACCGCCACGAGCCGCAGCCCGCGCCCGGCCATCCCGACCGTCCCGGTCGGCGAGCCCATCCGCGCCAGGGTGCGCTCGGTCTCCCCGACGGCGACGGCGACCGTGCGGCCCAGCGCCGCCGCCCGGTCCGCGGCGGAGCGCAGGCGCGCGGCGAGGACGCCCAGCAGGACCGGATCGAAGCGAACCGGCGCGCCGCCGCTTCCCCCGGCCCCGGCCCCGGCCTCGGCCGACGCGGGCCGCCCGATCGGCCCGGGCGGCACGGGCGGCACGGGCGGCACCCGGGACGAGGTCGGTCCGGGCGAGATCGCCGCGGCGGACCAGGGACCTGGTGCGGGCAGCGCCCAGGCGGAGCCGGCCGCGAGCCGGTCGAGCAGCGCGGCGCGGGCCAGCAGCGCCTCGGCATCCGCGTCGAGGGCCGCCTGCCAGGCGAGGACGCGGCCGTCGAGCCGGGCGCGCAGGGGCGAACCGGTGCCACCCGTGCTGCGGACCCCGCTGAGCACCGCGGCCACCTCGGTGGCGGCCCGGCGCAGCGCGGTCGCGTGCCGGCCCAGGTCGTCAGCGGTGCCGGCCGACACCACGGCGCCACCCCTCGGAGCAGGTCCCTCGTGCATGCGCCCGTCCGTCCGACTCGGCCCATCCCGATGATCAAAGGTTAACCCGACCGATCCGCCCTCACCGCGCCGGCCGCGGGGCCGCGACCGAGGGCACCGAGGCGCGCTAAAGTTTGATCATTTAGCCACGTGTGCCGCGCGATCACGTGACCGCGGCGCCGAGCTTCCGGGAGGGCGTCCGTGACCGAGGCCGTCGTCGTCGCCGCCGCTCGCTCGCCGATCGGGCGGGCCTTCAAGGGCACGCTGCGGGGGCTTCGGGCCGACGACCTCGCCGCGACGATCATCCTGGCCGCGCTCGACCAGGTTCCGATGCTCGACCCCTTCGAGATCGACGATCTGATCGTCGGCTGCGGGCTTCCCGGCGGAGAGCAGGGGCACAACATCGGCCGGGTCGTCGCGGTCAGCCTCGGCCTCGACAGGGTGCCTGGCACGACCGTCTCCCGGTACTGCGCGTCGTCCCTGCAGGCGATCCGGATGGCGCTGCACGCCGTCCGCGCCGGGGAGGGCGATGTGTTCGTCGCCGCCGGGGTCGAGGTCGTCAGCGGCTTCGTCAAGGGCAACAGCGACAGCCTGCCCGACACCCAGAACCCCAGCTACGCCGGTGCCCAGGCGCGCACCGCGGCGCGGGCCGGCGCCGGCTCCCCGCCGTGGACGGATCCCCGCCGCACCGGCGAGCTGCCCGACGTCTACATGGCGATGGGCCAGACGGCGGAGAACGTCGCCCGGCTCACCGGCGTGGGCCGTGCCGAGCAGGACGAGTTCGCCTGCCGGTCGCAGAACCTCGCCGTGCAGGCCATCGCCGCCGGCTTCTACAAGCGGGAGCTCACCCCGGTCCGGCTGCCCGACGGCACGGTCGTCGACGCCGACGACGGCCCCCGGCCGGGCACGACCATCGAGGCCCTCGCCGCCCTGCCGCCGGTCTTCCGGCCCGACGGCACCGTGACCGCGGGCAACGCCTGTCCGCTCAACGACGGCGCGGCGGCGGTCGTCGTGATGAGTGACACCCGCGCCCGTGAGCTGGGCATCACGCCGCTGGCCCGGCTCGTCTCCACCGGCGTGAGCGCCCTGTCGCCCGAGATCATGGGGTTGGCGCCGGTCGAGGCGTCCCGGCAGGCTCTCGCCCGGGCCGGGATGACCATCGACGACGTGGACCTCGTCGAACTCAACGAGGCGTTCGCCGCGCAGGTCATCCCGACCTACCGCGAGCTCGGGGTCGACCTAGCGAAGCTGAACGTGCACGGCGGCGCGATCGCGCTGGGGCACCCGTTCGGCATGACCGGAGCACGGATCCTGACCACGCTGATCAACGGGCTGCGCACCACCGACGGGACCATCGGGCTGGAGACGATGTGCATCGGCGGGGGCCAGGGAATGGCGCTCGTCCTGGAACGGCTGTCCTGACTGCCGCCGACCCTGACGGCCGCCGACCCTGACGGCCGCCGACCCTGACGGCCCGCGACCCGAGCCGCTGGCGCCCCGGGCTTCCTCAGGTGCCGGCCACTTCTCCGGCATCGTCCTCGGCGGCGGCCCGCTGCGGCGGCGCGGCACCGGACGCATTCCCGCCGGGCGGGGCCGCAGCGCGGGCGGCGGTCGCATCGGCGGCGGCCGAGGAGCCCGTCCTGGCCCGCGGCACCTTCGACGCGGGCCGACCGGCGGCCCCTGGACGATCCTGGCCGATCGCCACGGGTGACGGCCCTACCGCCGACGTCCCCGGCGCGCCCGCCATCGCGGCGGCGGGCAGGGCCCGGACCGGCAGGCGGACGGCGATGGCCCACAGCCGCAGCCGGGCCTGGACCTCCGGCCGGGTGAGCTGGACCGCGGCCACGACCAGGCCGCCGCCGATGATGCCGTCGAGCCAGTAGTGGTTCGCCGTGATGACCACGACGATGGTCGTGATGATCGGGTGCAGGACCGCGAGCCACCGGGCTCTGGCGCGCAGGATCGTGATGACCCCCCACGCCTCCAGGATGGACCACCCGATGTGCAGGCTCGGCATCGCCGCGTACTGGTTGGCGACGGTGTCGTGCGGCCCGTAGGGCGTCGGCCCGAACACCGCCCCGGTGTCGACGAGATTCACTCCGGGCACCAGCCGCGGCAGGAATCGCGGCGGCGCCAGCGGGTAGGCGATGTGAATCAGCAACGCCGCGCCGGTCGACGCCATGATGACCGTCCGCACCCGGCGCCAGGACGGCCGCTGAAAGATCAGCACCCAGAGCAGAAAGATGATCGCCGCGGGGAAGTGCACCCCGACGTAGAAGCGGTTCGCGAACTCCAGCAGGTGGCTGGAGTGCAGCGCGAGGGACTGAATGGACGACTCGTTCGGCAGGTCGAACAGCCGCTCGACGTGCCAGACGCGCTTCGCGTGGTGCAGGGCGACGAGCTCCCGGCCGTCGGCGAAGTGCCGGCCGAGCCCGTAGAGCCAGTACAACGAGCCCAGCAGAACGACCTGACCCACGATGAAAACGCTGTTGCGCAGCGCCGCAGCCGCCCGACCAGGTCGGTCACCCCGACCGGAGCCCCGGGCCAGCGCGGCCGGCCGGACCGGCCCGCCCATCAGGGTCTGGCCCGTTGTGCTCACCATGAGCAGCTCCGAACCATCTCCGCCTCCCCATCACGACACTTCCCGTTAACCCATCCATCGTTCCTACCGACCGATCGGTAAGGAGGACCGGGAAAAAGATGTGAGATAGGGCTCAGTCCCCGGAACTCTTCTCGACATCTCACGCTGGGTCGCATAGCGGTCCCAGCCGTGAGACCGGCGGCGAACGAGTGATCGCCTTCCACGGCGGACTTACCCGCAGATTAACAACAGGGAACCCGCTGTCTCCGATTTCGTCGCAGGTTGGACGGCGCAGAGCGAACGGCCCGCCTCCGGACATGCCCGGCGTAGGACGAACGATCCGGCGACGGCGGCGGGTGTGACCGGATGGGGACCCCCAGCCGCCGGCGGTGCCCGTGATTCCCGCCGCGCGGGCTGTGCCGCCCCGGCCGACGACCGGCCGACGACCCGCCTCGACCAGCCTCGACCGGCGGAGATCCGTGCGGACCGGCCGGACTCGCCCACGACTTCGGCGACCTATCGGACTTCGGGCCGGCCGCGCCCCCGCAGCTGTGTTACGCAGATAGCGCAGGTGCATGCCATCGGTCACCACAACGGCAGGGAGGTTGACCGCCATGATGTCCGCATCCGTCGGAGACAGGTTCGTCGTCCACGGCCGCACCGTGGGCAGCCCGGAACGGCACGGCGTCGTGATCGAGATACGCGGCGCCGACGGCGGTCCGCCGTACGTCGTTCGATGGGACGACGGGCACGAGGGGCTGTTCTTCCCGAGCTGCGACTCGCTCGTCGAGCTCCACAGCGCCCGGGAGACCCTCCGGGTCTGATCGGCCGACGTCGACGGCCGGCCCGGCCCGCCCCGCCCCGCGCCGGCCGGCCGTCGACGAGCACGCCCCGCGCCGGCCGGCCAGCCGGCGATCATGTCGCGCGGCCGCCGCGCACCGGCACCATCGGGCGACGCACGGGGGAGGTGCGGGGTCGCTCCCCGGCCCGCCCGTTCCTACGGCCACCTTCAGGCCGAACGAGGGTCACCGGGACGGCCTTGCGTCTATGAGGCGTCGAGACCTCCGCCGCCGATTACGCATTGTGCCCCCTCGGTTTCATTCAGAAGTTGCACAAAAGATCAACGTCCGAGCTACTCCACTCAGATGTGATCTGCGCTATACACCGAGGGGTGTAGCCCTCGGACCGACCGGTCACTTTGCGTTGATCCGGAGGCCAACGAAGACTCCGGAGCGTGCCCGATGCCGCCAAGCACCATGCCAGCCGATGATCCGACGAGTCCTCCTGCCCCGACCGACCGCACGCGCTCGTCCGACGCGGATCCCGGCGGCCGGCGTTTCCGTGTCGTCGCCGTCGTGACCCTGCTCGTCACGCTCGTCCTCGGGTACGGGCTGAACCGGCTGGAGTTCACCACCGGCCAGGACAACTACCTCAACAGCGATTCGCAGGTGGCCCGGGACAACGTCGACTACCAGTCGTTGTTCGGCGGCCAGGCGATGCTCACCCTGTTCACGATCGAGCGCGGCGCCGACGCCGACGACCTGTTCACCCCGCGCAACATCAAGCAGTTCAGGGACCTGCAGACCGAACTCGACGCGGACCCGCGCATCCAGTCGACGATCACCCCGCTGACCGCGCTGGAGTTCACCGACAACCTGGTGCGCAGCAGGAACGGCAACGTCCTCGACAGCCCGGCCGCGAAGATCCTGCTGGGCGCCCAGAGCCGCGACCCGGACCCGGGCTCCGCGCAGCGCCGCCTCGCCGACTCGCTGGCCACCCTGAAGCGGATGCAGGCGATCCCCGAGGCGCAGCGCACGTTCGACAACCCGGCCTGGGTGGACTTCCTGCTCCACGACAACACCGGCGCGATCCGCAAGTCGCTGCGGCCGTTCTTCCCGACCCCGTCGACGGCCCAGATGGTCACCCGGCTGGAGGGCAACGCCTCGCTGGCGGCCGAGGGCGAGGGCGCGCGGATCGTCGAGCGGGCCACCTCCGGAGTGCGGTTCGACCACGCGACGGTGATGACCACCGGCGCCGCCGTGCTGCTCCGGGACATCAACAACTACCTTCGCGGCGGCTTCCTCACCCTGGGCGTCATCTCGCTGGCCCTGATGGCGGGGCTGCTGATCGTCGCGTTCGCGGTGCGCTGGCGGCTGCTGCCGCTCGGGGTCGTCGGGGTCGGGCTCATCTGGGCCTTCGGTCTCGCGGGCTACATCGGCGTGCCGCTGTCCGTGGTGACCATCGCCGGCCTGCCCGTCCTGCTCGGCGTCGGCATCGACTTCGCGGTGCAGCTCCACAGCCGGGTCGAGGAGGAAGCCCAGCTCGACCGGGCCGGCAACCCCGTGCTGGCGGCCCTGGCCGGGCTGCTGCCCGCGCTGGCGCTGGCCACGGTCGCCGCCGTGCTCGCCTTCCTGGCCCTGGAGTTCAGCCAGGTGCCGATGATCCGGGACTTCGGCACGCTGCTCGCGCTCGGGCTGCCGGTCATCGTCATCGCGACGGTGCTGCTGCTCAGCGCGTCGCTGACCATGCGGGAACGGCGCCGCCCCACGCCGCCGAAGGACTACACCCACGGCCCGCTCGGCCGCACCGTCATCCGGCTGGGCGCCCTGCCGCGGATCACCGCGATCCCGCTCGTCGTGGCCGCCGTGGCGATCTTCGTTGGTGGGATCTTCGCGGACGGCCGGCTGACGATCCAGACGGATCCCGAGAAGTGGGTCGACCAGCAGAGCCAGGTGATCAAGAACATCAACGCGCTGCGGGCGAGCACCGGCTCGGCCAGCGAGCTGGGCATCTTCGTCCAGTCGGGCGACGTGTTCGACGACGCGACGGCGGGCTTCGTCGGCAGGTTCGCCAACGCACAGCTCGCGGCCCACCCCGACGACCTGCTGGACGCCTCCAGCCTGGTCACGACGATCAGCTTCATGATGGAGGTGCCGAACACGAGCGTCGTGATGCCGACCGGCGCCGACATCCGGCTCGCCTACCAGGTGGCGCCGCCCGACATCCAGCGCGCCATGGTCAACCGCGAGCACCACGCGCTGAACCTCGTGTTCCGGACCGGCTCCGGGTCGCTGGAGCGCCAGGCCGGCGTCGTCGACGACATCCGCGACCACGTGCGCCCCCCGGCCGGCATCAGCGCCACCCCGTCGGGCCTCGCCGTCGTCGGCACCGGTCTGCTGGACAACTTCGCCAAGAACCGGGTCGAGCTGACGTACTACGCCCTGGCCGCCGTGTTCGTCCTGCTGCTGCTCTACAACCGCAGCCTGGTGCGGGCGGTGCTGTCGCTGGTGCCGGTGCTGATCGCGGTGGGGCTCAGCTCGATCATCGCCCTGCTGATCGGGGTCGACCTGAGCCCGCTCACGGCGGTCAGCGGCCCGTTGATCATCGCGTTGTGCACGGAGTTCACCACCCTGCTCGTGCTACGCCACCTGGAGGAACGCCGCCGGGGCCTGGGGCCGCTCGCGGCGGTCGAGGCGGCCGCGGCCCGCACCGGGCGGGCCTTCCTCGTCTCCGCGCTGGCCGCCGTGATCGGCGTCGCCGTGCTGGCGTTCAGCTCGCTGCCGCTGCTGCGGGACTTCGGCCTGCTGGTCGCCCTGAACGTGGCCGTCGCCCTGCTGTCCGCGCTGGTCGTCCTGCCGCCGCTGCTGGTCTGGGCCGACGAGCGGGGCTGGGTGCACCGTCACGGCGGCGGTGCGGGCTCGGTCTCGGTCTCGGCGCCCGGCCCCCTGGACAAGTGGCTCATAAGCGGACATGCGGCTACGGAGAGGACGGGAGCGTCCCGGCCGACCGACGCACCGCGCGGCGGCGGGGACGCGGCGGCCGGCACCGGTGGCGCTCGGCCGGGCGTGGCGGGAGCCGGGCCGGCAGCGGGAGCCGGGCCGGCAGCGGGTGTCGAACCAGCTCAGCGGGCATCACGGCGAGGGTGAGACGAGGGTGACGGTGATCCCGGGCCGGGCTACCCCGCCGTAAGGGTGTGATCGCGCGGTCGCGCCGCCCGACTGGCCCGGGTCTTCGTTCCCCTGCCCGCATGTGGCACGCTCAGGAAACGTGTTCCCGGGCCGGCGCATCACGGCCACCGCCTGCCGGCGGGTGGTTCCCGGGACTCCGCACCCGCCACCCAGGCTCGGCAGCCGCCCGAGCGTCGAAGGAGAAGGCATGAGTTTCGACTTCAAGGTCGCGGATCTCGCGTTGGCCGAGTTCGGCCGCAAGGAGATCCGTCTTGCCGAGCACGAGATGCCCGGCCTGATGGCCACCCGGGCGGAGTACGCGGCCAGCCAGCCGCTGCGGGGCGCCCGCATCATGGGCTCCCTGCACATGACGATCCAGACCGCGGTCCTCATCGAGACCCTGGTGGCGCTCGGCGCCGACGTCCGCTGGGTCTCCTGCAACATCTTCTCCACCCAGGACCACGCGGCCGCGGCGATCGTCGTCGGGCCCAACGGCACCAAGGACGACCCGCAGGGCGTTCCGGTCTTCGCCTGGAAGGGCGAGACCCTCGAGGAGTACTGGTGGTGCACGGACCAGGCGCTGGCCTGGCCGGACGGCGGCGCGCCGAACATGATCCTCGACGACGGCGGCGACGCGACCCTGCTCGTGCACAAGGGCGCGCAGTTCGAGGCGGCCGGCGCGGTGCCGGCGACGGACCCCTCCGACAGCGAGGAGTACGCGATCGTCCTGGAGACGCTGCGCCGCACCATCGCCGAGAAGCCCGGTCGCTGGACCGAGACGGCGGCCAACATCAAGGGCGTCACCGAGGAGACCACCACCGGCGTGCACCGTCTCTACGAGATGGCCAAGGCCGGCACGCTCGCCTTCCCGGCGATCAACGTCAACGACTCGGTGACGAAGTCGAAGTTCGACAACAAGTACGGGTGCCGCCACTCGGTCATCGACGGCCTCAACCGCGCGACCGACGTGCTCATCGGCGGGAAGGTCGCCGTGGTCTGCGGCTACGGCGACGTCGGCAAGGGCTGCGCGGACGCGCTGCGCGGCCAGGGCGCCCGGGTCATCGTCACCGAGATCGACCCGATCTGCGCGCTGCAGGCCGCGATGGACGGCTTCCAGGTCACCGTGCTCGAGGACGTCGTCGGGATCGCCGACATCTTCGTCTCCACCACCGGCAACTTCAACATCATCACCGCCGACCACATGGCGGCGATGAAGCACCAGGCGATCGTGTCGAACATCGGACACTTCGACAACGAGATCGACATGGCCGGCCTGACGAAGACCCCGGGCATCGAGAAGATCAACATCAAGCCGCAGGTCGACGAGTGGGTGTTCCCGGACGGCCACTCGATCATCGTGCTCGCCGAGGGCCGGCTGATGAACCTCGGCTGCGCGACCGGCCACCCGAGCTTCGTGATGTCGAACAGCTTCACCAACCAGGTGATCGCGCAGATCGAGCTGTTCACCAAGACCGAGAGCTACCCGATCGGCGTCTACGTGCTGCCCAAGCACCTCGACGAGAAGGTGGCCCGACTTCACCTCGACGCGCTCGGGGTGAAGCTCACCGAGCTGACCAAGCAGCAGGCGGACTACATCGGCGTGCCCGTCGAGGGTCCGTACAAGGCCGACCACTACCGCTACTAGTACCGGCGGCACCACCACCGGCGGCTACCGGTACTGGCGGCTACCGGTACTGGCGGCCATCCCCGCCGGGGGCCCTCTCCACCGCCTGGAGAAGACCAGGGCCCCCGCCGGGGCGCGGCCCGGCCGTCAGCGTTTGAAGGACGACCAGCAGACCGACGTCCACGCCGGGTTTCCGGTGTCCCCGAGGTCGTACCAGCCGTCCGGCAGGTAGGTCCCCCAGGTCACCGGCGGCCCGGCGGCACCGTTCGCGCCGTCGGCGAGGGCGGGGCGCGGCACACCGAAGGTCGCCTCCCCGCCCGGGCAGCCCTGGTGCTCGAACCGGAACGTGGGCTCGCCCGCGTCGACCCCGCGGCCGGCCTCGGTCCGGCACAGCAGCGCCGTCACCGGCCGCCAGAACGTCGCGATGTGGGCGTAGTAACCGGCCTCGAGCCAGGTCGCGCCGGTCGCCGGCGCCCCGTCCGACGCCGGCACGCTGACCTCGCTGACCTGGCCGGACGGGCAGCTCGCCCAGATCACGCCGCCGGCGCGGGCGGCCCCGGCGTCGGCCACGGCGAACAGCCCGGTCAGGGCGATCGTGGCGCCGGCCGCCGCGAGGGTCCTGCGGGCCGGCCGGGATCCGCGCAGGCACCGGCCCCGCCGGCCTGCGCTCGGCCGGGTCGGCGGGTGGTGGTCACCGGGAGCGGGCGGGGCCCCCGCGGGGGCGGGCATCGGCTGCCCGGCCCGCCGACGCGAGGCTGCGGCATACGGCATTGAATGCCTCCTTGTCGAACCCGGCCACGAACGACCGTCGGACCACAGCCGTCTGCGCGGGATCGGAACACCCGTTCCACCCTTTGGTCCGGGATTCCCGTAAATAAAACAGCAGATACCCGCCAGGATAGCGAGAGTTGTCAGGACGTTGGGACTTCGTTCGTCCCTGCCGGTGAGGACAGCGGGCGGCGGAACTCGATTTCGGTCGTGGCCGAGAGGTCGTGCAGGTCGCGGCTGTGCCCGGTGGCCTGGTAACCCAGCCGCCGGTACAGCCGGTGCGCGTCGGTGAACCTCGTGTCGGTCCACAGCCGCATCTGCCGCGCCGCCCACCGCCGGGCCTCCCGTTCCGCGCGGTGCACCAGGGCCGCACCCAGCCCTCGGCGGCGGACGAGGGCCGACACGTACAGCGTCTTCAGCTCGGCGGCCGCGCCGGGATCGGCGGCCGCCGCGGGATCCGCCGCCGGTCGCGCCCACACCGCCACGCTGGCGAGCACTCCGCCGGCCGGCCCCGCCCCGATCGGACCGGCAGCGTCCGCCGAGACCACCCACATGGCCCGAGCGGGCTCCCCCGTGCCCGCCGCGTGGGCCGATCCGGGGGCCCGCAACCACGGCTCCTCGGCGTCCACGTCGAGGACGCAGCCCGGGTACTCCGCCCAGACGGTCGCGATCAGCTCCTGGAGCGCCGCGGCGTCGGAGTCCCGCACCCGCCGCAGGCCGGGGAGCAGCTCGCGGCGCATCCACACGTGTTCGATGCCCGCCTCGACGTCGGGTTCGCCGATCGGCCGGTACCCCTGGCGGGTGTAGAAGTCCGCCACCCTCGCCTGAGCGTGCAGCTCCACGGCCGGCAGACCGCGCTCCCCCGCCCGTGCCTCCAGGGCCGCGGTGACCAGCCGGCCCAGGCCCCGGCCGCGCCAGGCGGCGGAGACGGCGACCCGCCCGATGATCCCCACCGGCTCCGCGTCCGGCCGGTGGGGCCCCGGATCGAGCAGGCGGGCCGTGGCCACCGCCCGCCCGTCGTCATCGAGGACGACGGCATGGTCCGCGGTCGCGTCGAGGCCGTCGTACTCCAGCTCCGGCGGCACGCCCTGCTCGCGGACGAAGACCTCGTATCGCAGGTCGAGCGCGGTGCGCGGGGGCGTCCCCGCGACCACGGTGACCGCGGCGTCGCCGGCGCGCCCGCTCACCGGCACCGGTCCGATCGGGGGAGGCACGGGCCGGATCCGGACATAGGCCGGCAGTCTAGGCGCCGGTCCCGCAGCCGACCGGCGGGTGCGTCACCAGGCCGACGATGCGCGACGCGTAGGTTTCCGTGGGCGGTATGTCCGGGCATCCTGCCCGATACGGACCGACCCACCAGACCCGGCATCGCGACCATCTCGACGCTCCGAGTAGAAAGCAGGACTGTACCGGTCGGGACCGACCATCCTGGGTCGACCGACTATCGACCGCACGAAGAGGAAGCGGCCCGGAATCGTGAATGTCCAGACGAGAACCAGTCGTGACGACGCGTGCGCGCGGAAGGGCCGCTGACGATGGCGCCGACCCTCTACCCGCCCGCCCGGCTGCGCCCGGTGCGGAACACGTCCGGCGCGATGATCCAGCCGACCCGCGGACTCATCCCGCACGTCCAGGTCGGCA
This sequence comes from Frankia alni ACN14a, assembly GCF_000058485.1. NCBI lineage: Bacteria > Bacillati > Actinomycetota > Actinomycetes > Frankiales > Frankiaceae > Frankia > Frankia alni. The sequence continues at coordinate 7,392,348 of NC_008278.1, forward strand.
CCGGTTCGCTGTTCGGCTGGTTCGACAACGCCGCGAGCCAGGTCAGCTCCCATCTGTGGCTGTCCAGGAACGGCGACTTCGAGCAGTATGTGCCGTTCGATCAGCGGGCCTGGGCGCAGGCGGCCGGGAATCCGTACTGGATCTCGTGCGAATGCGAGGGTTACGACACCGAGGACTACACACCGGTACAAATCACCCGGCTGGCCGAGCTGTTCGGCTGGGGGATGCGGGAGTTCGGCTGGAAAGCGGAGATCGCCGACTCGCCGAACGGCTATGGCCTCGGCACCCACCGGATGGGCGGGCAGGCCTGGGGCGGACACACCTGCCCCGGCGACCTCCGGGCGGCACGCCGCGGCGACATCCTGTCGCTCGCACTCGGTGACGGTCGCGGGGTGACGTCCGATCCCCGCGAGCGGTACGCCGGCCGGCCGACGCTACGCGAGGGAGCCCGTGGCGCCGACGTCGTGGAGCTCCAGAACGCGCTGAACATCGTCTTCGGCCACGAGGCGCCGATCGGCGATCCCAACCGGATCAGTCCGGATGGCGCGTACGGTCCACGCACCACCGCGCGGGTGGCCTCGCTGCAGCGCTACGCGTCCCCGTGGTTCGGCCGCATCCCCGACGACGGCGTCTGCGGAACGAACACCTGGCGCAAGATCGGCTACATCCTCACCGGGATGAACCGCACCGTCTGACGTCGGCCCCGCCGTCCCGCCCGACCGGGCTGGCAGGGCTGGCAGGGTCGACACACTCTCGCTGCAACGTCAGCCAGCCTGGCCGGCCAGCTCCGCGCCGGCCGCGCGCAGCCAGCGCAGCGGCTCGGCGACCGCCGCCGGCGCACCGCCCGCCAACCGGGCCAGGGCGACCTCGGCGATCGCCCCCTCCGGACGAGGGGCATCGATCTGGCCCGCGGCCAGAAGCAGCGGCACGCCCGCCGCCCGGGCCAGGGTCAGCACCCCGCCCACCACCTTGCCCGCCAGGGACGTCCGGTCGAAGCGGCCCTCGCCGGTCACCACCCAGTCGGCCCCGGCGAGGGCGGCCGGCAGCCCGGCCGCCTCGGTGATCGTCTCAACACCCGGCACCAGGTCGGCGCCCCAGGCCGCGGCGAGACCGTAGGCGGTGCCGCCGGCCGCACCCGCCCCCGGAGCCGCCGGTTCACCGCCGAGCACCTCGGCCAGCCGCCGCAGCCCGGCCGCGAGCAGGTCGACGTCGGCCGGGCCCGCCCCCTTCTGCGGACCGAACACGGCGGCCGCGCCCGCGGGGCCCAGCAGGGGGGCGTCCACGTCGACCAGACAGCGCACTCCCCCGGGCGGGGGGGTGCGCAGGCCGGCCAGCTCCACCCGGGCCAGCTCCGGCAGGGCGCCCCCGCCCGGGGGCAGCACCGCCCCGCGCGCGTCGAGGAAGCGGGCACCCAGCGCGGCGAGGGCACCGGTGCCGCCGTCCGTCGAGGCCGAACCGCCCAGCGCCACCAGGATCCGCCGGGCGCCGCCGACCAGGGCGGCCCGCAGCGCCTCGCCGAGGCCGATGGTCTGGGCCCGCAGCGGGTCCGGGGCCGGCATGAGCGGCAGGCCGCTGGCTCGCGCGAGTTCGACCACGGCCACGTCGCCCGGCAGCGCCAGCCATTCGGCGTCGTGTGGACGCCCGTCCGGGCCGGTCACGCGCACCGGGTGGCGCACCGAGCCGGGCACGGCGGCGGCGAAGACGTCGAGGGTGCCCTCGCCGCCGTCGGCGATCGGCAGCGTCACGATCTCGTCGCCCGGCCGGCGCGAGCGCCAGCCGTCCCCGAGCGCCGCGGCGACCTCCGTCGCGGTCGCCGAACCCTTGAACGAGTCGGGGGCGATGACCACCCGCCGCGGCCGGTCATCCGCCACCGACCCGGCTCCGCCCACGGGGCACACCGCGGCGCCTCCGGCTGCCCGGCTCAGCCGGCGGCCGGAGCGGTCAGCGGGGCCGGCGTCGCGAGCCAGGCGTCAATGCCGGCCAGGGCCGCCGCCCGCACCGCCTGCGGGGCCGCGCCGGCGAGCACCGAGCTACGCGCGCAGGCCGCCAGCTCCTCGTCGGACAGGCCGAGCTCGCGGCGGCACAGCTCGTACTCCTCCAGGCAGGTGGGCCCGAACAGCAGCGGATCGTCCGCGTTGATGGAGCAGCGCACCCCGGCGCGCAGCAGCGCCGGCAGCGGGTGCGCGGCCAGGGAGGGCACCACCGACAGCAGCACGTTGGAGGTGGGACAGACGTCCAGGCACGTGCCCCGGTCGAGCAGGTCGTCGACGAGCGCCGGGTCCTCGATCGCCCGGATGCCGTGCTGCAGGCGGTCGGCGCCGAGGGTCTCGACGGCGCCGCGCACCGACTCCGGACCGTCGAGCTCGCCGGCGTGCGGGGTCGACAGCAGCCCGCCCTCCCGGGCCACCCGGAACGCGGCCGCGAACGGCTCCGGCGGCCAGCCGTTCTCGTCGTTGTGCAGTCCGAGACCGACGATGCCCCGATCGGCGTGGCGCAGGGCGGTGTGGGCCACCTCCACCGCCTGATCGGGGGAGTCGTAGACCCGGTCCACCGCGGCCATCCAGCGAACCGTGACCCCGTACCGCGCGCCCGCCTGTTCCGATCGGGCCAGCACGGTCTCCCAGGCGGCGTCGGCGCTGCCGAAGACGCCCAGGTGGGCATACGGCCAGAAGCTGGGCTCGAGGTAGACGACGCCCTCGTCGGCCGCGTCGCTGACCATCTCGTCCACGAGCCGCTCGAAGTCCGCGGGACGGCGGAAGACCGGCAGGATTCCGCCGATCACGTCGCTGAAGCCGCCGAACTCGGTGAATCCCCCGGTTCGGGGGGTCGCGATGCCCGCGGCGGCGGCCAGATCGGCGAGCGTCGACGGCCGCATTCCCAGCTCGAAGTGCAGGTGCAGATGCCCCTTGGGCAGGTGGCGGAGGTCCCGCATCGACGTTCTTCCTCCTCGCGGCACGGCTTCACGCCCTCGCGGGACGGCCCTGACGCCGTCCCCGCCGTCCGGACTATCACATGCCGGCGGCGGCGGTGGATCAGAACCGGTTCCGGCTCCGCGGGGCCGGGTCCGCTCCGCGGAGGCCTGTTACCTCCCTGTCATCTCCCGGCCTGCGGGCGGCGCCGGGCGACGTTCGGAGGATCAAGGAAGAGAAGGAGAAGAAGGAGGAGAAGAAGAAGCGGCGCGGCCGGCCCGAGGTCCGGACCGGCCGCGCCGCCTGTCGTGCACTGGTGCACTGGTGCACTCGTGCCTTGGTGCCTTCATGCTTCGTGCCTTCGCGCTGTGTTCAGCCGCGCTCACCAGCCGCCGGCAGGGCTCCCCGGGGTCCGGTTCTGGGCGCCGGAGGCCTGGCCACGGCCACCCGCCGCGCCGCCCGAACCGGGGGTGTACGGCGCGCCACCGGTGCCGGGTGCGCCCGAGGCACCACCCGCACCCGGGCCGCCGCCCGACCCCGGGGCGCCACCCGACCCGGGAGCGCCCGTCGAACCGCCCGAACCGGGGAAGCCCGACCCACCGGTCGACCCGGGAGTCCCCGTGGCGCCGAAGGACGGCTCGCCCGTCGTCCGGCCCTGGCGGGGATCCCCCGCACTGCCGGCAGGCCCGGCGGCATCGGGCCGGGGCACCTCGCCGCGCCAGCCGCCGGTCTCGCTCTGACGGTGCTCGATGAACGACTTGAACCGCTTGAGGTCGGCCTTGACCCGCCGGTCGTCAGCACCGAGCGCGGCACCCGCCTTCTCGGCGAGCCCCTCGGGCTGCCAGTCCATCTGGACCGTCACCCGGGTCTCGTCGTCCGCGAGCCGGTGGAAGGTCACCACGCCGGCATGCGAGGTGCCCTCGGTGCTCTTCCACGCCACCCGCTCGTCGGGCAGCTGCTCGGTGATCGTGGCGTCGAACTCCCGCTCCTGCCCGCCGACCTTCACCTTCCAGTGGGTGTGGGTGTTGTCGAGCTGGGCGATGGACTCGACACCGTCCATGAAGTTCGGAAAGGACTCGAACTGCGTCCACTGGTTGTAGGCGGTGCGAATCGGGACGTGGACCTCGATCGATTCCTGTACCGTGCTCGCCATGTTTCCTCCCGGCTGACTTCGGTGTCGGATGCAACGCTCATCCCCAGCCGCCAGCCCCTAACACACCTACGCGCCGGGCACCCTCGTCGAGGTTCGCCTGGCCGCGGCCATCGCGACCGCGGCCTGGGCGAAGCCGCGGATGACCGGGTGCGGGCGGCTGGCGTCCGAGCCGAGCTCGGGCTGGAACAGCGTCGCCAGGAAGAACGGATGGCCGGGCAGCTCGAGGACGCGGACGTCGCCGGCCTCGTCCACCCCGCTGAAGCGCAGGCCGTGGGCGAGCAACAGGCCGACGTGGTCCGGGTTGATCCCGTACGAGCAGTAGTACCGCTCGACCGTGCGGTCCGCGCCGATGACCCGTTCCGCGAGAGAGTCGCGGGTGATCCGGACGGCACCCTCGTGACCGTTCAGGGCGCAGGCGATCGGCACGATCAGCGGGTGGGGCGCGTCGGGGTCCACCTCGGCGTGCGCGGCGTCGGCGAACCCGCACACCGAGCGGGCGAACTCCAGCACGACGTGCTGGAGGCCGCCGCAGGTCCCGAGGAACGGGATGCCGCGCTCCCGTGCCGTACGGACCGCCGCGAGCGCGCCCGCCTCGCTGGCGTACGGGCTGCCCGGCACGAGCCAGATGCCGTCGAAGCCGTCGAGCGGCCCCGCGGCGACCACCTCGTCGGTCGGGATCCAGTAGGCGTCCAGCGGGAGTCCGTCGCGTCGGCGCAGCGCGTCGAGCAGGTCGGGGATGCGGCCATGCGCGGCGATCTCGGCGCTGCGGTCGCCGACCAGCGCCACGCGAGCAACCGGGGCGGACCGCGGGAAGGGGGCCGAGGACGCGACGGGTGTGGACGGTGTGACGGCGGCGCTGGAGGTCATGGCTCGATCGTCGGTGTGCACCCAGTTCAGGTCCAACGATTATCGGTGCAGCCCGGATAAGCAAGACTGATGTCGTGGATCCCCAGCACCTGCGCACGTTCGTCGGCGTCGCCACCGCCGGGTCGTTCTCGGCCGCCGCCCGCGAACTGGGCTACACCCAGTCCGCCGTCTCGCAGCAGATCGCGGCGCTGGAGGCCGACCTCGGCGTCGTGCTGCTGCACCGCCGGCCCGTAGGCGTCACGGAGGCCGGCGCCCGCCTGCTGGAGCATGCGGGGCCGTTGCTGCTGCGCCTGGCCGCCGCGCGCACCGACGTCACGCGCGCTGCCGGCGCGCCGAGCGAGCGGCTGTCGGTCGCCACCCATGCGCTGGCCGCCGACCGGCTCGCCCCGGTCCTCGCCGACGTCCTGGCCGGCCGGCCCCGGCTGGACGTCCGCGTCGTCGTCGCCGGCACCGCGGCGGTGGCCGACGGCGTGGCCCGGGGGGAGTTCGATCTCGGCCTCGCCGTCGGGCTGGCCACACCCGGCGACCCGTTGCGGCTACCCGATGTGGGGCCCGTTCGGGCGGTCGGGGTCGCCGCGGATCCGGCCGCCGTGGCCCTCCCCCGCGGGCACCCGTTCGCCCGGCGCACCGGGCTGCGGTTGGCCGACCTCGTCGACGCCCGCTGGATCGACGCGCCCGAGGTGGCGACCGCGATGGCCGATCTTCGGCTCGTGACCGGGGAGCTGCGCTTGCGGGCGCACCTGCGCTACGACGGCGCGGACGTCGCGGGCCTGCTCGCGCTGGTCGCCGCCGGCCAGGGCCTCGGGATGCTCCCCCGCCGCCTGCTCGCCGCCGGCCGGCGCCACGGTCCGGCCGGCGGCGAGGATCTCGACCCGCACGACGCCGACACGCGCGGCCCCGCCACGTCCGGCGGCGCCGAGCACGGCGGCGACGACAGCCCGGGTACCGTCCGGGCGGACCCGATCGGCGTGCCGCTGCTCGGGCCCGCCCCGGAGTTCCGCACGGAGCTGCTCTGGACCGGCCGCCCGGGACCTGCGGCTCTGGCGCTGTCCAGGGCGTTCGGCGGGTGATCGCCGAGCCCGGACCGCAGCGAGTCCGACGCTGGTACTGCGCGTCGGGCCGGGCGGGGGGTAGGCTGGAGGTGTTGCTTGTTTCTCGGTGCGTGACCTACGCGGGAGAACGGCACGACCAGACCACGGAACCGATCGGGGTCTGGTGCGAGGCCGGTACGCGAAGGACGCCTACCGGGAGCGCGGCAAGGAGAAAGTATCGTGGCGCAGGGTACCGTCAAGTGGTTCAACGCGGAGAAGGGCTTCGGATTCATCTCCGTCGACGGTGGCGGCCCGGACGTGTTCGTCCACTACTCCTCGATCGTGGCGGACGGCTACAAGTCCCTGGATGAGGGCCAGAGCGTCCAGTTCGAGATCGTGCAGGGCCAGAAGGGGCCGCAGGCGGACAACGTGACTCCCGCCTAAGGTCGCACCACCCCCAGCTTTGCGTTCGGCGCGTGGCTCCGCTCCAGGAGCCACGCGCCGAAACTGCGTTGTGGGCCGGGTCTCATCTGGCGATACTTCGCCGATGTCCTCCTTCTCGCAGTTCGACCTGCGCGGATACCCGACCGTGGACGTCCGGACCGGTTACGAACAGTGGTCGGCCAGCTATGACCAGACGGTCGAGGACTTCATGGACCTCGCGCTGTTGGACCGTCTCCGTCAGCCGGCCTGGACGCAGGTCGGGCGGGCGGCGGACCTGGGCTGCGGCACCGGCCGCACCGGCGCCTGGCTGCGCGCCCGCGGGGTCGCGGCCGTCGACGGCGTGGACCTGACCCCGGGGATGCTGGCGCTCGCGGCGCAGCGAGGTGCGCATGACCGGCTGATCGAGGCGGACGCGACCGCCACCGGCCTGCCCTCCGCCGGTTACGACCTCGTCGTGGCCTGCCTGATGGACGAGCACCTGCCCGCACTCGTCCCGCTCTACGCCGAGGCGGCCCGGTTGGCCCGGCCCGGCGCCCTGTTCGTCCTGGTCGCCTTCCACCCGCACTTCATCATGACCTCCGGCATGCCGACCCATTACACCGATCGCAGCGGCGTGCACCGGGCGATCACCACCCACGTCCACCTGGTCAGCGACCAGATCGAGGCGGGTCTGTGCACCGGCTGGGCGTTGGCGGAGATGCGGGAGAACGTCGTCGACGACGCCTGGCTCACCGCCAAGCCGCAGTGGGGACGATTCCGCGGGCATCCGTTCGCCCTCGCCCTGGTGTGGCGCCGGGGCCCAGCACTCAGCGGCGGGGCAGGCGGACGACCGTGATGAAGAAGTCGTCGATGAAGCGCACGTCGTCGACGAAGCGATCGAAGTCGACCGACTTCGTCACGTAGGCGTTGGCGTACAGGTTGTAGCTGCGCAGGATGTCCTCGGCCGCGTCCGACGTCGTGAGCACCACGACGGGGATGCGGCGCAGCTCCGCGTCGGCCTTGATCTCCGCGAGCACCTCGATGCCGTTGCGGCGGGGCAGGTTGAGGTCGAGCAGGACCAGGTCGGCGCTGGGGACGTCGGTGAACGGCGCCTCGCGCCGCAGGAACGCCATGGCCTCGATGCCGTCGTTGACGACGTGCAACCGGCCGTTGATCCGATCGTCGGCGAACGCCTCACGGGTCATGAGGACGTCCCCCGGATCGTCCTCGACCAGCAGTACGTCGAACGAGTTGACGGGCCGACTCGTCGTCATCTGGCACCTCAGGATGTGTTGGCCGACCCGCGATGCGGTCGGCCGACGGTGAAGGCGGGGGCGTCCGCGACCTCGTCGAGGAAGATCGGAGACAGCCGCTGACCAGAAGCCCGCATACAGGACCGAACTAGCGGTCGTTTGACCGTACGCCAGATGAGCTGACCTGTCGCCCTCCACCTCGGCAACGATGCCGTCACCCTGGGCACTGTAAGGCGACCGCGGCCGGCTCTGTGGCGACTGTCACAGGCGACCGCCCCGGTCGGGGTATGGCGCCGGCACTCCCGGCGGAGGGTCGCGGCCGCGCTGCCCGGCGAGACGTAGCCTCGGTAGCGGGGACCGCCTCGTTCCACCACGGCCCTGCCGGAACCCGCGCTCCACTGTCGACGCTCGGCCGACCCGGATCCCTTCGAACACGGCTGGTCCCGCGGACGGCCCGCAGCCCTGGGAGGCCAACACGGACGCCATGGCCGACAGCAGCGCGCGGGCCGACAACACCGCGCGGGCCGACAGCAGCGCGCGGGCCGACAGCACCGGGCAGCCCGACAGCAGCGGGCGGGCAGATGTGGGCGGGCGGGCGGACATCGGTGGGCGGGCGGACATCGCCGCGCTGGTGACGGAGTTCTATCGACGGGCGTTCGCCGACCCGCGGCTCGGCCACGTCTTCGTCGACGTCGCGCGGCTCGACCTGCCCGCGCACCTGCCGGTGATCTGCGACTTCTGGCAGGCGGTGATCTTCCGGGCCGGCACCTACCGGCGCAACGCCTTCGGGGTGCACGCCGACCTGCACTCCCGCGTCCCACTCACGCCCGAGCTCTTCGCCCGCTGGCTGGAGCTGTGGACGACCACCGTCGACGAGCTGCACAGCGGCCCCCACGCGGACCGCGCCAAGCTCCAGGCCCACCGGATCGCCGCCTCGATGGGCCGCCGCCTCGCCGAAGCCCCGACGGCCCCCGGGACGCCCGCCCCCGCCAGCACCCGCGCCGCCACGGCCACCGTCGCAACCGCCGTCACAACCGCCGTCACGGCCCCCGGTCGGCATCGTAGGCCGTCCGAGCCCGGCTGATCTCTGCCGCCGACGCCTCGAACAGGTCGGCCAGGGCGCGCAGCTGCCCGGCGACCCGGCCACCCAGCGGGGTCAACGAGTACTCGACCCGCGCCGGGATCGTGCTGACCACCTCCCGGATCACCAGGCCGTCGCGTTCCAGGACCTGCAGCGTCCGGGAGAGCATCTTCTCGCTGACACCCTCGACGCGGCGACGCAGCGCGTTGAACCGATAGCTGCCCTCGCCCAGCGCGAGCATGGCGAGCATCCCCCACTTGGACCCCACGTCCTCCAGCGCCGCCCGCGAGCTGCATCCCCGGGCGAAGACGTCACTGATGAGCTCGTCGCTGGGCCCGATCTCCCCGGGACACGGCTCGCGCACCGCCATATCACGCTCGGAAGACATGGTCACAAGCCTACGATCCACCTGGCGGCCACCGCTGTCTGATAGTTAGTACTTACCAAAGGAAACCGCAACCGACAGGGGAGAACACCATGGCCACCATCGCCGTCACCGGAGCGACGGGACACCTCGGCCGGCTCGTCGTCGAGGAGCTCCTCGCCCTCGGGGTCGAGCCGTCCACGATCGTCGCGGTGGTGCGGACGCCCGCCCGCGCCGCCGATCTCGCCGAGCGGGGGGTGCAGGTCCGGGCGGGCGACTACTCGGACCCGGCGAGCCTGCCCGCCGCCCTGGCGGGGGTCGACACCCTGCTGCTCGTCTCGGGCAGCGAGCTCGGTCAGCGCGTCGCCCAGCACACCGCCGTGATCGAGGCGGCGAAGGCGGCCGGCGTCGGGTGGATCGTCTACACCAGCGCGCCGCGGGCCGACGTCACCGACCTGTCCCTGGCCGCCGAGCACAAGGCCACCGAGGAGGTGCTCGCGGGCGCGGGCGTGCCCTTCACGGTGCTGCGCATCAACTGGTACCACGAGAACTACACCGCCCAGCTCGGCCAGTACCTGAGCCAGGGCTTCGTCCTGGGGGCCGCGGGCGACGGCCGGATCAGGGGCGCCTCCCGGGCCGACTTCGCCGCGGGCATCGCGAAGGTCCTCACGAGCACGGGGCACGAGAACGCGATCTACGAGTTCGGCGGCACGCCCTTCACCCTCGCCGAGCTGGCCGCCACGATCACCGAGGTCACCGGCACCACCGTCACCTACCGCGACGTCACGGTCGCGGAGCTCGCCGCCACGCTGGGCCAGGTCGGGCTCGACGAGGCGACGGCGGGCCTGTTCGCCGGCATCGACGGGTCGATCCGCGGCGGCGCGCTCGATGTGGACGCGGACGACCTGCAGCGGCTGCTCGGACGGCCGACCACCAGCCTGGCCGACTCCGTGCGCGCCGCCAAGGTCTGACGCCGCCGCACCCCGACCACCCAGCCCCGGCCTCGCCCGCCCTCTCCACAGGGACGAAGCGGAGATCGAGACGTCCAGGCGGGTGAGCCCGGACCCGGCGGGGACCGGGTGCGGTGCGCTCTGCACGGCCTGAGCCCCGAAACCGTGCCCAACGCACCGCGATGCTTCCCCCGCCGGCCCCGGGCCCCGCCGGCCCCGCCGGCCGCCCGACGACCACGGCGGGGCCGCTGCGGCCCGGGGTCGACGATGAGTCGATCCTCTCGGCGACGGTCGGGGAGCAGTCCGCCACCGACGCCGGCCAGGCCTGCGACGCGTCGCCGCGGCGCAGCGACCCGCGGCGACTCATGGTGACCCGAGGCGGCCCGAGGCAACTCGTTGTGACCCGAGCCGACCCGAGCCGCGCCAGGTCCCGCCCGACGCCGGCGGCCCGGGGATAAACCTATCCTTAGGTTTTTCCCGGGGCCGCGAGATCCTCATATCGATGGCCGCAGAGTTCGAGTCGACTTGTTTACGCTCCCTTTACAGCCGTCCTCGCCAACCGGCCCGCTCCCCTGTTACGCTTTCCTGGAAGCCGCAAGTAAGGCCGAACCGTAGAACCGGGCCGGTTCCGGTGGCACGGATTTCGTGGTCGACGACGGAGTCCACCATCGATCCGCGGGTCACCGAACACCCGGCCCGCCTTCAACACTCGACCCGTCCCGGCGACCGGCAAAGAAGGCACTCATGACGTTTGTCGTCACGTCCGCCTGCATTGATGTGAAGGATACCGCCTGCCTGGGCGAATGTCCGGTCGACTGCATCTATGAGGGCGTGCGGAAGCTGTACATCAATCCGAACGAGTGCATCGACTGCGGGGCGTGCGAGTCGGCCTGTCCGGTCGACGCGATCATGAGTGTCCGGCTGGTACCGCGGGCGGAAGCCGAGTTCGTCGTGGACGAGGCCCGCTTCTTCACCACCATCCTGCCTGGGCGGGATGCACCCGTCGGCGATCCGGGCGGCGCAGGCAGGGTAGGCCCGATCAGGGCCGACACCCCCTTCGTCGCGGGGTACGGACGCTGACGGCACAAGCCGCCGGCGAAGGCTGACGCGGCCACGGCGTCAGCGGGACCGCCGGCTACGGCCGGTGCTCAGGACCACCCCCGTCCGGGCACCGGCCTTTCAACGTCACATCATGCCGCCGGTCGGCCGCAGCGAAGCGGCCGACCGGCGGCTTTGTCGTGGGCCCCCGCCGGCAGACGATGCCCCGACCGGCGCCGCTTTCCCACTCGACTTCTCCCGGCTCAGGCCCACTCCGTGCGCCGACCCACTCCGCTCCGGCCTTCTCCCGACCTTTCCGGATCCGGCCCCCGGTTCCGGCCTTTCGCGCTGCGGCCTTTCCGGCTGCGGCCTTTCCGGTTCCAGCCTTTCCGGCTTCGGCCTTTCCGACTGCGGCCCCCGGTTCCGGCCCCCGGTTCCGGCCTTTACGGTCCCGGCCTGCCGGCTCCGGTCTCTCCCCCACCGGTCTTTCCGGCCTTCCGATACCGACCCGCCCGGACAGGTTCCCCCGTGCGGGGTCGGCCGACGCGGTATTTCCCGGGCGGCATTCCGCGGTGGTAGACCCGGCCGTGCCACACAGGAGGGGACCAGGCCGACCGGAGTCGGCCTGGTCCCCTCACATCGCGGGACGGGCGGTCCGCCCGGCCGCCCGTCCGCCCCGGCCAGGGGCGCAGCTCCCCGGCCGGCGATCTGGTTGCTAGCCGGCGTGGACCCAGGAGTCGGTGCCCTTGAGCAGCGTCCCCAGGTCCCCACGACCGCCGGGACGCGCCGTCGCGAGCCGCTCCTGGTAGAGCTGGTCGAAGCTCGGCTGGGAGACCGACCGGTACACCCCGATGGGCGGCTCGGCGAGCGACGTCTCCGCCAGGCGGGCCAACGCGTAGGCGTAGGTCGAGTTCTGGGTGCCCGGGTCGTGGACGACGACGCGGGAGTCGCCGCCGTGCCCGATGCCCAGCTCGCCGGTGCTCGGGTCGCGGATCACGCCCCACTGCTCGTTGCTGCCGAAGACGATCGGCAGGCCGGGCGAGAGCCGGATCGGGCCGTGCTCGGGCGCCCCCGGGTTGTCCGGCTCCGCGGGAGCCGCCTGGGCGGCACCCCGGCCGCCCTGGCGGGGGATCGCGCTGAACGTGGGGCAGCCCTGGCGGATCTCCACCAGCGCCGCGCCCTTGTGCGCCGCGGCGGCGGTCAGCGTCGCCGTGAGGTGGCGGCGGTCGGAGTCGATCGTGCGGGCCACGAACGTCGCCCCGGCGCCGAGCGCGAGCGCGACCGGGTTGAACGGGTTGTCGAGCGAGCCGAACGGGCTCGACGGGCCGATCGTGCCGACCTTGGACGTCGGCGAGGCCTGCCCCTTGGTGAGGCCGTAGATCTCGTTGTTGAGCAACAGGATCTTGAGGTTCACGTTGCGCCGCAACGCGTGGATCAGGTGGTTGCCGCCGATGGCGAGCGCGTCGCCGTCACCGGTGACGACCCAGACCGACAGGTCCGGCCGGTTGATCGAGATGCCGGTCGCGAACGACGGCGCCCGACCGTGGATCGAGTGGATGCCGTAGGTGTCGAGGTAGTAGGGCAGCCGCGAGGAGCAGCCGATGCCCGACACCACCACGGTGTTCTCGGGCGCGACGCCGAGGGCCGGCAGCAGCCCGCGCATCGTCGACAGGATCGCGTGGTCCCCGCAGCCGGGGCACCAGCGGACCTCCTGGCCGGTGGTGAAGTCCGCCACCGTGGGCGCCCGTCGGCCGCTCGCGCCGGCCGGCTCCTCGGCCTTTCCGTTGACCGTGCTCATCGTCCCGCCTCCCGGGTCGCGTCGTTCTGGGTACCGGTGGGGGTGCCGGTGTGTGCCGCGGGCTTCGCCGACGCCGCGTCCGACCTGGCCGCGAGGCGCGCGCCGACGTCGCCGAGCGGCTTCGTGCCCGCCTCCGGCGCGGTGTCGGCGTCGATGCCCTGGATCACCCGGGTGATGACGGAGGTGAGCTCCGCCGTCCGGAACGGCATCCCGCGGGTCTGGTTGTAACCGACGGTGTCGATCAGGGTCTCGCGGCGCAGGTGGCCGGCGAGCTGCCCCAGGTTCATCTCGGGCACGAGCACGGTGTGGTACTCGGAGAGCACCGAGGCGAGGTTCGCCGGCAGCGGCGCGATGTGACGCAGGTGCGCCTGGGCGACCTTCAGGCCCTGGGCCCGAACCTCCCGGCAGGCCTCCCCGATCGGGCCCCACGTCGAACCCCAGCCGATCACGAGCACGTCCGCGCCGGATCCGGGCGGGCCGCTCGGGTCGTCGACCTCCAGCGGCGGCACGTCGATGCCATCGATCTTCGACTGCCGGGTCCGGATCATGAGGTCGTGGTTGTCCGGGTCGTAGGACACCGCGCCGGTGAGGTCGGCCTTCTCCAGGCCGCCGATCCGGTGGGTCAGCCCCGGGGTGCCGGGGATCGCCAGCGGCCGGGCGAGAGTGATCGGGTCACGCGCGTACGGCAGGAAGACCGGGTTGCCCTCGGCGTCGACCGCGTTCGGCTCGGTGGCCAGGTCGATCCCGATGAACGGCAGCTCCTCGACGTCGGGGACCCGCCAGGGCTCGCTGCCGTTGGCGATGTAGGCGTCGGAGAGCAGGATGACCGGGGTGCGGTAGGTCAGCGCGATCCGCGCGGCCTCCATCGCGGCGTCGAAGCCGTCCGCCGCCGAGCGCACGGCGAGCACCGGCAGCGGCGCCTCCCCGTGCCGGCCGTAGAGCGCCTGCAGCAGGTCGGACTGCTCGGTCTTGGTCGGCAGGCCGGTGGACGGCCCGCCACGCTGCACGTTGACGATGACGAGCGGCAGCTCCATGATCACCGCGAGGCCGAGCGCCTCGGCCTTGAGCGCCATCCCGGGCCCGGAGGTGACGGTCACCCCGAGCATGCCGGCGAAGGACCCGCCGATCGCCGCGCCGATGGCCGCGATCTCGTCCTCGGCCTGGAAGGAGCGCACGTCGTTGGACGCCAGCGCGGACAGCTCGTGCAGGATCTCCGACGCCGGGGTGATCGGGTAGGCGCCGAGGAACAGCGGCATCCCGGCCTGGTGCGCCGCGGCGACCAGCCCGTAGGCGACGGCCTTGTTGCCCTTCATGTGCCGGTAGGTGCCAGCCGGGAGCGGGGCCGGCTTCACCTCGTAGACGTTCGCGAAGGCCTCGGTCGACTCGCCGTAGATCCAGCCGGCGCGCAGCGCGGAGACGTTCGCGGCCTGCACGTCGGGCTTCGAGGCGAAGCGCTTGTGCAGGTAGGCGATCGTGTCCTCGATCGGCTGGCTGAACATCCAGGAGACCAGGCCGAGGGCGAACATGTTCTTCGTCCGCGCGGCGTCCTTGCGCTTGAGGTTGTGATCGGCGACGGCGGCCGCGGCGAACCCGGTGAGGTTGATCGCGTGCACCTGGAAGGCGTCCAGCGAGCCGTCGGTCAGCGGGTCGACGTCGTAGCCGGCCTTCTCCAGGCCCAGCACCGAGAACGCGTCGGTGTCCAGGATGATGACGCCGCCGGGACGCAGCTCGCCGACGTTGGCCTTGAGCGCCGCGGGGTTCATGGCGACGAGGACGTCAGGCTGGTCACCGGGGGTCCGGATGTCGTGGTCGGCGATGTGGAGCTGGTAGCTCGACACGCCGGCCACGGTGCCCGCTGGGGCGCGGATCTCCGCCGGGTAGTTCGGCAGCGTCGCCACGTCGTTGCCGATCGCGGCCGCCTGGGCGCCGAACCGGTCACCGGTGAGCTGCATCCCGTCGCCGGAGTCACCGGCGAAGCGGATCACCACGTTCTCCAGCCGTCTGGCCCCTTCGGACCGTTCGGACAACTGCTCGGTGGGCATGAGGGACCTCATCTCAACGTCGCGATCCCGCGCCGGGAGTGCCAGGACCACGGCGTGGCGAGACTGGCAGCGCGGGCCGTCATTCAGGGCAGGGCAGATCGGGGAACGGGGAGTTCCGGGGTCCGCCCCTGGGGCGGGGTGGCCGCGCCGGACCAGCCGGCGGGGGGCCGGCCGCTCGCACCCGGCCGCTCGGGCCCGGCGGGCCCGGCAGGCCCGGCGGACTCGGCGGGTTCGGGTTCCGCGGGCTGGGGGACCTCGCCGGACCCGACCGCCCGCAGGGACTGCACGCGCAGCACGGCACGGGCCACCGTCGCGGCGGCGGCGTGGATCTGGTCGACGGTGGTGAAGCGGCCCACGCTGAACCGCAGGCTCTCCCGCGCGGCGGTCGCCGAGCGGCCCATCGCCAGCAGCACCGGGGACGGTTCGTCTCCCCCGCCGTGGCAGGCGGAGCCCGCGGACACCGCGACGTCCGGCAGGCAGGACTGGACGGCGTCGGCGTCGGCGCCGAGGAAGCGCAGGTTCAGCGTGTTCGGCAGCCGGATCGGGCCGGGCCGGCCGGTGCCGTCCTCGACCGGCCCGTTGACCTCCAGGGCACCCACGCCGAGCCAGCCGACGAGCAGGTCGAACAGCAGCTCCGTCTGGGCCCGGTGCCGGGTGGCCTCGTCGTCCATCAACGCCGCGGCGATGCGGGCCGCGGCGCCGAAGCCGACGATGCCGGGGGTGTTGAGGGTGCCCGCGCGCAGGCCGCGTTCCTGGCCGCCGCCGTGGATCAGCGGCGCCAGGCGCGCCCGCGCCGACCTGCCGGCGATCAGCGCACCGGTGCCCTTGGGACCGTAGATCTTGTGCGCGGACGCTGTCGCGAAGTCGATCCCGGTCTCGGTGACCGAGACCGGGATGCGACCGAACGCCTGCGTGACGTCGCACAGGAACAGGGCGCCGGCCTCGTGGGTGAGGGCGGCGACCGGTCGGGGATCGTTGAGCGTCCCCGTCTCGTTGTTGGCCGCCATGACCGCGACCAGCGCGACCTCGTCGACCTCGTCGACCTCGTCGACCTGGTCGGCCTCGTCGGCCTGGTCGGCCTCGTCGCGGCCCCGGGAGCCCCCTGAGCCCCCGGGATCCGCGGCCGGCCCGGCCCCTGTGGACAGCGGCACGGGGTGCAGCAGCGCGCGCAGGTGGGTCAGGTCGACGGCGCCGCTCGGATGGACCCGGACGGTCTGCACGCTGCCCCCGTGCAGGTCGGCGGCGGCGTGCGCCGCGGCGAGGACGGCCGGGTGCTCGGTCGCCCCGACCAGGACACGCCGCCGGTGCGGGGGCGCCGTGGCGAGCACCCCGGCGATCGCCAGGTTGGCCGCCTCGGTCGCCCCGCTGGTGAACACCACGTCGCGCGGGCGCGCGCCGGCCAGGGTGGCGACGTCGCGGCGGGCCCGTTCGACGAGCCGGGCGACGGCCTGACCGGCCGGGTGCGGGCTCGCCGGGTTGGCGAAGTGCTCCCGCAGCAGCGGCAGCATGGCGTTGAGGACCTCGGGGTCGACCGGCGTCGTCGCGTTGTGGTCGAGGTAGATCACGGCGTGCTCCCCGGGCCGCAGTCCGGGCAGGCCGGGTCGCGTCGGGTCCGCGGGGTGCGCAGGTCGACGTCCCACAGGTCGAGATGGACGAGGCGGCCGACCGCCGACTCGCCGAACCCGCCGGCGATCTTGAGTGCCTCCGTCGCGGCCAGGCAGCCCACCGTGCCGGCGACGGCGCCGAGCACCGGGAAGCCGAGCGGCTCCCAGGCCGGGTCGCCCTCACCGAACACGCAGCGCAGGCACGGCTCCCCCGGCCGGACCACCATCAGGTACGCCTCGGTGGCGTTCATCGCGGCGACGACCAGCGGCACCGCCGCCTGCACGCACAACCGGTTGATCAGGTAGCGCTCGGGAGAGTTGTGCCGGGCGTCGACGACGACGTCCGCCTCGGCGATCAGGCCGGGCACGGCCGGGTCCGTGAGGTCACGGTCGACCGCGACGATCTCGACGCCCGGGTGGTGGGCGCGCAGGGTGTCCGCCGCGCAGAACACCCGGGGCTCGCCGACCCGCTCCGGCCGCATGAGCGTCTGCCGGTTCAGGTCGGGCTCCGCCAGGTCGCCCGGGTGGATCAGGATGAGGCGGCCGACCCCGGCGGCGGCCAGGTAGGTCGCCGCCGCCCCGCCGACCCCGCCGACGCCGGCCACCAGCACCGTCGCCTGGCTCAACCGCCGCTGGGCCGCCACCCCGAAGCCGGGGATGGTCACCTGCCGGTCGAAGCGCCGGGAGGTCTCGGCCGTGGGCGGAGTCGCCTGGACGGGCAGGATCCGCGCGGGCGGGCCGGGGCACATCGACCGCAGGCGCGGGTGTGAGTGAGACCGGGCAGTGACCATCGAGCTCTCCGCGGATTCGGCAGGACGGTGGGAAAGGCGGAGCGGTCGGGCGGGGCGCCTCAGGCGACCAGCGCGACCCGGCCGATCTCCGGCAGCTCCTGCCTGAGCCGGGCCTCGATCACGCCGGTCAGCGTCGCGTTCGCGCTGGAGCAGCCGCCGCAGGCGCCGGTCAGGCGCAGGTGCACCTCGGCGGAACCGGGCTGCCCGCCCCCGGCGAGAACGGCGACGACCTCCGCGTCCCCACCGTCCCCGCGCAGCATCGGGCGGATCTCCTCCATGATCTCCTCGACCTGCTCGCGCAGCTTCGCGTCGGCCGCGGTGCGCTCGGGATCGTCCGACGAGCCGAACGACGACCCGCAGCCGCAGGAGCTCTTCGCGTTCGGGTTGGCGAAGGTGAAGCCGGAGGAGGTCAGCGTCTCGGTGTAGTCGACGCGCATCCCGCGCAGCAGATCGACGCTCGTCGTGTGCACGACGACGTCGAAGCCGTCCTGCGGCAGCACGACGTCGCCGGCCTCGGCGCCGGGCACGAGCGCCAGCTTGTAGGTGTAGCCGGAGCAGCCGCCCGGGTCGACGCCGATGCGCAGGGCGAAGCCCTCGGTGCCCGGGGTCGAGCCGAGCAGGTGGCGCACCTGCGCCACGGCCTTGTCGGTCAGTTCGATGACGGTGGCGGTCGCGGTCATGGGGTGCCTACCTCCGCAGGGGCGCGGTCCGTGACGAGGCGGGCGCCGACTTCGGCCACCGCCTTGTCGATCAGGTCGTAGATCTCGACCGGCTCGATGCCGGCCTCCTCGAGCGCCTCGCGCGGCCCGAGGCCGATCTTGCTGCACAGCACGGCGGCGCAGTCGGAGAGCATCTCGATCGTGCGGTCGAGCTTCGAGGCGTCCTCGTCGCAGTCCGACGGGCCGTTGCAGTAGCGGTCGACGTCGCGGGTCTGCACCAGACGGGCCCAGCCGGGGCCGGCCTCGTAGATCCAGAACTCGCCGGCGTGGCCGAAGTGCTGGTTGACGACGCCGCTGCCCTTGGTGGCGACCGCGACGAGGACGACCTCGTCGGGCCGCACGGGCTCGGCCGCCGGCACATCGGGGATGCGCGCGCCGGTGGCGATGTTGAGGGTCTGCCGGGTCGCGGCGACCTCGGTGCGCCAGCGCTCGATCTCCTCGTGCGCCTGCTGGCGGCCGGCGAGGTCGTAGGCGATCTCGCGGCCCTGGAACGTCTCGGGCAGGAACTCGTCGCCGCGGTCCTCACCGAGCAGGCCGACCGCGTCGGCGCGGCACTGCCGGCAGTGGCGCATCATGTTCATCTCGGCGCCGTCGTCCTGCTCGCACCGGTCCTGCAGGGCCTTGAGCTCCTGCGGGGTCGGTCCGCGCTGGCCGGTCAGGCCGAAGACGGTGCCGTGCTCGGGCGCCGAGACCAGCGGCATCACGTTGTGCAGGAAGGCGCCGAGTCCCTTGACGGTCCGGGAGACCTCGACGAGGTGCTCGTCGTTGATCCCGGGGATCATCACCGAGTTGACCTTGCAGAGGATCTTCCGCTCGGTCAGCGCCGCGAGCCCGGCGAGCTGCTGCTCGGAGAGGATCTTCGACGCCTCCCGGCCGGTGTACCGCTTGCCCCGCCAGGCGACCCACGGGTAGATCCGCTCGCCGACCTCGGGGTCGATCATGTTGATCGTGATCGTCACGTGGTCGACGTTGAGGTCGACGATCCGGTCGACGAACTCCGGCAGGCGCAGGCCGTTGGTCGACAGGCACAGCTTGATGTCCGGGCAGTCCCGGGCCACCAGCTCCATCGTGCGGAAGGTCGGCTTCGGGTTCGCCAGCGGGTCACCGGGGCCGGCGATCCCCAGCACGCTCATCTGCTTGATCTCGCTGGCGACCAGCTTGACCTTGGCGAGCGCGTCCTCGGGAGTCAGCAGGGTGCTCGTGACGCCCGGCCGGCTCTCGTTGGCACAGTCGAACTTCCGGTTGCAGAAGTTGCACTGGATGTTGCAGCCCGGCGCGACCGCGACGTGCATGCGGGCGTAGTACTGGTGCGCCTCGGCGCTGTAGCACGGATGGTTGGCGATCTTCTCGGCGATCTCCGGGTCCTGCACCGGGGCGCTGGTGCCGCAGCTCGTCGTCGTCTTGCAGCCGCCGGCCGGGGCGGGCGCCTGCGCAGCGCGCCGGGGGAGCCCGCCGGCGGGGACGGCAGCGACCACCGGCAGCCCGGCCAGCTCCCCCGTCACCGTCGGCCGTCCTTCGCGCCGGGCGTGCCGGCGCCGACGGTCTTGCCCGCGGGCGTGGCCGGCGGCGCGGGCTTGGCCGTGGTGGCGGGCTTGGCCGGGGCGGCGGGCTTGGCCGGGGCGGCGGGCTTGGCCGGGGCGGCGGACGTGGCCGTCGGCGTGGGCTCGGCGGGCGTGGCCGGCACCGCGGGCTCGGCGTCCGCCGCGGCGGACTTGCAGTTCGCGGACCCGTGCTTGCAGGTCTTTCCCCCGTGCCCGCCGGCACCGTGCGCCGCGGGCTCGGCCGGCACCTTCTCGGCCACCAGGACGGCGGCCGGAGCAGAGCCCTCCGCCGCGGCGGCACTCGCCGGGACGCTCGCCGTGGCGGCGGGCGTGGCCACGGGCTCGGCGTCCGCGGGCTGCGCGGCCGGGTCGTCCTCGGCGGCCTCGAGCTCGCGCTCCAGCGCGCCGACGATGCGACCGTTCTCGAACGCGATCGCGTAGACGATGTGCTCCTGCAGGTACAGGCCCACGTTGATGACCTGACCGCGGGTGCCGGCCTCGACCAGGATCTCGCCGATGGAGATCGCCGGGTCCGGGTAGGTGCCGTCGTTGCGCAGCGCCTTGGCGGCCGTGACGACGTCGCCGACGTCGTAGGTGTTGGTGGTCATCGGGCCTCCTCCGTCTGCTCGGACGTTTCCGACGGCTGGGTGGAACCCAGCCGCTCCACGGTGATCTCGGACGCCGGCACGAAGGCCGACTTCGGCGCGCGGTCCTTCAACACCTTGAACAGGCGGTGATCCAGCGCGGTGGCGTTGGTGAACGCCTCGTAGGAGCGGACGAGCGCGTCGCGGTAGTCGTGCAGGAGGTGGCGCGGGTTCGCCGCGTCGGCCCCGGCCTCGGGCAGCTTGGCCAGCTCGCCGGCGAAGTGCTTGAGGATGTGCAGCCGGTTGACGGCCACGACCCGCGGGTCGTAGTCGACCTCCAGCAGGGTGAAGTACTCCTCGGCGGTGGAGCAGCGGTGGAACGCGGCCAGTTGGCCGGCGTCGGTGGTCGCGCTCATCGCGACGTCTCCTTCTCGGCCAGGCCCTCCAACAGGGCGATCTCGGCGTAGGCGTCGTAGGTGCGGCGGGCGACGTCGAGAATTCCCTCCCAGCCGATCGGGAGGTCCTCGGCGAGGTCGTGCAGATCGAGCTTGAGCTGGGTGGCCTTGCTCTGGAGCTTGCGCAGCCGCTGCTGGGCGGCGGCGGCGTCGAGGCCCGCGGTGTCCGGGGCCGGCGTCTCAGGAGTCATCGCGGGCGACCTCGCTCCAGCGCTCGATCAGCTTGCTCGCGCCGCTGACCAGGGCCTCGCCGCGGGCGGCGAGCTCCTCGAACGAGTTGAAGCCGAACCGCTGCACGTCGCGCAGCGCGTTGTCGAGCACGACGAGCCGGCCCGCAAAGATGATCACCCGGCCGAAGCCCTCGCTGTTGAGGTCGAGGATCGTCGTGGTGAACGCGCCGGTCGCCTTCTCGGTGGCGGCGGCGACGGCCTGGTAGAACGACCGCAGCCGGGCAGCGGTGGCGATGTCGAGGTCGCAGTTGGTCGCGATCGTGCGGCGCTGCTCCTTGGTCACCACGAACGGGGCGAGCAGCTGGGAGTCGGTGAACCGGTCGAGCTGGCCGTAGGAGTCGCCGGCCCGGACCTGGTCGAGCAGATCGCGCAGGAAGTCCTTCGCCTCGCTCATGCCGCGTCTCCCTTCAGCACCGCGGCGACGCTGCGGGTCCAGCTCTGCGCGGCCGGCTGCGGGTCGCGGGCCTTGAGGACCTTGCGCAGCCAGGGCGGCGGGGTCCCCGCCAGGGTCGCGACGTAGCGGGTGAGCAGGTCCTCCACGCTGGTGCCCTTGGCCACCTTCACCGGGTGGATCTTGGCCTTGACGACCTTCGCCGCGGCGGTCCCGCCGATGTCGGCGATGTTGAGGATCACGCAGTCCGTGACCGCGGCCAGCCTGGATTCGATCTTGTCCTGCTCGTCGTCCGACGCCGCCTCGAGCAGGCGGGTCTCGAACAGGTGTGACCCCTCGGGGCCGACCTCGTACACGTCGAACCGTCGGCACCAGCCGAAGTGCTGGTCCACAGCGGTGCCGTCACCGGTCGCGAAGGCAATCTTCAACACGGGGACTCCTGGAACAGGTTGTCGAGTTCGTCGGGTTCTGCCGTCGCGCGCCCCTGCTGGGGGATCTCGGTGGCGGCGAGATGACCGGCCGCGGCTCCCGGCGAGGCGGGCAGCGGCGGGCGGCCCGGCCGGGCGTGCGCGTGCCCGTGGTCGAGGACGCGGTTCGCCGCGTCGATCAGCAGCCGCAGGCTGCCCGCGTAGCCGGCGGTGCCGGCCATCGCCGTCCCAAGCCGGTCGAAGATCGGGAACCCGATCGGCAGGAACGCGGCGCCGATCCGCTCCGCGACTGCCCGGGCGTGGCTGGAGCCGAGGACGAGCTCGGCACCGGCCGCCTGCGCCCGCTCGGCGAACTCGGTCAGGTCGCCGATGACGACCTCGGCCCACGGCGCGTCGGCCAGGGCGGGCGCCGGAGTCGGCGACACCGCGGTCACGATCTCGGCGCCGACGTCGCACAGCAGCGAACCGGCGGCCAGCAGGGTCTCGGGCTCGCCGGCGATCGCCACCCGGACGCCACCGAGGACGAAGTGCGCGTCGAGCAGGCCGTCGGCCAGGCGCGCGCGGGCCCGGCGGACCTGCTCCGGGGCGGTCCGGCCGGTGTGCGCCATCAGCTCCGCGACCAGGGCGTCCGTCTCGGTCAGGCCGGACAGGTGCCGGTGGCGCAGCAGCCGGGCGCCGGTACGGGCGGCAAGCAGCTCGCCGGCGGGGGCGGCGGTGGCGCCCGCGACGAGCACGGCACCGGCCTGGCGCAGCGAGCGCAGCTCGGCGAGGCCCGCGCCGCCGGTCGTCGTCGGCTGCCAGGCCGGGGCGAGATGGCCGTCGACCGAGGCCGACAGGTCCGGCACCAGCACGGGTTCGAGCCCGAACGCCCGGACCAGCCCGGCGACCTCGTCAAGGTCGGCCGCGGTGAGTGCGGGACCGGCGAGGACGGCGACCAGCTCCCGGTCGCCACCCGGCTCCCGAGGGGCGACCGGGCTCTGGTCGGCGACCCGGCTCTGGTCGGCGGCTGCGCGCTGGTCGGCGGCTGCGCGCTGGTCGGCGACGTCCTCGTCGGTCGTACCGGCCCGCCGGGACAGGGGCGAGGCCGGGACGGTGGTGGTGACCGGCGCCGCGGCGGGGATCGCGCGGGCGGCGCCGGTCAGCATGGTGGCGGCCGACGAGGTGACGGCCGACGAGGTGACGGCCGACGGGGCAGCGGCGGGTGGGGCAGCGGCCGGCGGGGCGGCGGGGAGGGTGGCGGCCGGCGGGGCGGAGGCGGCGATGAGCGCGGTCGGCGCGTCCGGGCCGGCCTCGGCCGTCATCGGCGCGGGCACCACCGCCCGGATCAGTGCCTCCAGCGCGGCCGCCCAGCCGTCGGACAGCCCGCCCAGGAAGTCCGGGGTGGACACCCCGATGATCAGCGGCGCGGTGTCGGCGTCGGCGTCGGCCCAGGTGGCCAGGTAGGTGCGCAGCTGGCCGCCGACGTCCTCGCCGGAGACCTCGGTGACGCCCGTGGTGAGCAGGCCGATGATCGCCGGGCGCTGCTTCTTGCGGATGGCGTCGAGGGTGGCCACCATCGCCTCGCCGCTGCCCATGACCGCGGTGACCTCGCTGATCGCCGTGGTCTGCAGCGGGATCGGCTCGTTGAAGTGCCGGGTCAGCAGGGCCTTGGCGAACGACGCGCAGCCCTGCGAGCCGTGCATGATCGGCAGCGAGTCGGCGAGGCCGAGGAAGACGAGCGCGGCACCGAGCGGCT
Organism: Frankia alni ACN14a; assembly: GCF_000058485.1. NCBI lineage: Bacteria > Bacillati > Actinomycetota > Actinomycetes > Frankiales > Frankiaceae > Frankia > Frankia alni. Next base: position 7,415,735 of record NC_008278.1, read on the forward strand.
GGCTGAACTTGAGCGGGTCGATCGCGGCGCGGCGCTCCCCGGTGATGATCTCGGCCATCAGTGGGCCCCGACCAGGTCCCAGGGGGCGGGCCGGCGGACCTGTTCCCAGACCGGGCTCGCGATCGCCATGTCGAGGCGGCGGGCGAACTCGACCATGCCGGTGTAGCCCGCGTAGGGGATGTGCCGCTCCTGGTTGATGTCGAGGAACGGCAGCCGGCCCTTGAGCGCGGTGTACTGGTTGCGGCCGCCGGCGACGAGGATGTCGGCGCCGGTCTCCTCCGCCACCCGCAGCAGTTCCCGCGGGCTCCCCTCGGAGATCATCTTGGCGTCGCCGAGCAGCTCACGGATCTTGTCGATGTCGCCGTCGGAGCTCTTGGTGATGCCGCTGCCGACGACCTCGATGCCGAGGTCCTGCAGCGCGGAGACGATCGACCAACTCTTGACGCCACCGGTGTAGAGCACGGCCTTACGGCCGGTCAGCCGGGCGCGGTAGGGCGCGATCGCGGCCTCGACGGCCGCCTCCTCGACGGCGATGAGTTCCTCCGTGCGGCGGGAGAGCTCGTCGTCATCGAGCAGACGGGCGAAGCCGCGCAGGGTGTCGCCCATCGCGCTGACGCCGTAAAAGCTGCCCTCGAACCAGGGGATGCCGTAGCGCTCCTCCAGGCCGCGGGCGAGGCCCAGCAGCGCCCGGGAGCAGACGACCATGGTCGCCTTCGCCCGGTGGGCCGCGGCGATGTCGCGGTAACGGGCGTCCCCGCTGATGCAGGACCGGACCCGGATCCCCAGCCGGGTCAGCAGCGGCACGACGTCCCACAGCTCGCCGGCGATGTTGTACTCGCCGATGAGGTTGACGTCGAGGTCGGTGACGTCGCCCGGCTCGACCGTGCCGATCACGTGGTCCAGCAGCGTCTGGCCGGCGATCTTGTTGCCGAGGTTCTTGTTCCCGACGAAGCCCGGGGCGTCGACCGGGATCACCGGCACCCCGGTCTGCTCCGCGGCGGCCGCGCAGACCGCGCCGAGATCGTCGCCGATCATCGCGGTGACGCAGGTGGAGTAGACGAAGACCGCGGGCGGCGCGTACCGCTCGACGACCTCACAGATCGTGTCGAACAGGCGCTGCTCGCCCCCGAGCACCACGTCGCTCTCGGTCATGTCGGTGGTGAAGCCGTGGCGGAACAGCGTCGGCCCGGACGACAGGCTGCCTCGGCCGTCCCAGGAGTTGCCGGCGCAGGCGATCGGGCCGTGCACGATGTGGGCGCTGTCGGCGATCGGGACGAGGGTGATCATCGCCCCGTCGAAGGTGCAGCCGCCGGAGGTACCACCCGGCTGGGGCTTGGGGCAGCCCGCCTTGCGAGCCTTGGCGCTCTTGGCGTTGTTGGTGTCGCAGGCCGTCTCGGTGAATAGGGCAGCACGTTCAGTAGCAGCCATGGGCCATCCTCGGGAGGGGGCGGTCCTCGGGAGAGGCTGGACAAGGGGGTCGATCGGCCCGGGAGGGAGCCGATCGACCCGGCGCGGGGAGATGTCGCCATCGGTCGACCCGCGGGAGGTGGTCGACCGGCCGCAGGGAGCGCGGTGGGCGCGGCCGGCCGACCACGTTCGGATCCGGCTGGGAGCCGGCCCGGCTACAGCGCGGCGCCGATCAGCGAACGGCGTCGAAGCTGTGGTCGGGGGCGTTGCGGTCCATCTCGTCGAGGATCGTGTTGACGAGCTGGGTGAGCAGGTGCAGACCGCCCGTGTACCCGATGATCGGGAACCGGTGCAGGTGGTGCCGGTCGAAGATCGGGAACCCGACCCGGACCAGCGGCACGTTCGCCTCGCGGGAGATGTACTTCAGCTGCATGCTGCCGATGAGCACGTCGACCGGCTCCGTGAAGACCAGCGACCGCAGGTGCCAGAGGTCCTTCTCCGGCCACACCGTCGCCTCGTCGCCGAACTTGCTGGCGGAGAGCACCTTCTCCATGCGGGCCTTGAAGGAGGTGTCGGCGTTCGTGCTCACGATGTGCACCGGGATCATGCCGAGTTCGAGCACGAAGCGGGTCAGCGCGACGACGAGGTCCGGGTCGCCGGCGATGGCCACCCGCTTGCCGTGCACGTAGGCGTGCGAGTCGGTGATCGCGTCGACCAGGCGGCCACGCTCGGCGGTCAGCTCCGCCGGGACCTCGACGTCGGCGACCTTGGCGACCGCGGTCAGGAAGGCGTCCGTGCCCTTGACCCCGAGCGGGGTCTCGAGCGTGATCGTCTCCTGCTTCCAGTCCTTCTCGATGTACTCGGCCGTGCGGCGCAGCGTCGACTCCTGCAGCAGCAGGCTCGCGCGGCTGAACTTCGCCAGCGCCCCCTCCTTCAGCGGGGTGCCGCCCGGGTAGAGCTCGTACTCGCCGTTCGCCGGCGAGTCCAGCGCGCTGGAGTGGTCGCCGAGGATCAGCGGGTCGACGCCCATCAGCTCGAGGATGCGCTTGTACTCGCGGTGGTTGCCGACGTAGGTGTCGAACCCGGGGATGACGTTGAGCCGGACCTTGTCGGACTTCGCCACCTTCGACGCGTCCGCGTCGGGGGACTTCGCCAGCATCTCGATGATGCCCTTGAGCATCACGTCGTAGCCGGTGATGTGCGAGCCCACGAAGGACGGGGTGTGGGCGTACGACACCGGGAAGTCCTGGGTGATCGCCTCCTGCTCGCGCGCCGCGCCGATGTAGGCGAACAGGTCCTCACCGATGACCTCGGCCATGCAGGTGGTGCTGACCGCGATGTGCTTCGGCTTGTAGAGGGCGGTGATGTTCTCCATCGCCTCGACGAGGTTGTTGATGCCGCCGAACACGGCGGCGTCCTCGGTCATCGAGGTGGAGGCGGCGGGCACCGGCTCCTTGAAGTGCCGGGCGAAGTGGCTGCGGAAGTACGCCACGCAGCCCTGCGACCCGTGCACCAGCGGCATGGTGCCCTCGAAGCCGAGCGCGGCGAGCACCGCGCCGAGCGGCTGGCAGGCCTTGGCCGGGTTGACGGTCAGGGCCTCCCGGGCGAAGTTCTTCTCCCGGTACTCCCACCCGCGGGTCCAGTCGAGGACCCGCTGGACCTCTTCCTTCGGGGCGGCGTTCTCGAACTCGCGCTTGCCCTCGAACTGCTTCTGGTAGACCTCGTCGCGGAAGATGTCGTTGTGGTCAAGGACCCGCAGCGGGACCGCGCTGGTGTGCTCGGGGGTCGTCGTCACCGGACGTCCCTCCTCTCCCCTGTGGGGCTTGTCCCCAGGTGGGGCTTGAGGCCTGCCGCGGCAGCCGCCAGCGACCGTTCGGGGTCACGGGATCGCTGGCGGCTGCGTTCGGCCAGGCCGGGATGAACTACTGGTCAGCTACTACAAGTGGCCGTCTACTGCTGGGCGCCTGGCGCCCGGATGCCCGAAGGGCGGCGGATCAGGCGACCTCGCCGGCCTTCGACCAGGGAGCCTCGAGGAGGTCCCAGGCCGGGCTGTTGATGGCGATGTCCATGTCCCGGGCGAAGACCGCGAAGCCGTCGACGCCGTGGTAGGGCCCGGAGTAGTCCCAGGAGTGCATCTGCCGGAAGGGGATGCCCATCTTGTGGAAGACGTACTTCTCCTTGACGCCCGCACCCATCAGGTCCGGCTTGAGGAACTTGGCGAACTCCTCGAGCTCGAACGCGGTCGGGTCGTCGTAGAGGACGGTGCCTTCCTTGAGCATGCCGTAGGTCCGGGTGTAGTCGTCCTTGTGGGCGAACTCGTAGCCGGTGCCGACGACCTCCATGCCAAGGTCCTCGTACGCGCCGATGGTGTGCCGGGGACGCAGGCCACCGACGGCGAGCATGACGCGCTTGCCCTCGAGCCGCGGCCGGAACGCCTTGGTGATCTCGTCGAAGCGCACCTGGTACCGGGCGATCGCCGCCTCGGTCTTCGCCTTGATCTCGTCGTCGAAGAACTCGGCGATCTTGCGCATGGAAGAGATGATCTTCGTGGGGCCGAAGAAGTTGAACTCGGTCCACGGAGTGCCGAAGCGCTCCTCCATGGTCGTGCAGATGTAGTTCATCGAGCGGTAGCAGTGGATCAGGTTGAGCTTCGACAGGTGCGTCGAGGCCATCTCGTTGATCGTGCCGTCGCCGGACCACTGGGCGATGACCCGCAGGCCCATCTCCTCGAGGATGCGCCGGGAGGCCCAGGCGTCACCGCCGATGTTGTAGTCACCGATCAGCGCGACGTCGTAGTCGGTCCGCTCGAAGGAGTCGCCGCCGGTGCCGAGCACGTGGTCGCGGACAGCGTCGTTCGCGATGTGGTGGCCCAGCGACTGGCTGACGCCACGGAAGCCCTCGCAGCGAACGGGGATGACCGGGATGTCGAGCTTCTTGGAGGACTTCTTGGCCACGGCCTCGATGTCGTCACCGATCAGACCGATCGGGCACTCGGACTGCACGGAGATGCCCTTGGCCAGCGGGAACAGCTCGACGATCTCGTCGCAGACCTGCTCCAGCTTGGGGTCACCGCCGAAGACGATGTCCTTCTCCTGGAAGTCCGTCGTGATCTGCATGGCCGTGAAGTTGTCGACGCCGAGGTGACCGTGGGCGTAGTTGCGCCGGGTCGCCCAGGAGTACTGACCGCAGCCGACCGGGCCGTGGCTGATGGTGACCATGTCCTTCACCGGGCCCCACACCACGCCCTTGGAACCGGCGTAGGCGCAGCCGCGGATCGTCATGACCCCGGGCCGGGACTTGATGTTGGACTTGACCTCGCACTCCTTCGACCCCTCGGGGTCGTTGGCCTTGAGGTGCTTGGCCCGGAACTTGGCTGCCTTCTTGGGGTACTGAGACAGAACCTCGGCGATCATCGCCTCGGTCTCGGCCCGCTCGGGTGCCGGTGTCGTCGTCATGGTCGGGACCTCATCCTCGACGGTGTCGGTGCAGGTGGGCGTGGGATCGTCAGGCGACCGCGGCGGCCTTGCCGATCACGCTCTCGTCCTCCTGCGCCATGATCCCGAAGTCGATGAGGAGCTCCTCGAGCTCGTCCATCGTGATCGGGGTCGGGATCGTCTTCATGTCGTTGTTGACGATCTTGTTGGCCAGCTGGCGGTACTCGTCGGCCTGGCTGTTCTTCGGGTCGTACTCGATGACCGTCATCCGGCGCAGCTCGGCGTGCTGCACGACGTTGTTACGCGGGATGAAGTGGATCATCTGGGTGTTGAGACGGCGGGCGAGCTCCATGATCAGCTCGTCCTCGCGGTCGGTCTTGCGGCTGTTGCAGATGAGCCCGCCGAGCCGGACACCGCCGGAGTGCGCGTACTTCAGGATGCCTCGGGCGATGTTGTTCGCCGCGTACATCGCCATCATCTCGCCGGAGGTGACGATGTAGATCTCCTGCGCCTTGCCCTGGCGGATCGGCATCGCGAACCCACCACACACAACGTCACCGAGGACGTCGTAGGTGACGAAGTCGAGGTCCTCGTACGCGCCGGCCTCCTCCAGGTAGGTGATGGAGGTGATGACGCCACGGCCGGCGCAGCCCACACCCGGCTCCGGGCCACCGGACTCGACGCACTTGATGCCCCACTGGCCCTCGACGAGCACCTCGTCGAGCTCCAGGTCCTCGACCGAACCCTTCTCGGCGGCGAGCTGGATGACGGAGGTCTGCGCCTTCGAGTGCAGGATCAGGCGGGTCGAGTCAGCCTTCGGGTCGCAGCCAACGATCATGACGCGCTGGCCCATCTCGGCCATGGCCGCCATGGTGTTCTGCTGGGTGGTGGACTTGCCGATACCACCCTTGCCGTAGAAGGCGATCTGGCGCATGCGGTGCTCCTCCTTGGGACGGTTGCCCGGCGCGCGGTCACCGGGGCTCGGCCATGCCGGTCGGGCTGGCCGGGCCGCTCGGCCCGCGGGCTGCCGGACGTGCCGCCGGTCGGTTGACCGGGACGTCGGCACTACCGTGGTGCTGGTCGTACGACCCCTGGCGCGGGGCAGGTCGGTCAGACCTGCTCTTCGCGCCGGGGGGCCTCCACTCGGGGGGTCGGCATCTCTACCCGCCCGAGAAGCTCCTGGAAGTCACGGCCGTGAAGGCCGCGCTTGTGCTGGGTGGCGGCGGCGCGGACCCGCTCCAGCAGGGGTTCGATCTCGTCGTCCTCGGCGGTCAGTCCGTACTGCTCGAGGGCGTAGCGGACCGAGGCCCGCCCGCTGTGCTTGCCGATCGCCAGCCGCCGCCGCCCGCCGACCTCGGCGGGGTCGAACGGCTCGTACGTCGCCGGGTGGCGCAGGATGCCGTGCACGTGGATGCCCGACTCGTGCGCGAACACCGACTCGCCGACCACCGCCTTACCCGCCGGCAGGGGCCGGCGTGCGGCCCGCGACACCAGTCGGGCAAGGCTGCGAAACGACGTCGTGTCCAGGTCGACGGGCAGCTTCAGCAGGTGCCGAAGCGCCATCGCGACCTCTTCGATCGGGGCGTTCCCGGCGCGTTCACCCAGGCCCAGCACGGTGGTGCTGACCCAGGTGAACCCCGCCTGGACGGCGGCGATGGTGTTGGCCGTCGCCAGGCCGAAGTCGTCGTGGGCGTGGATCTCCCACGGCCCCGGGACCGCCCTGACCAGTCGCCCCAGCCGATCGTGCGCGCTCACCGGGTCGAGCAGGCCGACGGTGTCGGCCCAGCGCAGCCTGGTGACGCCCAGTTCCCGCAGTTCGCCCGCCAGGTCCGTGACGAACGCGTCGTCGGCGCGGGAGGCGTCCTCGAAACCGACGCTCACCCGCATCCCGCGGTCCGTCGCGTCCGCAACACAGTCGCGGACCCGCAGCCGCGCCCAGGCCCGGTCCCGCCCCAACTTGCTCTTCAGGTGCAAGTCGGAGACCGGGATGGTCAGGTGCGCGGTCACGAGGCCGCAGCTGGCCGCGGCCTCGACGTCGCGGTGGTCGGCCCGGCACCAGCCCACGATCTCCGCGTGCGGATCGGTTGCGAGGATCTCCCGCAGCACGTCCCGCTCGGTGACACCCATCGCCGGGATTCCGGCCTCGATCTGGTGTACTCCGATGGCGTCCAGGGCAGCGGCGATGGCGAGTTTCTCGGCCGCGGTGAATGCGACGCCAGGCGCCTGCTCGCCGTCGCGGAGCGTGGTGTCGCAGAATTTGATCGCCGCGTCCGGCTGTATCGCCGTGGTAGATGAGCTGGGAAAACGGGGGTCTCGCACTGTCATCACCAGCCGTTGCTCCGGGACTGAAGACCATGGGCTGCGCCGCGAACTGTGGTTCTGCGTTTGTTCGGCGGCGACATGAATCAGACTAGGAGGCGATTATTTCGAGGCTGCAAGCGCCGGTAACTTCCGGGTTAACAGGTATTCCGAGCGGATGAGTGCAAGCTTTTCCGTCGGGATATCTCGAAGGATATCTGCCAGGAAAAACTTATCCTTGGATTTTTCTTTGGGGGACTTCGTGCGGGCCGTAGGTGGCCCAGCTCACCCGGCGGGGGTGGGCCGCCCAGGGCGGCCGGGGGCCCTCGTGGTCACGCACCTCACCGAGGGCGGCGCCCGCGCCGAACGAATAGGAGCACCGGCGGAGGCGTCCGACCGTGCATACGCCAGGTTATCCGACGGGGCCGGCCAGGCGAGTCCTTTCCGTAGCGCAAATGTCACGGAAAGAGGTCCGCGGGGATCGTCGAGGGGTTGCCGAGGGGCCGTCGAGAGGCCGCGGCGGTGGTGCGGAGTACGCACTAATCGGCACGTCCCGACGGCGTCACCATCGGCCTGTGCAGCGAGGGTTAACGTTATCGAAACCCTTGAACTTCTTCCCGGGTTGGACCTCGTCGGACGGGTCGGATATCTTACGGATAACAAAAAGACGCCGGGCGAAGCCGGGCGAGGCCGGCCCGGCAGCACGCAGTGCTTTCCCTCGGGGAAGCGGAAGGAGCTGGGCGTGTCGGTACACGTATACGCGGGGTACTTCGGTTGCCAGCCGGGATGGTAGAGATGTCGGAGGCGCAGATGATCGGTGTGCCGACCGACACCCCCGGGAGCTGGGAGGACCTGCGGTCGGCCGTGGTGGGGAACAACGGAGTCTTCAGGACCACCATGGGCATGCTGCGGGAGATCGGTGGCTACGGCCGGCTCGGGACGAACGTGCGGCAGATCCTCAGCCGCAACCTCGCGGGTATCGGTCTCGGTCACCTACCCATGGAGCTGCCGGCATACCAGGACAAGGAGATCCTGCTCTTCCAGTACGGCACCCCCGCGGCCGAGATCGTCGAAGCCGTCCGTGAGGGCGCCTCGGACGGAGCCGAGACCGCCCTGATCCGGCTGAACTCGTCGCAGGACATCGCCAAGGTGCGAGACGCCTCACTGAAGGCGGTCGAGCTCCTGTCGATCCTGAACGACCGATGCCGGGACTGCATGCGTCCACTGCCGTGAACGATCGGTAGGCGGCTCCCCTCAGCGATTCTCGCCGATCGCCGAGGCACCGCCTGCCCGTCGACTCGGCCCGCAGATCGCCGCCGCCGGCGCGGGTCCGGGGACGGCGGCTACCACGGGCTTTCTCTCGCAGTGGCGACCTGGGACGCCGCTGCGAGAGAAAGCCTGGGTCACCGTCCGATCGTTGACCACTGCCCCGGCCGACCGGCCCGGGCAGTGGTTTGCGATCCGCTCGGTCACAGGTGTAGATCCCTCCTTGGACTCCTTGTCGGACACCTGGAGGGACGAGACCATGACGACGGGCACCGGCCGAGCAGACGCCATGGCCGCGGCGCGCGTGACCTGGGTGCTCATCCCCGGTGCGGGGGGCGCCTCCTGGTACTGGCACCTCGTGGCGCGCAGGTTGGCGGAGGCCGGCGGGACCGTCGTCGCCGTCGACCTCCCCGCCGCGGACGAACGCGCCGGCCTGCCCGAGTACGCCGACGCGACGGTCGCCGCGGTGACCACGGCAACCCCGACAACCGGGGCAACGCCGGCAACCGGGGTAACCGGGGCGACCGGGGCCGCGGTCCGGCCGGGCGCCGACGGGGCCGGCCACGCCGCGTCCGGCGGCGGCGAGGTGGTGGTGGTCGCGGCCTCCCTGGGCGCCTTCGTCGCGCCGCTGGTGTGCGAGCGGCTGCCGGTGTCGTTGGTCGTCCTGGTCAACGGCATGATCCCGCTGCCGGGCGAGACGCCGGGCGCATGGTGGGAGGCGACCGGCCAGCCGGCGGCCCGGCGCGCGTCGGACCTCCGCGCCGGCCGGCCGCCGGACGCGGACTTCGACGCCACGACGTACTTCTTCCACGACCTGCCGGCCCCGCTGGCCGCGCAGGCGTCGGCGGGCGAGCCCACCCAGTCGGAGGCGGTCTTCGGGTCGCGGCTGTTGATCGACGCCTGGCCGCCGGTGCCGACCCGGGTCCTCGTCGGTCGGGACGACCGCTTCTTCCCGGCGCAGTTCCAGCGCCGGGTAGCCCGCGAACGCCTGGGCCTCTCCGCCGACGAGATCCCGGGTGGTCACCTCGTCGCGCTCGCCAACCCGTCCGCCGTCACCGCCCGACTGCTCTCCTACGCCGAGGCGGCCCTCGGCCCGATCGGGCCTCGCTGATCAGCGGCTTCCCCTCGTTCCACCCGCTTACTGATCAATAAGCAAGTAGCGTGGGGGCCGTGAGCCAGACCAGGGAACGGATCCTCGCGATCGCCCGCGAGCTGTTCGTTCGTCATGGCTACACCGGCACGACCAACGCCGACATCGCCCGCGAGCTCGGCACCACGACGGCCGCGCTGTACTACCACTTCCCGTCCAAGGCGGCGATCCTCGACGGCCTGCTCGCCGAACCGCTGGCGGCCTACCACCGGATCATCGGTTACCTCGACACCGGGCCGCCCGCGCCGGCGGAGCTGCTCGGCGCGTTCATCGACCTGGCCGCGGACTCCCGCGAGCTGGCCGCGCTCATCGACCGGGACCCGAGCGTGCTGGCCGTCGTCGACAAGCGGCTGCCCCGCACCATCGAGCGGATGACCGAGCAGGTGATCGCCGCGCTGGCCGGCCCCGACGCCGACCGGGGCGCCGTCCTGCGCGCCCACGCCGCCTTCGCCGCGACCAAGCACGCCACCATGGCCGCGCTCGCCCTCAACGCCGGCACCCTCGACCCCGCGGATCGTGCCGAGATCCTCCGCACCGCCCTGCGCGTCCTTCAGCCTCCCGCCGCGGGCTGAGCCTCCCGCCACGGGATGGGGAATCCGGCTGCCTCGTCTCGCCCGACGGCGTAGAAGGGAAGGATGTCGCAGTATCACTTCGACCCCGGGACCTATCGGGCCATGGTGGTCGCCGAGGTGCCGCACTACGAGCGGCTCCAGGACGAGGTGGCGGCGGCGACGGCGGGCCGGCGGGTGACGCGTCTGCTCGATCTGGGGGTGGGCACGGGCGAGACCAGCGGGCGCGTGCTGCGCGTCCATCCGGATGCCGCCCTCGTCGCGCTGGACGAGAGCCCGGCGATGCTCGACGCCGCCCGCACCCGCCTGCCACCCGCGGACCTGCGCGTCGGCCGGCTCGAGGAGCCGCTTCCCGCCGGCCCGTTCGACCTGGTGATCTCGGCACTGGCCGTTCACCATCTCGACGGGCCCGGCAAGGCCGACCTGTTCCGCCGGGTCGCCGCGATCCTGCCGCCGCGTGGCCGCTTCGTGCTCGCGGACGTGGTCGAGCCAGACGACCCCGAGGACGCCGTCACTCCCGTCGACGGCGTCCACGACACACCGAGCCCGTTGCCCGACCAGCTCGACTGGCTTCGCGAGGCCGGTTTCGACACCGCGATCACCTGGCAGCACCGCGACCTGGTGGTCGTCACCGCCGATCGCGCCGCCCGCTGAGACCGGCTGCCACACTGCCACACCACGTACCACGCACCGCCCAGGTCGGCCAGGATCGGTCAGATGACGACGGTCCTGCTCGGGTTCGCCGCCGGTCTGCTCATCGCGACGGTCACCACTCCCGTCGGCGTGTCGGGAGCGGTGTTCCTGCTGCCCGTGCAGCTCGACGTCCTGCACACCCCGAACCCGGCGGTCACCCCGACGAACCTGCTGTTCAACGTCATCGCCACCCCCGGCGCCCTGGCTCGCTACCGCCGGCAGAACCAGCTCGCAGGGCCCCTGACCCGCCTTCTCGTCGCCGGCACCCTGCCCGGCGTCATCGCCGGCGCGATCATCCGCGTCCACCTGGTCCCCGGCGCCCGGCTGTTCCGCCTGCTGCTCGGTCTGTTCCTGCTGCCTCTGGGCATCTGGCTCTGCGCCCGCACCCTCCGCCTTTCACGCCAACCCCACCCCACCCCGCCGCCGCGGCCCCGCACCATCACCGCGCTGGCCCTGCTCGTCGGCCTCATCGGCGGCGTCTACGGCATCGGCGGCGGCTCGATCCTCAGCCCGATCCTCGTCGGACGCGGCATGCCCGTCCCCACCGTCGCCCCCGCCGCCCTCGCCTCCACCCTCGCCACCTCGATCGTCGGCGCCGCCGCCTACGCCATCCTCGCCCTGACCACCACCGGCAACATCGCCCCCCACTGGGCCGTCGGACTCGCCAGCGGCCTCGGCGGCCTCGGCGGCGCCTACCTCGGCGCCCGACTCCAACACCACATCCCCAACACCGGCCTACGACTGCTGCTCGGAGCCCTCGCCATCGCGCTGGCCGCCGTCTACCTCACCCAGGCCCTCTGACCGGCGCCGAGCCCTCCGCTCCAGGGCCCCGTCAGACGGTCCTGATCAGCGGCCTTCCGGAAGCTCGATGACCACATTGGTCGACTTCACCACGCCGACCACCACCACGCCCGGTTCCAACCCGAGCTCGTCGGCAGCCTCCCGGCTCATCAGCGACACCACCCGGTGCGGCCCGGCCTGGACCTCGACCTGCACCATCACCGGACCCCACACCACCCGCGTGACCAGGCCAGGAAAACGATTCCGGGCCGACCGGGCGACCACCGGAGAGCGCGCAAATCCCTGCTTGACGGCCAGATCCTCCATGAACCCGGCCAGAACAGCACCTTCGACCGCGCGACGTCCAGCGTCATCCGTGATCACCGCCAGCCGGCCGCTGTCCGCCCAACGACGCACCGTGTCATCGCTGACGCCGAGAAGCGCGGCGGCGTCTCTGATCGGGAAACTCGGCATGACCCAGATTACAGACCTCACCCGACCAGGCGGTCTTCACAGCCGCGCCTCGGGTCGGGGCCGCCGTCCCTCGCCCCGCCGGGCGGCTCGGAGTTCGCCCTACTCACCGCCAGCCGCCGCCGATGATGCCGACGGTTCGATGGGCGGCGGCCCGGTGGCCTGCTGGCGTAGCTGCTCGTTGAGCCGGTGGGCCTCGGCGAGCTGGTCTTCGAGCAGGACGATGCGGCAGGCGGCGTCGATCGCGGTGCCCTCGTCGACGAGTTCGCGGGCGCGCCCGGCGAGGCGGAGTTGGTGGCGGGAGTAGCGGCGGTGGCCGCCGTCCGAACGCAGGGGAGTGATCAGGCCGGCTTCGCCGAGGGCCCGCAGGAACGCGGGGGTGGTGTCGAGCATCTCGGCCGCGCGGCCCATGGTGAAGGCGGGATAGTCGTCGTCGTCAAGGCTGTCGGCCGGTCTGCGGGTGGTTCCAGGGGTCATCGCGCCTCTCGAGCACACATCGAGGGACCCCGGTGCCGCATGGCACCAGGGTCCCGAGGGTTCAACACCATCTACCGACGACTAGCGCCGGCTCTCTGTATCCGCGTGGCCGCCCAGGACGGGCGGGGACGCGGGGACCGCATATGCGTGACCGGGGACCACCTTCCAATCTGGGGCCTGCGGTAGCCGAGCGGGCTGGAGCGCCGCTCCGGCGATCCTGATGGCGTCTGCTCCTCTCTCCTCGTTCGTCACCTGACCGAGTGCTACCGATCTTGCGTGATCGTGCTCGACAGCCGTCCTTGGCTGCCGTCCCGCTCGCGCCAGTTCCTGTCTGGCGCGACCATGGACTCTCTTGGCTACGAGAAAGACTCTACCCAGGACAGCGCCCGATGTCTACTGCCGCGGATGCAGATTTTCCGGCTCCGCAGCGACAGACCATCGTCGGCCGGCAGATCCCGCCGACGGCCACGCGTCCGTCGCACAGGGCCACGAGATCGTCGGGATCCGACGTGAGCGCGGCAGCCGGGCGGGGCGGGGTGGGCGGGGCGGCCAGTACGGTCGTGCAGACCATCGCGTCGACGTGGTTCCGGCCGGGCCGGAACCAGGGAGGTGGAACCCTCCGGATACTCCTCGGTCACGTCGAGAGCGGGGCCGGATCTCCTCACCTTCCGTACCCACCCCCGGTGTGCCGGCGGTTGGGCGAAGGATCGCGCGTTTCACGATGCGCGAGGTGACGGGTGCCCATCAGCACGGATGCCCGTTCTCGACCTGGGCGTGGTGCGTCCAGGAGGTCCGTCCTTGGGTCGGATGTCCGGCGACACGAGCGTGGTGGACCCTCCGGATACGTGTCATCGCTCTCTGTTACTGGTCACATGATGCTCATGCATCCGATGGAGGTGGCGCAAGGCCACGACGACGCAGTCCGCCCCCCCGCTGACGTACAGGTGGACGGCCGGGCTCCGGCCAGCAGCCAGCGGCCGCCGGATCGGCGCCCCGAGCGGATGACTGGACAGACCTCCGAGTCACGGGGTCCGCACCGGCGCGGCGTGCTCGGCAGCGCCGGGCTGCTCGGCGCCGCCCGGCTGGCCAGCATTGCCCGGCTGTTCGGCGGCGCGGGACTGCTCGGCGGCACCGGCCTCGTCGGCGGTGCTCTCGCCCCGAGCGGACTGCCCGGCCTCGGGGTCGGCACCGCCCTGGCCGCCGACGACGCCGGTCACCAGCCCGGGATCACCGAGACTCCCCCGGACTGGCTGGTGTTCACCGCCTACGACCTGACCGCCGCCGATCCGAGCGCGGCGCGCTCGTCGCTCGAGGCGGTGCTGCGCGCCTGGACATCCGGCGTGGCGGGGTTGACGACCGCGCCGGCGGCGGGCGGCGGGGTGGGGCTGACCGTCACCGTCGGGCTCGGCGCGTCGGCGCTGCGCCGCGCCGGCCTCGGCGACCGGATCCCCGGGGAACTCGCCGACATCCCCGCGATGCCCGGTGACCAGCTCGACCCGGCCCGCAGCGGCGGGGACCTCGGCGTGCAGGTGTGCTCCACCGATCCGACGGCGGCCCTGTCGGCCGCCGCCCGGATGGGCACCCTCGCCGCGCCGTTCGCGGCCACCCGCTGGGTACAGCGGGGGTTCCAGCCCACCAACCCCGGCTCGACGGACCCCCCGGGTGCACACCGCAACCTGATGGGCCAGCTCGACGGGCTGGCCAACCTCCAACCGGGCACCCCCCAGTTCGACCGTGCCGTCTGGGCGTCGGGGGAGCCCGCATGGATGCGCGGCGGCAGCTACCTGGTTCTCCGGCGCATCCGGATGCTGTTCGACGCCTGGGGACGACTCGACGAGAGCGACCAGACCGCGGTGATCGGCCGGCGGCAGTCCGACGGCGTGCCGCTGTCGGCCGGCCCCGGCGCCACGGCGTTCACCCTGCCGGACATCAACGTCCGCCGTCCCGACGGCCAGTTCGCCATCGCGGCCAACGCCCACGTCCGGGTGACGAGCCCGCCCGCGAACGGCGGTGCCGTCATCTTCCGGCGCGGCTACTCCTACGACGACGGGCCGGACTCGTCCGGCGCCCGGGACGCGGGCCTGTTCTTCGCGTCCTACCAGGCCGATCCGCGGACGTCCTACGTCCCGATCCAGCAGAGGATGTCCGCATCCGACGCCCTGAACGCCTTCATCCGCACCACCTCCAGCGCCCTGTTCGCGATCCCGCCCCTGCCCTCTCCGGGCGGCTACTTCGCCCAGGCACTGATCGAGAACGGCTGAACGGCCCCGTTCCGGTAACCAGCAGACCCGATGAGCGCGGTATGGCGGACGGGCAGGGGGTCGCCCTGATCCGGTTCCTGGTCGTGGCCTGACGGGCGTAGGTCACCGGTGTATCGGGGTACCAGGTGGACGTTCGGTGAACGTTCCAGCCGAACCGGAAATTCGGTTTCGAGAGCGGACGTCACCCCGTTCCGGCGTTTCGCTCTCGGTGACGCTCCCAGAAAAATGGTCCGATCAGGGGAAACGCCACCGCGGTACACCCGGCGCTGTTCGGCACCGACCACTGACCCGCCACCGCTACGACCACCATCGTCACGAGTATGAAGAACGGGGTACCGACGGCGAGCAGCGTTGCGCTCGCGACGCCGTCACGGCGAAGAAGGACCACCGCTGCCACCGAACACAGGGCCGCCGGACCAGTGAAGATCAGGAGTGGTCCACCGAACCACACAAACGCCAGGCCAGCACCGGAAGACGCCAGCACGAGCGTTCCGACCGGCCATAACACGCTCGCGGACGCGGCGAGACAGGCAATCACGCAGGTCGCGGCACCCGCTGGCTGCGCCCTGCCCGGCCCGCCGAAGCGAAGGGTTCGGGTCACGGACCTCACCTCCATCCACATGATGCGTGAAACACGGAAGAGGCGGTGATCGTGCAGCCGGGCTCGGACTCCGCGGATCTTCCCCGGGCGGTGGCTCGAATGCCGACCGGACTGACGTTCACCGAGTCCTGCGGGGCCGTCGACACCGTGCTCATTTACCGCACTCCGGCCGAGCAGGTCGGCAGCCGACCGCAGCGAACAGTCCCTGGTCGCGAAGGGCCGCTCTCGGCGAGTACTACTCCACGGGGTGCAATCCGATGTCGTCGCCGACCGACCCCGCCGCGACGCGAACCGCGAGGTCGGTATCCCGCCGCTCCATGTCGGCGTGGTGCTCGGAAGGCGAGATCCGCTCCTTGCTGCGCCGGCTTGTCCACAGGTCGCGATGTACGTCGGCCTACATGGTCGTCCGCCGACGACACGCCCGTTGCTACAGGCCCTGCTACCCCGGCCGGGCCGGCATGGCGCCGGACGGGACAGAGTCCACGTGACGAGCATCACTCGCCGGGGGTGGGCGACGGCGCTCGCTGCGTGGATCGATCGGAGAATATGCGGATCGTGTCCGTTCCCATGCACGTCGGAGCAGGAGGCCGCGGAGTGTCCACCGTCGAGGAGCGCGTAAAGAACGTGGTCGTGGAGCAGCTGAACGTCAAGCCGGCGGAGGTCACGAACAACGCGTCGTTCGTCGAGGACCTGGGAGCGGACTCCCTGGACCTTGTCGAGCTGGGCGTGGCCCTGGAAGAGGAGTTCTCCATCGGTATCTCCGACGAGGACGCCGCGGGGATCAACACCGTGCAGGATGCCATCGACTGGATCAACGCGCGCTGGCGGTAGGGCACGCGGTCGGGCTGTCCACGCGATCCGCGCGCCGTGCGCTTACTCGCCTTCTCCATCACGTCGACGGCAGGGTGACGGTGGCTCCTACGCTGCTACCTGTGAAACTGATCGAAAGGCCTGGTAAGGCGGCGACGCTCACAGGCTTCGGTCGATCGAACCGCCTCCCGGCTGGCGCTGGTCAGCCGAGGTAGGGCGTCGGCCGGTGCTCCAGGTAGTGACCCGATCCGCAGGCGCATCGACGGGTGGATGTCTAGCCCGTCGATGTCGGCCGGGGTGACACCCCAGATTTGGCCACCCACACGCCCGCCCCGAACTCTGACGTGCACAGGCTGCCCCGCCACACCGGGGTCCGGGGGGTCGTCCCCCCGGGCATACATCAAGGCCACCGGGAAGCTGCCCGAAGGGCAGCAACCACGAGGAATCAGCGCGTGGAGACGCGGGGACTTGAACCCCGAACCCCTGCCTTGCAAAGGCAGTGCTCTGCCAATTGAGCTACGCCCCCTGGACATGCCTCCGCCGGGCCGCGTTGCCCGGAGGCAGGCGCCGCTCGGTGAAGCGCCCCCTAGCCTACGGCATCGAGCCCATCTCGGACCTTCACCGAGGCGGGAGTCCCGCGCGTCGGCGCCTGCCGCCCGGGGTGCCGGCCGGCCGATTCGGTGCCTGCCCAGGAGCAGGGTGGCTCACTTCCGCCCCTGTGGATAACTTCGACGCTGCCCATCGGCGGTCATGGCTTGGGGCTGTGGATAACTTTCGCGCTGCCCTCCGAGGGGCTGTGACGTCTGCCCTGTGGACAACTTCCACGCTCACCACTGGAGGTCAGCGTTGGAGCCTGTGGATAACTCCTCGCTGACCATCGGAGGGCGCCGGCGCCATCCGGCAGGCACCCTGAGGACGTCGGCCCGGCCGGTGGGTCAGGAGCGGCGCAGGGTGGGGTCGATGAAGGCGAGGCGTTCGCGGACCTTGACGGCGAGGTCGCGGAAGTCGGAGTAGCAGCGGCGGACGGCGGTCTGGGTGCCGCCGAGGGCGCCGTCGCCGGCGCGCAGCTCGAACATGGGCTTGCGGGCGTCGTGGGCCAGCGGGATCAGGTTGGCGTAGTGGCGCAGGGTCGCGATCTCGAAGGAACGGTCGTGCGGGCCGGGGTTGCCGCTGGTGAGCACCGAGGTCGCGAAGACCTCGGGGATGCGGTCGAGCCAGCGGTCGTGGGCCTTGGCGGGGCGGTCGGCGCGGGCGGGCGGCTGCATGACGATGTAGCCGATCGGCATCATCAGGCCGCGGGGCGCGGGAATCCGCTCGGGCACTTTCGGCAGCACGGTGCCCTGCCAGGTGGAGCGCCACTCCCGCAGCGTCGGGCCGAGGTTGCGCAGGCCGCGCAGCGAGAACAGGTCGGCGGCCAGCGGCATGAGCACCGTGTCGGCGGACAGCAGCGACGCCCGGTTGATGGCACCGAGGTTCGGGCCGACGTCGATGAGCACGATCTCGGCGCCGACGGTGCGGGCACCGTTGTCGATGACCCGGTGCAGCGCCGTCGTCGTCCGCAGCGCGGCGATGTCCTTGCCGAGAAAGCTGTTCGGCCAGGCGGCGGACAGCCGGTCCTCGAAGACGCTCAGCTCGACGTCTCCGGGCAGCAGCCAGAGGCCGTCCTCGATCATCACCGGGTCGGGCAGCTCGACGTCCCCGACGCCCTCCATGATCGGCGCGATGGCGGTGGCCATCGTGCCCGTGCCGGGGAAGACCCGCGCGGGGCGGGCGTCGAACTCGACGGGCTTCGGGGCCGACGACGCCGTGTCCTCCGGTTCCGCCCAGAGCCGGGTCAGCTCGTCCTCGTCGAGGAACTGCGCGGTCAGGTTCGCCTGCGGGTCGAGGTCGACGGCGAGCACGCGGTGGCCCATCCGCTGGAGCATGTGCGCCAGGTGGTAGGCCAGGGTGGTCTTACCGACGCCACCCTTGTTGTTGAACAGCGCCATCGTGATCATGCGCGGATCCGATCGCGCCGCCGCCCGTGGTTCCGCCGCCCGCCCTGTGTGACCTCACCCCGGTTGTCCCTGTTGTCCGACACGCCAGACATTCTCTCGCCTGCCCGATTCGCGGGCGTGAGCGGGAGACGCCTACCGCGGGCGGTCGCCTCTCGGCAGTGGGCTCCCGCCCGTTCTCGACGACGGGCCCCCGCCCGTCACCACCAGGGACCGAGCGCGGGCCACTCGGGGCGGCCCGGCTCGCGCCCGGTCAGCCAGGCCAGCGCGGCGGTGGTCGGGGCGTCGACGACGACCAGCGTGTCCCCCCGCCCGACCGCGGTCGACGGCCGGTCGCCCGGCGCGAGCAGGACGGTGACCTCCGGCGGCAGCCGCGCCGGCAGGCCCCGCACGGCCCAGGCCCATTCGACCTCGACGTAGGCGGGGCTCAGGTCCGCCCAGCTGGGACCACCGAGGTCGGTGAGGGCGAGATCGACGAGGTGGATCTCGGTCTCCCGCCACCGCAGGAAGACCAGATCGGCGAGGGTCGTCACGCCGTACGTGCTGACCCGGCCGAAGCCGGTGCGCCAGACGTCGACGTGGACGGCGTCCCAGGCCCGCTCCAGCCGCGCGACGGCGGCGGCGACCTCGGCCCGCACGGTGGTGGCCGGCAGGTCGCGGCCGGCGGCGATGTCGCCGTCGCGCTGCTCCTGGCCGCCCGGGTACTGGTCGCGGACGTCGCCCCCGGCCGCCGCCTCGACCATCCCGCTGTGCCCCTCGGCGTTACGGGCCAGGTGGGTGAGCAGGTGGGCCACCGTCCATCCGGGCAGCCCGGACGGGCGGCGCAGCACCTCGTCGTCCACCCGTTCCACCAGGTCCAGCAGCCGGCGGTGGGCCGCGGCGCAGCCGGCGAGGCGATCGTGCGGCACCACGGACGGCCGGTAGTCGGGGCCGGCGGACCACGCCCCGGAGGACGCCGACGGCTCGATGCCGGACTCCTGCGCCGGGCCCGGGTCGGGGCCCACGCCGCCGAGAACCGGACCGAACTCAGGGTCGGCGGCCGCGGCGTCATCGGCTGGGGGAACGCCGACGCCAGCTGGTCGGGAAGAGGACGGGGCAGCCATGCTCCCACCGTGCCCCCTGCGGGCGGCGGTACGCCAGGCGAAACGCCATTCCCGTGACGATGCTCCGAACATCACGGGAAAGCCCGGTTCTAGACCAAGATCACGATCGAATCAGTCGCGACACAGACTCTTTACCGACCAATCCCTTGCTGTCCCGCAAGGCTGCTGGGAGGGTCGAACCCGACTGGACAGCGCCGTCAGGTCAGCGGTGTCGGGATGGGCGACAGACGGAGGCCGAGGGCGGATGCGAGCCGAGCGGTACCCGTGGTGACGACATGACGGCGACCAGCGGTGCCAGGACCAGCGACGCCAGGACCAGCGGTGCCAGGACCAGCGACGCCGGGATCGGGTCGCCGGCGGCGATCGAGCTTGTCGGGGTGGCCAAGGACTACCAGACCCGTGGCCGGGCGGTGCCGGCGGTCAGCCGCGTCGATCTCGCGATCAGGCCGGGCGAGTTCTTCTCGCTGCTCGGGCCGTCGGGGTGCGGCAAGTCGACGACCCTGCGGATGATCGCCGGCTTCGAGGAGCCGACCCGCGGGCGCATCCTGTTGCAGGGGCGCGACGTCACCGCGGTGCCGCCGAACCGCCGGGACGTCAACCTCGTCTTCCAGAGCTACGCCCTCTTCCCGCACCTGGACGTGGCCGGCAACGTGGCGTTCGGCCTGCGCCGGCGCGGGGTCAAGGGGCGTGAGCTGCGGGAGCGGGTCGGGGCGATGCTCGACCTCGTCGAGCTGTCGGAGCTGGCCGACCGGCGGCCGCGGGAGCTCTCCGGCGGCCAGCAGCAGCGGGTGGCGCTAGCCCGCGCGCTGGTCAACCGGCCGGCGGCGCTGCTGCTCGACGAGCCGCTGGGCGCCCTCGACCTCAAGCTTCGCCAGACCATGCAGATCCAGCTCAAGGCCATCCAGCGCGAGGTGGGCATCACCTTCCTCTACGTCACGCACGACCAGGGCGAGGCGTTGACGATGTCCGACCGGATCGCGGTGATGAACGGCGGCCGGGTCGAGCAGCTCGCCTCGCCGCGCGACATCTACGAGCGACCCCGGACCCGCTTCGTCGCCGGGTTCATCGGCACGTCGAACCTGCTGCGCCGCACCGTGCGCGCGCTCGACGCGGCCGGCCCGGGTGGGCGACCGACGGTCGTCCTCGACGCCGGTACCGACGAGCGGCTCAGCGCCCCGCTGCACCCGCCGACGGGCCCGCTGCGCGCCGGGGACCAGGTCGAGCTCACCGTCCGTCCGGAGAAGATCGAGATGTCGGTGAGCCGCCCGGACGGGCCAGGCTGCGCACTGCGCGGCCGCATCGTCGAGGTCGTCTACCTCGGCACCTACACCACGTACACGGTCGCCACCCACGGCGGCACCGAGATCACCGTGTTCTGGCAGAACTCGACCGGCGCCGGCAACGTCGCCGAGCGCGGGGACGAGATCTGGCTGTCCTGGCTGCCGGAACACTCCTACGTCCTGCCCGAGCCAGTAGCCCTGCCCGAGCCGGTAGCCCTGCCCGGATCGGTCGTCCCGCCCGAGACCGTCAACCAGCCTGACTCGGTCGGCCCGCCGGACTCGATCATCCCGCCTCACTCGGTCGTCGCGCCGGACTCGGTCGACCCGCGCGAGACGGTCGTCCCGGCGGCCGGTACCTCCGCGGACCCGGCGGCGTACCGGATCTCCCACTGACAGCTCAGGCCAGCACGCGGGCTCGCGGGCGCACCTGCCGCCGAGCCTGCCCCGACGCAGAGGAACGCGCACCGTGACGCAGCCCGACACCCCCGGCGACGCCGGCCGCTCCGGCGACCACCGAAGCGGCGGCGACGATGTGCGCGCGGCGGCGCTCGCGGACCCCGCGATGCTGCGCGGCCTGACGCGGGCCCGGTTCGGCCGCCGCGGTCTGCTGCGGTTCGCGGGACTGGCCGGTGGGACGGCGTTCCTCGCCGCCTGCGGCGTCAGCGGGGAGAAGAAGGACTCCGCGGGCGCGGATGCCGCGTCGTTCTGGAAGGACCGGACGAAGGCCGGCACCCTCGACTTCGCGAACTGGCCGCTGTACATGGACGTCGGCTCCACCGACGCCGACCATCCGTCGCTGGACATGTTCACGAAGGAGACCGGCATCAAGGTCACCTACCGGGAGGTGATCCAGGACAACGAGTCGTTCTTCGCCCAGATCCGGCCCACGCTGGCCGCGAACCGGTCGATCGGTTACGACCTGATGGTCCTCACCAACGGCATCACGCTGAGCCGGGTGATGCAGCTCGGCTACCTCGCGCCGCTCGACCACGCCAGGCTGCCGACGTTCGCCGCGAACGCCTCGCCGAGCGTGAAGAACCCGACCTACGACCCGGGCAACGCCTTCACGATCCCCTGGCAGTCCGGGCTCACCGGCATCGCCTACGACCCGGCGAGGACCGGCCGCGAGATCACCAGCTACAACGACCTGTTCGACCCGAAGTTCGCCGGCAAGGTCGGCATGTTCGGCGACAACCAGGACCTGCCGAACCTCGCCCTGCTCGGCATCGGCGTCGATCCGGCGAAATCCACCCCGGACGACTGGAAGAAGGCCGCCGCGAAGCTCACCGCGCAGCGCCGGGACGGAATCGTCCGCAAATACTACGACCAGTCCTACATCGACGCCCTGGCCGGCGGGGACCTGTGGATCTCGATGGCCTGGTCCGGCGACGTCTACCAGCAGATCGCCACCGGCACGAACCTGAAGTTCGTGGTGCCGTCCGAGGGCGGTCTGCTGTGGACGGACAACATGTGCATCCCGCGGACCGCGCCGCACCCGGTGGACGCCATCTCCTACATGGACTTCGTCTACCGGCCCGAGATCGCCGGCATGCTCGCGGAGTACATCAACTACATCACGCCGGTGCCGACGGCCGCCGAGCACGTCCCGGCGGACCTGGCGAGGTCCACCCTGCTGTTCCCGTCCGCGGACGAGCTCTCCCGGGTCAGCCGGTTCCGGGTGCTGACCACCGACGAGGAGACCGAGTGGAACCGCATCTTCCAGCCGGTCTACCAGTCATGACGGCCGCCGCCGGCGCAGGCGCGGTGAGGCGGCGGCGGGCCGGGGCGCTCACCCCCTACTTTCTCGTCCTGCCCGGCGGCCTGTGGCTGGCCATCTTCTTCGTCGTGCCGATGGCCGTCATGCTGTCGGTCTCGCTGCAGACCGGAAACGTTGTCGACGGCTTCAGGCAGACCTTCGACCTCGGCATCTACGCCGACGCGATCACCACCTACGACACCCAGTTCATCCGTTCACTCGTCTTTGGCCTGATCGCCACGGTGACGACGATTCTGCTGGCCTATCCGATGGCCTACTGGATTGCCTTCCACGCCGGCCGGAACAAGTCCAACTACCTGTTTCTCGTGCTGCTGCCGTTCTTCGTCTCGTTCGTCATCCGCACGGTCTCCTGGAAGTTCCTGCTCGCCGACGACGGCATCCTGCTCGGCAACCTGAAGGACGCCGGGCTGCTGCCGGCCGACTTCCACGTCCTGGCCACCTCGTTCGCGGTCGTCGCCGGGTTGACGTACAACTTCTTCCCGTTCATGCTGTTGCCGATCTACGTGGCGCTGGAGCGGATCGACCCGCGGCTGCTGGAGGCCGCCGACGACCTGTACGCGAACCGTCGAGGGGTGTTCGGCCGAGTCGTCCTGCCACTGTCGATGCCCGGGGTGTTCGCCGGCTTCCTGCTCACCTTCGTTCCGGCGACGTCGGACTTCGTCAACGCCTACGTCCTCGGCGGCACGAACACCACCATGATCGGGAACATCATCCAGACGACATACCTGACGAACGCGGACTATCCCCTCGCCTCGGCGGTGTCGTTCATCCTGATGGCCGTGCTGCTTGTCGGGATCTTCCTCTACGCCCGCCTGCTCGGCACCAGGGACGTCCTCGAGATGAGCGCACGATGACCCTCCTGGACGCCGCCCCGCCCCGCCTCGACCCGGCGGTCGACGGCCGATCGCGGCCCGCCCGGCGATCCGGCCGGCGCGGCGGGCGGCTGGGCGAACGGCTCCTGCACGCCTACACCTGGCTGATCCTGCTCTGGCTGGTGCTGCCGATCATCGTGATGATCGTGTTCGGATTCAACGACCGGGTGGGCAAGCGCAACAACACCTGGAACGGCTTCACCCTGCGCTGGTGGGGCGAGCTGTTCGCCATTCCCGACCTCACCACCGCGCTGGTCAACTCGCTGACGATCGCGTTGCTGTCCACCGCCGTCGCCACCGTGCTCGGCACCCTGATGGGCCTCGCGCTCGGCCGGCACGGCTTCCGCGGTCGCGGCGGCGTGGAACTGCTGATGTTCGCCAACATCGCCGCGCCCGAGGTGGTGCTCGGCGCGTCGCTGCTGTCGCTGTTCATCACGATGGGCGTGCCGCGGGGCTACCTGACCATCCTCATCGCGCACATCATGTTCACCATCTCCTACGTGGCGGTGGTCGTGCGGGCCCGGCTCGCCGGTTTCGACAGCTCCGTCGAGGAGGCCGCACGCGATCTGGGGGCCGGCCCGCTCACCACGTTCCGCCTGGTCACGCTGCCGCTCATCCTGCCGGGGGTGGTCTCGGGGGCGTTGCTCGCCTTCGCGATGTCGATCGACGAGTACGTCATCACGACGTTCAACGCGGGCAGCACGCTGACGTTCCCGCTGTGGGTGTTCGGCGCCACCCGGGTCGGTGTGCCACCCCAGGTCAACGTGATGGCCACGATCATCTTCGTGGTCGGCGTGCTGCTGGCGCTCGGCAACGCCCTCCTGCTGCGCCGCCGCCGGGTCTGACCCCGGACCGGCCGTACCATACGGAAAATCGACGAGAGGAGGAGGGGATGTTCACCACGCCCCGCTTCCTGCAGGGCATCGTCCCGTTCGAAGGCAGGGGCCTGGACGCGCCGTACCCGCTCGGACCGGCGTTCAGCTACGTGGTCCCGGCCGGTGTCACCGCCCAGCCGCTGTACTTCCGCGGCGGCAACTCGACGGACGAGCTGATCTGCCTGATCCTGCAGCGGGACGGTGCGCCGATGCGCTTCTTCCCGATCGGCGCCCGGGCCTCGGTCCACGTTCCGTTGCGCGTGGTCGAGGATCTGGCTCCCGCGACCCGTATCGAACTGCACCTCGCCGCCCCCGCGGGTCTGCTCGGCATGCTCGTCGCCGACGTCGGGATCGTCGAACTCTGACCGGGCGGCAGCGGCTCAGTCCTCGGGAGGCCGGCTGCGGCGGTCCCGCTTCGTCGCGGACCGCTGCTTCTTCGCCTGCAGGCGCCGCTCGACGGCGCCGCGCGAGGGCCGCGTCGCCCGCCGCGGCCGGGGTGGCGGGGCGGTCGCCACCCGCAGGGCGTCGACCAGCCGGTCGAGCGCGGCCTCCCGATTGCGCAGCTGCGAGCGCTGCTCGCTGGCGACGACGGTGAACACACCGTCGGTGAGCCGGTCGCCCAGGCGCGCGAGTGCGCGCTGACGCAGCGTCGGCGACAACGCCGGCGAACCGGCGACGTCGAAGGAGAGCTCCACCCGCGAGTCGGAGGTGTTCACCGACTGGCCACCCGGCCCGGACGAGCGCGAATACCGCCAGCGCAGCTCGGCCGAGGGCAGCACGAGACCCGGGCGAACCGGGATCTCACGGGGCAGCATGGCTCCCATGGTGCCCGATCACGGACTCGACGTCAGGCGAGTTCCGCGCCACCGAGCAGGCCAGCGGGCGAACGGGCGAACAGCCGCGGGCGCCCCGCCGCCGCGACGAAGGTCAGCGGCCTGCGGCCGGCGACCCGGTGGTGGACGTCGCCTCCCGCCAGAGGTCGATCTCCTCCTTGCCCCGGGACCGCCGCCGGGCCGCGGAGAAGGCGGCCCCCGCACCAGCCAGCAGCGCCAGCACGGTCATCTTGCGCGCCATGTCGACTCCTTCGTCGGCGTCCTCGGCCCGGGGTGGCCCAGTCGTTCCACGTTATCCCGACCGGCGAGCGAACCGTCGATCGAACCGTTGACCGGACGGGCGACGGACGGGCGACGGATCAGCGACGCAGCAGGCCGCGCAGTCGGGAGCGGGCGGGCCAGGACGGCGGCGGCCCGGACACCTCGTAGGCGGGGAACGCCCGCTCGGCCACGTCGACCAGCATCGCCACGTCGATGGGCCGCAGCACCACCCCGGCGGACAGGATGTACTCGGCCACCCCGGTGGCGGGCAGCAGCAGCACGCCCTCGACGAGGGCGAGGCCGGCCGGAACCTCCGCGCGGGCGAACGCGACGACCGGTTGGACCTCGAGCTGCCAGCCGTCCGGCAGCTCGCCGAGCAGTTGGGCGGTGGCCTCCTCGCCCATCCACGCCACCAGGCCGAGCATCGCCCGCAGCGGCACCTTGCCGGCCCAGACGCCGGCCGCGTTCTGCCGGACGGGCCCCTGGTGGGCGTCGGTCTCGACCACCCAGGC
This sequence comes from Frankia alni ACN14a, assembly GCF_000058485.1. NCBI lineage: Bacteria > Bacillati > Actinomycetota > Actinomycetes > Frankiales > Frankiaceae > Frankia > Frankia alni. The sequence goes on from NC_008278.1 coordinate 7,441,459, forward strand.
CCCGGACGGCCCGATGACGAGGTGGTCGATGTTGCCGGCCGAGTCCGCGAGGCAGCGGTCGTGCAGGACGGTGTAGCCGGCGCGGACCAGCCGGTCGAGCGCGCGGGCGGTGCTGCGTTCGGCCTCCGCGTCCTCGCGCCAGGCCTCGATCTCCGGCGGGGTGCGCAGGAAACGCACGGCCCCGACGACACCGACCGCGAGCGCGGCGAGCACCGCGAGCTGGGCGGTGGCGAGGCCGGGCAGCCCGGCAAGGGCACACAGCACGGCGAGGACCAGGGCCGCGCCCACGGCGAGGGCCCCGCCGACGGCCAGCACCCGACCTTTGTGATCTCCGCGTTCGGCGGAATACAACTGTTTACGCCGCAGGTACTCGGCCATGGCCGAACGTCCCGCTGACTGTCGATCGGACACGGCCGCGGTCACCACCTCCCGGCGCCGTCATGACGCCGTCGCGCTCGGCGTTGTCTCCGGGTCCGGGACCGGGGCGGGCGCCAGTTCGTCACGGCGCGCTACCGGCTTTCTGGTCCATCCCGGTCACCATTCCATCGAATACACAACAGCGACAGGGTCAGGGGCGTGGAATATGCGAGCGAGAACCACGTTGAACCCACATCTATACCACCCCTCGGCGAACCGGCCGAGGCGACACCACACGCGACGGCCGGTACGGAGCGGGCCGGGCAGGGGAGGACTCCCCGGGAAGGCCGCCATGGGGCGCCGTGCCGACCGCTGGCAGCACCGAGAGGGAGCCGCAGGATGCCACGTCACGTGTCACTCCGGGGATCCGGGGACGAGGAGCAGCCGTCGTCCCACCGATCGCCCGGAGCACCGTCGCCAGGCCGACAGTCGCCTGCCGGACAGCCCGCAGCCCCGGCTCGCCCGGACCGGCCGGTCGACCTCGACGCGGTGTGGGCCTTCGCCGCCGGCTGCGTCACCCCGACCGAGAAGCCCGCGGGTGGGTCGGGCTCGGTACCCGCCCGCGACGTCCCGCGCCCCGGGACGTCGGCGGACTCCGAGACGTCGGCGGGCCCCGAGCCGTCGGTGGGGATCGGGACGTCGGTGGGGATCGAGACGGAGTGGTTCGTGGTGGACACCCGGGTGGTCCACCAGCCGGTCCCGCCCGAGCGGACCCGTCGGGCGCTCGGCCGGATCTCCGGCCTGATCACCGGCGCCGCCGGACCGGTCCTGCCGGGGGGCAGCCGGCTCACCTTCGAACCCGGCGGCCAGTTGGAGCTGTCGGGTCCGCCGGCCGGGCTCGCGGCCGCCGTCCAGTCCACCGCCGCGGACCTGCACCTGGTGCGGGCGGCGCTGGCCGAGGACGGCCTCGCGATCGTCGGGATGGGGGTCGACCCGCTGCGCGCCGGGGTGCGCCAGACCACCGCATCCCGGTACGCCGCCATGGAGGAGCACTTCCGGACCGGCGGGGGGACCTCCGGCGAGGTGATGATGCGTTCGACCGCGTCCGTCCAGGTGAATCTGGATCTCGGCACCACGCCCGCGCAGGCGGCCGAGCGGTTTCGGCTGGCGCACGCCGTCGGGCCGGTGCTGACCGCGATGTTCGCCGCCTCGCCGGCGTTGGCCGGCCGGCGTACCGGCTGGCGCTCGACCCGCCAGGCGGTCTGGTCGGGCATCGACGCGGGTCGCACCGGCTCCGTGCTGGACCTGCCCGCGCAGCCGGCGGCGGGCGGCGACGCGGGTCCCGGTGCGGCGGCGGCGCGCTCCGGTGATCTCGCCGACCGCTGGGCGCGGTACCTGCTGGCGGCGAAGCTGATGATGATCGGCGACCCGCTGGGCGACGTCGGGCCCGGCGAGGACCGCCGCTTCGTCGCGGCCACCGGCGGGCACACGTTCGGGGACTGGGTCGCCGGGCGGGGCCCGGTCGAGCGCGCGCCCACCCTCGACGATCTGTCGTACCACGCGACGACGCTGTTTCCCCCCGTCCGCCCACGGGGCTGGTGGGAACTGCGCTACCTCGACGCCCAGCCGGCAGAGGGCTGGCGGGTGGCGGTGGCGGTGGCGACCGCCCTGCTCGACGATCCGGTCGCGGCCGCGGCGGCGGCGCAGGTCTGCGCGCCGGTGGCGCGGCGCTGGCCGGCGGCCGCGATGCTCGGCATGGCCGACGAGCCCCTGCGGCTGGCGGCGGTGCGCTGCCTGGAGCTGGCCGCCGCCGCGCTGCGCCGTGCCGGCTGCGCCGACCTCGCGGACGCGGTCGAGCTGTTCTCCGAACGCTATCCCCAGCGGGGCCGATGTCCGGCCGACGAGCTGTCCGAGCGGTTCATCCTGATCGGCCCGGCCGGCCTGCTGCGCGAGGAGGCACACCTGTGCGTATCGGTCGCCTGACCCAGGATCCGACGCCCTCGGCGACGCCGGTCACCGCCGAGGCCGTGGCCGGCGCGCTCGACCTCGCGCGGGCGCGCTCGCTGGCCTACACCGACATCGACGCCGAGGAACTCGTCCGCCAGCATTCGCCGCTGATGTCGCCGCTGATCTGGGACCTCGCCCACATCGGCAACTACGAGGACCTCTGGCTGGTGCGCGTGCTCGGCGACGCCGCCGCGACCCGGCCGGGTCTGGACGACGTTTACGACGCCTTCCGGCACAGCCGGGCCAGCCGGATCCGCCTGGCCCTGCTCGACCCGGCCGAGGCTCGTGCCTACCTGCGCGAGGTCCGCGGCCGGACCCTCGACGTCCTCGACCGGCTCGCGCCGCTGCCCGCCGACGCCGGGTCGCCCGACGCGCCGCCGCCCTTCGGCGCCGGTGGACCCGGCGATCCAGCCGGCCCCGGCAGCCCCGGCAGCCCCGGCAGCCCGGTGAGCCCCGGCGGCCGGGTGAGCCCCGGCGGCCCGGCCGCGGACCGGCGCCGGCTGCTCGCCGGCGGCTTCGTCTACGGCATGGTCATCCAGCACGAGCACCAGCACGACGAGACGATGCTCGCCACCCATCAGCTGCGCGCCGGACCGCCACTGCTCGCCCCGGGCCGGACGCCGCCGCCCGGACGGACCATCCCGCGCGCCGAGGTGCTGGTGCCGGCCGGGCCGTGCACGCTCGGCACGAGCACCGAGCCCTGGGCCTACGACAACGAGCGGCCCGCGCACCAGGTGGACCTGCCGGCGTTCTGGATCGACACCCTGCCGGTGTCCAACCGGGCGCACATCGCCTTCATCGACGCCGGCGGCTACGACGACGAACGGCTGTGGTCGCCGGCGGGCTGGCAGTGGCGCATGCAGGAGAACCTCACGGCGCCGGCGTTCTGGTGGCGCGACGGGGCGGTGTGGCTGCGTCGGCGCTTCGGCCGGGTCGAGCCGGTGCCGCTGGACGAGCCGGTCCAGCACGTCTGCTGGTACGAGGCCGAGGCGCACGCCCGCTGGGCCGGCCGCCGGCTGCCCACGGAGGCGGAGTGGGAGAAGGCCGCCGCCCACGACCCGGCCACCGGACGTTCACGGCGCTATCCGTGGGGGGACACCGATCCGACGCCGGAGCATGCCAATCTGGGGCATCGCACGAGTGGCCCGGCCCCGCTGGGGGCCTATCCCGCGGGCGCGAGTCCCTGCGGAGCCGAGCAGATGATCGGGGACGTGTGGGAATGGACCGCGAGCGGTTTCACCCCGTATCCGGGTTTCCGCTCCCATCCCTACCGTGAGTACAGCGAGGTCTTCTTCCCGAAGCCGGGAGCGGATTCGCCGTTCCGGATCCTGCGCGGGGGAAGCTGGGCGACGGACCCCGCAGCCGTGCGCACCACCTTCCGCAACTGGGACTACCCGATCCGCCGGCAGATCTTCGCGGGCTTCCGCCTGGCCCGCGACGCCGGCTGAGCCGATGTGCCGCCACCTGGCCTGGCTCGGCGCGCCGCGTACTCTGGCGCAGCTGACCATGGACCCCCCGCACAGCCTGTTGCGCCAGTCCTGGGCGCCGCGCCGAATGCGGCACGGCACGATCAACGCCGACGGCTTCGGGGTCGGCTGGTACGCCCCGGCGCTGCGTGCCCAGCCGGCCCGGGTGCGTCGCGCAGTGCCGATGTGGACGGACGCCTCCTACGCGTCGATGGCGGGTGCGATCGCGTCCGGCTGCGTGCTGGCCGCGGTGCGCAGCGCCAGCGTGGGGATGCCCGTGGAGGAGTCCTCGACGGCTCCGTTCACCGACGGGACCCGGCTGCTCAGCCACAACGGGCGCGTCGACCCCACGGCGGTGCGGGCGCTGCTGCGCGAGCGGCCCGACGCTCCGGCGCCCGACTCCGCCTGCGACTCGGCGCTGCTGGCCGCGCTGGTCTGGGAGCGGGCCGCGACACGTCCCCTGGCCGACGCCGTGGCCGACGTCGTGTTGTCCCTCAGTGGCGCCGGGCTCGCGGACCGGCGTGCGGGTGGCATCGTGCCGTGGGCCGGCGACTGGGCGTCCGGGACGGGACCGCAGCCCGCCCCGCCGCCGACGGCGGTGGCCGGCGAGGACGTGGCGCGGCTGAACCTGCTGGTGACGGACGGCACCCAGCTCGTCGCGACCGCCTGGCTGGACAGCCTGTCCTACCGGGTAGAGCCGGACGGCATCCTGGTCGCAAGCGAGCCACATGATGACGAACCCGGCTGGGTCGACGTTCCGGACCATCATCTCCTCTTGACCGACACACGCAAAGTTACTCTTCGTAGTTTGATCCCTTAGATCGGTTACTGTGGGTTGCACCACGTCGATGGAGGGCGCCACGATGACACCGAGGACTCCGACGACCACCCCCGCGGGTGCCGCCGGCACCACCGGAGCGGACCGCACCACCGGCACGAACCACACCAGCGACACGAACCACACCAGCGACACGAACCACACCGCGAGCGGTGGCGGGACGGTCGCGGCGGCGGCGCCGGCGGGGCTGACCCTGGACCGGCACGTGGACCCGGCGGATCGCGCCGTCAACCTGGCCCGCGACGTGCTCACCGGACTCACCGCGAACCCGCGGGAACTGCCGCCCAAGTGGTTCTACGACGCCACCGGCGGCATGCTGTTCGACGAGATCACCAGGCTGCCGGAGTACTACCCCACCCGGCGTGAGCGGGCGATCCTCGACGGCCACGCGGGCGCCATCGCGGCCGCCTGCGCCGCGGACACGCTCGTCGAACTGGGCTCGGGAACGTCCGAGAAGACCCGGCTGCTGCTCGAAGCCCTGCGCGCCGGCGGCGGCCTGCGCCGATTCGTCGCGTTCGACGTCGACGAGACCACGCTCGCGCAGGCCGGTCGCGGCCTCATCACGGCCTACCCGGACCTCGCCGTGCACGCCGTCGTCGGCGACTTCGAGCGGCACCTGGCGCACCTGCCCGGCGGCGGTCGGCGCCTGATCGCCTTCCTCGGCGGCACGATCGGCAACATGCGGCCCGCCCAGCGCGGTGCCTTCCTGCGCGCGCTGCGCGAGCAGTGCGGCGCCACCGACGCCCTGCTGCTCGGGACGGACCTGGTCAAGGATCCGGACCGCCTCGTCGCCGCCTACGACGACGGGGCCGGGGTGACCGCCGCGTTCAACCGCAACGTGCTCACCGTGATCAACCGGGAGCTGGGCGCGGACTTCGACATCCGCGGCTTCGCCCATGTCGCCTGCTGGAACGCGGCGGACTCCTGGATCGAGATGCGGCTGCGCGCGGTCCGCGACCAGCGGGTGACCATCGACTCCCTCGCGCTGGAGATCGAGTTCGAGCGCGGGGAGGACCTGCTGACCGAGATCAGCACGAAGTTCACCCGGGACGGCATCTCCGCGGAGCTGGCGGACGCCGGCTGGGCGGTGGCCCACCAGTGGACCGACCCCGAGGGCGACTTCGCCGTGACCCTCGCGACGCCGTCGACCTCGCCCTCGGCGGCCCCGGTCTGAGCCCCCCGGCGGCCCGCCCCCGCCCCGACGCGATGCCGGCAGGCCGTCAACCGCGCCCGTCGCAGCCGCAGCTGCGTCCGTCGCGGCCGCCTCGGCGTCAGCCGCCGAGGAGGCTGACGTCGCGGGCGGCGCCGGTCGACGCCGAGGTCGCCATCGCGGCGTAGGCGCGCAGGGCCGCCGAGACGGCGCGCTCCCGGTTCGCCGGCCGGTAGCCGCCGGCTGCCTCCAGCTCGGCACGGCGCCGCGCCAGTTCCTCGTCCGAGACGAGCAGTTCCAGCCGGCGCGTCGGAATGTCGATGTCGATGACGTCACCGTCACGGACGAGGGCGATCGTGCCGCCGTGCGCCGCCTCCGGCGAGACGTGGCCGATCGACAGGCCCGAGCTCCCGCCGGAGAACCGGCCGTCGGTGATCAGCGCGCACTTGGGCCCGAGCCCCCGCCCCTTGAGGAAGGCGGTCGGGTAGAGCATCTCCTGCATGCCGGGGCCGCCGCGGGGACCCTCGTACCGGACGATGATCACGTCGCCGGGCTGGACCCGCTTGTTGAGGATGGCGTCGACCGCGTCCTCCTGGCTTTCGACGACGAGCGCCGGGCCGCGGAAGGACCACTGGCTTTCGTCCACCCCGGCGGTCTTGACGACCGCGCCGTCGGTGGCGAGGTTGCCGAACAGGACGGCGAGGCCACCCTCGGCGGAGTAGGCGTGCTCGACGGAGCGGATGCAGCCGTTCTCCGCGTCGGTGTCGAGGGAGTCCCAGCGGTTGGTCGAGCTGAACGGCTCGATCGTGCGCACCCCGCCCGGCGCCGCGTGGAACAGCTCGACGGCGTCCGGCGACGGCTGCGCGCCGCGGACGTCCCAGCGGTCGAGGAACTCCCGCAGGCTGGCCGCGTGCACCGAGTGGGTGTTCCGGTCGAGCAGGCCGGCCCGGTCCAGCTCGCCGAGGATCGCCGGGATCCCGCCGGCCCGGTGCACGTCCTCCATGTAGTAGTGGGTGGAGCTGGGAGCGACCTTGCACAGGCAGGGCACGGTGCGCGAGATCTGGTCGATGTCGGCGAGCGTGACGTCGACGCCGGCCTCGACGGCGGCGGCGAGCAGGTGCAGCACGGTGTTCGTCGAGCCGCCCATGGCCACGTCCACGGCGAACGCGTTACGGAACGCAGCCGCCGTCGCGATCGAGCGGGGCAGGACGGCCTCGTCGTCCTTCTCGTAGTAGCGCCGGGCCAGGTCGACGACGAGGCGGCCGGCCTCGACGAACAGCTCGCGGCGGGCGGCGGCGGTGGCCAGTGTCGAGCCGTTGCCCGGCAGGGACAGGCCCATCGCCTCGGTCAGGCAGTTCATCGAGTTCGCGGTGAACATGCCCGAGCAGGAGCCGCAGGTCGGGCAGGCCGACCGCTCGATCGTCGACAGGTCGCCGTCGGAGACCTCCGGGTTCACCGCCGCGGACATCGCCGTGATGAGGTCGAGCTTCGACCGGGCGGTGCCGCCGGAGATCACCGCGTTGCCGGACTCCATCGCCCCGCCGGAGACGAACACGGTCGGGATGTTGAGCCGCAGTGCCGCGAGCAGCATGCCCGGTGTGATCTTGTCGCAGTTGGAGATGCAGACCAGCGCGTCGGCGCAGTGCGCGTTGACCATGTACTCGACGCTGTCGGCGATGATCTCCCGCGACGGCAGGGAGTACAGCATCCCGCCGTGTCCCATCGCGATGCCGTCGTCGACCGCGATCGTGTTGAACTCCCGGCCCACTCCCCCGGACTCCGCCACCGCCTCCGCGACCAGGGCGCCGAGGTTACGCAGGTGCACGTGGCCCGGCACGAACTGGGTGAAGCTGTTCGCGATGGCGATGATCGGCTTACCGAAGTCGTCATCGGTCATGCCGGTCGCGCGCCACAGGGCGCGGGCCCCGGCCATGTTCCGGCCATGCGTGGTGGTACGGGAGCGGAGTGCGGGCATCTCGACCTCGGACGTCACGACGGCTACGCCCCGACGGGGCCGCCGGCAGCGGACTGGCGATGTCACGACGGTACGCCACATCCCGGGCGCCACCCTTGAGGACGCCAGGCGGGCAGGCGCTCTGGCGTCGAGGTCGGGTGACCGGGGACCGGTCAGCCGTCGGAGTCGGGTTCGTCGGGAGCCGACCGTGGCTGGCGTGAAGACGCGTCACCCGGACGCTGCCCGGGCGGCGGGGCCGCCCAGGGGTAGCCGGCGATCCGCCGCCCGCCGCCCCGTCGACCCGTCGGGCCGGGCGGCGAACCGGCGCCGGTCGCCGGCCCGCCGTCGGACCCACCGACCGGCGTGGTCGGATCGGCCGGGCCGTCGAGATCGTCCCCGCCGCCCGGGCCGGCCGCGGTGTCCGTGAGCCCGTCGAAGGTCGGCGGGTAATCGGGGATCGGCGGGATCGGTGGCAAGTCGGGGATCGGTGGAAAGTCGGGAATGGAGGGGAAGTCGGGGTCCGACCGGTGCCCGGCCAGCGGCGGGTAGTCCGGGATCGACGGGAAGTCCGGTCCGGGCGGGCCGTCCTCGACCCCCGGTGGGCGGGCGTCGGGCTTCCCGGGAGGGGTCCTGTCGCGACCACCGGTCGCCGGGCCGCCCGTCGGCGCGCCCGGCCAACCTGGAGGCCCGGGCTGACCCGGGCCTCCAGGTTGGCCAGCCTGCCCCGGAAAGCCGCGCTGACCGGGATAGCCGGGCTGACCGGGATAGCCCGCCTGACCGGGAAAACCGGGCTGACCCGGATAGCCAGCTTGACCTGGATGGCCCGCCTGACCGGGAAAACCGGGCTGACCCGGATAGCCTGCCTGACCCGGAAAACCGGGCTGACCCGGATAGCCCGGATAGCCGAGCTGACCCGGAGGGCCGATCGGCTGACCGGGGTAACCTGCCGGCTGATGACCGCCGGGTCCCGGCTGGCCGGGCTGCGGCGGGCCGCCGCGGGCCCCCTTCCGGCTGGTCGGGGGCCGGTGGCGGCGCCACCGGTCCCTGATCAGCCAGACGAGTCCCAGCGAGGCGGCGGTGCCGGCGATCGGCCCCACCGAGGCTCGCGCGATGAGTAGGAAGAGGGTCAGGACGCCGGTGAAGACGTAGCCGGTGACGAAGAAGACGAACGGGCGGACCTTGAACCTGGTGATCTGCTCGCGGAGCAGGATCGCCAGGAACAGCCAGATGAGGAAGCCGAAGAAGCCGGCCATCAACGGCGCGACGAACAGAAACCCGAAGAACGTTCCCATGGTCAGGGGTCCAGACGGTCGCGGGCTGGTCAGACCGGGTCGGGGCCGGCCGGGACGTCCACCCCGTGCACCATGGACGGCGGCCCGGCGAAGTACGGCCCAAGCGCCGCGCGCCAGCGGACGAAACGGTCGGATTCGCGGAAGTTCTTCAGGTGGCTGTCCAGGTCGTCCCACTCGACCAGCAGCACGAAGCTGGACGGCGACTCGATGCCCCGCGTCAGCCGCGCGGACCGGCAGCCGGGCGTGTCGACCACCTCCGTGCGCGCCTCCCGGTAGGCGGCGGCGAACTTCTCCTCGGTGCCGGGCTGCACGTCGATCCGGGCGATCTCCAGAACGCCCGGCCCCTCGGCTCCGCTGTCCCCGCCGTCACTCACCGGCCGTCCCCTCGATGCGCCGCATGGTCCCGGTCATCCCCGGGTTCCGGCTGTCCCGCGTTCCCGGTCGCCATAGCGCCCAGTGTGTCACCGTCCGGGGATCGTGGTCCGCCGACCGGGGCAGGTGGGCACCGGCCGGCAGGGGTCAGTTGGCCATGTCGACGAATCTCGAGTAGTGCCCCTGGAAGGCGACGGTGACGGTGCCGGTCGGCCCGTTGCGATGCTTGGCGATGATGAGGTCCGCCTCGCCGGCGCGCGCCGACTCCTTCTCGACCGTGTCCTCCCGGTAGAGCAGGATGACCGCGTCGGCGTCCTGCTCGAGGCTGCCGGACTCGCGCAGGTCGGAGACCTGGGGGCGCTTGTCGGCGCGTTGCTCGGAGGCGCGGTTGAGCTGCGAGATCGCGACCACCGGCACGTCGAGCTCCTTGGCCAGCAGCTTCAGCGACCGCGAGATCTCGCTGACCTCCTGCTGGCGACTCTCGACCTTCTTCGGCGACGACATCAGCTGCAGGTAGTCGAGGATGACCAGACGCAGCTCGTTGCGCTGCTTGAGCCGACGGGCCTTGGCCCGGATCTCCATCATCGTCAGGTGCGGGCTGTCGTCGATGAACAGCGGTGCCTCGGCCACCTCGCCCATCCGCCGGGCCAACCTGGCCCAGTCGTCGTCGGTGAGCCGACCGGTGCGGATGTTCTGCAGCGACACCCGCGCCTCGGCCGACAGCAGCCGCATGGTGATCTCCATGCGGCTCATCTCCAACGAGAAGATGACCGAGGTCAGCCCGTTCTTGATCGACGCTGCCCGGGCGAAGTCCAAGCCGAGCGTCGAGTTGTGGGTCGGGATACAGGTCTCGCCCGCGAGGTAGAGGTGATCGGGACTGTCGACCTCGACGCACCGGACCGGCACAGACGCGATCGGTCGGACGTCCGTGATGTACCGCACCGCGGCCGCCGGGTGTCCGGTCGGCCGCAGTCGGGCGGCCTTGCGCGCAAGCCGGAAGACCTGATCCTGGGGAGCGAAGTTCACCGTGAAACAGGTGGACGTCTCCTCCGACCGGCCCCGCGTCCGCGTCGTCGTGACGGTCGCCCGACAGCCCAGCGAGAGAACGAGCTCACGGACCTCTCGGGCCAGCCTCGGGTTGGTGGTGGCGAACTGGGCGGTCGACCCGTTGCTCGCGACGGTGCCGTCGGCGTCCAGCAAACCTGCCAGCAGGTCACGGCGTTGCTGCTCGCTCGCCCGCAGATAGCCGGCCGGGATGTGCCGGTCGCCCAGCACACCGAGGGTGCGCAGCCGGGCCTGCAACGTCCCGGCCCGGGCGTGGCAGGAACGGCAACGCGGCCCGAAACCGGTGGTCCGGCCCCCGCAGTCCACGCAGCTTCGCACCGAGAGCGGCTCCGCGAGGAAACGCAGCTTGCCCCCGCAGGACTGGCCACAGGTGCGGACGCCGGGCATCGCGGCGGTGAACGGCCGCCCGCACACCGTGCAGGCCCTCTCGGTCGCCGCGGACCGCCGCAGCCCCGGTCGATGTCTCGCACTGGTGCTGCCCACGACCTCGTGTCCCCGGCGCCGGATCTCCTCGGAAATCTCCGGATCAGCCGAGGTCAGGCTCGCACAGGCCGCCGTTTCGTCGCCGAGCCAGGATCCCAGCACATACGGATCGACCGGCAGGTCGACCGCCGGCAGCTGGAACGGGCCGGCGACACGCACCGCATGGGTGCACCGGCGATCGGCAGTCCGACAACGCAGAGTGCGAGCGATCTCCTCCGTGGTGACCGGTCTGGTGAGCGTCGCGGTGCGGGAGCCCGAACGAACCGGACCGTCACGGCGAGGCTCCGCCCGGGTCTGCGTGATCCACTGATGCTGTCCGTCCGCCACGATCACGGACCCGTCGGAGAACTCGACCTCGTAGCACGGCCGGCCGTGCATCACGTCGGTGGCGGCGACCACGCGCGTCGGCCGCCCGTCGGCACCGATGAGCATGTCGCCGACGGCGACGCGGCCCATCGTCGTCCAGCCGGTCGGGGTGGGGAGCGCAGTCCCGAGGGCCAGCGCCTTACCGACGGCCGGGCGGGCCGCGACGATCCAGAGCTGGCCGCCGTGCAGGCCGTTGGTCAGCTCGTCGAGGTCCACGAAGCCGGTCGGCACGCCGGTCAGCGCGCCCTCGCCGCGGCCCTGGATCGACTCGATCTCCTCCAGGGCCGGGTTGAGCAGCTCTCCCAGCGGCAGGTAGTCGTCGTTCGCCCGCCGCTCGGTGACCTCGTACACGGCGGCCTGAGCGCGATCCACGACGTCGCTGACGTCGGGGGCGGCGCCGAAGGCGAGCTGGACGATGCGGGTGCCGGCCTCGGCGAGGCGGCGCAGGACCGCCTTCTCGGCGACGATGCGCGCGTAGTAACCGGCGTTCGCCGCGGTGGGCACGCTCGAGATCAGGGTGTGCATGTACCCCGGCCCGCCGACCCGTTCCAGCAGGTCGCGGCGGCTGAGCTCGGCCGCGACACTGATGACGTCGGCGGGCTCGCCCCGGCCGTACAGGTCGCCGATGACCTCGTAGACGAGTCCGTGGGCCGGGCGGTAGAAGTCCGCCATCCGCAGGACCTCGACGACGTCGGCGATGGCGTCCTTCGACAGCAGCATGCCGCCGAGCACGCTCTGCTCGGCCGGGAGGTCGTGGGGCGGGGTCCGCTCGAACTCCGCGCCGCCGCCTGCGCCGCCGCGCGAGATCTCCGTGACGCTCACGACGCACCCTCCCCGCTCTCCCGCAGATCCAGATTCGAACACATGTTCGTACACATCGGGGCTGCGGTCAACGGGCCACGCCACCGCGCCCAGCAGATCTCGGCCACTCGTCGACCCCCGTCACGCCGCGTCCGACACGGCGACCGCCACGCGACCCGGGTACCGGCGAGCGGCCGTTGAGCTGGCCGGGCGAGTCCGGCTGACCCAGTGTGGAGGGTCCGACCATACGGATCGACGAGCACCCCCACCAAAAAGTTATCCACAGGCCCATGTGGAAAAGCTGTGGGTAACCTGCCGGAACCTGGGGAGGAGCTCGGGACAGCGGCTCACACCCTGTGGAAAACAAGGATCACAAGGCCGAGGGTCCGCAGGCACCGCAAGCACAGCCGACCCGCCTCCTGTGGATAAAACAAGGCGGAAGAAAGTTCGCTGCGGACCGGTCCCGCAACGACGAACTCCCCCGGACCGAGGACCACCACTGGGGTGGGTCGGCCGGGGGAGTTCGTCAGTCCGGGGCATCCGCGCCTCGGCGGCGAGGCGGCAGTGCCGCCTCGCGAGGGCAATGCCGCCTCACCCGAGGGCGGTGCCGCCGGTCCTAGGCCTTCTTGACCTGGAGCTTCACCGACGCCGTCACCTCGGGGTGAAGGTGGACGGCAACGGTGTACGCCCCGAGCGACTTGATCGGCGTGGTCAGTTCGACCCGCCGACGGTCCAGCTCGGGACCGCCCGCCGCGGTGACGGCCTCGACCACGTCGGCCGCCGTCACCGAGCCGAACAGCCGGCCTTCCTTGCCGGCCCGGCTGATCAGCTCGACCTTGAGGCCGCCGAGCTGGCCGGCGATCTCCTGGGCGTGGCCGAGGTCGCGGACCGCCCGAGCCGAGCGGGCCCGCTTGATCTGCTCGACCTGGCGCTCCGCGCCCTTCGTCGCGAGGATCGCGTACTTGCGCGGCACCAGGTAGTTGCGCCCGTAGCCGTTGGCGACCTCGACGATGTCACCCGGGCTGCCGAGGCCGGGGACCTCCTGGGTCAGGATGAGCTTCATCCCGCCACCCCCTAGCGGGCCGAGGCGGTGTAGGGCAGCAGCGCCATCTCGCGGCTGTTCTTCACCGCCGTCGCCACGTCGCGCTGGTGCTGGCTGCAGTTGCCGCTCACCCGCCGGGCACGGATCTTGCCCCGGTCCGAGATGTACTTGCGCAGCAGCGAGGTGTCCTTGAAGTCGATGTACTCGACCTTGTCCTTACAGAAGACGCAAACCTTCTTCTTGGGCTTGCGCACGGCCGCCTTGGCCACGGATGTGCTCCTACCTCGTTGTGTCGACCGCGAGGACGACGAGCGCCCGCTCAAAACGGAGGCTCGTCTGAGTAGCCACCGGCCGGCTGCTGCGACCAGGGGTCATCATTCGGGACTCCGCCGGCCGGCGCACCGGAGGGGACGCCGGCGGGCGCACCGAAGCCGCCGCCAGTGCCGCCACCGCCGCTGTAGCCACCGCCACCACCGCCGTAACCGCCACCACCGCCGCCACCACCACTGCCGCCACCGCGGGCGGCGCGGACGACCTTGGCGGTCGCGTAACGCAGGCTGGGGCCGACCTCGTCGACCTCGAGTTCAATCACAGTGCGCTTCTCACCCTCGCGAGTCTCGAACGAGCGCTGCTTGAGCCGGCCCGTGACGATGACCCGGGCGCCCTTCTGCAGCGACTCGGCGACGTGCTCGGCGGCCTGACGCCAGATGGAACAGCGCAGGAACAGCGCCTCGCCGTCTTTCCACTCGTTGGTCTGGCGGTCCAGCGTGCGCGGCGTGGAGGCGATGGTGAAGCTCGCCACCGCGGCGCCGTTCGACGTGAACCGCAGCTCGGGGTCGCTGGTCAGGTTGCCAACGACGGTGATGACCGTCTCACCGGCCACGGGCGCCCTCCCGGATGTCGGCGGTCCACGACGGCGCGCAGATCGCCGTCACCGCGGACCAGGTCATGCCGCCACCCGGCGGCTCTGGCGAGGCTTCTTCGGCTCGGGAAGCCGGATGACCTTCGTGCGGATGACCGACTCGTTCAGAACGAGCTGACGGTCGAGCTCGGCGACCACGTCCGGCTCCGCGTGCAGGTCGATCACCGCGTAGATGCCCTCGTTGCTCTTGGCGATCTCGTAGGCGAGCCGGCGCCGGCCCCAGATGTCGACCTTCTCGACCACGCCGCCGCCCTGCCGGACGACGCCGAGGTACTGGTCGAGAGACGGCGCAACGGTGCGTTCCTCGAGATCCGCGTCGAGGATCACCATGAGTTCGTAATGACGTGCCAAGGGTGAACCCACCTCCTGTGGACTCAGCGGCCACGGATTCTCCGTGGCAGGAGGAGCCGTGGATCGGGTCTGCGCCGACGCGGACGAGCGCGGCCGCGCTGATCCAGGAGGGACCGCGCACCGGCACATCCGGACGGTCAGCAGTGCACTGCGGCCGCTCGCGGCAGGCTGACGATCCCGAGGAGATCGCCGGCTGACCAGCGAACAAACGCGTGCCCCGACGCACGGCGTGTCTCGACGAGCTTACTCGATCCTTTTCGGCACCCCGGGCGCCCCGACGACCAGGACCACACGCAGCCAGGCGGTCGCCACCCCGGCCAGGCAGACGAGATCAACCGAGACGAGCAACCCACGCAGGTGCCGTGACGGGGTGGGATCCGCGATCGCCAGCCCGAGCACGGCGAGCGCGGCCAGGCCCGCGATCCCGGCCGCCAGGTGGGCGAGGGAGCGCGGACCCAGGCCCGCGCCGCCGTCCGACCGGCCGCCGTCCGACCGACCACCGCCCAAGCGACCACCGCCCAAGCCCAGACCGTCCGAGCGACCGCCGTCTGCGCGAACGCCGTTCGAGCGCACACCGTCTGCGCGGTCCGCAGAGGCGTCCGCGCCGGCCCCGGATCCGGCGTCGGGTCGACCCGGCCGGGGATCCCCGGTATCCACCGCATCGCCCTTTCGTCACGTGGCCCCGACGCGGCGACACGCGCGTCAGCGACATCGTCGCGCATCCCCCGCCCGCAGGGTCGTACCACCGCGCCGACATGCGGCACGTCGCCGGGTCAGTCGACCCACTGGCCCTGGGTGAAGGCGATGACCAGCGTCGCCATCACGGGGGTGCACAGAAGCAGGTACACCGGCGCGACCCGGGGACTGCGCGCGGCAGCCCGCGCGAGCAGCAGGTAGAGCGGAAAGGCGACCAGGATTCCGCGAATCCCCGAGGCGTAGTAGTTCGTGCAGGCCATGATCGTGGTCATCACGCCGACGAAGGTCGCCTCCCCCCACCTCCGGCCGATCAGCAGGACGACCGTCAGCAGCACGCCGACGACCACCGCGAGCAGCTCCCCCCGCCAGAACCACACGAAGGTCGACGCCCCGTTGCCGTCGGTCGCCGACGACCAGGTGGTCGCCCACCCGGACCAGGGCCAGTCGGTGCCGCGATGCCAGCCGTCGCGCATGGCGTCGGTGTAGGCCCCCCAGCCGCCGGTGCGCGCGCGCAGGTAGCCCAGGTAGGCGAGGACGGGGATCGGCGGAAGGGCCAGCGCGAGCGCCGGCCAGGCGAACACCGGCCGTCCCGCGGCACGGCGGCCGACGACGTACTGCACGGCGAGCGCCACGCCGAAGGCGACGCCGCTGATCCGCGTGCTCGCCGCCCCCGCGCCGAGCAGGCCGGCCAGCCACCAGCGCTGCCGGCGGGCGGCCAGCCAGGACGCCGTCGCGAACGCCAGGAACAGCCCCTCCGAATAGGCGGCGAACAGGAACACCGCGTACGGGAAGGAGATCAGGCTGACGACGGCGAACCTCGCGGCCGGGGCCCCCACCTCGTCCGCGGCCAGCCGCCAGAGCGCGGCCGCGGTGACGGCGCCGGCGAGCAGGGAGACGACGAGACCGGCGACGATCCAGTCCGGCACGACGAGATGGACGAGGCGGATGGCCAGCGGCAGGCCCGGGAAGTCGACCTCGGTGCGGTCCGAGTAGGCGGGGGAGAGATAGCCGTACCGGGCGACCTTGGTGAACAGGCCGACGTCCCAGTGGTCCCAGAGGGTGCGCAGCCCGGGGGCGTCGCGGGCCGGGCGCGAGGTCAGCGCCCTCGCGGCGGCGAGGGAGAGCAGCGCGACGGCGATCCGGCTGCCGAGCCAGAGCGGCAGCGTGGCCCGAACGGACTCCGGCAGGCGGGACCAGGCCGCACGGGCGGTGTGGATGCCCCGAGCGGACGGACTCCGCGCGGCGGAGGTGCCGTCCGGCTCGGCCAGATGGCCCCGACCGGATGGGATCGCCGGGTGGGACGGCTCGGCGGCGTCGGCGGACGGATCCTGAGAGGCCGCCTCAGCCACCAGCGGATCCGCTTCCATCGGGGTCCGGGCTGTCGAGGGTGTCCGACCGGTTCTGCCGCGGCCGGAACAGCGCCCCCGGTTCCAGCGGCGCGAGCTCCGGCCGCGGGGCGGACTCGCCTGCCGGCCCCGCTGCGGGCGACGCGTCGACGGCGGTCGGCGAGGCCGTGACGGCTGCCGGCGAGGCCGTGACGGCTGCCGGCTCCGGGACGCCACGCGCCGGCCTCGTCGGCCGGCCCCGCCAGCCACCGCGCACGTCAGGCGCGTGATCCAGGAAGCCTCCGGCCGGGTCGTCCACCGCGTCCGGGTCCAGCCCCGCCGCCGGCTGATCCACGGCGAGTCGGTCGGCCGGGTCGAGCGACCCGCCGGCCCGCACCACATCCGCCCGCGGATGCAGGATCTCCCGCACCACGAACGCCGCCAGGACGAGCAGCACCAGGTCGCGCAGCGCCACCGCGCCCACGAACCAGCCCCGGTCGATCCCGCGCCGGCCCTGGGTGTCGTTGTAGATGAAATGCATGAAGCGGGTGAACAGGACCCACGCCTCGCAGGCCTGCCAGAGCAGGAACAGCCGCCACCGCGGCCGGGCCAGCGCGACCAGGGGGAGCAGCCAGATCGTGTACTGCGGCGAGAAGACCTTGTTGCTCAGCAGGAACGCGACGACCAGTAGGAACAGCACCTGGGGCAGCCGCGGCCGGCGCGGCGCGAACCAGGTGAGCAGCCCGATCGCGACGACCGCGACCACCAGGGTCGCGGCGGTGATGATGTTCAGTGTCCCGATGGGCAGGCCGTGCTCGCGGATGCCCTGCAGGACCAGCGGGACGCCGATCGCGACGGTCCCCCACGCCGCCACCGCCGAGGCGGCGACGAGGCGGCGGGTGTCCGGGCGGTGCACGATGAGCGCCGCCGCCACCGCCAGGACGACGACCGCCGTCACCGCGCAGACCACCAGGTGCAACGGGCCGAACCAGGCGGGGTCGTGACGGTCGGCGAGCCAGGTCGCGCCGAAGGCCACCGAGTCCCAGTCGGCGCCCCGGTCGGAGTTCAGGTCGATGAACCGGGCGAGACCGTTGCGGGCCCCGTCCGGGCCCCCGCCGACCAGGCGCAGCCAGTCCCCGCCGCGCCAGAAGGTCGTCCAGATGCTGTCGCCGACCTTGTTGCCCTGCTCGTTGAAGTAGCCGGCGGACAGCCACAACGGCACGATGACGACGATCACCGTCACGATCGCCGTGGTGACGGTCTTCGCCAGCTCCCGCATCTTCCCGGCCCGCAGGCAGAGAAAGCCCAGCCCGAGCAGGAACAGCACCGGGTACAGCTTGGTGAGGATGCCCAGGCCGAGCAGCAGGCCGGCCAGCCGCGGTGCCCGTCTGGACCAGGCGAGCAGACCGCCGGCCGCGAACGCCACCGCGAGGATGTCCCAGTTCGTCAGCAGATGCAGGACCAGCGCGGGCGCCAGCGCGAACAGCGCCGCGTCCCAGACCCGCCGGGATCCGGCCGTCAGCGCGGTGCAGAGCACCGCCACGCACGCGGCGACCATGAACAGCAGCGCCGTGAGGTCGTAGAAGACGGCCGAGCGCCGGTCCATCGTGTAGTGGTCGAACACCCGGCGGCCGTTGTCGTCCCGGTAGACCGCCTTCGGGCCGGAGGCGTGGCCCGCGGGCCAGGAGATGAGGGCCATCGCCGCGCCGATCAGCGGCGGGTACTCCGTCGGGTAGTCCAGGTAGGGGATCTTCCCGTCGACCAGGCCCTCCTGGCTGTAGAGGGCGACGACGTCCGAGTAGCACAGCGCGCTGTACTGGTGCTCGTGCGTCCAGGTGCGGGTGTCCCGACAGCCGATCTTCTGCGTGTAGCCGAGCACGCTGGCCACGATGACCAGGGCCATCAGCACGCGCAGCGGGGTCAGCCAGGTCCGCCGGTCCGCCAGGACCGCGTGTTCGCCGGGCGGCCCGCCGATGAGCTGGCTCGCGCCCGCCACGACCGGGTCCTCCCGGGCCGGGCTGACGCGGGCGGGAGACGCCGGTGTCGTGGCCATGCGGGTCATTGTGGTACACGGCCAGGCGGGCGTCCGACCTCACCCGCGCGGAGCGCGAGAAGCGGTCCCGGGTGCGGAACCGCTGGACGGACCGGTGGACGGACCACCCCCCGCCGCGGCGGATTCGGGATTGCGGGTGCGCATCTCGACGACACCCCGATGTCCCGAACCCGCCGGCGCGGTCGGCCCACCGGTCACCCCAAAGGGTCCCCGAAGAGCCCCGTCGGTCTGGGCGAACCGTTCGGGCGGTTCGCACCGCCGGGCTGCTGCGGCTGCTGCTGCTGCTGCGGTTGCTGCGGCTGCTGCGGCTGCTGCTGCTGGCCGCCGCCGTTCCCGCCGAACAGGCCGCCCAGCAGATCGGTGAGGCCCGACGTCGGCGCGGCGCTCGGAGTGTCCGTCGGCGTGGGCGTGGGGTCCGGCTCGTTGTCCTGGACCAGTCCACCGAACGCCGGCGGGTCGAACGTCGACTTCGGGACCCCCTGCAGGGCCGCGTCCATGAAGGCCTTCCAGACCCTGGCCGGCAGAGTTCCGCCGTACACCCCGTCCGCCGCACCCGGGATGCCCTTGAGCTGGTCGGTGTTCAGGCCCTTGCCGCGGAACATGTCGACGCAGGAGGCGATCTCCTTCGTGTATCCGCAGAACCAGGCAGACCGGAAGTCGGTCGAGGTACCGGTCTTCCCGGCGGCCTCGCGGCCACCGGCGAGCGCGGCCCGGTGCCCGGTACCGCTCGGATCGGTGATCACGCTCTGCAGCGCGTAGGTCGCGTCCCGGGCGACCGAGCTCGGGATGGCCTGCTTCGCGTTCTGGTCGGCACCCGAGTAGATCACCTGGCCGCTGCCGTCCACGACCTTGTCCACCATGTGGGGTTTGGCCCGCACCCCGTTGCTGGCGAGGACCGCGTAGACCGACGTCATGTCGATGGGGTAGACGTTGTCCTTGCCCAGGGTGATACCGGCAACCGGTTCCAACGTGGTCGAGTCACGGATGCCCAGGTTGCGCGCGGTGGAGATGACGTTGTTGACGCCGATGTTCTGGCCGAGCGGCACGAACACGGTGTTGATCGAGGCGGCGGTCGCCTGGATGAGGTTCTTGTAGCCGAGGTCGCCGCCTTCGCTCTCGTCGTTGCCGACCTCGTAACCGGGGAGAACCGCCTTGGCGGGCGCCGCGAACGTCGACTTCAGGTTGATGTTCTTCTGGAGCGCGGCCACCAGGGTGATCGTCTTGAAGGTCGACGCGGACTGCACCTGCGCCGTGGCCACGTTGTCCTCGTACTGCTCGCGGCCCTGCGCATCCTTGCCGTAGAGCGACCCTCCGTACCAGGCAAGGATGCGGCCGGTCCCGGGTTCGACCGCGGACAGGCCGGTCCGCAGATCCGGCACCGCCGCATAGGCGGTGCTCAGCACGCTGGTGACCGCGTTGAACGCGGCCATCTGGCGACCCTTGTCGATCGTGGTGGTGATGCGCAGGCCACCGCGGTTGATCTGGTCGTCGGTGATCCCCCCCGCCTTCAGCTCACGCTTCACCTCGTCGCGGATGTAGGCGACCTGGGCGGAGGTGGTGGTGGAGTCGCTCGCCATGGCGGCGACCGGTGGGGGCTGCTCGCCGGTGATGGACGCGGGCGCCCAGCCCTTCGCGGCCATCGTCGCGACGACGTCATGCCAGCGGTTGGCCGCCGGGCCCGGATTCTTCGCCGGATCGAGGTAGTTCGGCGATCGGATCAGGCCCGCGATCACCGCACCCTGCTGGGCCGTGAGGTTCGCGGCCGTCGTGTTGTAGTACGCCTTCGCCGCGGCCTCGATGCCGTAGGCACCGCGGCCGAAGTAGATCGTGTTCAGGTAGAACTCGAGGATCTGGTCCTTGGAGTACTTGCGGTCCAGCTTCACCGCGAGGACGATCTCCCGCATCTTGCGGCTGAACGTGCGTTCCTGGCTCAGGTAGGCGTTCTTCGCGTACTGCTGAGTGATCGTCGAGCCGCCCTGGAGCTCGCCACCGGTGACGTTGACGTAGAGCGCCCGGGCGATGCCCTTCGGCGAGATGCCGGGCTCGCTGTAGAAGTTCTTGTCCTCGGCCGCGAGCACCGCGTGCTGCATGTCCTTGGACACCTGGGCCAGCGGCACGTCGGTGCGGTTCACCGTCCCGATGCGCGCGAGCTCGTCGCCGGTGCCCTGGTTCGACCCGGCCGGCGGGCCGTAGAAGATGATCGAAGTCTGGTCGGTCTTCACCTCGCCGGGCAGCGGCACCCGGGTCGCCGCGTAGACGACGGCGACGCCGGCGGCGAACAGCAGGATCGACGAGAAGACCCCGGCCAGCACGAGCCGGCGCAGCCAGCGGGGCCGCCGCCGCCACCACTTCGGGCCACGACGTCCCTCGCCCGGTCGGCGGGAACGACCGCCGCCCGGGCCGCCGGGCCCGTCGGGTCCGCCCGGTCCGTCCGGACCTCCCATCGCCGCCCGGGACGAGCGCGTGGGCGCCCCGCGCCCCGGCCCGGTGCGCGCGGACGCGGGCGCGGGCGCGGGCCGGCGGGCACCGGATCCCCCCGGGCCGGTGCGGCCCTCGGCCGCCTCCAGCTCGCCGACCCGCAACGCCATCCGTTCGGTCGCCCGGGTGGGCCGGTCACGGCGCCGCCCGGCGACCCGGCGCACCGGCGTCACCTCCGTCATCCCGGCACCGTCCGCCGCGCCTCGCCCAGCCTGCTCCGCCGTCACCTTGCGGTAGACGGTCGCATCGGCGGTGCGTTCGCTGACGTCGACCCGGCGCAGTGCCGCCTGGTCGACGGTGTCGTAGAGCGTGTTCACCTTCGCCGAGGTCCGCGGCGCGCCTGCGGCCCGATCGCGTCCCGCCGGTGGCGGCGGTGGGCCGGACGGGCGGTCCAGCTCGGGCCCACCACGGTCGCCGGCTCCGGGCATCCCACCCGAGCGACGGTCCGGCACACCCCGACCCCCCGTGCGCTCCCGTCCCCGCCCGCCGCGGACGGCGGGCTCGTCGCCGGCCGGCCGGTCGGCCCGGCGACGTGGATCGGTTCCGTCCCCGCCCACGGGCGGCTGATCGGGGCGGGCGCCACCCCTCGGGTCCACCGCCGGGACAAACGGCCCGGCCGCGACCGCGCGGGTGGCTCCCGCGTCGCGAGGCCGGCCGGTCTCGCGGAACGTCGCCGGATCACGGGGGGCTCCCGCGACGCGGCCGGGTGCGTCGGATGGTGTCTGCCGGCCCGCCGCGCGGGTCGCGGGCCATTCGGGTGCGCCGCCGGGCAGCGACCGCTCGACCGCCGCCCGGTCGGGCGTTCCCCGGTCGGGCGTTCCCCGCTCCGGTGCCCGCCCGGGGCTGGCAACCCGCTCGGGGGCGGCGCCCCGCTCGGGGGAGATACCACGCTCGGAGGAGACACCACGCCCGGACGCGCGGCCGGCCCGCTCGTCGGCGACGGGATCGGGACCGGGACCGGGCGGCACCCCACGACCGGCGGCCCGGGCCACCGAGCCGTGGTCGGGTACCCAGCCGGCGGTCGGGATCGCCGCGGCGCCGGCACCCGGACGCCGGTCGGGCTGCGCCGCCTCGACGGGAGCCACCGCACGAGGCGGCGGTCCCCCGACACGTCCGGCGGGACCGGCCGCCCCCGCCCGACCGACGACTCCCTGCGACCCGACAACTCCCTGCGACCCGACGACTCCCTGCGACCCGCCGGCTCCGGGTGGCCCGGCAACTCCCGCTGGCCCGGCAACTCCCGCTGGCCCGGCAACTCCCGCTGGCCCGGCGGATCCGGCAGGCCCGGCAGGCCCGGCGGATCCGGCAGGCGGCACCAGCGCGGTGCGCTCGCCGCGTCCCGCTGCGGGTCGACCGGCCGCCGGTACCAGGGCGGTGCGCTCGCCGCGGGGGCGGTCGACCGACGGCGGGCCGTCGTGGCCGGCCCGGGCAGGCGAATCCGGCCGATCCGGCTGGCCGGCTCGGGCAATCCGGTCGGGCCTGGCCCGATCGGGGGACGCCTCCTGAGGCTGGCCGGGTTCGGACCGCATCGGGTCCGCATCCGGGCCGCCCCGGTAGGCGCCTCGGTCGTAGGGAGAGCTCACCGACCGCTCCATCCGTCGCTCTGGGACTCCCCGGTCGCCGCTCCGCCACAGGGGACGGGCCGGCACCCCCGACCGCTACCGAAGGTCCGGCCCCCACCGGTCCGATCCGGCCGGAACCCGGCTGTGGGGGAGGTCGACGGCCTCAGGCCCTGGGCAGGAGTCGGCCGACCAGACAGGACCGGGCCATCCGCCGGGCTCACCCCGGCAAGGTCACGAAACGGAACCACTCGTGGTCGGCACCACGCCTGGACCCGTCGCGACACCCACATGGCAGACCAGGATCTCACGCCAGATTCCGCCCGCTCGCGCAGGGCGCCCGGAGCGCCGTCGCGTCGCAGCGCCCAGCGCCGCGGCGCGGCCGGAGAACAGAGGGTTCGAGGGGAGCGCGCAGAGACGCGGTGGAGGGGAGCGGGGGAGGGCGGGAAACGCCGCCGTCAGGTGTCGGCGGCTCGGCGGTGCTGGCGCTTCGCCTTCGGCTCGCCGGTGCCGATCACGTAGGACGTGATCAGATGGTTCCACCCGCACGGACGGCACACCTCGACGACGTAGACCCGCAGCTCGCTGTACCTCGCCGCGAGCGCCGGGAGGTCCTTCGTCGCCCGCACGCGGCCGGAGCTCTCCCCAAGTTCGTCACCGTAGGTGTAGGTGACGTGGATGAGCGGATCGGCACCGCGGCAGACCGGGCACCGCTTGCTGGTCGGCTCGCCGTGGTACTTGGCGGCGCGCAGCAGGTACGGGTGCGCGTCACAGACGTCGAGCGAGGACACCCGCCCCGCGAACAGATCCGCGAGCGTCGCCCGGCGGGCGAGCGCGTAGTCGATGACCGACCGCGACCGCATGTTCCAACGGTACGCCGCGGACGTGTTCCAGGCAGATGGTCCGGACAGATGGTCACCGAACGGACTGCCGGCCGCCACCCGCGCGACGGCCGGGCCCGCGCGCCCCGGGCGGGGCCGCGACCACTGTGAGCCGGATGACACTGTGACGCCGCCCCTACTCACGGCGAGGTCGCCCGGTGGGCACCGCCAGCCTCAGCCCGGTCCCGCGGGCCCGTGGGCCTCGCCTGGGCTGGACCCCGATCACCCCTGCGACCAGGCAGTTCCCGGGGCGGCCACCGGCTGCGGCGAGATCACGGGGGACCGGGTCACGCCAGCCCCGGGCCGCGAGCGGAAGGGGCCGCGCCGCGACCCCGCCCGGAGGTGGAGGTGTCGTTGTGTCATCTCCTGGTCGCCGGATGGTCATTCCTGGTTGCGGCGCTCGTCCCGAGACGTCTATCCTCGATGTATCGATTCGATATGTCGGCGCGACAGTATCGACTCGGCAGTACGGGGCGACGGCACGAGCGAGACGCAGCGGGCAGCGCCGCACAGCCGGGAGCGCCACGCAGCGAGGCGGCAGACCGCGAGGCGATCAGGCCTGCGGCCGGGCACGGTCGAAGGAGGGTGGGTCATGCTGGAACTGGCGGTTCTCGCCCTGCTCTCCGAGAGCCCGATGCACGGTTACGAGCTGCGCAAGCGGCTGGCCGCGGTCCTCGGCGCGTTCCATCGGTTCAGCTACGGCTCGCTCTACCCCTGCCTGCGCCGCCTCGCGGACGCCGGATATGTCACCGCGGACGACGTCAGCGCGACGACCCGGCTCGGCGGGCGCAGTCGGGTCGTCTACACGCTGACCGGCGAGGGCAAGGAGAAGCTCGCCGAGCTGCTCGGTGAGGGTGGCCCGTCCTCCTGGGAGGACGAGATGTTCGGCGTGCGGTTCGCCTTCTTCGCGAAGACGGACGCCGCCGTCCGCCTGCGCATCCTGGAGGGGCGCCGGGGCCGGCTCGAGGAGCGCCGGGAGAAGGTCCGTTCGGCCCTGACCAGGACCGTCGAGCGGTTCGACACCTACACGCTCGAGCTGCAGCGCCATGGGCTCGAGTCGGTGGAACGCGAGGTCCGGTGGCTCAACGAGCTGATCGAGACGGAGCGGGCCAGCGCCCCGGCGGGGTTCACGGAACCACAGTTGTCCACAGCGTCCACAGGGTTGTCCACAGCTCCATCCACAGGATCGGAGCCATCCACAGGATCGGAGCCTGGCACGCTCCCCCCTCCCGCTCGTGGCGGCGGGACGGGGCGCCGGCCGGTCAGGCCGGCCCGAGCGGGCCGGACGGCCCGGCGGGACGGACGCGGCACCTATCTCGACGGCACGCACGGCGGCAACGACGGCGACGCGCGCGACCGGAACAGGCACGCCCCGGCCGAGGCCGGCCCGGACCCCGACGGTGAGGTTCCGGCCGGTCGGTGAGTGGCACCGCGCAGCGGCGCCCGCTCCCTGCCCTTCGGCTGGTGGGCGGCGCCGCGGCGGGCCGTATGCCCCGAATATTTCCACTTCCATAGAAATCGCAGCTAAGGAGCAGACCGTCATGGGTTCGGTACGTGTCGCCATCGTCGGCGTAGGCAACTGCGCCGCCTCGCTGGTCCAGGGGGTCGAGTACTACCGCGGCGCCGACCCGTCGGCGCAGGTCCCCGGGCTGATGCACGTGACGCTTGGCGACTACCACGTCTCCGACCTGACGTTCGTCGCCGCGTTCGACGTGGACGCCAAGAAGGTCGGCCGCGATCTCTCCGAGGCCATCGTCGCCAGCGAGAACAACACCATCAAGATCGCTGACGTGCCGCCGCTGGGCATCACCGTCTCCCGGGGGCACACCCTCGACGGCCTCGGCCGTTACTACCGGGAGACCATCGAGGAGTCCGACGAGACGCCGGTCGACGTCGTCGCCACCCTGCGGGAGTCCCGCGCCGACGTGCTCGTCTGCTACCTGCCGGTGGGTTCCGAGGACGCCGCGAAGTTCTACGCCCAGTGCGCCATCGACGCCGGGGTCGGCTTCATCAACTGCCTGCCGGTGTTCATCGCCGGCGTCCCCGAGTGGGCCGAGAAGTTCCGGGCCGCGGGCGTGCCGATCGTCGGCGACGACATCAAGTCGCAGGTCGGCGCCACTATCACCCACCGGGTGATGGCGAAGCTCTTCGAGGACCGCGGCGTCGTCCTCGACCGCACGATGCAGCTCAACGTCGGCGGCAACATGGACTTCAAGAACATGCTCGAGCGCGACCGGCTCGAGTCGAAGAAGATCTCCAAGACGCAGGCCGTGACCTCCCAGGTCTCCCACGACCTCGGCAAGGACAACGTGCACATCGGGCCGTCGGACTACGTGGCCTGGCTCGACGACCGCAAGTGGGCCTACGTCCGGCTCGAGGGTCGCGCGTTCGGCGACGTCCCGCTGAACCTGGAGTACAAGCTCGAGGTCTGGGACTCCCCCAACAGCGCCGGCGTGGTCATCGACGCGGTGCGCTGCGCCAAGATCGCCCTGGACCGGGGCATCGGCGGGCCGATCCTGTCCGCCTCGTCGTACTTCATGAAGTCCCCGCCGGAGCAGTACCGCGACAACGAGGCCCGCGACAAGGTCGAGGCGTTCATCCGCAACGAGGGCTGATCGGGGCGTCGGGTTCGGTCGTCCGGAGGGGGCGGCCGAACCCGACGGCACCACCCGGCCACGCCGCGACCGGCTCGACCGGGCCTGCGCGGGAGCACCGGTGACCTGAGTCGGGCCGGGTGGCCCTACGCTGACAGGCGTGGCATGGTCGGCGAACCTCCGCGAGCTGCTCGGCGGCCGCGGGTTCCGGATGCTGTACGCGGCCCGGCTCACCTCCCAGGCCGCCGACGGCGTCTTCCAGGCGACCCTCGTGAGCTACGTGCTGTTCTCCCCCGAGCGGGCGACGTCCGCGGGGGCGCTGGCCTCGTCCCTGGCGATCGTCGTGCTGCCCTTCAGCGTGATCGGCCCGTTCGCGGGCATCGTGCTCGACCGGACGTCCCGCCAGCGGGTGCTCGTGGTCAGCTCGCTCGTGCGGATGGTCCTCATGGCCATCCTGGTGGTCCTCATCGCCGCCGGGCGTACCGGCGTCGACTTCTACGCGGTGGCGCTCGCGTCGGTGAGTGTGAACCGTTTCGTCCTGGCGGCGTTGTCCGCCGGGCTGCCCGTCGTCGTCGACGTCGACCGCCTCGTCACCGCCAACGCCCTGTCGGTCACCTCCGGCACCGTCGCGACCCTGCTCGGCGCCGGCCTCGGCAGCGGGGTGCGGGGCCTCGTCGGCGGCGACGACCGGACGGTGGCCCTCGTCGCGGGCCTGGCGGCGATCGCCTACCTGTTGGCGATGGTGACGGCGGCGCGCTCCGGCCGGGACGATTTCGGGCCCGTGGTCGCCGTGCCCTGGCAGGGAGCCTGGCGGCAGGCCACCGAGGTCGTCGCCGACATGGTCGACGGCGCCCGCTACCTCGCCGGCCACGGCCCGGCGCGCCGCGCGCTCGCCGCGCTGACCAGCTCGCGGGCGGCCTACGGGCTGGTCCTCGTGATGACGGTGCTGCTGTACCGCAACTACTTCACCGGCAGCGAGGGCGGGCTGACCGGCCTCGCCGCCGTCGTGACCGCCAGCGGGGTCGGCACCGTCACCGCCGCCCTCGTGACCCCGCGGGCCACCCGGCGGATGCCGAAATCGAGCTGGATCACGCTGGTCCTGGTGTTCGGAGGCGTCGTCGAGGTGGCGCTCGGCCTGCCCTTCAGGGCTCCCCTGTTCATCGTCGCCGGCGCGCTGCTCGGGTTCTCCGCCCAGGCCAGCAAGATCTGCGTGGACACGATCGTCCAGGAGCAGACCGACGACGCCTACCGCGGCCGCGCCTTCTCGCTCTACGACCTGTTGTTCAACGTCGCCTTCGTGGCCGCGGCGGCGCTCGCCGCCGTCGTCCTGCCCGACGACGGCCGCTCGGCCGCGGTGGTCGTCGTCGCCGGGCTGGGCTACGCGCTGGCCGGGCTGGTGTACTACCGGGCCGCCCGCCGGCATCCCGAGGACCGGGTGATCCGCGGCGTGGGCGACGGACCACCGAGGCCGCATCCGGCCGTTCCCCCGCCCGGCGGTCCCGCCGACCCGGTCGATCCGACCGACTCCACCGGACGGATCAACCCGATCATCTCGGCGGGGCCGGCCGAGAGCCGCAGCTGACCCACCCCGACAGCCCCACAGCCCCACAGCCCCGACAGCGCCGACAGCGCCCGCTGCCCCCGGCCGCGTCGTCCCCCGGTCGGGCGGTCAGGCGTCCGGGATCGGCACCTCGTGCTCGCGGGCCCACCGGAACAGCTCCGCCTCGGCCGCCTCGCGTCCGACGAGGCCGCACTCGAAGCGGAACTCCAGCATGTGCGCGCGGGCCTGGCCCACCAGGCGCGACGGGGCAAGCCCCAGCAGCGCCATGATGTCGTCGCCGGACAGCTCCGGCCGGATCGCCGCGATCTCCTCCCGCGCGGCGAGGTCCGCGATCCGTTCCTCCAGCGAGTCGTAGGTACGCGACAGCGCCGCCGCCTTGCGCCGGTTGCGGGTGGTGCAGTCGGAGCGGACCAGCTTGTGCAGCCGGGTGAGCTGGGGGCCGGCGTCGTGGACGTAGCGACGCACGGCCGCGTCCGTCCACTCGCCCTCGCCGTAGCCGTGGAACCGCAGGTGCAGGTAGACGAGCCGGCAGATGGCGTCCGTGACGTCCTTGGGGAAGTGCAGGGCGGCCAGCCGGCGCCGCGTCATGTCCCGGCCGACGACCTCGTGGTGGTGAAACGACACCCGGCCGCCCGGGATGTGCCGCCGGGTGCGCGGCTTGCCGATGTCGTGCAGCAGCGCCGCCCAGCGCAGCACCTCGTCGGGCGCGCCCGGCTCCTCCAGGGCGATCGCCTGGCGCAGCACGGTCAGCGTGTGCGCGTACACGTCCTTGTGCTGGTGGTGCTCGTCGATCTCCATCCGCATCGCCGCGACCTCGGGCAGCACGATGTCGGCGACGCCGATCTCGACGAGCCGCTCCAGGCCCGCCACCGGATCGGCGGCGAGGAGGAGCTTGCGCAGCTCGTCCCGGATCCGCTCGGGGGAGACGATCGCGAGCCGCTCGGTCCGCGCGCGCATTGCCTCGACCAGCTCGGGCACCGGGGTCAGCCCGAGGGTCGCCTCGAACCGGGCCGCGCGCAGGATGCGCAGCGGGTCGTCGTCGAACGACGCCGCCGGGCTCGCCGGGGTACGCAGCACGCCGCGGGCGAGGTCGGCCATCCCGCCGAACAGGTCGACGAAGTCGTGGCCCGGGACCGACACCGCCATCGCGTTGACGGTGAAGTCCCGGCGGGACAGGTCCGCCTCCAGGCTGTCGCCGTAGGTGACCTGCGGGTTGCGGGACTGCCGGTCGTACGCCTCGCTGCGGTAGGTGGTGATCTCGAAGCGCAGGCCGCGACGGGCGAGCCCGACCGTGCCGAAGGCGATCCCCGCCTCCCAGGTGGCCTCCGCCCAGCCCCGGGTGATCTCCAGAACCCGCTCGGGCCGGGCGTCCGTGGCGAAGTCGAGGTCGGCCGGGGCGCCGCCGGCGCCCGTGGCACCCGTGGTGGGCCGGCCGAGCAGGGCGTCGCGGACCGACCCGCCGACGAGGTGCAGCAGGTGGCCGTGCGCGGCGAACACGCGCCCGAGCTCGTCCGCGGCCGGCGGCACCCTGAGCAGCTCACTCACCACCCGTTCGGCCGAGTCGCGCGGGTTGTCCAGACTGATCACTGACACACCTTCAGGTTACGGGGTTGGACGCGGTGAACCGGCACCTGGACGGACTGGGGACGATCACATCGCGGCCGCGGCGGCGCGGTTGCGACCACCCGGAGCAACGGGCACAACCGGGACGTTGCGGGCACACGGGCCGGCCGGGGGACCCGCGCCTCGTACGATCAATCCATGCCGCCGTCGACCTCCTCTACCGGTCGCGCTCCGCTGCCCCGGGTGGAGGAGACCTCGGCGGGCGGCCTCATTCTCGACCAGTGCTCCACGGACGCCTCCGCCGCGCTCATCGCCCGCCGGGATCGCCATGGGCGCCTGTTGTGGCTGCTGCCCAAGGGGCACGTCGAGGCCGGCGAGACCACCGAGCAGGCCGCCGTGCGCGAGGTCAGCGAGGAGACCGGGCTGACCGGGTCCGTCCTCGGCCGGCTGGGCACCATCGACTTCTGGTTCGTCGCCGGGGGGACACGCATCCACAAGACGGTGCACCACTTCCTGCTGCTGCGCAGCGTCGGCTCGCTGTCGGACGCCGACATCGAGGTGGATGCCGTGGCCTGGGTCCCGCTGGCCGAGGTCGCCGGGCGCCTCGCCTACGCCGACGAGCGGCGCCTGCTCGACGAGGTGCCCGTCGTGCTGGCCGCGACCGCATGACGGCGCCGCACCGGCCCGCGCTACGGGCGCGGCGGCGCTCGGCCGCCGGCGGCCGGCGCTGGGCGACCCGGCTCGCCGCCCTGGCGCTGCTCGCCCTCGTCGTCCCGGTGGCCGGCGGCTCCGCGGCGGGCGCGGCGATCCGCGGCGGGCTCGTGGAACGGATCGCCCGACCGGATTCATCCACAGGATCACCACGGTCTTCCACAGCTTCATCCACAGACGAACCGGGAAATTCACGACCTTCTTCATCGGGATCGACGCCGTCGTCCACCGGTGCGGGCAACCCGGTGACCGTCACCCTCACCGAGGTGCAGGCACCGCCGGCCGGCTCGTCCGTCGTGTCCGTGCAGGGGACGCTGGCCACCTCGGCGGACCAGCCCCTGACCGACCTGCGGATGAGCCTGTGGATCGGCTCCGCGCCGGTGACCTCCCGCGGGCAGCTCGAGACCCTGGCCGGCAGTACCGTCGCGGCCCGCGCCCTGACCACCCGGCAGCTCGCCCTCGCGAGCGGCGACCGCTCACAGCCGCTGACGGATCCGCCCGTCCGCGGCACCGATCCGGTTCCCTTCATGATCACCGGAGACCTCGGTGGTGCGGCCCCGCCGGCGCGGGCCGGCGCCTACCCGCTGCGGGTCCTGGTCACGGGTTCCATCGGCGGGAGGGCCACGAGTCCGCTCGGCGCGGCGTACACCTTCGTGGTCCGCTCGTCCGGCCAGCAGCAGCGAACCCCGGTGGCGGTGGTCCTGCCGCTCGCCGACCAGCCCCGCCTGCGCTCGGACGGCCTGCTGACCGACAACGTGCTCGCCGACGAGGTGAAGCCGGGCGGCAGGTTGTACCGACTGCTCGACGCGGCCCGCACGACCGTCACCGCCGAGGGCCGGCCCGCGGTCACGCTCGCCGTCGACCCGACGCTGGTGCAGGCGCTGCAGGCCATGACGAACCCGGACGGCTACCACTACGCCAGCCCCGGCGGCGGCGCGGAGGGCGTGAAGGAGACGCAGAGCTCCAGCGCCGCCCAGTTCCTCAACGACATCAGGGGCTTCGCCGAAGCCGGCGGCGCGGTCTTCGCCCTGCCCTACGGCGACGCCGACCTGGCCGCCCTGGTCCACGCCCAGAAGCTGGACACGGTGAGCTACGCCGTCAACACTGGCCAGGTCGTGCTGGCCGCCCTGCTGAAACGAGACCCTCGGCAGATGGAACGCGTCGCCTACCCCGTCGACGGGCTCGCCGACGCCGCCACCGTGGACGTGTTGCGCCAGTTGCAGGTCGGGACCGTGCTCCTCGACGACCGCTCGCTGCGCCCCCGGTCCAGCGCCACCTACACACCGTCGGCAACCTACGAGCTGCCGACGTCGGCCGGCCCGATCCGGGCGCTCGCCACCGACCACCGCCTCGCCGAGATCGCCACCTCCTTCGACGGCCGAGCCGACGGGCCCAGCGCGGGGGGCGTCCTGGCGCACCTGCGGGCCGAGCTCGCCACGATCACCGCCGAGAGGTCCGAACCCCGGTTCCAGGTCCTCGCCCTGCCACGGGACTGGGCCCCCCCCACGGACGACTGGGCCAGGCAGGTGCTGGGGACGATCGACAGCGACTACTCCACGCCGGTCCCGCTCGACGGCGGCGCCGGTCAGAACCAGCCGCCGCCCCGTCGCGGCGCGCTGGTCTACCCGGCCGACGCGCAGGCCCGGGAGCTGCCCGCCACCTACCTCGACGCGGTCACGAGCGTCCGTGACGAGGCGCGGGCGCTGGGGCCGGTACTCTGCCCACCGCTCAAGTCCCCTCCCACCTGCCAGGTCGACAGGGTCAACCCGATGAGCGACGCACTTGTCACAGCGACCTCCGTCGCCTGGCGCGGGGGGCGCATGGTCGACGGTGTGTCGCTGAGCCAGCAGGTGGACGGGGACGTGTCCGCGATCCGCAACGGCATCCAGGTGGTGGCCTCCCGCAGTGTCAACCTGACGAGCAAGCACGGGCTGGTGCCGATCACGCTCGAGAACAACACGAAGTTCGAGGTCACCGTCGTGCTCGCCTTCTCCTCGACCCACTCCCGGCTCCGCTCGCCGGCCCGCGAGACCCGCACCCTCCCCTCGGGGCAGAAGGCCCAGATCGAGATCGAGGTGGACGCCGAGGGAGCGGGGACCTTCCCGCTGGAGATCCGCCGCCTCAACCTCGACGGCCAGGCCCTGTCGACCGATCCCCCGACGCGCGTGCTCGTCCGCTCCACCGTCTACGGCGCCATCGCCACGGCCATCACCATCGGCGCGGTCAGCGTGCTGCTGCTGGCCGTCGTGATCCGCCTCGCCCGCCGGCTGCGGCCGGGCGCGCGCCGCGCCGCCGACTCCGCCGGCGGCGCCCCCCCACCGGTCGCCGGCGCCACGGCGGCCCCGGACGGCACGGCGATCCTGAGCGGCACGACGGCCCTGAGCGGCACGACGGCTCCGAGCGGCACGACGGCTCCGGACGGCCGGATGGACCCGGGTACCGGCGCGGCAGGCGGCGCGGCGCTGCCGGGCCGCCCCGGGAGCGAGTCCGACACCGCCCGGCCGCCTCTGCGGCGGGCGCCCGCCACGGTTGCCTCCGGCTGGTCGACGGGCGCCCCGACCACCGACCTCTCCTACGCCGCGCGTCGCGGGCCGGCCAGCGCGCCCGCCGCCCGCGGCCTGGCGCCCGGGACCGGCCAGGAGCAGGACCGAGACCGGGAGCAGGACCGGGAGCATCTGCCCGATCCCGGCCACGGCGTCGCGGCGGAACACGTCGCCCCCGAGCGGGACGCGGCCACCGGCCAGGTTCCGTCCCGCCGGCGACGGAGCGGCCCGTGACCCCCGAGGGGGAGGGCGGCTCGGGTCCCCGGCACCGCCGGGGAGGCACCGGCCCCCGGGCGGGCCGTGGCAGTCGTGGTCGCGATCCGTGGCAGGACAACGCCGGCGACCCGGACCACCGGGCGGACGAGTGGCCCGACGGCGCCGGCCAGCCCCACCTCGACCCCGACCGCTCCTATCCGGGCAGCGACCAGCGGTACCCGGGCGGCGGCCGATCCTTCCCGGGAGACGGCCGCTCCCATCCCGACCCTGGTGGGCCGCACCCGGACCGCGACGAGCGATACCCGAGCCTCGACCAGCGGTATCTCGATCCAGCCGATCGGTACCCCGGTCCCGACGGCCAGCCCGGCATCCCGGACGACATTTACCGGGATCGGCACGACGGCTACCGCCGCCGGGACGGCGACTACACGCATCAGTCCTATGGCGACGGACCGTACTCAGAACGGCCGAACGCAGGTGGGCCGCACGGAGATGAGCCGTACGCCGGCGATTCCTACGTCGACGCTTCCTACGTCGACGACTCGTACGTCGACGACTCGTACGCCGATGGTGCGTACGCCGAAGGGCCGCCTACGGACGGGCAGTACCCCGGGCGGGCACGGCGGGCGGCCTACCCCGAGCGTCGATTCGGCGATCACGACCCTGCCGGGCGGTTCGACGCGCCCCGCGGCGGCGACGACCGATGGGCCGACCCCCGGGACGGCGCCGCGGCGCGCCCGGTCCCATCCCCCGGTTCCCCGCGGGCCGCGGCTGCGGAGGCGACCCGGAAGTTGCCGTCCTCGCCGCGGACACCACCGCCTCCCCCCGGGGTGCCCCCCCCGTCCGAGCGAGGTCCTGGCTCCGCGGCACCTGGGCGGGTCCAGCCCGCCGCGCCCGTCGACGGGACGCGAACCACCAGGCTGCCCACCCCGCCCAGCCCGCAGCCGGCAGGTCCGATGCCCGGACGAAGGCCGCAGGCGGAACCCGGCCCGCCGCCCGCACAGGTCGGCCGACTCACCGGTCCAGGCTCCGCTGGTCCAGGTCCCGCCGGTTCAGGTCCCGCCGGACCGGGTTCCATCGATGCGGGTTCCATCGATGCAGGTTCCGCCGGTTCGGACTTCACCGGGCGCGGGTCGCGGGAGCAGCAGCCGGATCCCGACGACCGCCCCCGGCGCTTCGCCGGCGAACGGCGCCGGCCGTCGCTCGGCGAGTCCCGGCCGACGGTCGCGCTTCCGCGCAGCAACGTCCGGCGCATCCCCCCGGAGTCGCACCAGCACGGCCGCGCACGGGACGGCGGCCGCGGACGGGACACCGCCCTGCCTCCCGAGGCTCGGGACGGCCGCGCAGGCCGGGACCCCCGCTCCCGTGACCGTCGCGACGAAACCCGCCGCGGCGAAGCCCGCCGCGGCGCTGAGCGCGACGGCGCCCTCGGCGGTTGGCGCGACGATCCGGTCGCCGACCCGCGGGCCGGCGGCCGTGTCGGCGAGGTCAGCGACGGCGGCGGCCGCGGGGACGGCGGCAACGTGGGCTACGGCGGCGGCGTCGGGCAGGACGACCTCAGGGACGTCCGCGCCGCCCGCCCCCGCACCCCGACCCCCCGCGAGACGGGCGGACGGACCGCCCGGCGCGACCCGTCCCGTCGACGGAACCCGCGCCCCGCCGATGCGGCGGCCACCACCGCGCTCGCGAAGCCGTCCACCGCGAAAGCGGCGACCCCACCACCCACGAGCGCCCAGTCCACCAGGGCGCCGTCGACGCGGGCACAGCCGACGCGGGCACAGCCGACGACCGCGAAGCCGACGACCGCCCGTCGGGGGAAGTCCGGCGCGGGGAAGTCCGGGCCGAGCCTCGGCCAGGCCAGCGGGATCATGGCGATCGGCACGATCGTCTCCCGGGCGTCCGGCTTCCTGCGTACGGTCGCGATCGCCGCCGCGCTGGGCACCAGCGGGGTCAGCCAGGCCTACAACGTCGCCAACACCACCCCGAACGTCCTCTACGACCTGCTCCTCGGCGGCATCCTGACCAGCGTCATCGTCCCGGTGATGGTGCGCGCGGCCAAGGAGGACCCGGACGGCGGGGACAGGTTCGCCTCCTCACTGCTGACCATCATGATCCTCGGGCTGGGCGCGGCGGTGGCGGTCGGCATGCTGGTCGCGCCCTGGATCACCGACGCCTACCTGCACGCGGGGTCGGCGGAGCGCGCGCTGGGCACCGAGATGCTGCGCTGGTTCCTCCCCCAGATCGTCTTCTACGGGGTGGGCGCGACGATCGGCGCGATCCTCAACGTCAGGCAGTCCTTCGCCGCGCCGATGTTCGCGCCGATCCTGAACAACCTGATCGTCATCGCGACGTGCGTGGCCTTCGTCTACGTCGTGTCGGGACCGCACCCACCCGGGGTGGACGGGCCGAAGGCCATCAGCAACGCGCAGATCACCGTGCTCGCCGGCGGGACAACGCTGGGCGTGGTCGCCATGACGCTCGCCCTGCTGCCGTCGCTGCGCAAGGTCGGTTTCCGGTACCGCCCGCGGCTGGACCTGCGCCATCCCGAACTGCGCTCGGCGGCCCGGCTGGCCGGCT
Source organism: Frankia alni ACN14a (assembly GCF_000058485.1). NCBI lineage: Bacteria > Bacillati > Actinomycetota > Actinomycetes > Frankiales > Frankiaceae > Frankia > Frankia alni. The sequence continues at coordinate 7,476,682 of NC_008278.1, forward strand.
GGACGCTGCTGTTCGTCATCGTCAGCCAGATCGGCTATCTGGTGATCGTCAATCTGTCGACGGCGTCGACCGCCTACACGATCTACACCTACGGCTACCAGATCTTCCAGCTTCCCTACGCGATCATCGGCGTCTCGGTGATCACGGCGCTGCTGCCGCGGATGAGCGGGCACGCCGCCCAGGGCCGCCGGGATCTGGTCCGGGCGGACATCTCGACCGCGACCCGGGTCGCGGTCACGGCCATCGTGCCGGCGGCCCTGTTCATCCTCGCCCTGGGGCGCCCGATCGCCGTCGCGGTCTTCTACCACGGCGCGGTCCGGTACCACGCCGCGGTGGACATCGGCGACACGCTCAGCGCCTTCGCGCTGGCGCTGGTGCCGTTCTCGCTGTTCCAGGTGCAGTTGCGGGCCTTCTACGCCTACCAGGACAGCCGGACGCCGGCGCTGGTCAACATGGGCGTCGTCGCGGTGAACGTGCTGGGCGCGGTGGTGCTCACCGTGCTGGTGCCCGAGCAGCACCGCGCGCCGGCGCTGGCTCTCGCCTTCGCCTTCGCCTACCTGGTCGGGCTCGCGGCCACGACGATCCTGCTGCGCCGACGGCTGGGCGGCGTCGACGGCAACCGCACCGCCCGGGTGATCACCCAGGTCGCGGTGGCCGCGGGTTTCGGCGCCGTCATCGCGTCCCTGCTGGCCCGGGGAATCCGAGCGGTGATCGGGACGGGCTGGCTCAGTTCCGGGATCGCGGTGGTGATCGCGGCCGTCGTGGGCGGCGCGCTGTTCATCGCGGTCGCCAGACGGATGAACGTGCACGAGGTCAACGCGCTGACCGAGGTCGTCAACGGCCGCCTGCGTCGCGGGCGGGGCAGGCCCGGCGGGCCGACCGCCGCGCCGACAGCCGCCGGCCGGACCGGGCGGCCGGCCCGCGCGGACCGGACCGACCGGACCGACCGCGCGGGCCGCCGGGAGCCGTCGTCGCGGACCGGGGCACGCGCCCCCACGCCACCGCGGCGGGACGACCCGGACGACCGGTCGGGACCTGCGACGGGCACGCGCCGGAACGGGCGGACGCCGCGGCGGCGCTGACCGCGCGGAGCCCGCGCCGGCCCGGCCCGGGCCGGCGCAGACGGCCGACCGACACCCGCGGCGGGCACCAACGGGCCAGCCCGACCCGGCGAATTCCTGCTGACCACGGTCGGGCAATGCCCGTGTGGGCGAGGCCGGCAGTACCCGCCGACCCTTTCGTCAACCTAACGCGGTGTAGTCGAGTAACACCCAGGGATTACACTACTGATACGTAGGTATACGGCGGATATTCGCCGCGACGCGCATGGCTGGACGAGAGCCCGACGACCGCCGGCGGCTCCGTCGTCGTCGGGGGAAACGTCCTTCCGGCCCCCGTGGGGGCCTATCCGGACCCGGCCGGGCCGGCGGCCCCGAAGGCCGACCAGAGGCGACTTGGCGGCCATCGTCACAGCCGGTACACAAGGGCGGGTTGTCCCAAGACATTCGCGAGATCCTCCGGCCATCCTCGTACACTGGACACGCTGTGCGCGGGCCCCGCCCAACGTCGCCGGTGAACCAGGCGCAGCCTCCGCTCGTCACGTCGTTCACCGTGGCGACAAGCTCCGGGCGACGAAGGATTTCGGGGTCTCCGCCCACGGTCACGGCACACTGGGCGGACCCCTGCCCGGGTGAGGTAGGGAAGCCCGACGGCGGATCGTCCCCGTCTGGCCCGTGGACGACGGAGGCGCTGTGGTCGACGGAAGTAACCGACCGCAGGCTGAGGACGTCGACGACGTGACGCTGACCGCCGCCGATGCTCGGAGCTCCGCGACCCCCGCCGGCACCACGGTCCTCGCCGAGACCGTCCTCGACCGCCGCTACCGCCTGCTTTCCGCGCTCACCAGTCGCGGGCCGGTCACCCTCTGGCGCGGCGACGACAACGTGCTCGCCCGGCCGGTCGCGGTACGCATCGTCGAGCACGGCCCGACGAGCCCGGGCGACAACGGCGCCGCCGCGGACCCGAACCGGGAACAGGCCGCCCGGCGCCTGCTCGCCGCGGCCATCAACTCCGGCCGGCTCGTGCACCCGGGTGCCGCCTCCACCTACGACGCCACGACGACGACCACCGGATCACGCCGCATCTCCTACGTCGTCTCCGAGTGGGTCGACGGCAGGACGCTGCGCCAGCTCACGGCCCAGGGGGCGCTGCGCCCCGAGCAGGCCGGCGCCGTGGTGCTCGCCGCGGCCAGGGTCATCGCCGCGGCCCACGAGCGGGGCATCCATCACGGCGATCTCAACCCCGGTGACGTCATCGTCTCCAGCCACGGCACCGTGAAGATCATCGATCTGGAGATCGGCGGCGTGCTCGCCGAGCTGGAGCGGTCGGCGACGCCCGCAGAGCTCGACGGCCCCGACCGCGCCGGGACCGGCGATGACGGGGAGGACGCCGAGGCCACCAGGGTGGTGGGCACGGCTGCGGGAGACGACGCCGCGGCCGATCTGCGGGCGCTCGGCGGCCTGCTGTACGCGGGGCTCACCGGCCACTGGCCCCTCGGTGGGGACCGCGGCCTGCCCACCGCGCCGACCTCGGGCGGGCGGCTGCGCACCCCCCGGCAGGTCACCTCGTCGGTGCCGCGCGACCTGGACGCCATCACCATGGCCACCCTCGGCGACGAGCGTGCCGGCACCCCCATCGCCACGGCGGCGGAGCTCGTCGACGAGCTGGAGTCGATCAACCCGGTCGACGCCGTGCTCGACACCGGCCTGATGAGCCTGGGTGAGTACGCCGCCAGCACCGAGGCGATGGACGTCAACCGCCTCGATTCCACCGACTACGGGACCACCGCGGACTACGGGGCCAGCGCCGACTACGGGGCCACCGCCGACTATCCCGCCCCGGGCCGCTACGCCGACACCGGCGGCTACCCCGCCGGGGCCCAGGAGGGTCGCAACGCCCGGTACGGCCCGCAGGCAGGCGGCGCCGGTCGGGGCGGCGGCTTCGACACGCGTGGCGGCTACGACGACCGCGACCGCGACAGTCGCGGCTACCCCGAGGGCCGCGCCGGCTATCCGCCGTCGGACCGTCGTCCGTCGGACCGTCGTCCGTCCGGCCCGGGGCGGGAACGCGGCCAGGAGAGGTCCTCGTGGGGCCGCATGGTGCCGTGGATCGCTCTCGTCGTCGTCGCCGTCGTCGCCGTGGTGGCGGTGATCGTGTCGCAGAGCGGCGGGCACGGGGGCGGCGCCTCGCCCACCGCGACCGCTCCGGCCCAGGCACTTCCGAGCGGCACCGTCCTGAGGCCGGTCAGGGTCAACTCCTTCGATCCCCCCGCGGACAACGGCGACGGCAGTGAGAGGGACAGCGAGGTCGGGAACGTCGTCGACGGCAACCCGTCCACGGTCTGGCACACCGAGGGCTACACAACCAGCAACTTCGGTGGTCTGAAGTCAGGCGTCGGTCTGCAGCTGAACTTCGACAAGCCCATCAGCCCCACGTCGGTGACGGTGCAGGTGGCCGGCGGGCCGGTGTCGTTCGACCTGCGCAGCGCCGCCTCCCCGGCCGACTCGATCGAGGGCTACCAGACCGTGGTGTCCAAGGCCGGGGCCGTCGGCCCGGTCAGCCTGGCCATGCCCTCCGACCTGACCCAGGCCCAGTACTGGGTCCTGTGGGTGACCTCGCTGCCGCGGATCTCCCCGACTCCCGCTGACGGCAAGCCGTACCGCGGCGCCATAGCCGAGGTCACCTTCCGCTACTGACCGCGCACGTGCAGCCCGAAACCCGTGCGACCCGCGGGCTCCAGCCCCTCCTTCAGGTGCAGCGAGCCGAGGTCGTAGTCGCCGAAGTTCTGCGGCCGGAACGCGATCGGCTCGGTGGACTCCAGGGTGAGCAGGCGCTGCTCCCAGGCCCTGGCGACATCCGGGTAGTCCTCGCCGGTCATCCGGTCGGTGCCGTACAGCACGAACGGCGGCAGCACCTCGATGCCCGGGTAGTAGAGGATGCCGTGCTGGATCGGGAACAGCAGGTCGTCGATGGGCCCGTTGATCCCGCGAGCGGCGTAGTGCGACTGCGGGCCGCCGGCGGTCACCGACAGCAGGGCCCTGCGGCCCGCGAGGGTGCCCTCGCCGAAACGCTCGCCGTACCTGGTGTCGCTGTGCTCGCCGACGCCGTAGGCGAAGTGGTAGGTGAACACCCGGTCCACCCAGCCCTTGAGGATCGCGGGCATCGTGTACCACCACAGCGGAAACTGGAAGATGATCGTGTCAGCCCACCGCAGCTTCTCCTGCTCGGCGAGAACATCCGGGGTGAGTGTCCCGGCGTCGAAGGCCCGGCCCGAGTCCAGGGCGACCTTCAGCGGGCGGGAGGCGTCGGGGCCGTAGTCCGCGGCGTCCACGACCGCCTTCCAGTTCATCGCGTACAGATCGCTGACCCGCACCTCGTGCCCGTCGGTCGCCAGGGTGGACACCGCGAGGTCCTTCAGCGAGCCGTTGAGCGACGTCGGCTCCGGGTGGGCGTAGACGATCAGGGTCTTCACGGGAACTCCTTCGGATCGGGTGCAGTCGATCGTGGGCGCCGCGGCGCCCGGCGTTCAGGGGCGCCTCGTCCGTCGGACGGGACTTCCTGGTAGCGACAGGACCACCTGCACGGACACCACCGAGGCCATACTCGGAGGCATGGACGATCTTGCGGGCTTCCTGCGGACCCGGCGTTCCCGGGTCGACCCGGCGGTCGTCGGCATCCCCACCGACCGCCGCCGCCGGGTCGAGGGGCTGCGCCGCGAGGAGATCGCGCTGCTGTCCGGAGTCAGCGTCGACTACTACGTACGCCTGGAGCAGGGCCGCGCGACCCAGCCCTCCGAGCAGGTCCTCGACGCGCTCGCCCGCGTCCTCGGCCTCGACGAGACCGAACGCGGCCACCTCCACCGGCTCGCCCGACAGCGCCGGCGCCGCGCGAAGGCGCCGAGCGGGCGAGTCCGGCCGGAGCTGGCGCGCGTCCTCGACCTGATCACCGACGCACCCGCACTGATCATGGATGACCGCCTGGACGTGCTCGCCGGGAACCGCCTCGCCGGGCTCCTGTTCGGCCGGCCGATACCGGGCCTGAACACCGCCCGGCACATCTTCCTCGACGAGGCCGAGCGCGGCCTCTACGCGGACTGGGAGAACTGCACCCTCGACGTCGTCGGGCACCTGCGCCTGGCCGCCGGCAGGTACCCCGAGGACCCCCGCCTGGCCTCGCTCATCGGCGAGCTGGCGATGGGCAGCGAGCGCTTCCGCCGCCTCTGGGCCCGCGCGGACGTGCGCGCCCGCACACACGGACGCAAGGCGTACCGGCACCCGGTGGTCGGACTGCTGGAACTACACCAGGAGAACTTCGCCCTGCCAGACGCGTCAGGCCTGGAGCTGCTGGTGCTGTCCGCGGCCCCCGACAGCCCCGCCGAGGACGGGCTGCGCCTGCTCGCAGGCCTGGATGCGGACACGGCGGTGGATCCGCGCCGGAAGGCCGTGGGGGAGGGCCCTCCTGAGGCCGTGAGGCCGTGGGTTGAGGCCGTGAGGCCGTGGGTTGAGGCCGTGGGGCCGTGGGTTGAGGCCGTGGGGCCGGATGTCGAGGGCGCGGGCGGTGCGGCGATGATGGGTGTGGCCGGGCAGCACCCAGGGTGACGATGTCTCGGCTCGACGTCGGGTTCGGCCGGGCGCTCTGGCGTCCGCCCGGCCGTGGTGCTGACGGGCGGGGCGGGAACCGCTTTTCGCGGACGGTGCTCGGCTGGTCGATGTGCCTGTCCGCACGGCGAAAAGTCGCTGTTCGTGGGGTCGGGCGCGCCTCGCCCTGTTCCTCGGTCACCCGCCGCTCGGGAACCCCGGGGCGCCGCCCACCGTCTCAGAGGTAGGACACCACGATGCGGCGGCCACCTCGAAGCGGCCGCCGGACGCCCGCAGTCGGTCCGCCGGCCGCAGTCCCCACCACGCGGCCCACAGCGCCCGGACCCGCCGGAGGAGGTGATCGACAATGACGACCGACCCGCCGGACGACCGTCGCCGGCCCGCCCACGCGCGCCCCGCCTTCCCACTCGGCCGCCGGTCCCGCGGGCACGACCACCATCCCGACGTGGAGCTGCTCGACGCCGTCGCCGGTGGTGAGCCGGTCACCCGCTCGACTCGTGACCACGTCGAGACCTGCCCGGTGTGCCGGGAGTCGATCGCCGCGCTCCGCAAGGTCCGCGCCGACCTGTCCCGGCTGGCCGCGATGACGATGCCGGGCGACGTCGCCGAGCGCATCCAGGCGGCGCTGGCCGCGCGGATGCCTCCCCAGCCCCACCCGCCGCACGATGCCGCGGCCCGCCCCGGTGCCGCGGTGACCACGACCGACGCGCCCGCGCCACGCCCGGCCCCCGACGCGGGCCGCTCCCCCACCGGCCCGACGGCCGCGGTGCCGACCGGCGCTCCTCCAACCGGCGCTTCCCAGACCGGCGCTTCCCAGACCGGCACCCCTCAGACCGGCGCGCGGACCCGGGGCGGTGGGCCCACCGGCGACACAGGCGGCGGCGGGCGCGAAATCCGACCCGTCCGGGGTCCGGCGCGGATCGGCCCCGGCCGGCGGCCCGCGGCCCGCCCGGAGCGGCGACCAGCGCCGGGCGTGGGGGCGGCCCCGGGGTGGGACTGGGTGTCGATCGCGGCCGTCTGCGCGGCGTTCGTCACCTTCGGTGCGGCGGTCCTCGCCTTCTACGGACTTCGGGTGGTGGCCGCCGACCATCCGGTCGCGGCATCGAGCGTCGCGCAGGGCCGGCATGCGACCGCCGCGGCCGCCGGAGCCGGGCCGGGCCGGCTGACCATGATGGCGGATTCGCGGACGACCGTCGCCCCGGCTGATGTCGGCCAGCACGGCAGGGAGCTGCTCACGGGCCAGATCGCGGGTTCGGTGGCGCTGCCCCTGCCGCTGACCGGCCCGACGGGGGGCGCCGAGGCGGATGCCGCGGCGACGGGCGCCGTGCCGCTCCAGGCGGTCGCCCCGGCCGCCGCACGCCACCCCGCCGCCGTGGTGGCGGCACCGCCGGCCACGGCCGGCCAACGGCTGCGCACCCTGCTCGACACCCCGGACCTGCGCTCCTGCTACCAGAGCCTCATCGCCCAGTCGGGCGGCGAGATCCTCGCGGTCGACCTCGTCCGGTACGACGGGCAGCCGGCGCTGCTGGTCGTGCTGTCGATCCCCATGCAACCGGCGGCGGCACGGGTGCTCGTCGTCGACGCGCACTGCGGCGTCGTCAGCGTCTCCGCCGCACTGTGGTACAGCGCGACCACGTTGCGCAGGTAGCGTGACCAGCAACACCGGTGGTCACTGGCTGCTCGGCACCGGCGGGCACACGATGGAATCAGACGCCCTCGAAGACCGTTGTCGCTCTCGGACACCGTCTTCACGGATCAGACCTACGACCAGGGATCGCGAAGCACCACCGAGGCCGATGGGCACCGGCGGGGTCCACCCCGGCTGACGGGGAATCGCGCAGCGTGGAAGGAGCGGGTGTGACAGCCCAGCAGCAGGTCCAGGACGTCACCGGTCACGGTGATCGACCGGCAGACGACGTGCGCGATGTCATCATCGTCGGCTCGGGGCCGGCGGGCTACACGGCCGCCATCTACACCGCCCGGGCCAACCTGCGGCCCCTCGTCTTCGAGGGCGCGGTCGCCGCCGGCGGCGCGCTCATGAACACCACCGAGGTCGAGAACTTCCCCGGCTTCCCCGAGGGCGTGCAGGGCCCGGAGCTGATGGAGAAGCTGCGCCAGCAGGCGGAGCGCTTCGGCGCCGAGCTGGTCGCCGACGACGTGACCGAGCTCGACCTCACCGCCAACCCGAAGGTCGTCCGGGTCGAGGACCAGACGTTCCTCGCCCGTACCGTCATCGTCGCCACCGGCTCGGCCTACCGCAAGCTCGGCGTCGAGCATGAGGAGCGGCTACTCGGGCGCGGGGTGTCGGCGTGCGCGACCTGTGACGGCTTCTTCTTCCGCGACCACGACATCGCCGTCGTCGGCGGCGGTGACTCGGCGATGGAGGAAGCGACGTTCCTGACCCGGTTCGCCCGGTCGGTCACTCTGATCCACCGGCGGGACAAGCTGCGGGCCAGCGCGATCATGCAGGAGCGGGCCTTCTCCAACGACAAGATCCGGTTCCGGTGGAACGCCGACGTCGCCGAGATCCTCGGCGAGGACAAGCTCACCGGCGTCCGGCTGCGGGACACGGTCACCGGGGAGACCGACGAACTCGAAGTCACCGGCCTGTTCGTCGCGATCGGCCACGAGCCGCGCACCGAGCTGCTCCGCGGCCAGCTCGAACTGGACGACGCCGGTTACGTCAAGGTCGCGCATCCCACCACGAAGACGAACCTCGACGGCGTGTTCGCCTGTGGCGACGTGGTCGACCACACCTACCGGCAGGCCATCACCGCCGCCGGCACGGGGTGTGCCGCCGCCCTCGACGCGGAGCGCTTCATCGCCGCCGGCGAGGGTCCCGGCGAGACGACCACCGAGGCCCCGCGGGTCTCCACCCCGGCGCCGCAGCCGGCCTGACGCCGCCCCCGCGGGTCGGACCCCACGACCACTCACTTCCAGCCGCCACCACATCCAGCAGGGAGAACAGCAATGGCAGGCACCACCCCCGTGACCGACAGCACCTTCACCGCCGAGGTCCTCCAGAGCGACGTACCGGTCCTCGTGGACTTCTGGGCCGAGTGGTGCGGCCCGTGCAAGATGGTCGGGCCGGTCCTCGAGGAGATCGCCAAGGAGCACGGCGAGAAGCTGCGGATCGTCAAGCTGAACATCGACGAGAACCCGGAGACGGCGCGGAACTACCAGATCATGTCGATCCCGACCATGGCGGTCTTCGTCAAGGGCGAGGTGGACAAGAGCATCGTCGGCGCGAAGCCGAAGGCCGCTCTGCTGCGCGACCTCTCCGCGTACATCTGATCGTTTCCTGACCACCGGCCCTTCTCCGCGGCCACGCGGTGCGCTCACCCTGGCGGGTGGGCGCCCTGCGGGCCGCCCCCGACGGCCCGCCGCGCGTTCCCGCCGGCGGGCCGTCTGCGTGTCCGGGGGACGGCGCCTGGCCAGCGGGACCGGCGGGGGGTCGGCGGCGGGAATGGGGATTTCACAGCACAGCGTGGCCGAGTCGGTCACGCTGGGTCAATGACGGAGGATCCCGTTCGCGGCCAGTCGGGACCACGCGGGCATGCCCTAGGCTTGAGATTCAGCAATCGGCAGTCGCGAAACAGTTCGTCGACGCGGCGGCCCCGACCACCGGGTTCCGCCGGGGAACACGTTGGGGGCAGGCAAGCTGAAAGGTACACGTTTGTGAAGCTGTTGCGGCTGGGAGACCAAGATTCCGCCGTCGCCGAGGTTCGGGCGGCCCTGACCTATCTCGGTTTTCTTCCCGTGACCCCCCGGCAGAGCGGGGAACGGGGCGAGGCAGCGCCGGCCGTGGCCCGTCCCGGGGAGTCGAAGGGGGTCGGGCTGCCCGCCGCGGCCGCCGACCCGGCCGCCGCGGTGGGCGTGCACAGCCCGGCTGAGGAACCGGCCGGCGGCGCGGGCGGTGCGGCGCCCGCTCCCCCCGACCGGTTCGATCGCGACCTCGACAATGCGCTGCGGGCCTTCCAGCAGAGTCGTGGGCTGTCCGTCGACGGGATACTCGGTCCGAATACGGCGCGGGCGCTCGAGGAGGCCCGGCACAATCTCGGCGACAGGTTGCTCTATTTCAGCGCCGCGCACCCCTTCGTCGGAGACGACGTGGCCGCGCTGCAGGAGCGCCTGTTCAACATGGGCTTCGACATCGGCCGGACCGACGGCATCTTCGGCCCCCGCACCGAGAGCGCGGTGCGCGACTTCCAGCGCAACCGCGGCCTGGATCCGGACGGCCGCTGCGGCCCGCGGACGCTGCGTGAGCTCAAGCGGCTGCGCCGCACCGTGACCGGTGGTCGTCCCGATGTGCTGCGCGAATCCGTCCGCCTGCTCGCCCGCGGCACCTCACTGCTGGGGGTGGTTGTCGCCCTCGATCCCGGGCACGGTGGCGACGACCTCGGCATCGTCAGCGGCGGCCTGTGCGAGCGGGACCTGATGGCCGATCTCGCCGCCCGGCTCACCACCCGCCTGCTCGACTCGGGCCTGGAGTCCCACCTCATCCACGGCCCGGACGAGTCGCCGAGCGAGGAGGAACGCGCCGCCCGCGCGAACGAGCTGGAAGCCGACCTCCTGATCTCCCTGCACACGGAAGGCAGCACCTCCCGCCACGCGCAGGGGGTATCGGCCTACTACTACGGAAACGCCCGCGGATCCTCGGCCGTCGGCGAGCGCTTCGCCCAGCTCGTCCAGCGCGAGATCGTCTCCCGTACCGACATGCTGGACTGCCGCACCCATCCGAAGGTCTGGGATCTGCTCCGCCGCACCCGGATGCCGACGGTCCGGCTCGACCTCGGCTACCTGACCAACGATCACGACGCCCGCGCGCTCGGTTCGACCGATTTCCGGGCCGCGGTCGCCGAGGCGGTTCTCGCGGCGACGCAGCGGCTGTTCCTCCCGCCGGAGCTGGACGCCCCGACGGGCCAGCTCCACGTCCCCCGGCTTGCCGGTCGCGCCTGACGGGTCCGCCGGCCCCTCGTCGACGGGGACGGAGAAGCGCCGGCCCGCCGGCCCGCCGCCACCCGGCTCCGGACACACTCCGGGTGCGAGAGGGGTTTCACGTGAAACGGAAGCGGTGCGTCGAGGGTTGATCCGCGCCGGTCGGCCTAGGCTGAGGCCAACACGGCCGCCGTCCCCGCAACCGCTGCGGACGGCGGCCCGGTGGCCGACCGCGGGAGTGCCCTTTCGATGAGCCGTCGCATCGCGAACATCACCTTGGACAACATCGACGACATGCCGCTGCCCTGCCGCCGCTGCGTGTTCTGGGAGCTCGATCCGGTCGCGCGCAGTCGCGCGGAGGAGACCGGAGCCACCGACCTGGAGAAGGAGGCCTGGGTTTCCGCGGCGCTTCTCGAATGGGGAAGCTGCGGGAAAATCGTCTATATCGATGACGTCCCGGCCGGCTTCGTCATGTTCGCGCCGCCCGCGTACGTGCCGCGCTCGGTCGCCTTCCCCACCAGCCCAGTGTCACCGGACGCGGTCCTGCTGATGACGGCGCTCATCGTGGAGGAGTTCGCCGGCCAGGGCCTTGGACGCATCCTCATCCAGTCCGTCACCAAGGAGATCCTGCGGCGGGGGTTCAAGGCGGTGGAGGCGTTCGGTGACCTGCAGGACTCGGGCACCCGGTGCGTGGTGCCGGCCGACTACCTGCTGGCCGTCGGATTCAAGACGGTCCGTCCCCATCACCGGTGGCCTCGGTTGCGTCTCGAGGTGAAGAACACGGTGAGCTGGCGCGAGGACGTCGAGGTCGCGCTGGAACGGCTGCTCGGTTCGATGACGCCGGAGGGCGTGCTCCGCAAGGTCGGCCAAGCCGGCAACCCCGCCTGACCGCCGCCGGGACGCCGCGCCCCCGCGTCCCGTACCGGCGGTCCTCGCCACTTCCCGCGTATCCTCCCGCCGGGCCGTCAGCGCGATTCTCCAGGAACCGGCGGTCCTCGCGCTTCCCGCGCGTCCCCCGTCGGGCGACATAGCGGGATCAAACCCGGTTCGCCGCCACCGCCACCGCCGGTACCGCGGCGTCGAACGGCACCGCGACGACGCGTTCCCGTCGGGTCGGCCGGCCCAGCCGCGCCCGACCAGGCCGCGCCTCGGACCGGTTCGTAGGCAGGCGCGGGCGTCATGGGCCCGCCGTCGTGGCGAGGACGCGACGACGGCGACGCGGCCGGGACGACTAACGCGGCGAAGCGGCGTCCGACGCGGTCGCGGGGGACATCACCGCGACGATCCGCTCCAGGTCCTCAAGCGAGCCGAACTCAACCGTGATCTTTCCCTTGGTGCGACCCATGTCGACCTTCACCCGCGTCTCGAAGCGGTCCGAAAGCTGGTCGGCGAGTCGCGACAGGGTGGGTGGGGTCGAGCGTGGGCCGCGCGGAGCGCGCTTGCGCGGCGTGTCCTCGTCCAGCGCGACGATCTCCTCGACGGCCCGGACGGACAGCCCCTCCGCGACGATGCGGGTGGCGAGCCGGTCCTGGGCCTCGGGATCCCGCAGCGAGAGCAGCGCCCGCGCATGCCCCGCCGAGAGCACGCCGGCCGCGACGCGCCGCTGCACCGCCGGCGACAGGCCGAGCAGGCGGATGGTGTTGGTGACGTGCGAGCGGGACCGGCCGAGCCGGCCGGCGAGCTCCTCGTGGGTCGCCCCGAAGTCCTTGAGGAGCTGTTCGTACGCCGCCGCCTCCTCCAGCGGGTTGAGCTGCTGGCGGTGCAGGTTCTCCAGCAGGGCATCGCGCAGCATGGCGTCGTCGGCGGTCTCCCGCACGATCGCGGGGATGCGGGTCAGCTCGGCGAGCTGGGACGCCCGCCAGCGCCGCTCTCCCATCACGAGCTCGTACTGCTCCCGCGCCACCTGCCGGACCACGACCGGCTGAAGCAGGCCGACCTCGCGCAGGCTCGCCGCGAGTTCCTCCAGCGCGTCCTCGTCGAAGTGCGTCCGAGGCTGGCGCGGGTTCGGGACGATCCACCCGACCTCCAGCTCGCGGAAGGTGGCGCCGTGGACGGGCAGCGGACCGGTGCTGTCCCCACCCCGCAGGCCGAAGGCGCCGAGGGGCCCGCCCCCGCCGTCGGGACGGCCTCCGTCGGCCGCGAGGCGAACGGCGTCGGGCCCGTCCGCGGGCGGGGGGGCGACGGGGATGAGCGCCCCGAGCCCGCGCCCCAGTCCGCTGCGGCGCGCGCTCACCTGACCGCACCGTTCGGCTCGAAGCCCCGCTCGGCGAGCTCACGGGCCGCGGCCAGGTAGGACAGGGAGCCGCGGGAGGTCGGGTCGTAGGTCAGCGCCGACTGCCCGTAGCTCGGGGCCTCCGCGAGCCGGACGTTACGGGGGATCGTCGTGCCCAGCACCCGGTCCCCGAAGTGCTCCTTGACCTCGTGCACGACCTGATCGGCCAGCCTGGTGCGCGAGTCGTACATGGTCAACAGAATCGTCGACAGGCGCAGGTCCTGGTTGAGGTGGGCCTGGACGAGCTCCACGTTGCGCAACAGCATGCCGAGTCCCTCCAGCGCGTAGTACTCGCACTGGATCGGGATGAGCAGCTCCCGCGCCGCCACCAGCGCGTTGACGGTCAACAGGCCCAGCGACGGAGGACAGTCGATGAGGACGTAGTCGACCTCACGCTGCATGCTCTGGATGGCCCGGTGCAGGCGGTTCTCCCGCGCCACGAGCGAGACGAGCTCGATCTCGGCACCGGCCAGGTCGATCGTCGCCGGGGCACAGAACAGCGCGGGTGCCTCGGCCGAGGCCACGATGACCTCGTCAAGCGGACGGTCCCCGAGCAGCACCTCGTAGATGGAGGGGACGCCGGAGTGGTGGTCGATGCCGAGCGCCGTCGACGCGTTTCCCTGCGGATCGAGATCGATCACCAGGACACGGATGCCGTGCGACGCCAGGGCCGCGGCCAGGTTGACCGTCGTCGTCGTCTTGCCCACGCCGCCCTTCTGGTTGGCCACCGAGATGATGCGCCGCCGAGTGGGACGGGGGAATGGTTGTCGTCGTTCTGCCGCCAAGGCTTCCACTGCTGCTGCCGCCGCCGCTCCGATCGGGGTCGACCGGTCGAGCGGGTCCAGCGGGGGAATGACGGAGTCGTGACCCCGATATCCCCCGCCCACGGATCCGCCTCGGCCCGTCGACGCTGTTTCACGTGGAACGAGACTGCCCACGCGTCGGCTGGTCACGATCGACCTCCCGTGATCGTCGTGAGTCCCGCGCCGTTCGTCTGACCTGTCTGCCATCGTGCCGCTCACCGTCGCCGCGCCCTTTCCTGCCTTCGGCCCGGGAGAGCTGGGATGACCGCACGGCTCGGAGGACGCGAGTGGGTTCGTCCACCCGTCCCTCTCCGCACACCACGACATCCACGGGATGCCACCCCTGGGTTCCGAGACTGCCGCGCGCGTCCTGCAACTCCTCCAGGATCCGCGAACCGCGCATCGCCAGCATGACACCACCCGGTTGCAGCATCGGAAGGAGGATTGCGCCCAGCCGCTCGAGCGGGGCGACCGCGCGTGCGACGGCAACCCCGAATCTACGACCCTCCGGGCCGATTCCGGCATCCGGCGCGCGGCCACGCAGGACGGAAACCTGCTCCTCCAGACCCACGGCAGCCACAACCTCCTGCAGAAAGCGGCAGCGTCGTTCCATCGGTTCGAGCAGCACGACCCGCACGTCCGGGCGGGCCAGCGCGAGGGGAATTCCCGGCAGACCGGCGCCGCTGCCCACGTCAACGGCGTCGGCACCCTCGGGAACGACCTCGGCGAGAACCCCACAGTTGATCACATGCCGCTCCCACAGCCGGTCGGTCTCCCGCGGACCGATCAGCCCGCGTTCCACTCCCGCGGTCGCCAGCAGCTCGGTGAAACGCTCCGCCGCCGCGAGACGCGGGCCGAACAGCTCGGCCGCGGCCGCCGGTGCCGCTGGCGGGGGACCCACGGGACGCACCGGACGCGAGGGGTCCGAGTCGGTCATCGCACACCCACCCGGGCCAGTCCGGTGGTGCCATCCCCGCCGTCGGCACCACCGTCGCCGTCTGAGCCACCACCGACAGTGGCGGCGGTGCCGGCGCCGGGTGGGCGGGGCCGGCCGGACCCCGGCCGAGGCAGCCAGCCGGGTGGACCGCCGCCGGGGACCGCGGGTCGGGAGAGGCAGGACGACAGCAGCAGAGGATCGCGCACCCGACAAGCATCCCCGCTGCACCGGGCGGGGCATACGCCGCGGTGCCGTCGGGTCCCGTCGGCCCGCATCAGCCGCCGCTGCGAGCCCGGGGCCACCGCGGGCCGAGGTCACCGCGGGCCGAGGTCACCGACGTAGCGCCGCTCGGGCGTGACGTCGGACGCCGAGCCCCGACACCGATGGTCGGGGTCACCGGCGGAGGCCGGGTCAGTGGTAGGCGACGATGACCCGCCGGGGCGGCGGGGTGCCTGCGGAGCAACGGTCATAGCGGGTCAGCACGCCGGTCAGCCGGAAGGTCCAGTCCTCGGTCGCGCACCAGCCGGCCCGGTGCAACGGCGCGAGCTGACCAGCCAGGCCCGTCCGCTCGATGTCGAAGACGAAGACGAGCAGGTGCCCGGGCGGAACGGGGCGCTGCGCAAGCTGGCGCAGCAGCGCGGGCGCGGCGCCGCCGAAGAAGACGGTGTCCCGTCGGGGGATCCGGGCGGGCGTACCTGCCCCGCCGCTTCCGGCCGCCCGGGCATCCGCCGCACGTCCCGCGGGCCGGTGGCCATCGACGACGCTCACCCCGTCGGCCCCCGAACGGCCGACGAGGACGGCGCGGCGCGGCGCGGGTATCGCCACCCGGGCGCCACCGGCGGACCCTCCACCCGCGGACACCCCGTCCGCGGACACCTCGCCGGCGGACGTCTCAGTCGCGGGACTCTCGCCGGCAGACCTCTCGCCGGCAGACCTCTCGCCGGCGGCGGAGTCGGCCGTGCCGCCGGCGCCGCTTCGCCGCGGGCGGCCGTCCCCTGCGGGGCCGGGCTGGAGATCGCTGGGCTCGCGCGGCCCGTCGTCGCTGGCCTCCATCGCGTAGAGCCAACCCGGACGGGCCAGTCTGCCGCCGACCGCGACGACGTCACCGGGCCGGGCCACCCGTCGGGTGACGATGGCCGCGTCGACCATCAGGTCCAGGCCGCGCAGGCGGTCCTGGTGTTCCCAGAGTGGACGGCTGCCCGACACCGACGTCTGCATGAGCAGCACCCCGCAGCCGGTGATCGCGACGACCGCCGCGAGGGGGAGCGCTACCGCGGCCCGGGCGAGGCCGACTCGCGAGACCGCGAGTCCAGGCACCGGCGTGGCGCCGACCGGGGGTGAAGGCGGCGGAGAAGCCGGGGACACAGGAGAAGCCGGAGAGGCGGGAGAGGCCGGGGGAGTCGGGACCAGCGTCCCGGAGAGTGCAAGCGTACCGTCGCCTTCCGTCACCACCCTCGGCGAGAAGACGGAATGTGAGCGCTCGGCCACGGATCCCGGCAGGGTGAGGGTTGGGGGACTACCCTTCGAGCGCCCAGCGGCCCGCTGGGGCCCGCCGCGGGGCAGATGGCCTCGCACCGCCGACAGGAGGGACCGAATCACCCGCTCGGCACCCACCACCACCACAACAACGAGCAGTGGCACCACGTACAGGTTGGTCCGGGTCGGTCCGAACGGCCAGTACCGAGCGGCGCTCGCGCCGAGCATCATCAGCTCCGCGCCGCCGAGCGCGGCGAGCAGAGTCCGGCCCTGCCGGTGACGGGCGAGCGCCACGACGCCGGTTCCGCCCGCCACGACGACCGCGACCGCGATCAGGACGGCCGGTGCGGAACCGAACGGCCCGGCGGGCACCGTGCCGTGGACGAGGCTCGGGTCGAAGCGGTCGATTCCCGGCGGCGAGCCGGTGACGGTGGCACGGACCTGATCGGCGACGAACCGCAGTGCCGCCCACGGCCCGCGGCCGGCGAGGAACTGGCGATCCCAGTAGTCGCCATTGCGCTGACTGGACTGGTGGGCGACGAACCCGACGGTGTGCACGGTGCTGAGGGCGAGCGCGGGCAGGCACTCGACCAGCCGCCACCGCCGCGCCGGGCCCCGCCACACGTCGACCGCAACCAGCGGGAGCACCACGAAGATCCCAGGCACGGCGACGAGCGCCAGCACCCCCGCCGCCGTCCGCCGGACCAGGCGGCCACGGTCGGGCCCTCGCGCGGCCCCGGCGGCCGGGACCTCGTCGGGCGGCTCGCGCGGGTCCGAGGTCCAGACGACGACGATGCACACCGCGGCGAGCGCCTCGACCGTGTACGGCTTGAGCTGGGTGGCGAGGTCCAGAAACGTCGTGTTCAGGCACAGCCAGCCGGCGGCGAACACCGCCGAGGTCGTCCCGGCGAACCTGCGGGTGAGCACGACGATCGCGGCCCCGAGCAGGGGCAGCGCGACGAAGCCGGGCAGCCGCAGCGACCACGAGTGCCAACCGAACGCCTCGCCCGCGAGCCGGGTGATCCCGAGCCAGCCGAGCGCGGACGGGGTGTTGGCGACCGTCAGCTCCGACCAGAACGACGCCAGCGGCTCGCTGACGAAGTGCGCCCGCCAGATCTCGTCGTACCAGAGTGGCCTGGTCAGGTAGGCGTGCAACAGGCCCAGGACGCCGGCCAGGCCGAGCGCGACCGCGCCGGCCGCCACCACCGTGGACCGCCCAGGCCGACGACGGCCCGCAGGCGGCACGGCATCCCCCGATCAGCAGCGGCGCCTACCGCCGCACCTCCAGCCCGAATCTAGCGCCCGACACCGACCCCCATCGCGGGGGAGGTCGTTGTGCCCGCCCGGCGAGGTCCGCGCGCAACACTCCGCATCAGACGCCCGCGCGCCGGTCGTCCCCATGCCGGGCGGCCGAGTGCCGGTCGAGCGGGGGCCGGGGCAGCCAGGGGCCGGGTCAGCCGAGCAGGATGACGACCCGCCGGCTCGGCTCCTCGCCCTCGGACTCACTGTGGACGCCGTCGATCTCGGCGATGGCGTCGTGGACGACCTTGCGCTCGAACGGGGTCATCGGGGCGAGCGTCTCGGGCTTGCCCCGTTCGATCGCGCGCTCCGCCGCCGCCGTCGCGATCTTACGGAGTTCGACCCGACGCCGCGCTCGGTGACCGCCGACGTCGAGCATGAGGCGGCTACGGTTCCCGGTCTTCTGCAGGACGGCGAGCCTGGTGAGTTCCTGCAGCGCCTCGAGGGTCTCACCGCCGGTCCCGATCAGCTTGTCGAGCCTCTCGCCGACCACCGCGACGACAGCCCGACCACCCTCGACGTCGAGATCGAGGTCGCCGTCCATGTCGACGATGTCGAGCAGGCCCTCGATGTAGTCGGCGGCGATCTCCCCCTCCTGTTCGAGGTCGACGAGTCGCCGCTCCTGCGGGCTGAGCCCGGCCTCCTCCGGGGAGCCTTGCTCTTCGGAGACTCCAGCTCCATCCACAGCCAGGTCAGGTGCCGAACCGGTCATCAGCGCTTCTCCAGGGGAACAGGGGGCGGCGGAGCAGAGATTACGGGATGCCCCCGCATCGTGACGAAATCAGGGGGACCGGCGAGTTCGCCCGCCGGCCGGGGAAGGGCTCCCCGGGTCAACGCCGCCCGCCGGGCCGCTTGCCCTTGCCTCGCCGCTTGGCGGGACGGGAACCACCGACCTGGCGGCGGACGCCGGCGGGAGCCGGGACGGGGCGGGTCGCCGCGCCGTCGCCCGCCGCGGGCACGGCCGCGGGTTCCGCACCGCTGCCGGCCGCTGCGGCGGCCTTGCCCGGTGAGCTCTTACGGCCGCCCGACGAGGCCTTCCCTCCCGCAGTCTTCCCCCCCGCGGCCGTGGAACGCGCCGCTGCGGGGACGTCATCGGCTCCCCCGGCCGCGCCCGCGACCGGCGGGGCGGCAGGCGGCTGCGAGGGCTTTGCCGCCGCCGACGCGCCGCTGCGGGACCGGGTCCCGGGCGGGGCCGACGACGAGCCTCGCCCTGCCTTCGCCGCACCGCCCTTGACCCCGGCACCCTTCGCCGCGGTCGAACCGCCGCCCGTCGCGGCCATCGCCCCCGCGCCGGAGTCGCCGCTCTTGGCCAGGCTCGGGCCGCCCGCAGCCGCCGGCCGCGCGCGGTTCCTGGACTTGGCACCGGCACGCACGCCGGGCGCCGGACGCGCCGGAGTGGGCGCTGCATCGGCGCCGGTGCGAGCACCGGGGAGCCGGCCACCGGCGGCGAGTGGGCGGACCGGCGGCATCCTCTTGATCACGAAGAACTGCTGGCCCATGCTCCACAGGTTGGTCGTCAGCCAGTAGAGCAGCACCGCGATCGGGAACCGGAAACCGAAGATCGCGAGCATCAGCGGGGAGCCGTAGAGCAGAACCTTCTGGACGATCGCCTGCTGCGGATCCACCGGCCCGGTACGAGCCATGATCTGCCGCTGGGTCATGAAGGTGGTCAGACCCATCAGCACGATCAGCACGACCGCGAGGATCTTGACGTGGGTGCTGTTCACCCCGAGGAAGTGCACGAAGTCGCTGTCGGAACCGAACTCGCTGGCGAGCGAGATCCCGAAGACCTTGGCCGAGGCGATCTGCTCGACCTGGTCCGCGGACAGCCCCACCCGGGGCCGCCAGACAAGGGCGCCGTTCGGGCCCTCGTTCATCGGGGCCAGGTGGGTGAACACGTGGAACAGCGAGATGAACAACGGGATCTGGAGCAGAATCGGCAGGCAGCCGAGAAGCGGGTTGCCGTGCTCCTTCTGCAGCGCCATGATCTCTTGCTGCATGCGGGGCTTGTCGTGCCCGTACTTCTCCCGGATCTCCTTGATCCGAGGCTGCATCATCTGCATCGTCCGCTGCGACTTCACCTGCTTGACGAACAGCGGGAAGATCAGGACACGCACCGCGATGACGAGCAGGACGACCGAGAAGGCCCAGGCGAAGAAGCTGTCGGCGCCGAAGATCGGCGCGAACCCCTTGTGGAAGAAGACGATCGCGTTCGCCGCGAGATGGTAAAGGGGATTCAACAACGTTCGGACTCCTCACGCCCACGGTCCGCGACCGGAACCGACGATCTCGGCCCGCGTCCCCTCGGCCGGAGACGGAAAGCCATGCCTGTGGGCCGGCGCGACCGCACCGGTGATCCGGGCGCGACCGCGCGGTTACCACGCCCGGAGACGGTCGTCACCCCTCTGGGTTTGCGAACGACTCCCGGCCCCGCGCTGGTTCCCGGATCGGCGGTCGTTCCGGGATCCGTCCCGATACCCGGCGGCCTGCCGGTGGGCGCAGGCCGATCGGAGGGCACATGCCGGTCGGTGGGCTCGCCGGGGACCGGGTCGTACCCGCCGGCCGAGAGCGGCTGGCAGCGCAGCAGCCGGCCGACGGCCAACGCCCCACCGCGCATGCCGCCATGGCGGCGAACCGCCGTCAGCGCGTAGGCGCTGCACGACGGCTCGAACCGGCACATGCCGGCGTTGCGGCCCGACCAGCCGGCCCGATAGAGCCGCACGAGCCCGGCGAACACCCAGGCCAGCGGCCCTCGGACCGCCCCGTCGGCGGTGCGGGCCACGGTCGGCAGGCGCCTGCGGGCCAGCCCGGAGGCCAGCACAAGATCAAGGACAAGGGCCACGGCCAGCGCCACGAGCAGGAACATCCCGACGGTCATCGGCCGCTTCCCACCACGAGCCGCGCCGGTCGGGCCGGCTGCGCACGCGCGCCGTCGCCCCGACCGTCCGAACCCCGACCATCCGCGGCCGGGCGGGCACGCAGGGCCCGCGCAATCGCGTCGTCCAGGGCCTGACCGAGCCGCTCGGAGCTGGCCGAGGCCGCCTCCGGCAGGGCGCGGACGACGACCATCGTTCCCGGGGGCAGCCGGTCCAACCGGGCCCGCACCTGCTCTCGCAGGCGGCGACGCACCCGGTTGCGCACCACGGCCTTGCCGACCCGGCGTCCGACGACGAAACCCGCGCGTGGGGGCTCCCCACTGGTTGTCCACACGCTGTGGACAACCAGTGGACCGGACCTGGTCCGCCGGCCCGCGGTCCCCACGTGGGCATGCTCGCCCCGGGTCCGCACGCGGGAGACCTCGGGAAGCATGTCAGCCGGGGTACAGCAGGAACCCGCCGTCAGGCGGAGAGCTCGCTGCGGCCCTTGCGACGGCGGGCAGAGACGATGGAACGACCAGCGCGGGTCCGCATGCGCAGCCGGAACCCGTGCGTGCGGGCCCGCCGGCGGTTGTTCGGCTGGAAGGTGCGCTTACTCACGTGAAGACTCCGTCTGCAAGATGGACGCGGGCGGTGATCTCCGCCGCCGAGGGGTGGGCCCCACACGGCCCGCGCAAGCGCATCCCACGACAAACGAAGCGGTCTAACACCGCGGTTCGACCTAGCGTACACATGCCGGTGCCGCGGACGACCCGGCGACCGCACCCCGCCCGCCGTCATCGGCGAGCCCGGCCCGTCCCGCGGCCCCTCCCCGACCGCGACCCAACCTGGGCGACCGACTCGGTCCAGACGCAACCGCAGGCCGCCATCGTCCACCCGAAGCCACCGTGGGACCGACCGCGACCCACGGCAAGCCGGGGCCGGACACCGCGATGACTGCTGGTAAGCAAATGCCACACGGCCGGGTCCGCCGACCCGGCCGGCCCCGCCCGCCG